>CP046174.1:1912148-2549531 GCA_017161075.1 Erysipelotrichaceae bacterium 66202529 | reverse complement strand
TGTACTGCTGCCAATTTATCAGATGTACCAGAATCCTTCAGGTATGACAGGCTATTAGTAAGGGAGAATCTTATGGCAAAAGAATATGTAATCTATATTTCATCACATGCAGTACAAATGATATACGGTTCATGTGATAAAAAGGATATGATAAAAATAGAAGCATTTCATGAATATCCTCTGGAAGAAGGCGCGATGATCAATGGTGTCATAACGGATGATTCTTCCATACTGGAAATATTGAAGGAGCTTCATGAAAATGGTGTAAAGGAAGCAAGGCTTGTTATTGACAGCGGGCAGATTTTGGTGAAAAATATCCAGGTTCCTCAGCTATCAAAAAAAGAATTGATGAAGGTTGCCAGGGATGAGTTATCCGATATTGACGGCAGCTATGAAGATCTTGTTTATGATTACAGTGTACTTCAATCGGCGTTTGCGGATGAGAATAAAAAGGGCGGAGAGATTCTGTGCTGTGCCGCTGAGAGAAAGCTCTTAACAAGCTATATAGAGCTGTTTGAAAGTGCAGAAATCAAATTGAAAAGCATGGATATCTCCATAAATGCACTGCATAAGCTGACACAGGAGCTGGCTGATCTGGATAACAAGACCTATATTGTTTCTGTGCTGGATGGCAATAATGTATCTTCATATCTGTTTGAAAAAAATCATTACACCTTCTCGAATAGGACGCGACTTTTTTCAGAGCGTGGGACACAGGCTTTCATATCTGAAATGAACAGTAATATATCACAGCTGATTCAGTTTAGTAAATCCAAGCAAAGTCCGTATCCGATTGAGATAGCTTACTTCTGTGGACTGGATGATGCGGAGGAACGCATGGTGTTTGAAAGTATACGGACAAATCTGTCCATGCAGGCAGAGCAATTCCCGGATTCAAAAATTGTCTATGTTACAGCACAGTCCTATAATGATTTCCATTTACATGATTATGTATTTCCGGTAGGCTGTTTGATTAGAAAGTGAGGTGTATGGGATGTTTCAAAACGGGTTGAAAAACAAAGATATTGATTTATTAAAAGTTTATAAACAGAAAAAAGAAGCTTCACCATATGCCAAAACGTTAAAATACCTGGCATTTCCAATTTGTGCTGCAGTTATTTTACTGACATGGTTTGGTAGTCTGACGTATCAGAATCATACACTTAATTCCGATATTGCTGCTGCAAAGGAGGAACTGAAGCAGGTGCAGAAGCAGATTGCGGAGGATCCGGATTTGGAAAAATACCAGTCCCTGCAGAAGGCGATGAATGATGTAGAAAAGTATAAGACACTGCACAAGGATATTCAGTCTTACCCGCAGCTTAGTCAAAATACCTTTGACCAGATTCTGATTGCTTCTGATTTGAGTACATCTGTCGTATCTTTATCCTATCAAAGGGATACACAGATCGTATCGCTTCAGGTGGAATCTCTGACAGCTGAGGATACCGAGCAGTTTGTTAGAAGATTAAAGAAAAGTAAGATATTTGAAGCGGTTGACTATTCCGGATATGCGCAGTCTGAAAAAGAGACACAGACTGCAGGGGCAACCGAACAGAATACGGATACACAGAAAACGGAAACGAATACTGATACAGAAAAGAAGGATGATGCAGAATCTGCCGCACAGCAGCTGCTGGATTTATTGAATAAGAATAACGAGACGAATACGCAAACGAATAAACAGACGACAACAGTATATTCAGCTACTGTTCTCTGTAAACTGAAGTAGGTGAATTTATGCAGACATTAACAAAACGGGAAAAATTTATGCTGTATGTATTGTTATGTATTATCATTTTTGCCGGAGGAGTGTTTTGGATGCTTATGCCGGCACTGGAAAAGCATAACAGTCTGAAAGCAGATTATGATACAGCACAGCTTGAATTGCAGTCAGCGAAGGCTTCCATCATCGATTATGGAGATTTGGATAAAAAGCTGAAGGAAACTTCTGAGGAATTGAAAAATATTAAGAATAAGTTTTATGAGGATATGAAGAAGGAAGATGTCGATAATCTAATTACCTCTATGACTATAGAGCATGGGCTTACTCCTGTCAGTCTTAGTATCGCAGATGCGGATGAAGAGCCTATTATGAGTTATACAGAATACGAGTTGCAGCAGAAAAAGTCTACAAATGCAAAGAGTAATACACAGATAAAGGTTTATAATGTGAATTTAAGTGTGTCAGGTGCTATTGCGGATGTTCAGACTCTGATCGATGATGTGCGAACAACAAAGTCATTAAAGGTTTCCGGAGTGACATATTCCCAGGAGAATGAGGATCAGACAACAACCATTACATTTAAACTGTTCATGATATAAAAAGAGAGGTGAGAATATGAAAAGAAATCAAAAAGGCTCTGCACTGCTTTGGGCAATTACGGTAATCATGGTGCTGATGATTACGGTGGCAGCTGCATTGGGTATTTCATATTCTTACTATAATCGAAGTGTACAAAACAATAATAGACGACAGGCTTATTTAACAGCAAAGGGTGTTATACAGAATATTGTAGAGAAAATAGAACTGGATAATGAGGATTATATTTCTATGATACCAGAGGAAGTTAACCAGTCAACGCCTCTGAATATAGATTTACCTGAAAATGCGAATCTGGGAACGGTAACAGAGGCTAAGATAGCCCGTGTTGAGGTTGATAAGGATAAAGATATACGAGGAAAGTTAACAGTAAGCATCACTGTTGATTATGCAGGTCAGACAGATACAGTAAATGCGGATATGCAGCTGGGAAGAACCGGAGATTTGAAAAAATGGCAGCTTTTAAAATACTATAAGGGGCAGGGAGCAGACGTTCAGGAGAATATCAATATCAAGAATGCGAAGATTATGATGTCTCATTTAACACCTCTTTATGAAGCAGCTTGTTCTGGAAATGCCATACTGAAAGAGTATTTGAAAAAGGATCCTGACATAACAAACAGATTGATAAATCAGTTTGGAGATAGTTGGGAAAAATATGCAAATATTGGTTACTATAATAATGATTGGATGCGTTCCTATCTTTACTATGGGATTTATCAAAGTCAAATACCTATGTTTGTTAATAGCGCTGCATCTCATTTACCAGAAAATTTTAAAGGCAAAACCTTCTATATGAAAACGTATTGTTCTGATGGAAAAAAATTATCTTTTGTATACGCAAATGATAGAAATAGTATGAATAATGGTGATTGGGAAGCCTATATGATATTTAATGTTGAAGATGGTCATTGGTATAATGTGACTGAAATGAATGGAAGTAAAATTGAAACATTGAAAATTATAGGTACGTTAGTTGATGGAAAAGTGCCAGAGAATGAATTACTCAATTGGGAAGCATTCAAAAAGAAATATTTTATACCAGAAAGATGTGTTGATTAAAGAAAGAGGTGATGGAAATGAATAAAAAAGGTATGACTTTAATTGAAATGATTGCGGCATTAACAATTCTTTCCATTGCCAGTCTTACGCTTTTTGGAGGCTTTTCTGCAGTATTAAGAATTATGGGTAATTCTAGTACGGTAAAAAATAACAGTGATAGACTACTGTCTTATGCTGAAAAAACAGAGAAGGAAGATATTATAGAGAATATCCAAATAAATACAGATAAGGTAATGTATACTGTTTCTTCGGATAAGGTAAGCATACCTGTTTCAAGGGATATATCTGTGCTAAATATAAAAGGGGATAATAAAGTACATTTAAGAGTAATGGAGGAACCGGGGAATCAGGAAAAAGTAAAAGATACATCTATATATAAAGCCTTCAAAACAGAGGTTGATAAATTTTATAACTTAATAAAAAAAGCAAAGGATGATTACGTAAATATGGAAGAAGGGAATTCCTATAATGCTTCATTGAAATCGGTTCAGATTGCAATGTCCTCAAAATGGATACCGTTCCCTAAGACACTTCTTCCTAATAGCTATCGCTCGAAGCTAGGAGCACAGGATGTCTATGTTTTTCCATACTATCCGTGGGAAATTGAAAAGGGAGATAATCAGCATGATCATGGTGGTCTCATAATCATGTTAAATCAAAGGAATGCGTTAGTTGATACAAATATCGATTTTGATGATTATCTCTATATTATTTATGATTATGATAATGATCTATGGTATTATTGTGATCAAGACTCTTATAGAATCAAGGTTGTTTTTTCTTCACTGGATGGAAAAGTGCTGTATGATGTGAAGAATAACGGCTATATCAAATCTTGGGCAGATATGAAAGACATTATAAAGAATCCTAAAAACAAGTGGAAAGTACTGGATATAAATGCAGAATATAACAAAAACAATACAGATTCAATGTGGAAGAATGTGAATTGATGATAAAAAAGGAGGCGGCGAGAATGCAATTAAATAAAAAAGGTATGACATTGATTGAAGTGATTGTAGTTCTATTGCTGTCTTCTATTTTAATGGTAATTGCAGGTGGTCTGCTTTTGAATAATATGGGGTATTTTAATCAGACAGCACAAAGTAATTATGAAAAGCAGGCCGTAGATGCTATTTCATCGTATGTGAGAGGACAATTGATTTATGCAAGTGAAGTACAAATAGCAACTCAGAAACCTGATACATCTGATGACTGGCATTGGATTTCGGTGAATGATAAAAATCAGCTTGTAAAGGATGATGCTTCTGTATATAATGAAGATTTTTATAGAGGAAGAAATTTGAAAATATCTGCGAAATGCTATATTGATAATTATCGTTTAGACTTAACCTTTGCTTTTGCTGATAATGAAAAGCAGGTTTATAAAACAGCTTCTACTCTGGAGCTGGTGAATATTAAAGCAAAGGATAAAAAAGGGGAAGCTATTGTTAATACTGGTATAAAGGGCAAACAAGTTGATATATCAGACCATGATAAGGCAGAAGCAGGCTATAAAATTTATTATAAGGTAAATGGCTCATTGCAAATCGTGGATGATCCTGATTATGAATATCCGGATATCGATTATGATGATCCTACGTTTGAGGGCACCGTATATGATGAGTTAAGGTGCAGAGATCAAGCTGTTACGAAACCAGATGAGACAGGTAATAATAAGGGAACATGGCTTGCAAATTATGATTATAAACAGGGAGATTTTGTTGATTATCTGGGGGTGACCTATCGTGCTGTTAAAGATGCTAAGAATGGGAAAGACCCTTTGAATAATGAGGGAAATGCATGGAAACCGGTAAATCCTCCTTATTGGGTGGAAGGGGCCAGCTATAAAAATGAGGATGTTGTTATTTACCGAATTACAAACACCTATTATCAAGCAAAAGAGGATATCAATAATAGTAATAATTCTCCTGATAATGATAAGAATAAATGGCATAAACTAAGTAGTACGGAATTGAAAGTGATTATAGAGGAACATAAGAGTAAAGATTTTTGTGAAGTAGATAATGACCAGGAAGGCAATTGGACTGTTGGTGGGGAAAAAGCAAGATGTTCAGGACCAGAAAAGCAATGGAATGCAGGACAGGTTATAGAGCCCGGAGATTATGTTGAGGATACAAAAACTCCAGGTCAGTGGTATCGCTATGTTTATACAACTCCTTTGCAACCTGATGCACAGGCTGATAACGGATGGGCGCCAGGAGGTACAGCTAGAAATTACTGGAAGAAAATTGATGAAGCTTGGAATACAAATGGAACGTATTTTAAAGGTGATATAATATCATATACAGTAAATGGTAAAAAATTATTTTATCAGGCACTTCAGCGAATAGATGGTATATGGGTTCCTTCAACTGCAAACTCAGGATGGTCTAAAGGGTATGAAAGTATAGAAGAATTATTACAAAATACAAAAGTCTCTGTAACATGTCAAAGTTACAGTTAAAATCAAAAGGATGTGAAGATATGAAAAACATACCAATAGGTGAAGTGCTGAAGGAATACGGCTATATCAATGAAGAACAGCTGCAGCGGGCACTGGCAGAACAGAAAAAGGATCGATCCAAACGCCTTGGTCAGCATTTGATTGATTTGGGATTCATCAGCGAAAACCAGATGCTGAAAGCACTCAGTGATAAGCTGAATGAGCCAATGGTCGATCTGAACGAAGAAAAAATAGAAGTAGATGCTGTCGCGAAAATACCAAAAACACTGGCACAGAAATATAACCTGATTGCAATCAGTGAAAACAATGGGCGGCTGACGATTGTCACAAGTGATCCGCTGAATTTCTACGGTATTGAGGATGTTCGTCTGGTAACCGGCATGAATATCTCCGTCTGCCTGTGTGAGAAAGCCGCAATAGATCGCGCCATTGACTATTACTATGCGGAAATCAAGGCCCGGGAAGCTGCCAGCGTTGCAAACGAGAATGTTGTTTCCTTTGAATTTAACGAAACGGAGCTATACAACTCAGAAGAGGATGATACGCCGGTAGTCAAGCTGTTTAACAGCCTTTTAACAAGAGGATACAATGCAAACGCCAGTGACATTCATATAGAACCATTTGAAGATAAAACGATGGTGCGTATGCGTATCGATGGGATGATCGTTGACTATGTGCAGCTTGCCAAGAATCTGCATCAGTCACTGATCGTGCGAATCAAAATTGTCAGTAATATGGACATTGCAGAAAAACGTGTTCCACAGGATGGCCACTTTCTGACTACCATCGAAGGAATCCGTATGAATCTTCGTGTTTCTGTAATTCCGACTGTATATGGTGAGAAAGCTGTTCTGCGTTTTCTGAACAGCAATACGCCGATATTAAACGAACGTCAGTATGGTATGAATGCGGATAATTATGCGAAAATGTGCCGTATGATGGAGATGCCCCATGGCATTATCTACATTACAGGGCCTACCGGAAGCGGAAAGACTACGACCCTGTATATGATTCTGGAGACCCTGGCAAAACGTCAGGTGAACATCTCCACGATTGAAGATCCGGTTGAGAAAAATATTGAACGCGTGAATCAGATGCAGATCAATACGATGGCTGGTTTGACCTTTGAACGTGGTCTGCGTGCCTTACTGCGACAGGATCCGGACATAATTTTAGTAGGAGAGACGCGTGATGCCGAAACAGCATCCATCTCTGTACGTGCTGCCATTACCGGGCATCTGGTATTAAGCTCTCTGCATACCAATGATGCCATCAGCTCTATTGTACGTCTGGAGGATATGGGAATCGAGCCATACATGATCGCCAACTCTCTGGTGGGAAGTGTATCGCAGCGTCTAGTGCGTACGATCTGCCCGCATTGCAGGGAAAAAATGAAAACAACAGAAATGGAACGCCAGGTACTGGGAAGCGATGTGGAATATGTATATCGCGGTGCAGGCTGCCACCATTGTAATCAGACAGGGTATAAAGGCAGAACGGCTGTGCATGAAATTATTCTGATTGATAAGGAAATGCGTAAAATGATTTCCGCTCACCGTGATATTGATGAAATTTATGCCTATGTAAAGAAATCACAGAACCTCCACACACTGAAGGATGAGGCTGTGGAACTTGTACTCAATGGACAGACAACCATGGATGAGCTATATAAAATCACAGCATACAGCGATTAGGAGGTGTGATGATGAATGAATTACTGGAACGGATGATTGCCTATGCCAGAGAGCACGGCTGCAGCGATATCCATCTGAATGTCGGAGGCCCCGCCATGATCCGGACAAATGGAAGGTTAAGCGAATATCCGGCTTTTATCAATGATACACAAACCACAGAAATGATTTTATCCATGGTCGATGAGCGGCTGATGGAGGAATTCAAGCAGGGAAGGGATCTGGACTTCACATATGTCAGCCGCGGAGAAAACCGCCAGAGGGTAAATGTGTACCGCCAGCAGGATAAGCTGTGTGCAGCCATACGTATTATCAACAATACCATTCTGACACTGGATGAGCTTATGATGCCGGATATTCTAAAGCAGCTGGCGATGGAGCCGCGTGGTCTTGTATTGGTAACAGGCCCTACCGGAAGCGGTAAATCAACAACCCTGGCTGCTGTTATGGATTATATCAATGAACGAAGAAACTGTCATATCTTAACCATTGAGGATCCGGTGGAATATGTGTATCAGCGCAAGCAGGCTCTCATCCATCAGCGGGAAATCGGCAGAGATGTGGATAGCTTTGATACGGCGCTGCGCAGTGCCATGCGTGAGGATCCCGATGTTATTCTGGTTGGCGAGATGCGCGATTATGAAACCATTGCGGCAGTAGTAACACTGGCAGAAACCGGTCATCTGGTATTCTCCACCCTGCATACGATTGGTGCTGCAAAAACGATAGACCGTATCATTGACGTATTCCCACCACACCGTCAGGAACAGATCCGCATGCAGGTATCCGGTATATTAAAAGCCGTCATTACCCAGCAGCTGCTTCCAAAAAGTGATGCCAGCGGGCGTGTTGCGGCTTTGGAGGTTATGATTGGGACCGATGCCATCAGCAGTATGATCCGTGAAAATAAGGTGCATCAAATCAATTCCATCATCCAGACAGGCATGCGGGAAGGGATGCAGTCCTTGAATTTTGCACTGGCACGCCTGGTGCGAAACGGTATGGTTTCCAGAGATACCGCGGAAAAATACAGCGATGATCCGCAGGAATTAAAGCAGTATCTGTTATAAAGCATACAACAGAAGAGGCAGAAAAAAGCCAAAATCAGGCTTGTAAACAATGCTTAATTTTTGTATAATAATAAAAGAAAACGTTGAGCAGGAGTAGTAATCTGGAAACCGCAGGACAGGGAGAGCTGATGACACACTGAGAGTCAGCATACTGCAGGGCCTTATGAATTCACCTGTGAGTGGGTTTAATACACCCCCGTTCCATGACGGTTATCCATGACAGAAAGTAAGTGTGTCGCAAGACGAAGCAGGATGGTACCGCCCGCCAGGGTTCCTGTGTCTTGTGGCTTTTTTTATAAGCAGAAAGGAAGTTGAATATGGAAAAGCTTACGAGCATTAAAGAAGAAGGTCTTACAAACATTGAAGCATGTGAAGATCTTGCTCAGCTGCAGCAGCTTCGGGTGCTGTATCTGGGGAAAAAGGGGCCGATTCAGGAAGTTATGAAATCCATGAAGGAATTGCCTAAGGAGGAACGTCCGGCATTTGGTCAGCAGGTGAATGAGGTAAAGGCCCTGCTTGCGAATGCTATTGAACAGCGTAAGACAGTATTGGAAGTTCTGGAGATGGATAAGAAAATTGAGGATGAAAAAATTGATATTACCTTATCCGGTCAGAAGCCGAAGCTGGGAAACGCGCATCCCCTGATGATTATCCAGCAGGAGATGGAGGATCTGTTTATCGGACTTGGCTATACCGTGGAGGAAGGCCCGGAAGTGGAAATGGATCTTTACAACTTTGAACGTGCAAATATACCAAAGGATCATCCTGCCCGTGACATGCAGGATACCTTCTACATAAACGCAGAGGAGCTACTGCGGACACATACAACGGCAATTCAGACCCGCCAGCTGGAGAAATTTGCGCAGGAGGGTAAGGAGCTAATCAAGGTTATCTGTCCGGGGAAGGTATATCGCCGCGATGATGATGATGCGACCCATTCCCATCAGTTTATGCAATGTGAGGGACTGGTTGTCGGAGAAAATATCACCCTGTCAGATTTAAAGGGAACTTTGCAGTTTCTGGCACAGAAAATGTTCGGAGAGGAACGTGTGATACGTTTCCGTCCAAGCTATTTCCAGTTTACAGAGCCAAGTGTTGAGGTTGATGTCAGCTGTCATGTGTGTGGCGGCAAGGGCTGTCCGGTTTGTAAGGGTACCGGATGGATTGAAATTCTGGGAGCCGGAATGGTACATCCAAATGTTCTCTCCATGGCAGGCTATGACGCCGATAAGCTGAGCGGCTTTGCGTTTGGTATCGGTATTGAGCGTGTGGCCATGCTGAAATACGGAATCACGGATATCCGTAATTTCTATACAAATGACATTCGGTTCCTGAAAACGTTCAACCGGTTCGAGTAGGAGGAAGCAGATATGAAGATAAGTAAAAAATGGCTGAGCCAGTATATGGATATATCCGATTTGAGTATTGAAGAAATCGCGGATAAAATCACTTCTGCCGGTCTTGAGGTGGAAGGAATAGAAAAAATGAGCCAGGGAAGCAATCTGGTAATCGGCAAGGTGCTGACCTGTGAGGATCATCCGGACTCTGACCATCTGCATGTATGCCAGGTGGATCTTGGTGAAAGGACAGAGCAGATCGTATGCGGAGCACCAAATGTTGCGGCAGGACAGAAGGTCATTGTAGCACGCGTTGGAGCTAAGCTTCCCGATGGGGAAATCAAGGCGGGTGTGATCCGCGGACAGGCATCCAATGGTATGATTTGTTCTTTACTGGAGCTGGGAGTAGATCCGCATCAGTTAAGCGAGGAAAGCAAAAACGGCATCGAGGTGCTGGATGAAGCTGCACCGGTTGGAAATGAAAATCCACTCGCGTATCTTGGCTTCGACGATGAAATTCTCGATGTCGGACTGACACCGAATCGTAACGACTGCATGGCAGCCTGGTCTATGGCATTGGAAACAGGGGCTATTCTGCATAAAGAGGTCAGTCTTCCTTACGTGGAAGGAAGTGCAAACACCGGAGGTAAAAGCAGACTGATCGTTCAGAGTGAAACAGAGAAATGTCCACTCTTTCTTGGTAAGGTGATCAATTCAGTAACAATCAAGCCTTCTCCGAAATGGATGCGTGAGCTGTTAATGGCTGCCGGGATGAAGTCAATCAACAATGTCGTCGATATTAGTAATATCGTAATGCTGGAAACCGGACAGCCGCTGCATTTCTATGACATCGACGCCATTCCGGCACAGGAAATCACGGTGAAGGATCAGCAGCACTTTAATTATACAGCACTGGATGGGGAAACCTATCACATCCTGGAGGATGATATTGTCATTACCACTGAGGGCAAGCCGATCGGTATTGCCGGCATTATGGGCGGGGATGATTCCAAAATCGAAGCTACAACAAAAGGCATCATCATCGAGGCAGCAATCTTCAACCATGTGGCAATCCGTAATACTAGCCGTCGTTTGAATCTGGGAACCGATGCCAGTGTCCGCTATCAGAAGGGCATTGAACCAATGGCTACCTACAAAGCGATGGATCGTGCCGTACAGCTGCTGGTGGAATACGCGGATGCGAACGGACTGGAAGAAACGAAGCAGTATGGCAGCAATTCCTATACACCGGTGGAATTCGATGTAAATCTGGAGCGGATCAATATCCTTTTGGGAACGGATTTTCAGGAGGATGAGGTCATAAAGGTGCTGGATGATTTACATCTGGAGCCGGTGAAAAACAATGCGGATATTCATGTGAAGATTCCAAGCTATCGTATGGATTTGGCGATAGAAGCAGACATTGCAGAGGAAATTATCCGTATCCTTGGATATGACCGTCTGCCAAGCACAATGCCGAAAATGCCTTCCACAGTCGGTGCGCTAAACCGCCGTCAGCAGCTGAGAAGAAAATACAGGAGTATGCTGTCCGACTTGGGATATAATGAAGCGGTTACCTATTCTCTAGTTTCTCAGAAGGAAATAGAGGATGCGGTAATGCCGCAGAAGGACATTGTTGAACTGGCTGCGCCAATGAGTGAGGATCATAAATATGTCCGCGATTCCATTCTGCCAAGCCTGCTGGAATGTGTTGCGTATAATCAGGCTCGTTCCATAAAGGATATTGCATTGTTTGAAATCAGCAATGTATACGGCAAGGGGCATGTCGAGGAGCGACTGGCTGTTGCGGCAAGCGGAGCATTACAGGAAAACCGGTGGCAGAATTATCGTGTAGAGGTTGATTTCTATACGATGAAGGGTCTTGTTGAAGCCCTTTTAGACAGCATCGGCTATCATGGCAGCCGTGTAGTATGCAAGGAAAATCATACCGATACAAAGCATTTCCATCCATACCGCAGTGCTGAGGTCTATCTGGGCAGAGAGCTGCTTGGACTCATCGGACAGATTCATCCAAAAATGGCCCAGGACTATGATATTGCAGAAACAGTGGCTCTGGAGATCAATCTGGAGGTGCTGTTGAGGAATAAGCCGCAAAAGGTAAAATTCAGTGAAGTCAGCAAATATCCATCCATCAGCCGTGACCTTGCCTTTGTCGTTAAGGATGAGGTTAAGGTTGGTGATATCATCACTAGCATTAAGAAAAACGGCAAGCTGCATAAGGAAAACATCATTCAAAACGTAGAGGTGTTTGATGTATATACCGGTGAGCATGTGGAGAAGGGAAGCAAATCCATTGCATTGCGTATTGTCTTCCAATCTGCAGAGCGCACGTTGAAGGATGCGGATATCAATGAAATTCACAACAAGATTCTGGAAACACTGGAAAAGGATTTACACGCACAGCTGCGTGCCTAACCACAAACACAGATAACATATCCATTAACAAAAGGGATGGCTGACACCATCCTTTTTATGATTTCTGTGACCTGTATTGTTATATCACATGTGGATAGGTAAAACAGCATGAAAAAAACGTGTATAGGATGTTTTGTTCTTTCTTGACTCTGGTTATACGGGAATCGTGAGCTACAAAAGAATCGAGGGGTATCAAACCCTTTGAATGTCATTTCCTTTTTGTACCTTAACATGAAAACAACCTGATGCTTCCTTTGTCTTTTTATTTTACACTGGACGGCGATAAAAAAACTGACTGCTGTCAGTTCTTTGCGGCTTCATGCTGAAGTCGAAATATCAGAATTTGCGGAGGAGCCATCAGACGCATATCAATATCCTTGGTGCCCAGACCGTTGGATACATAAAGACTTGTACCATTGATATCATAGGAACCATGGTTATAGGTGGCTGCACCATCCATCGTATGCAGCGGCCCAAGTACCGGCAGATAAATCTGTCCGCCCAGGGAATGTCCTGCAATAATAAGATTGAGATACTGTGTATTGATACCGCTTGTTTTCACAATATCGGGACAGTGTGTAAGCAGAATGTTGAATTCATCCTTACTGACCTTTTTCATCGCCTTATCCGGCTGTGGATCTCCATTCAGCATATTGTTAAGCCCAATCAATGAGATGCTGGAATCACCCTTGTTTCTAAGGCGAATACTCGTATCACTCAAAATTTCAAAATCACTGTCATATAAAATCTGAGAAACGATGCTCTTTGTCTTGTCATTCGCCAAGTCCTCATCACCGAGCACCGCAAACTTACCTAGCGGGGCATCAATGCTTTTCAGGATGGTCGTCAGATCCTTACTCATTTGCGAATCCGGAGCCTTTGTTTGCGGATTGGAAAACATATCACCGCCGAAGATCACTACATCTGCTCCTACGGTATTGAGCTTACCGATCATACTGCTCAAACGCTCTTTATTCATATATTCATTGTATTTAATATCGCTGACAAATGCGATTTTTAAATCATTCATATCTTCTGGTATCTTACTGGAGGAAATCGTCTGGTAGTTGAGGTTGACGCGATCTACCGAAATATAGATAGAGTAGAAAAAAACGCCGGCGACGATCAAAGCCAGAAGTATCAGGACAGAAACGATTTTAAGTAGTTTTTTTACCATTACTGACACCTCATATTCTTTACTATTCTATCATAAAACAGCAGGCATTACCATAAAAAAAGACAGTCGTTTGACTGTCTAGGATTGTGCGTTTTGCGGTTCCTTCTTTTTCATTGGACGTTTTGTCTGTCTGGCAGCTCTCGCCTGTGCCATGGCAGCCATTGCCGTTTTGGAATTGATGATAACCGGAATGACGATCGGATTACGGTGCGTCTTATTGTACAGGAACGGCTCCAGTGTGGAGCGTACGCAGTTTTTCAGCTCGGAGAAGGTTGTCCGTTCTTTCATCTTTTCGTTTAAAGCAGCGTATACGATCTGTTCTGCTTCCCGCAGCAATCCCTGGGAATCCTTGATAAAGACAAAGCCTCGGGATACGATCACCGGCTTGCACAGCACCTTGTTTTCCTTGGAATCAATAGCGATGATGGCGGCAACCAGACCGTTGTCTGCCAGAATGGTACGATCCTTTAATACCGCTGTGGAAACACCGCTGATGTCGTTTCCATCCACATAGATGTCATCCGCCTGAATACGGAAGCTGCTTTCAAACACTTGGTGATTGCGCAGGATCAGTACATCCCCGTTTGCACAGGTGAAGATGTGGTCATCCGCAAGCCCGGTTTCCTTACCGGTCTCCTTATGCTGTACCAGCATTTTGTATTCACCATGGATCGGCATGAAATATTTTGGCTTAATCAGCTGCAGCATGAGCTTTTGTTCCTCCTGGGAGGCATGTCCTGTGGTATGCAGGTTACTCAAAATGGATTTGGTCAAAACATTGGCACCGGCACGAAACAGCTTATTGACAACCTGGTTGACACTGGCTCCATTGCCTGGAATCGGACTGGAGGAGAACACCACGGTATCTCCCGGTATCAGCTTGATGTAACGGTGCGTTCCGTTCGCAATACGGGACAGGGCAGCCAGCGGCTCTCCCTGACTTCCAGTACAAACGATACAGGTCTTATTCGCAGGTGTGCGGGACAGCTGATCCGGACTGAGGAAATGCTGCTCGCCGACCTTGATTTTGCCCATTTTGCGCCCGATGGTAACCACGTTTTCCATACTGCGCCCGAAAATAATAACCTTCCTGCCGCAGGCAACGGCAGCCTCCAGAATCTGGGAAACCCGGTATACGTTGGAAGCAAAGGTTGCGACGATCAGACGACCGTTCGTTTTCTTCATTGTATCCAGGATTTCAGCCGCTACCTTTTTCTCGGAAATAGAGAAATCCTCTACACCGGAATTGGTGGAATCACTCAGCAGCAGGTCAA
Source organism: Erysipelotrichaceae bacterium 66202529 (assembly GCA_017161075.1). Lineage (NCBI taxonomy): Bacteria > Bacillati > Bacillota > Erysipelotrichia > Erysipelotrichales > Erysipelotrichaceae > Erysipelotrichaceae bacterium 66202529. Next base: position 2,534,697 of record CP046174.1, on the reverse strand, counting down.
CACCGATCTGTCCCATATAAGCCATGACCTGATAATCGGAATTGGTTCCTACCGGGGTAAGGTCAAATTTGAAGTCACCGGTATGAACGATACGTCCGTTCGGTGTATTGATTAAAATTCCCAGTGAATCAGGAATAGAATGCGTTGTATTAAAGAATCCGCAGGTAAAGTGCTGCATTTTAACAGAGCTGCGATCATTGATTTCAATGATTTTCACACTGCGCAGCATTCTGCGCTCCTCCAGCTTCTTGTTAATCAGTGCCACCGCAAAGGCAGGGGCATAGATTGCCTCGATATCCACACTCTTTAACAAAAAGGGGATACCACCGATGTGATCTTCATGTCCGTGGGTAATGACAAGAATTTTTCTTTTTCGGTTGTTTTTTACCAGATAGTTGTAATCCGGTATGACATAATCAACACCGAGAAGGTTTTCCTCAGGAAAACGAACACCAGAATCGATAATCAGTATCTCGTTCTCGTGTTCAAAGCAGTACATATTTTTACCGACTTCGCCCAGACCACCCATAGCATAGATGAGTGTATCTCCGCGTTCCGTACTTATTTTATTATAACTGTTCTTTGTAGTCTCCTGATTGTTTCTCGGTGCAGTACTTCTATTATTACGATGATTGTTATTCATAAATAACTCCTTTCTTACATATCAAAAATGAATCTGCACCTGATATCTTTTACTATTATAGCATACCCAGAGGCATGGTGCATAATACTTTGAAAAAATAAACGTGTTTTCCTGGTGATTCCCCTATGTAAGCGCGTATCATTTCTCAAAATCGGCGCTTCAGCCATAAGAAAATGCTCATTTCTGAGCATTATTCAATGACGATTGCGTTTGGATCCTCCCGCCATGGATCCTGTTTGTTTATGCGGTCATAAAACAACGTTCCTGAAAAATGGTCGATTTCATGCTGAAGGACAATGGCAAGATAGTTCTTCGCCTTGATTGTGATTTCCTGCTTTTGCAGAAGGTCATAGCCCTTTACTGTTATACGTGCAGCTCTTGGCACGATCCCTTCATGCTCCTTCTCAACAGACAGACAGCCCTCTCCGTTTTTCAGATAGGCGCGCTGTACTGATTCTGAAATGATACGCGGATTGACGAGCGCATATTCATCAATATCCTCATCATTGGGCACCACAACAGCCAGCATCCGCTTTGCCACACCAAGCTGTATGGCAGCGATTCCCACTGCAGGGCGCAGGTTATTCGCCTCAGCTAGCTCTGCATCCTGAGAATCCCGGACGTAGCTGAGCATGTCCATCAGCAGTGCTTCATCCTCAGCAGTGAGGGGAAGCTTTACGACTTCACTTTTCGTACGAACGATTGCATCTGTATCCTTTACAATATCATCATAGTTCAAACTCATATGCAAACTCCTTTTCTTACCATACTATTTTAAACGCTTTTCTTCGAGAATGGAAGTGTTTTGCGAAATTATTGTGAAAAAACATGGAATCTATGATATTATAAAAGATACATGAGAAATGAAAAAGGAGAGGAATGCGCATGCGAATAAAAAATATTGTATTGACATTGAAAATGCCGAAAAAATTTGATTTTCTGATGCAGTTTGCGGTGCTGATTCTGATCCTGTTCGGTACCCTGATGATCGTATCCACCAATGTCGGAAATACGACAAAGGATCCCTATATCATCCCTAAGGTTCTGGCGAAGCAGCTGTTTTTCATCGTCATATCCTATGCGCTGATGACCTTTTTTGCGAATAACTTTACGATGAAGCGGGCGCAGAAGCTGTTTCCGATTTTTGGAATCGGCATCATCATCGCTCTGTTTTCCACCCAGTTTTTTAAAGGTGTTCTCGGAAGCAAGGCATGGATCCGTATTCCGGTGCCTGGTCTGGGAGAAATGACGATTCAGCCCTCTGAGTTCGCAAAGGTTTATATGGTTGTTGTCATGGCGGTGTTTGTGGAGCTGACTGCTCGCAAGCGGAAGTTTAAATTTTGGACGATTGTCCGGATTCCCGTATATTTCTTTCTGGTGATAGCAGCGGCGATTCTGCTTCAAAAGGATCTTGGAACCCTCTTTGTACTGATTTTGCTTTGTGCTATCTGCTTTCTGATTCCTTCGCACAGCAGCTTGCGGAAGCAGCAGCGCTGGGTACGGCTGGGGCTTGTGGTCGGCTGTATCAGTATCGTATTTATCATGAGTGAGCCGGTTATCAATTTCTTGAACAATATCGGGCCCTTGCAGCACGTTGCGGTGCGTATTGAAAATGCCTTAAACCCGTTCACAGACCCGCATAACAACGGATATCAGCTGATCAACGGTCTGTATGGCTTCGCACGCAGTGGCTTCACCGGTGTGGGACTGGGTAATTCCATTCAAAAGTACGGCTATCTGACACAGTCGGATAATGACTTTATTCTTTCCATTATTGTAGAGGAGCTTGGAATATTCGGCCTTTTAATTGTCATTCTGGGCTATGTGATCATTTTGCAGCGTTTGTTTTACTATGCATTTCACACAAAGAGTGAGGGATATAAAATCATTCTGGTTGGTACTGCTATGTACATCTTCATCCACTTTACATTAAATGTCGGAGGAATTAGTGGTCTGATTCCGCTGACTGGTGTTCCACTGCTGTTTATATCGAGCGGCGGCTCCTCGCTGATGTCCATCATGACGGCAATCGGTATTTCCCAGTCGGTAATCGCAAGAATTCGCAGACAGGGCAGCGTGGCCGTCAGTGCTGCGACAAAAGCACAAATCCCGAATAAATAAAAAAGAGCCCTAAGGGGTAAAGGGCTCTTTAAGAAAGGGAAGAGGAGAAACAAAGATTGGGGGGTAACAGCCGTTTTACCGGCTGCACTATTATACTTCCCGTATCCATTTGCTTTATACATAAGGAGTTGAAAAAAATGAGAATTGTTGCAGGGGAATTTCGATCCCGTGTGATTTCGGCTGTCGAAGGCAATAACACACGGCCTACAACGGATAAAATAAAGGGTGCCATATTTTCCCGCATCGGCCCTTATTTTGAAGGAGGGAGTATGCTGGATTTGTTCGGCGGAAGCGGCAACATGTCACTGGAGGCGATTTCCCGCGGCATGGAGCATGCTCTGATTAGTGATGTCAGCTATTCCGCTATTTCCACGATTCGCAAAAATGTGAAGGTGCTGGGCGTTGAGAACCGCGTGACGATATGGAAGATGGATTACCGTCAGGTGCTGGAGCAGGCTTCAAGGAGTGAACAGACCTTTGATCTGGTGTATATAGATCCTCCTTATAAGAAGCAGCAGATTCTCTGGATCCTGCAGTATCTGGATGCACATGATATGGTGAAGGAGCAGGGCGATATCGTGTGCGAAAGCCTGAAGGAGGATGAATTCCCGGAGCAGGTCGGTGCCTTGCATAAGGTTAAGGATGTCACCTATGGCATTACCCGTATAACCTATTATCGAAAGGAGCTGACAGAATGAAAACAGCTATTTTTCCAGGCAGCTTCGATCCGGTAACGCTGGGACATCTGGATATCATTGAGCGTTCCAGCAGGCTGTTTGACCGGCTGGTTGTGGTGATTTTGGAAAATTCCGATAAGCATGCCACCTTTTCCATAGAGGAGCGTCTGGCATTCTTGAAGGCCAATACTGCTCATTTGCCAAATGTCGAGGCTGCAGTGGATCATGGATTGACTGTGGATTTTGCACGCCATAAGAAGGCCTGTGCCATCGTACGCGGTGTGAGAAGCGTAAAGGATTATGAGTATGAGCTGGATATTGCCAGCGTTAACCAGCATATTGCTCCGGATGTGGAAACGGTACTGCTCTATGCGTCGCCGAAATATTCCTATGTATCCAGCTCCATCATACGGGAGCTGGTAAAATACGATCAGGATATCACCGCCTATGTCCCAGATGATGTATGTGCGGCATTTGCACAAAGGAAAAAATAGGAACATTTCAGGCTGTGCAGCTTTCTGTCTGCAGCATGCAGTCACAGGTACGCACGTACGATATACAGCATCAAATAATTATTTCTCCGCATATGCACAGGTATCCTGATAAAAAATCAGACGTTCCTTTATCATCTAAGAATGATACGTAGGAAAAGCAGGTAATTCAACATCGCCTGTTTTTTTTCAGTAATTCTCTTCACTGCACTCTTTTTCATTATCCAATACAGCTGTTTCCGGAATGTAATATGTGAAGCAGCTTGCATCATGTTTTTGCTTATATTCCTTTCTGTGGGTCATAAACCGCCATAATAAAAGTACTGATCTGGCGGCTTCCACAAAGAGAAGCAGGATGGTTAACTGACACAGCGCTTTTATAAAGCCTCTGGTCACTATTTTACGAAAGATCGCCAGCAGATACAGCAAAAAGATATAGATAAATATAGAACTACTGATATAGCGGTATTTCCTTTTATGTACCCATATTTATCTGTTTTTTTCAGCATGTGAATAGGCGTTTATTCTTCAAATTGTAAGGAAATTTTCAGATGGGGCACATAGTATTTCATAGAAAAGCATGGTATAATAACAAGGATATTGCAGAAAGGATGAACCGTATGAGTTCGATGCATTTTCAGCCGCCGAGTCGGGATGCGGTTAAAAATAAATTTATCACCTCCATGAGTATGCTGCTTATTGTTATCAGCCTGTATGTCACCTGCTATATGCTGTTCTTCCGTACGGTGGAGGTTGACGTTACCCGCGATGCCGGTATTGAATATCGCGGAGAGGATGGTTCCGCAAGTGTGCGTGTAATCAACCGGAATCAGAATTACAATCAGCGGATTCAGGAATTCATGGACTCCATCACCTATGAGGTAACACCTGCCAAAAGGCTGAAAAACAATGATGTGCTGACCATAACCGCAAAGTATGATGAAACACTTGCCAGCCGCTATCATGTGAATCCTGTTGCGGTCACCCGCAAGGTAACGGTTGAAAATCTTCCGGAGCGGTTTGCGGATGTAAGCGAAATACCGGCTTCCTTTCTGAAGAAGCTGGATGAGCGTACGAAAAGCTATCTCAATAAGAATATGGATCAGATTCTGGATGAGGATTTCACATCCTTCTTTATCCGCTCAGAAGTGGAGCTGGTGGATCAGAAGCAGATATACCGTGTATTTCTGGATGGTAAAAAATCGAGTGCAAAGGATAAAATCATTGATATTTATGCCATAACGGCAAAGGGAGAGGTCAATACCTCCAGTAAAAAGGAAACATTGAAGGTGAAGGAAGATACCATTTATTATATGATTACGTATAATGAAATCAATACGTCCCTCAGCATACTGGATGAAAACGTATATGGGGAAAAGCTGATCATCAATGACGCTCTGGACATGAATAAAGAAAATCAGTTTATTGACTTTATGAAAAGCAAATATAAAAGCATGTATGAGCTGCATATTATGAAGTCGTCTGTATAATTGCTTCCGTAGTAAAACAGAATGATAAAAAAGACTTATTCCTACAGATCCATTTTGTTCTGTAGGACAATAAGTCTTTTTCTGCTTTCGTGAAATGTAATGGTTATCGAAGCAAGGCTGCAACCTCATCCAAATCCACCGGAGCGCTTTCGTCAAACCGGATTACACAGGCATCCTGTTCACTGTAGCGGGGAATCAGATGGACGTGGAAATGCATGACGCTCTGTCCGGCTGCTTCATTGATATTGCTTAGAATATTCATTCCCGCTGCATGGGTGCGTTCCATAATGCGTACAGAGAGCATCTGGGCGACCTCCATGACATGCTTCATCAGTTCCGCATCACAGCTCATGAAGCTTTCTGTATGCTGCTTGGGAATCACCAGTGTGTGCCCTTTGGTCACCTGTGAAATATCGAGTATGGCAATTACGGTATCATCCTCATAAATACGGCTGGAGGGGATTTCCCCGTTCACAATACTGCAGAAAATACACATAAATATCCTTCCTTTCCTTTTCCCGTATTATATCAGAAACAAGGAAAAAGAAAAAGAGCACCTGGCTCTTAATCCTGAACGATATAGGATTCATTTGCGGATTTGATTCCATCATAGACATCCTTATCGTAAATAGTAAAATCATATTTCTTCAGATAGTAAGCAGTAGCTGCCGGTTCAATGTCACTGGAAGCTTTTTCAGCAATACTGTTAATCGCATCCTTCTCAAAATCCTTTGGTGTGACGCTGACTACGTTTACAACATAGTATTTCTTGTTTGTTGTATCCTCAATCACGCTGTCAATCAATCCCTTTTTATTGGTGGATTTGATTTTATCGAACACGGTTGTAGGCAGTCCGCTTTTGGAATTATAGATTTCCTCAGTACCCTTATAGGTTGTTGTCGTTCCATATTCCTTTACAGCTGCCTTGAAATTTTTATCGTCCTTTAAAGCCTTCAAGGCATTCTCGGCTTTCTTTTTGGAATCTGCTTCCAAGATCTGTGCCTTGACAGGATAATAGCTGTTAAACAGGGAGCTTTCCTTAGCCTTAATGTATTTTTTGTTTAATTCCTTTTGCTGCAGTCCCGGGTAAACGGATTTCTTCTTGTAATCCTCCAGATCATCATAGCCGTATTGCTTCAGTGTTTTCTCCAGATTATCGCCATACATGCTTTTCAGGGATTTTACAGATTCCTCTGCTTCCTTTTTCATCGCGTCGCTAACCTTGATGTTTTCCTTCTTATAAATCTGTTCTTTCACCAGATTCAGTGTTTCTGTAGCGCCGGCGCTTGTTTTGATCAGCCCATAGATATCGTCATTGGTGATTTTATTGCCGTCGATAGTAATCAGTGCTTCGCTTCCGTTTGAAATTCCTGCGGTTGCGTCCTTGCAGCCGGCCAGGGAGAACAGCATCATAGCGGCGAGCAGTGTATAAAGTTTTTTCATAGCTCTCGTCCTCCTATTCCTTTACGTCCAGGATGTCCATGATCTGTTTCTTGACATCATCATTTGCATATTTGATATCCAGCTTCTTTGCGGCTTCCCACAAATACGTGTTGGACAGGTTTTGTGTACCGTTGGCTATTGCCTTGTACAGAGATTCCTTTGCTTTTTTATCCTTTTCCAGCTTCGCCTTGTCTGTTTCCTCGACACGGATCAGATGCCAGCCGTTATAGTTGTCATTGCTTTCCTTGACCCAGTCGCTTGTTTCACCGGCCTTCAGCTTGAAGGCTGCATTTTTAAAGCTGTCTACATAAGAGGTATCGGAATCCATGTAGCCCAGGTAACCGCCGTCACTTGCACTGCTGTCATCGCTGTATTTCTTGGCAACATCCGCAAAGCTGTCACCCTTTTTCAGTGCATCCTCCACCTTCTGAACCTTTTCCAGCTCTTTCTTGGTTGGATTCTTGGCGTCCTCCATCTTAATCAGGATATGAGAAACCGTACGAGATTTCTTTTCCTTGTAAATTGGTGTGAACAGCTCGTCCAGATGCTTGTCGATATAATCGTTCTGCAGCTTTTCCATCTTTGCCACTGTCATGCAGTACTCATACAGCTGATCGGATGTAAATCCGTATTGCGCAATATTCTGTGCAATCAGCGCATCTGCATCCGCACCACTGCTGGATGCCTGGCTTTGCGCACTCTGCTTGATGTTGGATTCATACGTTTCTGCCGTTTTCTTCAGTTCATCACTCGTCTTGACGCTTTTGTTGATGACCTCTGCCTGAAATTTCATAAACAGCATGCTTTTTCCGTATGTTTTATTCAGATTCTTATACAGTTCATCGGCAGTGATATTGATATCACCCTTCAGTCCTGCAACTACATCCTTGCCGTCAACACTTTTTCCAGGCAGCTTGCCCTTGTTTGTGTCATAGACGCTGAAGATCGCAAAACCAATAAAGATCAGCGCAATCAGTACGACAAACCATTGCTTTTTCAGTATCTTGATCATAATGTCCTCCTAAATGAATACCGTAATATTATAGTGTATTTACCCTGTAATTGCAATTTTTTGGAAGTCTTTCCTGTAATTTCACACAAAAGTTCAGAAAGAAAACACACGGGAACGGGCATAATGAATAGAAAGGTCGGGATTTGTAAAATGAGCCGATATTTGCAGGTTTTTATGACAATCCCTATTTCTTTTGTATGAAATACGCTGAAATCAATCGTTTGAATTGTGAATTGTACAAAAATTTGGTATGATAATAACCGGACGAAAGGATGATGATTATGAGTTGTTTACGTATTCAGGATCTGCATGTCGATGTGGATGGAAAAGAAATTTTAAAGGGGCTTTCCCTTGATATACATAGCGGAGAAACCCATGCGCTGATGGGGCCGAACGGGAATGGAAAATCCACCCTGCTGGCGGCCATTATGGGAAATCCGAAATTTCACGTTTCCAGCGGCAGCATTCTGCTGGATGGGCAGGATGTGTTAGCGATGGATGTGGATGAGCGAAGCAAGGCCGGACTGTTTTTGGGAATGCAATATCCAAGTGAGGTCAGCGGCGTAACAAATTCTGATTTTTTACGGGCGGCGATCAATGCGCGCAGAGAGCGTCCGATTCCATTATTCTCCTTTATCCGTGAGATGGAGAAAACAATCAAAGAGCTGCAGATGAAAGAGGATCTGGCACACCGCTTTTTGAATGAGGGCTTTTCCGGCGGTGAGAAGAAGCGCAATGAAATCGTACAGATGAAGCTATTGAAGCCTGCCATTGCCATGCTGGATGAAATTGACTCCGGGTTGGATGTCGATGCATTGAAAATCGTGGCAGAGGCAGTGAACACGATGCAAAGGGAGCAGCAAATGGGACTGCTGATTGTTTCCCATTATGCCCGGTTCTATGATTTATTAAAGCCGACGCATGCACATGTACTCGTCGATGGCCGTATCGTTGTCAGCGGGGGCAGTGAGCTGGTTGAAAAAATTGATCAGCAGGGCTATGACTGGATTGAAAAGGAATACGATGTGCAGGTTGTCAGAGAGGAAGAAAAGAAAGTTGAGCTGCTTGGCTCCTGCGGCGCAAGCAGAGGTGTTTAGCTATGGAATATACCGTACGCAGCGGATTTGAGACACTAAAGCTCAGCTCCAAGATTCAGGAAGATGTGCAGCTTGTAGTGGACGAACGCATAAACGCTTCGCTGCTTGTGACATACAGTGGAAGGAAGGAGCTGCAGGTGGAGATACTTGCAAAGCCTGGAAGCTCTCTTGTCGTCATGCTGAAAAACGAAGGCAGTGAAGAAGTATCGCTGCAGGTGCGCGGAAGCGTATATAAGGATGCCGCTTTGACACTGGCGCTGTGTGAGCTGAATGCAGGGGATACCCGCGCTGAGGTTGCACTGGAGCTGCTGGAGGAAGGGGCAAGCGCTATGCTGCGCAGTGCTTGTATTGCGAAAAGCCGGAAGGAGTTTCAAATGCAGTGTACGCATCATTGTCCGCATACGGAGGGATTCATGGAGAATTATGCCGTTGTGGAGGATGGTGCACACTATCGCATGGAGGCTACCGGTAAAATCATCAGGGGTGCTTACGAAAGCAATTCCCATCAGAAAACAAGAGTTCTGACGATGAGTGAGCAGCATGACAGCGAAGTGGTTCCCGTGCTTTTGATTGACGAAAATGATGTTAAGGCAAGTCATGCGACAACGCTGGGGCAGCCCGATGAAAACCAGCTGTATTACCTGCAGACACGCGGACTTTCCCGCAAGCAGGCGCTGGGACTGTTGACAGTGGGCTATATTATGCCGATTACGGAGCTGTTTGAGCAGGAAGCTATACGAAATGCATTGAAGGACGAAATCGAAATGAAGGTGGGTCTACATGCTTGACAATGCAAACATAAGAAAAGATTTTCCCATGCTGCAGAAAACGATGCAGTCACATCCGCTCGTTTACCTGGACAGCGGGGCAACGACCTTAAAGCCCCGGCAGGTCATCGATGCGGTCGTTAATTACTATGAGAATTACGGTGCCAATGCGCACCGCGGCGATTATGATCTCAGCTATTTTGTAGATCAGGAATATGAACAGACACGCAAGGATGTCGCTGCCTTTCTGCATGCGGCAGATCCGCGTGAAATCGTGTATACCAGCGGAGCAAGTGCCGGATTAAATCTGGTGGCATACGGCTATGGCCGTAAGTTTCTGCAGGAGGGCGATATCATTTTAACGAGTGTGGCGGAGCATGCCTCCTGTGTACTGCCATGGATGCGGGTGGCACAGGATACCGGAGCGATTGTGCAATACGTGCCGCTGGATGAGGAAGGCCGTATTCGCCTGGAGGCGGTGGCTTCCATGATGAGTGAGCGGGTCCGGGTGATTGCGCTTGCCCACATCAGCAACGTACTCGGCTATCAGGCACCGATGAAGGAAATATGCGAGCTGGCACATCGCTATGGCGCAATCGTTGTCGTGGACGGTGCCCAAAGCGTTCCGCATATGCCCGTGGATGTAACCGATATGGATTGTGATTTTCTGGCGTTTTCCGCACATAAGCTGTGCGGGCCGACCGGAATCGGCATTCTGTATGGCAAGCTGGAGCTGTTAAGTGCCATGGATCCGCTGTATCTGGGTGGTGACAGCAATGCGCGCTTTGACATGTGTGGAAATATTCAGCTGAAGAATGCTCCGTATAAATTTGAGAGCGGTACCCAGCCGATTGAAGGAATCTTCGGTCTGCATGCGGCTTTACAATATATCCAATCCATTGGATTAGATAATATTCATGCGTGGGAGATGGAGCTGCATGAATATGCGATCCGTGAGCTTGGCAGGCTGGACAATATCGAGGTATATAATCCCCATGCGGATACCGGGATCATCACGTTTAATGTAAAAAATGTATTTGCACAGGATGCAGCGACCTTCTTTAATGCCAACGGGGTTGCTGTGCGCAGCGGACAGCACTGTGCCAAGCTGTTAAACAATATGCTGGATACGTCCGCAACCATACGTGCAAGCTTTTATCTGTACACATCCTATGAAGATGTTGACCGTTTTCTGGATGTATGCCACAGGGCTACGATGGAAGCCTGCCTGGATGTCTTTTTTTAGGAGGCCGTAACGATGAGTGACTTATTAAAGGATCCGATGATTCTGCGTTCCATTATCATGGATCATTATGAATATCCGAGAAATCATGAGCTGACAAAGGAGGACGGCTATGTGCAAAAGCATATGGCCAGTGAATCCTGCATTGATGATATCTATGTACAAAGCAAGATACGGGATGGGATTGTGGAGGACGTGCGCTTCGATGGTGTGGCATGTACGATCTCCACTGCCTCCACCTCTATCATGAGTGAGCTGCTGCGAGGAAAAAGTGTGGAGGAGGCAAAGGAAATCATCGCCAATTACTTCCATATGATCGATCAGCGCGAGTATGATGAAGAAAAGCTGGAGGAGGCAGTGGCGTTCCATAATGTGGGAAGTCAGGCAAACCGGATCAAATGCGCTACCATCGGCTGGAAGGCGATGAAGGAAATGATAGAAGAAAGTGAGGAACGTCATGAGTGAAACCAAGATTCCTGTAAATGAAGAATACAAATACGGCTTCCATGACGAGGATGTCAGTATATACAATACAGGCAAGGGATTGACCAGAGAAACGATTCTGGCTATTTCTCATAAAAAAAAGGAGCCGCAGTGGATGCTGGACTACCGTCTGCGTGCCTTTGAACAGTTTGAACGCATGCCGATTCAGACCTGGGGGCCGGATGTGACCAATCTGGATTTTGATGATTATACATATTACATCAAGCCGAGTGAGCAGACGGAAAAAAGCTGGGATGATGTTCCGGATACGATTAAGGATACCTTTGACAAGCTGGGGATTCCGGAGGCGGAGAAGGAATTTCTCGCCGGGGTTACCACCCAGTATGATTCCGAAGCGGTATATCACAATATGCTGGAGGAGGTGGAATCCAAGGGGGTTATTTTCCTGGATACCGATACAGCATTAAAGCAGCATCCCCATCTGTTTCAGAAGTATTTCGGTAAGCTGGTTCCTTATACGGATAATAAATTCGCAGCGTTGAACAGCTGCGTATGGAGTGGAGGAAGCTTTATTTATGTTCCTAAGGGCGTAAAGCTGGAAAAGCCGCTGCAGTCCTATTTCCGTATCAATACGGAGCGTATGGGACAGTTTGAGCGTACGCTGATTATCGTGGATGAGGGAGCAGATGTGCATTACGTCGAGGGCTGTACAGCACCAACCTATTCAAAGGATTCGCTGCATGCGGCTGTCGTGGAAATCTTCGTGCATAAGCATGCACGCTGCCGTTACTCCACTGTGCAGAACTGGAGTGACAATATTATCAATCTGGTGACGAAGCGTGCCAAGGTGTTTGAGAGTGGCAGCATGGAATGGATCGATGGCAATATCGGTTCGCAGACGAATATGAAGTATCCGGCCTGTATTCTGGCAGAGCCGTATGCGAAAGGAACGTGTATTTCCATCGCGGTAGCAGGGAAGAACCAGATACAGGATGCCGGGGCGAAAATGATCCATCTGGCAGATCATACGTACAGCAATATTGTATCAAAATCTGTTTCCCGAAACGGTGGGGAAGTCAATTACCGTGGTCTTGTACTGCATGGTCCCAATGCTGCCTACGCCAAGAGCAAGGTGGAATGTGATACGCTGATTTTGGATAAGCAGTCACGCAGTGATACGATACCGACAAATATTTCCAAAAATATGACGTCTCAGATCGAGCATGAGGCTACCGTATCCAACATCAGTGAGGAGCAGCTGTTTTATCTGATGAGCCGTGGGTTGAGCCGCAGTGCTGCGACGGAAATGATCGTCATGGGCTTTCTGGAGCCGTTTACCAGAGAGCTTCCGATGGAATATGCTGTTGAATTGAATCAGCTTTTGAAGCTGGATATGAGTGAGTCCATTGGATGACATCAGAGCCAGGGTGCTCAGGCGTCGAAATGCATTATCACCGCAGTTGCGCGAACAGTACAGCAAGGTGATCTGTGAGCGTCTGCAGCCGCTGCTAAAGGGGACGGTTGCCGCCTATTGTGCTACGGGAAGCGAAGTGGATCTTTCTTATCTGGATACAAAGGGAATACGCATGTGTCTTCCTGTATGTGATAAAGACTCCATGAGCTTTTATTATGTGGATGAAGCTACCGCATATCAAAAAGGCAGCTTCGGTATCTGGGAGCCTGTGCATGCACAGCAGGCAGAGCCGCAGGAGCTGGATATCCTTCTGGTACCGCTGGTAGCCTTTGATGAGGCCTGTAACCGTATGGGACATGGCAGGGGATATTATGACCGTTATCTACCCCAGTGCAGGGCAAAAACGATTGGGATTGCCTTTGCATGTCAGAAGGACAGGCTGCAGCTTCATGCGCAGGATGTGCCACTGGATATGATCGTAAGTGAAGAAACCATTTATACTAGAACGTAAACCGATGTGTGTATGCACACGGTTTTTTCTGTATCGGGTGAATAGGCTTTCAAGAACGGTCTTTACAGCAATCGGCTTATTATTCTGCCTGATGTCATTGCATCATGCACTATTTTAATGCCGGGTCTTTTATCCCCTGCAGAAGCAAGTTCGCCGTAATTTATCTATAAGCTCTATAATATAGCGATATACGCTTGGTATCGGATAAAAAGATTACTGTGTTATTCTGATGAGGGGCTGAACAAAACCCGTGCCTTTGCTAGAAAACAAGGGGCAGGTGATTGGTATGCCGTAGGGCTTCTTACTGTCTGGTTTTGATTCCAAAGCCGGTATGCTCTGCATATAAAAATAGCATATTGTACCTATTAAAAATTCAATTTGTCAGCTGGGAGTACCGCTATGACAGTCCTGCCTTTTGTGGCCTGCACGTTTTCTGTTGTATTATGCTTCAGGATGTAAAAAGCAAAAAGAGTGTACCAAAACGGCAGCAGGTAGGGTATACTGTAGCTGTTGGAGAGTGATGATATGGAACAGGAGTCGACACTATACCGGCAGATTGCCAGACAGCTTCTGCAGGATATTTATAAGGAAACCTATGCATACGGTACCAGACTGCCTTCTCTGCAGGCATTGTGTGAACGCTTTTCCGCCGGGCGTAACACTATTCGCGCCGCACTTGCTCTGTTAGAAGCGGATGGTGTGGTACACAGGGAAAAGGGCAGCTGTGCCAGAGTACGTCTGGATATTCATCAGCTGGAAAGCAATCCGCATTTTCTGTACCGCATGGCTTGCAGCAAACAGGGGATTGCGCATGCTTATGATGCACTAGGCATGTTGATGCCGGTGGCAATACAGGAGGCTTTAAAGCAAAGCGATGCCACTCAGTTGGAGGAGCTGCAGCAGGGGGTTCGCCAGCTAACACAGCAGGAGCATACGCTTTATGAGCTGAATGAGGCGTTGCAGCAGCTATATCTGAAGGTGCTTGGCTTTCTGCATAATCCCTATCTGCAGGATTTGGTGAAGCAACTGCTTGACTTTCTATATCTGCCCTATGCACATCATGCACATTCCGAGGAGGTACTGGCGGATAACAAGGTAAAGCTATCGGATACACTCGCCCGGATTTTGCTCTTTGTGGTGCAAAACAATCCCTTTATGATGAAAAAAACGATCCGTTATTTCTGTGATATAACAAAGAAAAACAGCAACCGTTATTTGAACCGGGTATGTGCCGGTATCACTGCACAAAGGGTCATTGAATTTGAATGGTATACGGGACGTGAGGTTTCCTATTTATATATGCAGACTGCCGGCTATCTTCTACAGGATATCGCAGAAAACTGTTACCCAAACGGACAGCTGCTTAATCTGGAGCAGCTCGCAAAACGCTATGCGGTATCGCTTCGTACCATGCGGCGCACTATGAAATTCATGAATGATTTGAACCTTGTGGCAACCGTAAACGGTTTGGGAAGCCGGTCGGTGTATTCCTGTAAGCAGACAGCCGCCTACCTGCAGGATGCACAGGTACAGGCACTGCTGGAGTATTACAGTTGTTCACTGGAGCTGCTGGAGCTGGTTGCGAAAGCGTCTCTGGCTTCGTGTATGGAACGCTGTCCAGCAAAGGAGCTGTATGCGATTGGAGAAGCAGTCTGTACGCAGCAGAGTCTGTCTCCTAAGCTTGTACTGCACATTTTGAAGCATCATGAAAATCCATGTATATGTAATATTGTGGAACAGATAGAGGCAGCAATGAATGGGAGCATGCTGATTCGGACCCTTTTACAGCGCAGCCCCGATGCGCAGACACAAACGGCACTTGCAAGCTGGAAGCAGCAGTTGAAAAACAAGGAGATCAAAAAGGCAGTACAGCTTACATTAGAGCTGCTGCAGGAAGAATGCAGCTACTGGAAACAGCAGAGGGATGATAATAGAAGCGGTTGAAAAGCATTGAAAAAAGCATGGAAAGAGGCTGTTAACGAAGCTATACCCTGTAAGGTGGCTACGTTGAGAGGAAGCTAGAAAACGCACATGTACAGATATGGGGAACAAGGAATGCTCAACCAAGGAAGCTATGATTGGTTTTGTATAAAATATGTGACATGCGTTATAGGTTTATAAAGAAAAAAGCATAGCAGCTCCGTTTTTTACAACGATAGAATGTCATGTCAAGCTATATTGGATAAATATCGAAATACCAGGGAAAAGAAAAGCAGGCAGGTTTGAAGTAAACCCCATAATTTGGAAAAGCAAATTATGAAGGTGCATTTCAGTTCATTGTCTGCTTTTTCAGCTTGTTGAATTAACATAGTTTACCAGGATATACACGTCTGGCTGGTGTGAAACAGGGAACAGGCAATCGACGGACGACATATAACACAGGATCTATTCCAGGTACACGGTTCTTAACCGTTGCGTATATGATCGCATAGGTGCTTTGTATTTGGCTTTTTTTAGTCATCAGTTTAATTATATATTGAAATTATCACATATGCGTCATATAATAAACAGAGATACTATTGCAGACAAGGACGATGAACAAAGCGTATATGGGAGTTTGAGTGTATGGGAATGATAACAAAACCTGATGAAAGCGTGCAGAAGACGAGACGGTACCAGATAGCGGATGAGAAGCAGTCACAGCCGATTTATGAAATGGTTCCATATTATGAGGAAGCTTTGATCCTGGGGGACTCTCTTGCGGAATCTATCCTGGATTTTCGCTTGCTTCGGAAAAACAATGTCGTAGCCAAACGGGGACGCTGTATTGATACCATTCAGGGGGATCTGCTGTTCGCCATCGCCATGGAGCCCGCAGTTATTTTCATGGAATATGGAAAAAATGATATTTTGCGGCTTCAGCGAGCTCCGCAAAGCTTTATCACCTGTTACCGCAGTCAGATTGCCTTTTTAAAAAAAGCCTTACCGGATACGGCGATATATATAAATTCCATCATTCCGGTACGCAGTGATATTATGGAACGCAATGGGGGAGAGCGGCTTTATCGTCTGTACAATGAGGCATTGCAGCGGATGTGTGAGGATCTGCAGCTTGGCTTCATCGATAACAGTACATTGATGAAGTGGAGAGACGAGCTGTATGAATATGACGGTATTCATCCCAAGTATCCGTATTATCCGCTATGGCTTCGCCACATGGCAAGATGTGCGGGATTGTTAAAGGATTTGATTGAGACATGAAAAAGGGAAGCATTCCCTGTAGAAACACTTCCCGATATCTATTTATTTCAGATATGTATGCAGAATGGCATCAAGCTGTTCTTTTTCTTTTGCCAGCCATGTCGCAAAATCCGTATGAGCCGCTGTTACAGCATCTGCGATTGCTGACAGAAACAGACACATATCGTCTTCAAGGATTACGCCCTTAATATCCCCGAAGCGTTCCTGAAGCAGACGGTCATTTCCGCTGACACTGAGTGTAAAGGCCGGATACGGCTTACGCTCAATTACCTTGACAGTTCCCTGAAAGCCGAGCTGTCCGATTTGATTGGTACCGCAGGAGCTTGGACATCCGGATATAAAGACCCTCGGCAATACATGATCCGGATAATTTTTCTCTCGCAGATACATGATAACATCTTTTAACACCCCCTGGGAATCCCGCAGACCCACCTGACAAGTGGCAGCTCCGATACAGGCTGTGCTTTCCTCAAATTCATTGCGGGCACCGTCATTTGTCACTGATAATACACGTTCAGCCTCCTGCGCTGTGCAGTTGATGATATACATGCCCTGCTGTGGCGTCAGGCGCACCTCCACAGCCTCCATATCCTGTATACAGTCATAGATTTCCTGCAGCTTCTGCGGTGTCAGACTACCCCCGATGGGATGATAGGAAACAGCATACAGACCCTTCTGCTTCTGTGAAAAGATACGGCGGTCATGGATTGCTTCATCCGGCCCTGTTTTGCAAATCGTTTCTTCCCTTATCGCGATATCAAGATTCTGTCCGGCAAGGGAACGCTGCAGCCGCTCCTGATAGGCCTTTACAAAACCTTCGCTGCCCAGTGTTTCCTGCATATAGCGCGTTCTTGCTTTTGCACGGTTTTCATAATTACCAAATTCCATAAACATCAGCACCATCGTGGACACATAATACAGCAGCTTTTCCGGTGCGGCATGCTCTTCCACACAGACACCCATACGCGGGTTGTTTCCCAGACCGCCTGCACAATATACCGCAAAGGTATGATCACGATTAGCGATAAAGCCTAGATCACGGAAGGTCGCATGTGCTTCATTTCTGTCGGAATTGGTAAAGGCAACCTTCAGCTTGCGGGGCAGTGTGTATTTGTTGACAATGGACAGCAGATATTCACCGACACGAGCCGCATAGGGAAGTACATCAAAGGTTTCTTCCGGATCGACGCCGCTTAATGGTGAACACATAACATTGCGGGGGAAATCTCCGCCTCCTCCTCGGCATACGATACCATGATCCAGCGCATCCGACATGATATAGGGAATCTCCATACCACTGAGGTCGTGCAGCTGAATCGTCTGGCAGGTTGTGATATGCGCCTTGCTGACATTGTGCTGTCGGCATGTATCACATACAAATTTCAGCTTTTCCTTTGTCATAACGCCCTGGTTCATACGCAGACGCAGCATAAAGCTGGTAGCACCGCGCTGGGCATAGCTGCCAAAGCCTCCGGAATAGCCCTTAAATTCCTTTACATTCAGTTCCTTATCCAGAAACCGTTTGGTCTGTGTACGGAAATCCTCGATCTCCGAACGCAGCTCCTCTCTCAGATCCTCGTTCATAAAATCCTCCTTGTTGATTTTTGCACTCAGATATCATAGTAGCACGTTTTTAAATCACCGACAATTTTTTCTGTGTTATAGGGGTATAAGGAATTCTTATACCGTTTCCATAAAGCCTGCTTGTATCTGCCACCTGCAGCCTTTATAATATATCTGGTCAGTATTTGAAAAAAGAGGTGTTATCATGGAATTCGGGGTACTTGGTGTTTCCTATAAGGAAGCATCTGCGGATATTAGAGATTTAACAGCTTTCACGGATACAGAGAAAATGGAGCTATATAACCGCCTGCTGGATATTGCTATTACACAGGCTGTGCTTGTGTCCACCTGTAACCGCAGTGAGCTCTATATTATATATGAAACAAGGAAGCAGCTGGATGAGGCGAAAAGGCTGTTTCTGCAGGCTGCCAATCATAACGTGCCATTGTTTTTAAAAACCGGCAGGGATGCGGTCCTATATTTGTTTGAGGTAGCAGCCGGGTATCATTCCATGGTGCTTGGAGAGGATCAGATTCTGGGACAGATACAGAGCAGTTATCTGCTGGCAGATCAGTGTCATGCCTGTCAAAAGCAGCTGCATCGTATATTTCAGAGCTGCTTTGCGGCAGTCAAGCAGCTGAAAGCAACCTATAAAATCAGTGAACACCCGCTTTCAATCGCTTATCTGGCAATTAAGAGCATCCGCCGTACAATATCCTTGGATAATGCCAGCATACTGGTGATTGGCAGCGGGGAAATGGCTTCGCTGATGCTGCAGTATTTGCAGGAGGAGCCGCTGTCAGCACTGTATGTATGCAGCCGCAGCAAGGAAAAGGCAAAGCGGGTGATGGCATCCAGGATGGACTATACTCCATTTGAAAAACGCTATGAGATACTGGAGCAATGTGATGTGATATGTTCCATGACTGCTTCTCCTCACCGCATTCTGCGAAAAGAGGATATGCCGCAGACACAGCGAAAGCAGCTGTATGTGGATCTGGCAATGCCAAGAGATATTGATCCGGATATCGCAGATGATGCATGGCGTACGGTGATTGATATCGATCATCTGCAGCAGGAAGCGGATGATCAGCTGCAGAAACGAAAAAGCCTTTTGCAACAGGCACATGGAATGCTGGAGCAGGCAGCGCAGGAAGCCTATGAACGTCTGCAGGGACAGCAGATGGATGAGCTGATTCAATCGCTGCAGCAGCGCAGTGAGCAAATGGCGGCAGATACCTTTGCATTGCTGCAATCCAAACTGCAGCTGAATTCGCATGAGGAGCAGGTTTTGAAAAAGGTTTTGCATACATCCTTTCTGCGTATGGTAAAAGAGCCGATGCTGACGCTGAAAAAAGCAAAAGGGCAGGATCAGCGACTGTATGCGCAGGTTTTGGAAACGATGCTGAAGGGAGACTGATTATGCATATACGAATGGGAACAAGAGGAAGCGCTCTGGCGCTGGCACAATGCAAGGAGGTAAGAGACCGTCTGCAGGAAGCATATCCGCAGCATACCTTTGAGCTATGCGTGATCTCTACCAAGGGAGACCGCAATCAGCATGTGGCATTGGATCAGATGAAGGATAAGGGTATTTTTGTAAAGGAAATTGAACAGCAGCTGCTCGAGGGAACGATTGATCTTGCCGTGCACAGCATGAAGGATATGCCCTCCACACTGGATGCGCGCCTATGCTTTACGAAGACGCTTCTGCGTGAGGATGCCCGTGATGTGCTTGTTCTGCGCACTGCCCCGACACTGGAACAGCTGCCGCCGCATGCACGTATTGCCACAGGCAGTAAACGCCGCAGCTATCAGCTTTTGCGTCAGCGAAACGATTTGGAAATCGTCGGTATCCGCGGCAACATAGAAACACGGCTACGAAAGCTGGAGGAGCAGCAGCTGGATGGAATCGTTTTGGCAGCTGCCGGTTTAAAACGGTTAGAGCTAAAGCCGTATATCACCCAGACGCTGAAGGAATGTATCATGGTACCAGCCGTGGCACAGGGGGCACTGGCGATAGAGGTATGTAAGGAACGCGAAGATTTGATTCAGCTTGTCAATGCACTGTGTGATCCGGCTCTGGATGAGGAGGTCTGTGCAGAGCGTGCCTTTTTACAGGAGCTAAACGGCGGCTGTCATACACCGCTTGGCGCACGCTGCATCCTGCATGATACAACCGCGGAGCTATATGCTGTTTATGGTAATGAGGACGGAACAAGACTCAAACAGCTGCATATCAGCGGTGCCAGAGAACAGGCGGTAGAGCTTGCCATACAGGCGGCAGCTGTCCTGCGGGAACAGGTAGGTGGGAAACAATGATTTATCTATGCGGAGCTGGCTGCGGGGATTGGGAGCTGATGACGCTGCGTGCTATGCGGATGCTTAAACGTGCGGATTGTATTCTGTATGACCGTCTGCTCGATCCGGAAATACTGCAGTTTGCACCGAAGCACTGCGAATGCATTTATGTCGGCAAGCAGGCTGCCAACCATGCCATGACGCAGGAGCAGATACAGGATTTACTGATCGAGAAGGGCAGACAATATGAAACGGTTATCCGGTTAAAGGGCGGAGACCCTTGTGTGTTTGGCAGAGTCGGCGAGGAAGCACAGGCGCTTGTACGCGCAGGAATGCCGTTTGAGATCATACCTGGAATTTCCAGCGGTATCGGCGGGCTGGCATATGCCGGTATTCCGATTACACATCGTGATTATGCGACAGGCGCACGCCTGATGAGTGCACACGGCAAGCAGGATACGCTGCCAGAGCTTGATTATGCAGGGATGGCGCATACCCGTGATACGCTGATTTTTTATATGGGACTGAAGCAGTTGTCCGCAGTTGTGAACGGATTGCTGGCCGCCGGTCGTGATCCCAAAACACCCATTGCGCTTGTCAGTAATGCCAGCCGTGCCACGCAGACAATGGTTTGTGCCACCCTGTGTGATATTGAAAGCAGAGATCTTTCCGCAATCATTTCTCCGGCGCTGATCGTCATCGGTGAGGTGGTTTCTTTGCATGAGGAATTAAATTTCATGGAACACCGTCCATTGTTTCAAAAGCGGTATCTGCTTCCCCGGTTTGCGCATGCAGATCGAGGGCTGCAGCTTCAGCTGCAGGATCTGGGTGCACTGACAGCATGTGTGACAACAGGCTGTATTGTGGCTAATCCAAATCTTTTAAAGGAAATTGCATTAAAGGACACTACCGTCCTGGTATTTTCCAGCCGCAATGCCATTGAGCTGTTTTTTGAACAAATGCTTGCCCAGCACATAGATTTACGGCAGCTTCATGCGATCAGGCTTGCCGTTGTCGGAGAAAAAAGCCGTCAGGTGCTGGCACGTTATGGGGTACAGGCGGATATTCTGCCAAAGAAGGAGGACAGCGAGCATCTTGCGCAGGAGCTGATCAAGCAGCTTACGGCAAAGGATCACGTTGTGCTTGTCAAAGCGGATAATGATAACGATGTATTGTATCTCCGGCTAAAGGAGGTTGCCACTGTTCAGGTCGTAAGGGCATATACGGTGGAATCGCTGCCGTTTCAGCTAGAGCCGCAGACCTATGATGGTGCACTGTTTACCTGCAGCTTTCATGTACACGCCTGTATGCAGCAGCTGAAAAAGCAGCAGGATATCACAAGTCTGCCTGTGTATTCCATGGGCTCGCATACAAGTAAAGCCCTGCGAAGCTATGGCTGCAGGCATATCATTGAGCTGCCAAGGGCGGATAAGGCGCTGTTTGGCCGTTGTATCGTAGAGGAGGAAGCACATGTATAGAGGAAGAAGATTGCGTAAAAATGCAACCATACGCTCCATGAGCAAGGAAACGGTATTATTGAAAAGAGATTTGATTTATCCATTGTTTGTAGTGGAAGGTGAGCATATCTGCCGGGAAATCGAAACACTGCCGGATGTCTATCATTATTCGGTTGACTGTCTGCCGCAGGTGCTGGATGAAATGAAGGAGGCAGGTATTCTTTCCTGTATTCTGTTCGGGATTCCAGACCATAAGGATGCCTGTGGTTCTGCAGCGTATGATGCGAATGGTATTGTCCAGCGGGCGATTCGTTTTATAAAGGAGTATGCACCGGAAATCTATGTGATCGGGGATGTATGCATGTGTGAATATACCGATCACGGGCACTGCGGTATTCTCGATGAGGCAGGGAATGTGCTAAATGATGAAACACTGTCCTATCTGAATCGTATCGCGTTAAGCTATGCGGCTGCAGGCATAGATATGGTCGCACCGAGTGATATGATGGACGGACACATTGCATCCATTCGCTCTGCCCTGGATGAACAGGGCTATACCGATGTGGCGATCATGGGATACAGTGCAAAATACGCATCCAGCTATTACGGGCCGTTTCGTGCCGCTGCCAATTCCACACCCTGCTTTGGAGACCGCAAGGGGTATCAGATGGATTTTGCGAACAGCAGAGAGGCTCTGCGTGAGCTGGAGGCAGATCAAAGGGAGGGGGCAGATGTGCTTATGGTCAAACCGGCTCTTGCCTATCTGGATATCGTGGCACTGGCGAAGCAGCGGTTTCAGCTGCCGCTTGCGGTATATAATGTGAGCGGGGAATATGCCATGCTGAAAATGGCAGTGAAGCAGGGACTGGTTCAGGAAGCTGTTATTTTTGAAAGTATACTGGCGATGAAGCGTGCCGGTGCTGATTTCATCATTACCTACTTTGCCCTGTATCTTGCCCGGCTGATCGATGAGGGGGTGCAGTGATGAAGCATGAGAAAAGCCTGGCATTGTTTCAGGAGGCAAACCGTGTGATGCCCGGGGGAGTAAACTCTCCGGTACGTTCTTTTTCCAGCGCACATGCACCCTGTCTGTTTGTCGAGCGTGCCAATGGCTCCCATATTGTGGATGTTGACGGGAATACGTATCTGGATTATATCGGATCCTGGGGGCCGATGATTCTGGGACATGCGCATCCATTGCTCAGTACGCAACTGGAGGACATCATACAAAAGGGAATCAGCTACGGTCTTTGTGCACCGCAGGAGGTGGAGCTGGCACAGCTTATCACACAGGCTTATCCGGGTCTTGCAAAGGTACGGATGGTAAATTCCGGTACAGAAGCAACCATGTCCGCAATCCGTGCTGCCAGAGGATTTACAGGCAGGGATAAAATCATTAAATTTGAAGGCTGTTATCACGGTCACAGCGATGGCTTGCTTGTGAAAAGCGGGTCTGGGGCGCTGACCTTCGGTATGCCGACAAGTCCCGGTGTTCCTGCGGATATCGTGAAAAATACACTGGTAGGCACCTACAATGATCTGCCTTCTGTTGAAGCGCTCATTGCGGCAAACAAGGGGGAGATCGCTGCGATCATCCTGGAGCCGATTGCGGGAAATATGGGCGTGGTAGCTGCTGAGCCGTCGTTTCTTCAGGGCTTGCGCAATCTTTGTGATGCACATGATATCGTGCTGATTTTCGATGAGGTAATCAGTGGCTTCCGTATCCGTTATGGCGGCGCTGCGCAGCTGTATGGCATCGTACCGGATATGGCGTGCTTTGGAAAAATTATCGGAGCGGGGCTGCCGGTTGGCGCTTATGGAGGAAGAGCGGATATCATGGATACCGTAAGTCCAAGCGGTGCAGTGTATCAGGCAGGAACTCTCTCCGGAAATCCTTTGGCAATGCATCTGGGCTGCCGTCTGTTACAGTATTTGAAAGAGCATCCGCAGGTTTATACACAGCTGGAGGAGAAGGGAGCCTATTTGAAGGCAGGAATGCAGCGTATACTGGATGAGCTGCAGCTGCCCTTTCAGATTCATCAGGCAGGAAGCTTACTGACACTGTTTTTCACCAAGCAGCCTGTTTACAGCTTTGCGGATGTACAAACCTGTAATGCGCAGCTGTTTGAACGATACTTTCAATATCTTTATGATCACGGTGTCCTGATTGCACCCTCTCCTTATGAAGCGATGTTTGTGTCGATGGCGCACACAAACAACGAATTGGATTTAACACTGGATATCATGCGAAAGGCATTACAGCAGCTATGAGTATGTGTGTACAACTGCGTCTGACAGGAATCCCGGTGCTGGTGGTTGGCGGTGGTCAAAGTGCCTATCGAAAATGCTGTCAGCTTACACAGGAGGGGGCAGACATCCGGGTTATTGCAAAGCGCTTTGATCCCTGCTTTGCGGATGCTGTATTTCCATGTATTATGGATGAATATCGTCCGCAGCTGCTGCAGGGAATGATGCTGGTGATCGCTTGCTGTGACCATGCCACAACCAATGCGCAGATATGTGCAGATGCCAGGGCAGCCGGTATATTTGCCATGAGTGTACAGCGGGATACACAGGCGAGCATGCATGCGCTGGCTGTTCAGGAGACAGGAGAGTATGTTCTTGCCGCCGGAACTAAAGGGGCAAGCCCGCTGCTTGCAAAGAAAATGCTGCAGGATATGGAAAACGTGGTAAAGGAACAGTATGCGGACCGTCTTGTTATGCTGAGAAAGCTGCGTGCCTATGCGTTAGAGTATGTCCCACAGGAAGCCCGTCGTGAGCTTATGCATGGACTGGCAGACCTGTCAAAGCAGGATTTATGTATTCTTGAACAGGTGCTGCAGGGGAAAACGCTGCTGCTTTTGTGCTTTCACGGTGTTAAACATTTGGCTTTGCAGGAAGTGGAGCCGTTTTGCGCGTCTATTGAACAGCGCTATCCGGGCGTGGTAACAGCGATTGCTTTTTTGTCCGCTGCTGTTTCTAAGCAGAGCGTGCAGCAATCGGTGAGTGCTTGGATGCACATACTGAAAGCATTCAAGGTGCAGCCGATTTTGATTCCGATGCTGTTTCAGCAGGGACGCTATTTTGAGCAGCTTTACTCATGGAGGACATCGGCCTTTAATGTGAAACCGATTATGTTTCAGAGTAAAACTGAGGTGGCACAGTGTCTGCGGCAGGTGCGTTATGATAGCGGCTGCTCCTGTCTGCTGGTTATCTATCATTCTTGTGTGAACGGTGCGTTTGAAGCGCTTCTTGAAGCAATCACAGAGGAGGATACAAAGATGTATGCGGTTCACGAAAAACAGAGTTCGGTATGTCCTTTACCCTTTCAGGCTACAAGTGTAGCGGTACTGCCGTTGTATATGCTGCGGGGAATTCATTTTCAAAAGGACAGTGAGGAAAATTCTGATCTGATCTTAAGGTTACAGAAACAGCAGTGCAGGGTGGAGGTTGTGACAAAAGCATGTATTGAGCTGGAACCGTTTCAAAAGCTGATGATAGAAAAAATGATGGAATGACACAGGAGCATTCCATCATTTTTAATAGATTTTAATTTAATAGATTTTGAAGCCGCCAAGCTTACGGATAGTTTCTCTGCCAGTTGTTTTGTTTTTGAATTTTACATACACACGACAGCTTTGCTTTCCCTTTAAATTTATGGTGGAGCCGGATTTCCATCCGCCTGTTTTTTTATAAGCCTTTCTTTTTTTTACAACTTTATATTGTACCTTGTATTTATAAGGATCACCATAGCTTGCGGATATTTATTTTATAAAAGTAATAGCTTCTTTGGCTATTTCCTCTTATATACAGTATTCGTATTTTTTATAAGGATATTATAGGAAATAAAAGCGCTTTCGTAGTATAATGAGGGTATAGAAAACGATGGAGATGAAGGAATACTATGACAACACAGCAATTTCGTATTGAAAAAGATTCTTTGGGGGAAGTGCAGGTTCCTGCGGATGCCCTATATGGGGTGCAGACAGTGCGTGCAACACAGAATTTTCCCATCACTCAGCTGCGGACACATCCGGTGATGATCCGTTCGCTGGGAATGATTAAGAAGGCCTGCGCAATGGCCAATCATGAATGCGGACATCTGGATGATGAACGCACAGGCTATATCCTGACAGCCTGTGATGAAATCATTCAGGGGAAGCTGGATGCCTGGTTTATCACCGATGTAATTCAGGGAGGAGCAGGCACAAGCACCAATATGAACACCAATGAGGTTGTTGCCAACAGAGCGGCACAGCTTGCCGGTAAGCCGTTGGGGGTGTATGACTATATCCATCCCAACGACCATGTGAATTTTGGTCAGTCCACCAACGATGTATTTCCAACCGCCGGAAAGCTGACATCCCTGTTTCTGGTGGAGGATCTGCTGGAGGAGCTGATGCTGCTGCAGGAAGCACTGCTCGATAAAAGTATTGAATTCAATGATGTGATCAAGCTGGGGCGTACGCATCTGCAGGATGCTGTGCCGATTCGCATGGGACAGGAGTTTCATGCCTTTGCGACTGCAATCGTTCGTGATATCCGCAGAATCAAGGTTGCCTTTTCCAACTTGAAATCTGTAAACATGGGAGCCACCGCTGTCGGTACGGGAATCAATACCGATGAGCGCTACAAGCGTATCTGTGTGAAAAATCTGTGCGACATCACGCAAATTGAACTGACCAGTGCGCGTGATTTGATTGATGGGACAAGAAATGTCGATCCGTTTGTATTTGCCCATGCTTCCCTAAAAACTCTTTGTGTTTCCTTATCAAAGATGTGTAACGATCTGCGTCTGATGGCCAGCGGGCCGAAAACCGGACTTGCGGAAATCGTGCTGCCTGCCCGCCAGCCGGGAAGCAGTATTATGCCGGGAAAGGTGAATCCGGTTATTCCAGAAGTATGCAATCAGGTGTGCTTTCAGGTATTCGGAAATGACGTAACGATCACCAAGGCGGCAGAAGCAGGACAGATGGAGCTCAACGTTTTTGAACCGGTGCTGTTCTTCAATCTGTTTCAATCCATAGACCTGCTGCGCAATGCCTGTCATACGCTGCGTGTCCATGCCATCATGGGCATTCAGGCGAACACGGAGCATTGCCGTGAGGTGATGGAAAACTCTTTAGGCACTGCAACAGCGCTTGCTCCGCACATTGGCTATGCACAGGCGAGCCGTATGGCTAAGCTTGCACTCAAGGAAAATCGGAAGCTGAAGGAGCTGATACTGGAAAACGGCTTGATGAGCAAGGATAAACTGGAGGAAGTACTCAACATACGGGAAATGACGCGTGCCGGCATACCGGGTATGCATAAAAAAGCCAAAAAACAAACCGGCCGCTAAACATAAAAAACATACCGTTTGCATCATCAGCATACATACCGTTAGGAAGCATACAGGGACAGAACATGCAAATAAATATTCTGCCCCTTTTCCTATGGAAGATAAACAATTCTTTTTTCATCCTTTTGACATAAGCCATTCATTTTCCCATATACTTTACTGAGGTAGATGCAAATGAAAAAACTAATTGTACTGTGTCTGAGTGCATGTCTTGGTATGGGACTTTTACCGCAACAGCTTCACGCACAGGAAGCGGAACCAAAGCAGCAGTCTGCACAAAATTCACAGGATCTGGCACCGAGTGCCAAAGCTGCGTATCTGGTTGAAAACACCACCGGAAAGGTGATTTACGCCAAGCATGAAACAGATAAGCTGTACCCTGCCAGCATGACGAAGATGATGGGTCTGCTGCTGATATTTGAAGCCCTTCACGATAAAAAAATCACATGGGAGGATTCTGTATCCGCAAGTGAATATGCGGCCAGCATGGGTGGCAGTCAGGTCTTTCTGGAGCCGGGAGAAGCCATGAGTGTACGCGATATGGTAAAATCCATCTGTATTGCCAGTGCCAATGATGCCATGGTAGCTATGGCGGAAAAGGTGGGTGGCAGCAATGAGCGCTTTGTCGAAATGATGAATGACAAGGCGAAGGAGCTGAAGCTGAGCAATTCCCATTTTATGAATGCGACAGGACTGCATGACCCCGAGCATTATACGTGTGCAAAGGACATGTCCGTGATTGCCCGCGCACTGATCGCTGAGGGCGGTGAGGAGCTGCTAACCATCACGTCCACCTATGATGCCTACATCCGGGAGAATACGGATAAGAAATTCTGGCTGGTCAATACGAACAAGCTGCTGAAGCAGTATGAGGGCGTGGACGGATTAAAAACAGGCTTTACCACTGAGGCGATGTCCTGTATCACCGTTACGGCAAAGAAAAAGGATTTGCGCCTGGTTGCTGTAGCTATGGGGGAACCTAGCAGCAAACAACGAAACGCAGAAATCAAGCAGATGCTGGATTACGGCTTCTCGCAATTCGCGCAGGGTCTGCTTTATCCCAAGGGTACCAAGCTGGAAGCATATACGATGGAAAACGGTAAGCCCGCTACCGTGAATCTGATCACACTGAAGGATCTTGTCTATGTATTTGAAAAAGGCAGTGAGCCGAAGGAAAAGAAAAAGGAAATCACGATAACCAAGGATACCCCGCCTTATAAAGCAAAAAAAGCAATCGGCAGTGTGAAAATCACCATGAGTGATGGCTACACCATGGAGGTGCCAGTCGGTGTCGATCAGGATGTGGAGCAGCTGAATTATCTGGATATTTTTATGAAGGCATTCAGCGATACCCTGGCCTGATTGTCAGAACTTGGCGTGTGTATGCACGAATGAGATATGCATAGACACATACAATAGAAACAGAAAAGAGGGATATGATGACAAGTATATTATGGATTGTCGGTATCGCAGCAGTCTTCTTTCTGTTTGTTCTGCTGTATGCGTTATGCAGAGTCAGTGCGGATGCCGATGAGCAGGCAGGCTATATGGAGGAATACAGCCGTGACCTGGATGAAGGCTTTGATGAGGATGAGCTGTAAGGGCTCCTCCTTTTTCTTTCCTCAAAACGGGTAGTAAAGAAAATTTCTGTCGAACCTGTGGATGCTTTGTCGAATATCCCCAAAGGAATTTGAAAACGTGGTACTATGGTCAGCGGAGGGATGAACATGAAACATCAGTATATTGACGGTATCCTTTACTTTTATTTTTACGGGGATCTGGATAATCTTACCGTTTGCAATCTCAAACAGATCTGCATCGACCTGATAGATAAATATCAGCCCAAGACGGTAAAGCTCGATTTTGAGGAGGTCACATTTGTGGACAGCACCGGCATCGGCTTTGTGCTGGCACGCTACAAGCAGCTGCAGAAGCTGCACGGACAGCTCATTTTGTGCAATCTGTCCAGAGTCAACCAGACGCTGTTTAAGATGTCCGGGATCTTTCAGATCATGAAGCATGAGAGAAATGAGGTAAAGCTATGAATACGATGAAACTGGAGTTTGTAAGCAGATTGGAAAATGAAGCGTTTGCGAGAACGAGTGCGGTAGCTTTCCTGATGCCGCTGAATCTGGATATGGAAGCAATCATGGAAATTAAGACCATGCTTGCTGAGGCGATTGTCAATGCCATGATCCACGGCTATGAAAGCAGAGAAGACGGTACCATCGTATTGCAGATCACGTATGATGAGGAATACATATATATGAAGGTAAGCGATGAGGGCTGCGGCATTGACGACCTGCAGCTGGCGATGCAGCCATTGTATACGAGTAAAAAGCATATGGAGCGAAGCGGTATGGGAATGACGATCATGCAGACCTTTGCGGATGATTTCCATATTGAATCGGAAAAGGGAAAGGGAACGCTTGTCACGATAAAGAAAAGAATCCATCATGGAAAAGACAGCGAGCAATGAGGAGCTGATAGAACGGATCCGATTGGGGGATGAAGAAGCGAAAAGCTGCTTTGTTCAACAGAACAGCGCGCTTGTCTATTCGATTATCCGAAGGTTTTCCCGACAGCGAATATCGAATGAGGATCTGTTTCAAATTGGCTGTGTCGGTCTGATGAAGGCTTTGAATAACTTCGATACCAGCTATGAGGTGAAATTCTCTACCTATGCGGTACCGATTATCATGGGAGAAATCAAACGGTTTTTCCGTGATGACGGCAGCATTCGTATATCCAGAAGTCTGAAGGAGGGCTATCTGCAGATGGTTAAGACCAAGGAGATGCTGCTGCAGAAGCTGAACCATGAGCCTACCTATCAGGAGATAGCCGATGCGATGGAGCTGGAGGTGGCGGATGTTATTCTGGCATTTGAAGCAAACCAGTTTATCTATTCACTGGATGAAACGATTTATGAAAATGACGGATCACCGATTCTATTAGAGGATAAGGTTTCCAATAAGAAGGAAGAGGATGTAGTGATGAAGGTTTCCCTACGTGATGAAATCCAAAAGCTGGATCAGCGGGAGCAGCTGCTGCTGCATTACCGCTATGATTTATCTATGAAGCAGGAGGATATCGCGAAGAAGCTGAACATTTCTCAGGTCCAAGTAAGCCGTCTTGAAAAGAAAATTATCAAAAAGCTGAAGGAGCGTCTGGCGGTTGCCTGATGCTTTTTTAATATGACAGCCCTTCAGATATGGAAGCTACAATATGTATCGACAAAAGCTTTTGCTTGTCGCGTTGTTTAAAGTACAGCATAGGATAAAGCAATAATGAAGCAAACAATATTTTTATGGAATATCTTAGCGTGCTTGCTATAGAAAACTATGAAATATGAAGCAGCTTGTGAGAATCTGTTAAATATATATCCCGCTATCCCTGTTCTGTAATGCGTGCTGTTCGTACAGTAAACGATTATTATTTGATAACATCCCTGTATAGAAACCACGGTTCCATGCGGGTATTACAGCACCTGCATCTTTTAGCTTTCACAGCGTCCGCATCATCCTTGTGCCCGAGAATAAAACATGCTATAATATGGGTTCGAAAAAAAGATTGGATGTGTAACCTATGCCGTTATCTGAATTTTATCTGATGAATGACGAGCAGATTGCCACACTGCATATGCAGCTGGCTGAAAACTTTTACGACGACGACCTGTATAAGACCGTGTTCATGGACGATCGAACAAGGCTGAAAACACTGCGGTATTTATTTCGCCACTATCTGAAGGCACTGAAGCCGTACTGTCATTTTTTGGCAGACAGTGAGGAATGCAGAAGTGTCATGGTAGTATGGGACTCTACCCTGGAGCGTCCGTTGCCGTATCATTTGCAATTACTGTGGCTGAATATGAAAATGATTCCCATGCTGCTTGGACTTCGTTCTTTAAAAAGCATGAAGCATGTCGTGGAATGCTGGGATATGTTTACCAGCCGCTGGATCGCAGAATTCGTACAGGGGGATTATTTGCATCTGGATCTGTTTTTCACACAAAAGGAATCACGCGGAAGCGGTGTGGGAACCATGATGCTGCAGGCCCTGCTGAAGCATGCACAGAAAATCGGCAAGGATGTCACCATGGAAACGCACCATGCTGAAAATCTCTCCCTTTACTATAAAGCAGGCTTTGTACTCATGAGTGAAATCACGCATCCCGATCATGACATCCATCAATATAATCTTATGCATAAATGCAGCAGAGAGGAGAACTTGAATGAATAGTAAACATCGTGTACAAAGCTTCTGGAGCTATTTCCTTACCATACAGGAGCCTTTGGAGGCTGCTCTGCGTGCGCAGGATCAGCACGAATATAAGCATTTGCTCAATGATATCAATGAGCATCTGAAATCCGTTTGCGGCTGTAAGCTGGAGGTGGAGCTGAGTGAAACCGGCTTTTTTGAAATGACATTTGCCACTGGGGGAGATAAGACGGCACAGCTATGCAGTGCCTTATTGAAAAAGGATGCTCCCAAAGAGCTCAGTGAAAACTGGATCATCAATGCATTTCGACCGCCGTTAAGTGAGCGGGCATTAAACAGCTATCTTCAAATACAGGATAAAACGGTTCGCGGTGCGGATTTTAAGGTATATTATACCATCGATGAGGAAAGCAAAACGGTGGAGCTGAAGGTGTATTGTGAGGCGCTGCTGTCGCTTTCGGACACACAGAGAGAAAACATCGTTGCCTATATGCTGGAGTTATTCATCGGTGAGCTGGAGCTGGAAGCGCGTATTTCCCGCGTGGAAATTCTGGAGGAGGAAAGCGATGAAGAAAATGTCTGTCTCCTTCCGAATTTGTATGAGGATCTGTGTGATATCATCGTTGATCAGGAGTGGATGGAATATCATGATCCGCTTTCTATTTATATGGCCTATAAGCTGGATGAAAAGCCGGTCAGTGAAACACTAAGAAGAGATATGAAGCTCATTGTCACCACGAATCCGCAGCTGCAGGAGGAAGTGCTAAACAAGGAATATGCGACCTGTAAGGATTTTGCGGATAAGGGCGGAGAGTACGGCTATCTGTATTATGAAAAGCTGTACGAGGATGAAAAGGAGGCTCTTGTACGCCAGCAGCTGGAAAAGGAAATCAATGATTTGCTGTATCCGATGTCCATTGCCCGTACCATGGGAGGAGCCATTGGAATCTATTACTCCTATATCGATGTGGCTGTCTTTGACCGCGACGGATTTGGCATAGCCCTGGAAAAAATCAATGAAAAAATGAAATTCAAAATTTACTACCATTCCTTTTTGGAAGACTAAAGTCCTGTACGGGACTTTTTTTCGACATAAAGCTACAGCATTTCCCATATACTGGTAACAGGTGATCGTATGTTTACAACAATATTTGAAGTATTATCCAATGCTTTGTGCTATGTGGGCTATATCCGCAGTAATTCCTTTCAGCAGCCGCTTGATAAAGAGGAGGAGGCCCGCTGTATCTCTTTGCTGAGTGAGCACGATGAGGAGGCCAGAAACAAGCTGATTGAACACAATCTGCGCCTGGTTGCGCATATTGTAAAGAAATATGATATCAAAAAGGAACAGACAGAGGATCTGATCAGCATTGGAACCATCGGTTTGATCAAGGGAGTGGATTCCTTCAAGCCCGAAAAAGGGCATAAGCTGACAACCTATGCATCCAAATGTATTGAAAATGAAATTCTCATGTATTTGCGCAGCAGTAAAAACTATTTTCAGAATGTTTCCCTAAATGAGCCAATTGCCACCGATAAGGATGGCAGTGAAATCACATTGATTGATGCGATTGCATCTCCCGAGGATACCAGTATTATCGATGATATGATCGTAGAGGACAACATTGCAAGGCTGAAGCGCTTTATCCATGTTCTAGATGCCCGGGAGCTGGAAATCATTACCAAGCGCTTTGGCTTGTATGGACAGGAGGAGGAAACGCAGCGGGAAATTGCCCGCCAGCTGCATATATCCCGTTCCTATGTGTCCAGGATAGAAAAACGCGCCTTTATGAAGATTTATCGGGAATTTCAAAAGGAAGAAAAGCGCAAGGAGCGTGCCCGTCAGAGTAGAGATGAGGATAACAAGAAATCAGCTGCATCATAAAAAAAGACCATGAATGGCATGCATGGTCCTGATAGAAAGCGATACCGATTGCAGGCATCGCTTTTTTTGTTATTGCAATTCACAGATGCTCATGAATATATGATGTATTTATGAGCTATTGGATTCGAAAGGAAAGGCTAGAGCTCATATGGATCATACCTTTTATTTGCTGATTGTGAACTGTTTTCAAATGCTACAGTAGATCGTTTCATTTCCTCTTACATGCGAATACTTTTCCAGTATCCAAAGGGCTGTGCATAGGGGCTTCATTTTCCTGGCTTAAACACTCATCAGATAGGCATACAACAGTTTGGCTGTTTGTACGATACTGGAAATATGACAGCGCTCCATGCCATGGGAGGCAAAGCAGCCCATACCGAAGGCAGCCGCATACACGTTATTTCCCGAGCGAATTGCAGCGGAGGCGTCTGTTCCGTAATGGTAAAACACATCCACGCTGTAGGACAGCTCTTGTGCTTTTGCCAGCTCTATGAGCTTTGTGGTAAGTGCACGGTCGTACGGTGTATAGTTATCCTTTGCACAGATACTCACCTTTGTTTCACTTCCGCAGTAATCCGGTCCGATCAATCCGATATCCAGTGCGACATATTCACTGACATCTTCCGGCAGATATGCTCCGCCGTGCCCGATTTCCTCATAAAGCGGAAAGGCAAACAGGGTGGTATACTGCGGCTTTCTGTTTGTTTTTTTCATATCCTCAAGGACGGCGAACACTGCAGCTACCGCAGCCTTGTCGTCAATAAAGCGGGATTTGATAAAGCCGCTTTCCGTGTAATGATATTGCGGATCGATGGAAATGATATCCCCATGCTCTATGCCCAGAGCACGTACCTCCTGTGCACTGTATACCAGCTCATCCAGGATTACCATCATATTGCTTTCCTCACGCACTGCACTTCTTGCATCATCGAATACATGCGTGGAATGTGAGGTACAGGCAAGCAGTCCGGTATAGGTCGTTCCCCCACGCGTATGCACCTGCACGCTGCAGCCTTCGATATTGTTGTAATTGATACCGCCCAGATTACGCAAAGCAAGGGTACCGTTATCGTTGATGTGCCGGATCATCAGTCCAATCGTGTCCAGATGCGCGCCTACGCAGACGGTTTTTGAGGTGTCCTCCCCCTCCACACGGATATAGGCAGTACGCTTACGGTCATAGGTGATGGTATAGCCAATCTGTCGGGCAATACGCTCCATCAGGGGATGAATTTCCTCATAATAGCTGACCGGGCTTGGTGTTTCAATCAATTCTCTTGTGAATCGTTCAATCGTTGCTTCTTCTACATGATAGTTCATGATATGCCTCCTTAAACGTATTTATTGTAGCAGGACAGCATCCATTTCACAATCATTTCCTATGGATTTCAAGGCTTTTCTGCTCAGCAGGGAGATCATAAGGGAGGCAAGGCAGGCACCGGTAATCAGGAGTGCAATGCTGGAGGAAAAGCGTTCCATGAGCATACCATATACGGATTGTCCGATTGGATAGGAGCACATCACAACCATTGTCACCAATGACGCAACTTTACCCAGCAAATGATTGGGTGTGGATTTTTGAAGAAAGGTCTGTGCGTAAATATTAAACAGAGCGGCAAACAGCATGATGCAGATGCTAGATACAAAGATGCAGCCATAGGCAATATATACCGGAGCTTTAAAAAACAGAACGAGCGCCATCGGTAAGAGAAACAGACTGCCGCCCATCAGAAACCGCCAGGCTCCGGATATATCCACCCGTTTCATAACAAAGGGTACTGTCATGCTGCCGGCGATGGAGCCAATACCGATTGCGGCCTCCAGCCAGCCGTAAAAGGCAGGGGACAGGGCAAGGGTGATATTGGAAATCACAGGAAGGCCCACCGTGATAAAGCTGGACAAAACAAGATTGAGGGCTGCCAACAGCAGCAACAGGCGAATCAGAGCCGGATTTTCATAGCGCAGGAAATGCAGGCTTTCCTTCATATCGGTACGTATCACAGCCAGCATCCTGCCGCCTGAGGGTGCGCTTTGAAAGGGAATCCGCATGATACATTCCAAAATAGCGGATAGAAAGAAGGCGGTCGCAGCTATATTCAGCAGCAAGGAGAAGGGAAGCAGCGAAAACAGAAGACCACCGAGAATCGGCCCCAAAAGGGTCGCCAGTGCATTGATCTGAACAACGATTCCGTTTGCCTGCATGAGCTGTTCCTCCTGAACAAGCAGGGGGATGCTGGCCTGTACGGAGGGCTGATAAAAGGCCTGTATCACGGACAAAGAAATCATGAGTACAGCTACTAGGGGAATGCTGAAATGCTGTGCACTGATCATGGAAAAAGCGAAAATTAAAAAGGAGGTCAGAAAATCAAGTCCAAGCATGATGGTTCTGCGGCTTACACGATCTGCCAGAACACCTCCAAAGGGGGAAAGCAGGATCGTTGGAAGGATGGAAACGGCCAGAATCGTGGCAAAGATGGAGGCGCTACCGCTCACCTTCAATACATACAGGGAAAGCGAAAAGCGTAGAATTGCATTACCGAACAGGGAAATGATCTGCCCGATGATCATGAGTTTAAAATTATGATTATAAGCGTTCATGGGAAGGTTCCTTTCTTTTATGATACCGAACGACGGTATGTATATTGGTTAAGAGAAACTACCCGATGGGGTAGTCTTACATAGAATTGGCAAGGGTACGAAAATAAGCAGTCAGCTCCTGTTCCAGTATGTCATCAATAACCGGTATGCCGATGTCATCGCACAGCTTGCGGAAATAAGAGACCTTGGCAGGAATGGCACTTCGATCTGCCAATACAACAGGAGAACAGATCCAGTAATTCAACAGCAGCATCAAAACCTGTGCGGCACATTGTGCATCCTGCTTGCGGATACTACCATCCTCCATGCCTTCCTTTAAAATCCCTTCCACGATTTGGGAATTGACGCTCATATTTTCACTCATTCCGTTCATGAAGATTTTGGGATTCTTCCACAGGTTTATGGAGATTGCGTCAATCTGCTGCTTTTCCTCATTTTGAATCTGGCGGTACATGATCGCACGCAGCTTTTCAATACCGGTTTTATCACTGGCCCTGCGCAGCTGCTCCAGCTGTACATCCCCGTGATAGCATCTCTCACTCAATGCCTCGATAATCTCATCCTTGGATTTGAAGTGGTGATAAATGGCACCCTTACTCATGCCGAGAGCATTGACGATATCCTGGATTGTAGTCTTTTCATAGCCCTTTTCATTGAAGAGAGCCAGGGAAACCTCCAGGATTTTTTCCACGGTTCTCTCGGGGTATTTATTGCGTGCCATAGCTCCTCCTTTAACATACATACGTTCGGTATGTATATATTCTAACATACGATCCTTCCACTGTAAAGGGTGCATGTGAAAAATCAGTTTGAAGTGATGTAGAAATATGATAAAATAGATATGGTTTATACAAAGAATAGGAGAAATGAGGATGCTGAAGCTGTTTACACCCGATTATTATATACATAGCTTTGCGGCATTGCGGCCGCAGTATCTGAAGGAGCATGGTATCCAGCTGCTTGTCTGTGATATAGATAACACGCTGGTTCCTCACGATGTAGCCGTACCGGATGAAAAGGCTGTCCGTTTTATTCGCGGTATGCAGGAAGCGGGGATCAGAGTCGTGTTTATCAGCAACAATGTGGAGGAGCGCGTCATGACCTTTGCGAAGGGTCTGGATGCGGATTGTTATCCCTTCGCCATGAAGCCGCTGCCAAAAACGTATTGGAAAATGCTGAAGGAACAAGGCGTTGAAAAGCAGGAGGTTGCGGTTATTGGAGATCAGCTGATGACGGATATTCTGGGTGCAAACCTGGTTGGTCTGCATACGGTCTTAACAGCGCCTGTGGTTACCAGAGACCTGTCATTCACAAAGTTTAACCGTTTTTTTGAATCAATCGTATTTCAGCTGCTGCAAAAAACCGGGCGGCTTCGCAAAGGAGAATTTGATGAGTAAAATATGTAAGGGCTGCGGCGTTGTGCTGCAGAATAGCGATGCAAACAGCATCGGATATACACCGAAAATGGAGGCAGACTATTGTCAGCGCTGTTTTCGGATTCGGCATTATGATGATGTAGTCATCAGTATGAAGCAGGGAATTGACAGCGATGCGGTATTGCGGAAAATCAATGCCATAGATGCGCTGGTCGTTTGGGTTGTGGATTTGTTTGATTTTGAATCCAACCTGTTGCCGGGAATCAACCGCCACTTACTGGGAAAGGATATTCTCATGGTGGCAACCAAACGCGATCTGCTTCCGGCAACCCTGGGTAATGACAAGCTGTCTGCGTTTATGCTGCGACGTTTAAAGGAAGAAGGCATTGTTGTACAGGGAATCGTGGTATGCGGAGATTTAGCGGCTCATGCACGGCGCGAGGAGAATGCATCCGTGGATGAGGTGCGCTCAGCCATTGCACACTATCGAAGAGAACGTGATGTTGTGGTGATGGGCATGGCAAATGCGGGAAAGAGTACCCTGTTGAACGCCATCTGTGACCATACCGATCTGACGACCTCACGGCATCCGGGAACGACGCTGGATTTTAATTCCATTGCCATGGTGGGGTATCAGCTGTATGATACGCCGGGTCTGACGCGTATGGATTCCCTGTTGACCCATGTCGATGAGCGCCTGCTGAAAACCGTCATCCCGTTAAAGCCCTTAAAGGCAAGGGGCTATCAGCTGAAGGGGAATCAGACATTATCACTGGGCGGTCTTGTCCGTTTGGATCTGATTGGCTGTGAGAGTGTCAGCTGTGTTGCCTATTTTTCAGAGCGCTTGAAGCTGCATCGCAGCAAGCAGGAAAAGGCGGATGATTTATGGAGGCAGCACTATGATGAAATTTTGTCTCCGGTAATCGGAGAACAGAAGGATATGAAAAAATTCTCCTATGGTCATGTACAGGAGTATAAAGTGGATGTTGTTATTCATGGCTTGGGCTGGTTCTGTATCAGCGGCCATGTCCAGGAGCTGCATGTCTACGTGGCAGAGCAGGGAAGCGTAACGTTTAGAAAGGCGATGATATAATGTTAACCGGAAAACAGAAAAGTGAGCTGCGCGGGATTGCGCAGACAAAACGGCCCCTTTTTCAGATGGGAAAGGATGCTGTCAGTGAAAATTTGATCAAGACGATTTCAGATTCTTTAGAGGCGCACGAGCTTGTAAAGGTCTCTCTTTTAAAAACCTGTGGAATCAGTGCCAATGAGGCGGCTATAACCATCAGTGCAGCGACGCACAGTGAGGTGGTCCAGGTAATCGGGCGCACCTTTACGCTGTATCGCAGAAGCAAGAAAAATAAGCTGGGGATGTAGGGTATGCGAATTGCTGTATTGGGCGGAGCCTTTGATCCGATACATAACGGACATCTGCAGATTGCCAAGCAGGCAGTAAAGCAGCTGCGCATTGATGAGGTCTGGTTTATGCCGAGTGCCGCAACCCCTTTGAAACAGGAACAGGCAGCCTCCTTTCAGGATCGTGCAGCGATGATTTCCCTGGCGATTGCGCCTTACCGGCATATGAAGCTGTGTACGCTGGAGCAGGAGCTGGAAGGCGTTTCCTATACCATACGGACTGTGAAAACGCTGTTTCAGCGCTATCCGCAGCATTCCTTTTGCTGGCTGATCGGGGATGATCAGGCGCTGCAGTTTGAACGATGGAAAAGCAGTGATGAGCTGAAACAGCTGCTTCCGTTTTATGTGTTCACAAGAGACGAACAGGATATTTCGCTGCCGGACGGTCTTCATCGTGTGCATATGGAGCTGCTTGCGGTATCGAGCAGTGAAATACGGCAGGGACAAAAGCTGTATCAGGTGCCTGATCGTGTACGGGACTATATGGGAGCACACGGGTTATATCTGGAACGCATGGTGCGCCAGCGAATGAGTGAAAAACGCTTTTTGCACAGCCAATCGGTCGCTGCGCTTTGTGTACAGCTGGCAAGGGCTCATCAGCTGGATTGTCGTGTTGCCTATCTAATGGGCATCACCCATGATGTGTGCAAACAGCTGCCCTACGCGCAGGCAGAGGCCTGGATGCGATCCCATATGCCGGATTCCTTACAGGAAGCACCTGCCATATGGCACGGCTATATCGGTGCGGATTATATAAATAAAGTGTTCCATATACATGACCGCCGGATATTACAGGCTGTTTATCATCATGTAAAGGGAAGAAACCGCACGGATTATGATCGTATTCTGTTTATTGCAGATAAGCTGGATCCCTCACGCGGCTATGATTCCAGCAGGGAAATCGCAATCAGCATGCGCAGTCTGAAGGAAGGCTATCGCATTGTAAAAGAACAGCAGGAGGCCTACCTGAAAAAGGAAGGCACGCTGTAAGAAAATAAGGAGCTTGTATATGGAAGAACTGGTACGTATCGTTCAAAAGGCAGTGGATGAAAAAAAAGGAGAGCGTCCGCTGCTGTATGATTTTCGTGAATTAAATCCGTTTATTGACCATGTGGTGATTTGCAGTGCACAAAGCGTGCGGCAGGTACATGCCATAGCGGATAATATCAAGGATCGCGTCAAGGAGCATGGCTATGCGATCCGTGCAATCGAGGGAAGCAGTGAATCCCGCTGGGTTCTTGTGGATTTGGACAGTGTGGTGGTGCATGTGTTCGTAAATGAGGAACGGGAGCACTTCCAGCTGGAAAAGCTGTATGCCGATTTACCGCATGAGGATTTTTCCCTATGATGTATGAGCTGCTGGCGCATGTATACGATGCGCTGGTCAAGGATGATGAGGCGACGCAGGAATGGGTGTCCCTGATTAAGAAGCATATCAAAGGGAAGGAACTGCTAGAGCTGGCATGCGGAAGCGGAGAGATTACCATTGCGCTTGCACAGGAAGGCTATCAGGTGACTGCCAGTGATCTGTCCGCGGATATGATTGCCGAGGCAAGGAAAAAATCCGGCAGTGAGCTGGTTGAATGGAGCGTTATGGATATGTGTGAGCTGCATATGGAGAAGCAGTTTGACGGTATTCTGTGTCTGTGTGACAGCTTCAATTATGTATTAAAGGAAACACAGGTGCGCGCTTTATTCCAGGGGGCATATGCGCATCTGAAGCCGCAGGGAGTCTTCCTTGTGGATATGCATTCGCTGGATCGTCTTGCGGAGTTTGAAGAAGAATACAACGAAGCAGGACAGGTAAAGGAGCTGGATTATCAATGGACGATCACCAGTGAGGAGGATCGTATCTATCAGAATTTCGCGTTTTATGATGCCGAGGGAAGAATCACACTGGAGCAGCATGAGCAGCGGGTGTATGCGCCTGACTGGATTCTTGCGGAGCTGGAAAAAAGCGGATTTCAGGTAGAAGTCTATACTGATTTTACAAAGCCAGGTATCTGTGAAGGTGAAAAACAGTTTTATATATGTAAAAAAGGCGGAGGTGTACAATGATTGCAGTAATTGCAGCGATGGATACGGAAGTGGATGCAATCGTATCACTCATGGAATCCCATGAGCATCTAATCACAAGCGGTATTGAATTTGATAAGGGAATGCTGTCCGGCAGGGAGCTGATTGTGATGAAAAGCGGAGTCGGCAAGGGAAATGCATGTATGGCAACGACGATTCTTTTGGAGAATTATGCGATTGATTGCATTGTGAATATCGGAACAGCCGGCGGTCTGAAGGCAGAACAGAATATCCTGGATGCAGTAGTCAGTACCCGCATCGTTCAGCATGACTTTGATACGAGTCCGGTAGACGGCAAGGAAGGCATCGGGCTGTATTTTGAGGCAGATTTAGAGCTTGCAGCGCTATGTGAACAGGCCTTGCAGCAGCTGGAGGTTTGCGTACACCGCGGTCTTATTGCGAGCGGCGATCAGTTTATCGCACGCAAGGAGCAGCTATCCCGCCTGCAAGAGCTGTTTCCGGAGGCAGTCTGTGCAGAGATGGAGGCAGGAGCGGTTGCGCAGGTTTGTGCACATTACCATATCCCGTTTGTAGTGCTGCGCTCGCTGTCTGATATCGCACCCCGCACAGATTCTCACATGGATTTTATTACGTACGTGAAGCATGCCTCTGCACGCAGTGCACAGTTTTGCAAGGCGCTGATGAAGCTTCTGGCATAAAGGCGGAATATCCGTCTTTTTTCTTACAATTTGCAGTTGTTATAGGCAGAAAATACAGCTTCTGGTATAATAGAACAGGCAGTCTTCAAAACAGCGTTTTTTTAAACCGGAGGGCTTTTTCAAGACAAATTCTCTAAAATTGTGTATAATAAAAGACGGAAGAAAAAAGGGCTTTTACATGAAAACGTAAAAGGACCCATCCGTATTAAGATAAAAGAATTTCAAATATCGTATAAGCTCGATTCGTTTTTATGCTTTCGTAATCTGAAGCGCCAAAGCAGTAAGAACAAAGATAAATAAAGGAGGTCCAAAATGAAAATCAATGGAAAATCACTGGCGGTAAGTGTTGGATTGATCGCAGTACTACTGGTTGTGCTGCTTGTGGAGTCCTCAATCTTTATCAGTGGGCCATCCCGAAAATATGAAGAAAAGATAGCCGAGCAGATGGCAGCTATTCAGGGAACCTATAAGGAAATAAAAAATCTGCATCGTGATGCATTTTATTATATCACATATGTGGGGGAGGATGCGGACAATTATGTCTGGTTTAACGATGCGGGAAAAGCAATCGTATCAAGAAAAAAGGATACGATACAGATGGATAATGTAAAGCAGGAGGTAGAAAAGCGCTACGGGGCAAAGGATGTTCAGGTGGCACTGGGATATGGCTATGATAATCCGGTGTATGTTGTTAATTGCTCTGTCGGGCAGATTCTGCTGGATTATGACAATCTGCATGAGGTGTATTATCTGAAAAAGGGAGAGGCATAATATGGAAAAGTGGTGGAATGAGCGCTTTATCAATCGCAGGGACTGGATCCTGGATCATTTAAAGGATCTAAGTCTGACGATTGAAGAAACGATGGTCGTGCTTGTTATTGATTTTATGAATGAGCATCAGATACCGATTACGCATGGGATTCTGGCGGATAAGCTAAAGAAGGATACGGATGATATCGATGATATTCTGTCGCATCTGACTGCGAAGGGATATCTGGCTCTGCAGTTTCAAAATGGAAAGATTTTGTTTAATATCGACGGTGTTTTTGCGGATAACAATGAAAAAAGCCTTGCATTTGATCAGTCGCTGTTTGATTTGTTTGAGTCTGAATTTGGCAGACCACTGTCACAGATGGAGCTGCAGCGTATGGCTGACTGGCTGAAGGATTATGAGCAGAAGCTGATCTGTTATGCATTGCGGGAGGCACTGACCTACGATCATAAGAGCTTTGATTACATAGAGCGTATTCTGGTGGAATGGAAGAACCGTGGAATGACGGCTGAAAAATATGAAGGAGGGGAACGCTGATGACAACGGATGAAATTCTGGATATTTTAGAAGAGATGTTTCCGGATGCCCATTGTGAGCTGGAGCATAAAAACCCGTTTGAGCTGCTGGTG
This sequence comes from Erysipelotrichaceae bacterium 66202529, assembly GCA_017161075.1. Taxonomy (NCBI): domain Bacteria; kingdom Bacillati; phylum Bacillota; class Erysipelotrichia; order Erysipelotrichales; family Erysipelotrichaceae; species Erysipelotrichaceae bacterium 66202529. The sequence goes on along the minus strand of CP046174.1, from coordinate 2,491,852 downwards.
GCAGTTGTCCTGTCTGCACAGACGACAGATGCGGCAGTGAATAAGGTTACTCCTGCACTGTTTGAAGCCTTTCCGACACCGCAGGCGATGGCAGAGGCGCAGCTGCAGGATATAGAGGATAAAATACGCCGTATTGGCTTATACCGCAATAAGGCGCATTCCATTCAGAATCTCAGCCGTTCACTGCTGGATTCCTTTGACGGTGTTGTTCCTGAAAGCATGAAGGATTTAACATCACTGGCAGGTGTCGGCCGGAAAACGGCAAATGTCGTGCGCAGTGTCTGCTTTGATATTCCCAGCATAGCTGTTGATACACATGTAGAGCGCATTTCCAAGCGGTTGGGGCTTGCAAAGGTGCAGGACAGTGTGGAAGTTGTGGAGCAGAAGCTCAAGCGGAAGCTGAAAAGAGAACGCTGGAACAGAGCACATCATTTATTCATCTTTTTCGGACGTTATTTCTGTACCGCAAGAAATCCGAAATGTGAGGAATGTCCGTTCAGGGAATTTTGTAAAAAGGATAAGCTGGAAGCATACCGCAACGCAAAGAAGGCATAAGGAGCAGGGCGTTTCCTTGCTCAGGGTATATGAGGATTGTGAGCTACAAAATAATCGATGCTTCTCAATTCCTTTGTATTCCATTTCCTTCCTTGTACCATAAAGTAAAGGAACCGAACAGGGTACGATCCCTGTTCTTTTTTGCTGTTTCATCCCAGCTTATGTGAAGAAACGACAATAAATTGCGTGTGTAATTACTGAAATGAGTGAAAACAAAGCATATACATTTTGAAGGCAATGTCCTTTTGTATAAGAAAAATCCCCGGAAAATGCGGGGATTTTGTGATTTACTGTGCAGGCTTTAAAACCTCTGTTAATGCACTGTTTATTTTGGCTGTCTGATCGTCAATCTGTGCCTGTGTAGCATTGGCATCACTGTATACGGCTTTTGCGTCATTCAGTATATTTTCAAATTGCACGATACTTTCTGCTGTATAGGAATTGCGGTTAATAGCGTTTCCCTTATTGATTGCCTCATTCAACGCATCTCTGCTGATGACTGGTTTCTGTACCAGGGTATTGATGGCATTGTTTACCGCCGCTGTCTGTGCATCGATTTGTGCCTGTGTGGCCTTTTTATTTTCATTGACAGCCTTAGCACTGTTTACAGCAGCCTGTAAAGCACTTATGCTCTCCGGTGTATATAGGGAGGTATCAATGCCTGCAGCCTTGCTGAGTGCAGCATTTAGACTGCCTTTATTGGCACTGGATACAAGGTGATCCATAGCGGCCTGTAAATCAGCTTTTGCCTTATCGATGTCCTCCTGCGGTGCGAGATCATCCTTTAAAATCTTTTCCGCAGCTGCGATCGCCGCCTGCAGCTTACTATAGGTTTCTGCAGTATAATCGCTGGCTTTCATACCCTTCGCAGAGCTTACGGCAGATTTTAAAGCCTTGTTGTTCGTCTTGGAATTTGCAATAGTCAGCGGATTATTTTTCTTCGCACTTGAAAGCCACTCACTCTTAATCATACCGCCGCCATAGCTACTGATACCGCCCGGACTTGAAATCATATGCTCATTTCCGGTAGCGATACTATCCAGCATATACTTGTTGATCCAGCCTGGTATATTAGCATTCAGAATTTCATTGCTGATATAGGTTGGCTTACCCTCGATACCTCTGTCAAAGCCGCTCCAAGTGGCGATGGTATATTCACTTGTATAATTGATCATCCATTCATCCTTCATCGGACCACCATATTTCCAGGCATCATCCGCCCAGTCACTCGTTCCGGTTTTTCCGTATACCGGATAGGCTCCGAATCCTAACTGACTCATCAAATTGAGCCTACTGTCATTCCCGAAAATGGCTCGGTACAACAAATCACTCGTCATATAGGCAGCCTGTGGTGATAATGGCTGATGGGTTGCGACCTTTGCCTTGATGGTTTTATCTTCATTTTTATATACAATTTTACGTACCAGATGCGGCTCATTGTATGTACCGCCATTCGCAAGTGCTGCATAAGCTGCCGCCATTTCGGTAGGGGAGGCCATCATACCGGAAGCCCCTATGGAATACTGAATATCCATATTTTTAGCAACATCCGGATCAAAGCCCATCTTTTTCGCATAGCTGATCATTTCATCATAACCGGCATGGTTCAAAAGATCATCAAATGTACTTACGGCTGGTGTATTTAACGATTGCGCAATAGCACGCTCCATGGATACCTTACCATAGTAACCGCCGGTAGCGTTGATAACATTCCAGTTTCCAAAGCTGATAGCCTTATCCACGAATACACGGGAGGTACAATACCCGATTTTATCAAAGGAAGGGGCATAATCGAAAATCGGCTTGATACTGGAGCCTGGCTGATGCGGCTCACGGAATCGGAAATGCACCTGTCCATCTGCGGACTTGATATCGGTTCTTCCGGCACTGACCGCTACGATCTCACCATTTCTGTTATTCAATACAGTGAATCCAATCTGATAATATTTATTATCCGTTAATCCGACAATCTCACCGGAGGATACCTTGTTTGCGGATTTTTGCGCATGGATATCCAGTGCCGTATAAACCTTCATCGGTGTTGTGGCGGGATCGACTCCATATTTTTGTATAATCTCATCCGCTGCAGCCCGGACATAATCCTTATACGGATCGGTTTTTGTGGAATCCGGCTCTCCGGCAATCTGGAATGCCAGCTTTGTTGCTTTCGCCAGCTTGTATTCCGTTTCTGTTATGTATCCGTGATTCAGCATCTGATACAGCGTTTCATCCCGCCGCTTCATTGCCTGCTTATAGTAATTCTCTCCATCAAGGATACCATTGTATGGATTGTTATTGTTCGGTGCATTGATAACACCTGCTAGAAAGGCGCTTTCCGATAAATTAAGATCCTCTACATTTTTTCCGAAATAATACTCCGCACCCTTTTGAATACCGCGCGTATGCTGACCGAAATTGATCTGATTCAGATATCTGGTCATGATATCCTCCTTACTCAATTCACTGTCCAGACACATGCTCAGATAGATTTCCTGAATTTTGCGTTCAATTTTTTCCTTCGTGCTGAAATATTTTCCTTCCATCTGCATCTTGTCCTCCACCGGCTTCATGATGAAGTTATCGACCGTCTGCATCGTCAGCGTAGAACCGCCCTGTGAAAGGTCACCTGATTTCAGGTTATTGATCGCACTGGAAATGAAACGGGGAAGGTCGAAGCCGTTGTGCGAATAGAAGCGGGAATCCTCAATCGCCAAAAAGGCGTCAATGGTCGACTGGGGCACCTGCTCATATGTAATATTTTCACGGCTCTCCTCGCCCAGCTCTCCGATAATCGTTTTACCGTCACTGGCGTAGAACACAGAGGGCTCGTCGCTTCTCATCTGCTCAACCATTCCATCCGGATCCGCCTTGTGGGCGATATGATAAAGCAGGTAGGCACCGGTACTGCTGCCAAGCAACGCAATGGCTAGAAAAGCAATGATGATGCCGTTTACGATTTTGCGTCCTCTGCTCAGCTTCGGCTTATTTTTCTTTTTCTTCGTTTTCTCTGCTGTATCACTTGGCAGATCCTCACCATCGTTCTCCGCATTCATATCAACAGGAGGAACCGCTTCTTCCATACTGTCCTTTGTATCAGAGCTTGTAAGCTGATCATACGTATCTCCTGCTGTATCTTCGATTGGACAAGCTGCATCCGTAACATCTGTTTCCAGAGCTTCCTTGTCAGCTGCCACCTGATCTGCTGCCATACCCTCTGCTTCCACAGCTGCAACTTCTACCGTCTCGTTTTCAGATGATGGTTCTGCAGCTTCTCTGGCTTCTTTCTCAGCATCGTTTTCTGTTATCGAAGCATCCTCAGAAAGGGTGTGTGTTTCAACGGAAGCCTTTGCATCGGCTGTTTCTTTGTCTGTTTCTGTAGGCATAACTGCTTGTGTATCAGCCTTTACCACCTCATCAGAGCTGCTTTCATGCTCGGTAGGTGTGCTTTCAGCTGCTTCAGGCATACCGTTATCTGTGACAACAGGTATTTCTTCTTCTTGGTGCTCAGCGGCAAAGCTGTCTGCTTCAGCAGCCTGTTTCGTCTCAATAGAATCCTGTGTTATTGTGTCATCTGTTGTTTCTCTGGTGTCCTTTGCTTCTGGTTGCTTCGGCGATGTATTTACATCAACCGTTTCCTCGTTTGGATTTTGTTCCATATGATTTTTCCTCCTTGAAGTACAGGGCATCGACGTTGTCAAGATAACATAATCTCGGTGTCAGACCCATACGGATAAGGGAACCTACTTCCTTCACCTTCATGTAAGATATTGATTTGCGTTCTCCCTCATAGTACATATCGATCAGTATGCCGGCATCGATTAGATAGGTTTCCTCCAGCGTGGTGAAGCGGATAATGAAAAAGCCGATTCCTCCATGCTGTAATACCTTCTTTAAATGCTCGATCTGATGCGGATGGATGCTTTTGAAGGGGAAGGAGGTTTTCTGCCTTGTTTCCTTTGCTTCAAAATCAATGGCTCTTCCGCGGTAGATCCCGTTATAATCGGTTGTACTCGGTGTTTTATAATAGGCTTCCGTAATTTTAGCAGCGCTGCGCTCAGGATAATCAACCTTTACGACCTGAATCGGTGTGGGCTTTTTATGTATTAAGGCGCGCTCACAGCTGCAGTAATATGCATTGGAATCGTTTAAATCATGCTCCAGTGACATGCCTCGTCCCATATGGTTATCTGAGACCTTTGTGGCTGTTACCGGCTTTGTTTTTCTGTTTGGATATCCTATCACATGTATCACCTTTTTCTATTATATACAAATTTCACCCTTATTTCTACTTTTGAAGGCAATGTTCTTGGAAAAATTTACTTTTATAAAGGTGAAGAAAAAAAGATTGGTTAGGTTTCTTAACTAAAATCATTAGCTTGTTCTTCACGAAAATCACAGAATACTATAGCTTTTGAAATCTATACTACTTGAAAAAGTGCTATATAGGTTTCTTGCAAAACAAAAAGCTATAGCTTAATATCTTGTGCCTAGAAGCCATAGCCTATTTTTCATTGATAACGCATTATCATAAATTCATACTTGGTGGCCTATATACATAATATAATACTTATAATACTTTTAAATACAAAGCTCCAACATAGGTTTAGCATAAACCCATGTATTAACATATGTGCTAGAATTTTTTTTAATTTTTATAAGTACACTGTCAGTAGGTGCATCAACGCCATAAATTTTAAATATATAATCATATTTAAAACTGCTACCATGGTTAAATATGAAATAATCACCTACTTTGAAAACCTGATTATCTGTTCGTGAACCGCTAGACGTAGTCTTTGTAAGAGGATATGCTGGAATCCAATTACCTAATTGATCGCACCATACTCTATCACCTGCAGCATCAACTTTATTAACCTTGAAAATGATCCAAGCAAAAATATCACCAGTGTGAGGATGTTGGAATGTACCATAGCTACCAACCTGCATGATTTGATCATCACAAGCTTTCTTTGTTGAATATACTTCACATGATGAATTGTCCTCCATATCGTCTTTAACGGTTGCTGCGTTTACATTGAAATAAAAAGGTAATAGCAACAAGAAACATGAGATAAAGATAAATGAATGTTTTTTCATATAGTCTCTCTTTCTGTATAGTAAAGTGATAAGAAAATATGATAATGCATATGTATTTGATATATTCCACCCTATACATAATCATTATAAACTATTTTTAAAAATTGTAAACAAATAAAATACGATTAAGCTAAAAAGCCATAAGACTTAAACTGCGATTAGAATGTTAGTATATGAGCAATTTCTCACAAGACGTGCCATGCAGAGAAATTTAATATGATTTTTACAGTATCTATCTGTTAAATTTGAAAAGGGATATATATTATCTGTATGAGGGTGCTTTATATCGATGGTTAATTATAAACCATTTTACAACATTTATCTGGTTAAAGAATGTTTTATAATTTGATTTCCTAAAAAACTTTATGCCTTGCATTATTCATATTTTAATAAAACAGAGCATAAAAAAACACACTATTTTTGTAAAGTTTATAGCATGTTTTTTTACTATGGATTTAATCCAATGTCTATTTTAGATTATATACACATATATTAAGATGTTTAATTAGTCATGCAAAGTTCCCACATAGGTTTAGCGTATACCCAGGTGTTTACATATGTAGAAGCATTCTTTTTGATTTTTATAAGAACACTGTCCGTAGGAGCATCTACCCCGTATATTTTAAATACAAAATCATATTTGAAACTACTACCATGGTTAAATATAAAGTGATCTCCAACTTTAAAAACTTGATTTGATGTTATATAACCATCAGACGTAGTTTTCGTAAGAGGATATGCTGGAATCCAATTTCCTAATTGATTACACCAAATTCTATCTCCAGCAGCATCAACTTTGTCTACTTTGAAATAAATCCAAGAAAATATGTCTCCTACATGTGGATTTTGAAAAGTACCATAACTACCAACTTGCATTACTTGATCTTCACATGCTTTTTTAGTTGAATACGTTTCACATGTACTATTTTCCCCAGAAGTATTTTCTTTTACTGTTGCAGCGTTAACACTTATATTGGAATATGCTGTGAATAACAAAAAAGCTGAAACAAATGATAAAATAATTTTTTTCATATTAACCTCTTTCTGTACAGAGTAGTGTTAAAATATGAGTTATGTAAAGATATGTGTATATATCCCACCCTATACAAACAAATAATATACTATTTTTAAAGAAAAGTAAAGTGATATTAAAACATAAAATGTAAGAGTAGAAAAAGTTATTGTTCATAGCTGTATAAGAAAAAATTTATATGCTATCCTATATGTATGATTAAGATGATTTTATGACAGTTGAATTTTATTTATCATATAAAAAATAAGCATCATTTCATAATAAAATTCATTATCTAGACACAGAAATCATTCAAAAAGTTGTTAACTCTATCATCTATGAAAATTATAGTTATATGTAAGTATGAATAAAGATGTCTTGCTGTTTTTTTATGTGCAAGATATGAGTCAAAATAAAAAGGTGATAAATGAGGATAATACAAAAAGTGATTAATTTTCTGAATATATTTTACATATATAAAAGGAGTAATTTGTTCATTTTCCGAACTTTATTACTCCTTTTTGAAATACCAAAATTATCTAGATACGTTTTCACTAAACACAATGATAGTTGAGAGTCCACTTTTCTTATTTCTGTAAAAGTAAATGAGTGCAGATGTTTGATTTCCAACATTCTAATTTCATGCTATAATCAATACTTTGCTTTGTTAACTAATTGTTCTGTGAAGTATCGGGATTTGGTGTTGTAGCGGTGCCGTTATTGGTATCGTCTCCGGTGCCGGTATCCGGCGGAGTTGTTTGTACAGGAGAGCTGATGCAGTTTTGTACGGCCGTATTTATTGCAGCGGTAGCCGCATCAATTTGTTCCTGCGTACTTTCTTTATTTGCGAGCACACTGTTTCCGATACTGATGGCGCTTTGCAAGGCCGCAACCTTATCACTTTGATATTTGGTGGTATCTACATAGCCCTGAGCACTATTCAAGGCGGAGCTTAATGCCGATGTATCCGTCTGTGGTGTTTCCTCTTTCTTGACCAGTCCCTGCATAGCGGATTCCAGAGCGCTTCTTGCTGCGTCGATCTGTTCCTGCGTAGCGGCAGAGTTTTGCATTACCTTTCTTGCCGCATCCAGAGCTTCCTTCAGCTTGGCATAGCTGTCAGCTGTATAATCATCGGCATTCATGCCCTCTGCACTGGATATGGCTGCCTCCAGCTTACTGCTTGTGACATTGGCATTTTCCTCAGTCATCGGGTTGTTCTTGGCAGCTGATGAGAGCCATTCTGTTTTGATAAGACCGCCGCCATAGGAGCTGATACCATCCGGCTGCTGAATGCGTACAGCATTCGAGCTGATGGTATCGAGCATGGATTTATTGATCCATCCTGGAATATTCAATCTAATCATATCCATGGTGAAGTAGGCACCTTCCTTGGCGGTGTCAAAGCCTGACCAGGTGGCTATCGTATATTCACTTGTATAATTGACCATCCATTCATCCTTCATAGCTGTTTGAGGAATACCGTATTGCAATCCTGAATCGCCCCAGTCACTGGTACCGGTCTTACCATAAACAGGGTAGGCACCAAAGCCCAGAGAGCCCATCAGGTTCTCACCCTTTGTTTTTCCGTTGACTGCCTTATACAGCAGATCACTCATCATATAGGCTGCCTGTTCGGATAAGATTCGCGTCTTTTTCGGTTTATTATCAAAGGTGCGGGATTCATCCTTATATTCCACCTTTGTGACCATATGAGGCTCAATGTAGTAACCGCCGTTCGCAAATGCGGCATAGGCAGCTGCCATCTGGTTCGTGGATGCCATCATATCAGCGCCACCGATAGCATACTGCAGATTGAAATTATCAGCGACCTTTTCACTGATGCCGGCATCCTTCAGATACTGAATCATGGCATCCTGCCCTTCGCTATCGATCAACGCCTGCAGGGACTGTACGGCAATCGTATTCAAGGATTTGGAAATAGCACGTTCTAAAGAAACCTTTCCATAGAAATTGCCATCGGAGTTCTGTACCGTCCAGCCCGGGATGCTTAACTGCTTGTCATCCATGACACGAGAGGTCGCCCATCCCAGCTTATCAAAGGTCGGTGCATAATCCAGCAACGGCTTGATGGTAGATCCGGTACTCTTTTCTTCCTTGAATCGATTCAGATAGGTTTTGGATTCCACATCGCCCCGACCACCGGACACGGCAACGATTTCACCGGTCTGATTGTTTAATACGGTAAAACCTATCTGGAAGTTACTATCATCAAAGAACTGAATGGATTCACCGCTGGATAATTCATTTGCTTTATTCTGTGCATTGATATCCAGAGAGGTGTAGATTTTCATTGGTACCAGTGCCGGATCCTCTCCGGTCAGCTGCTTCACCTCTTCTACCGCCTCATATGCAAAATCATAATACTTTTCATTTCCGGCAGAGGATTTTTTCTTTTCCCCGGTCAGCTGGAAGGCCAGCTTTGTATTTTTCGCCAGATTGTACTCTGTTTCTGTAATATAGCCATGATTCAGCATCAGATTCAGCGTTTCATTTCTTCTCTCACTTGCATACGCATAGAAATTGCTTTTGGTATCCTTATCATATCCGCGATAGGGATTATAGCTGTTCGGTGCATTGATCACCCCGGCCAGAAACGCACTCTCCGCAAGATTGAGATCCTCAACATTTTTTCCAAAATAATATTCCGCACCCTTCTGTATACCGCGGGAACTGTCACCGAAATTGATTTCGTTCAGATATTTCGTAATAATATCCTCTTTTGATAAATCCTTTTCCAGACTCATACTCATGTAGATTTCCTGGATTTTACGCTCAATCTTTTCTAGGGAGGAATATGCTTTTCCTTCCTTTTTAGCTTTATCCTCCTCCGGCTTCATGATGAAATTATCAATCGTCTGCATCGTCAGCGTAGAGCCGCCCTGTGCAAAGCTTCCGGATTTTACATTGAATAACGCACTGGATATAAAACGGGGAAGATCAAAGCCGTTATGGGAGAAATAACGGGAATCCTCGATTGCCAGAAAGGCATCGATCGTTGATTGGGGAATCTGCTGGTAGGTGACATTCTCCCGGCTGACACCGCCCCATTCATAAATTTTTGTACCGTCTGCGGCATAAATCGTTGAAGGCTCCCGGTTGACGATTTTATCTGCCAGATCATCCGTATCCACAGAGCCGACGATTGTGCTCAGCATGAAGAATACGGAAACACCTCCAACCAGTACCAGTGCTAGAAAAACGATGACAATGCTGCGGAAAATCCTTCCGCCACCCTGGCCTGATTTCTTACGGCCTGCTTTTGGCTGTTGCTTCTTATCCATAATGATGATTCCTCCTTAGTCGTATCGCTTGCACGCGAAAGAAAACGTGTCTGATAATTAAAGTTATGATTGTGTATTTACACATCCTATATCATAATCTACTATAAACAATTTTACAAACGATTTCCACTGCTTTAAGAAAATCGTTTGAATTTTCACATAGAATTCACATCGTCCTATGTCTGCATAGTGTACCAAAGACAACCTTATAATAATATGTGCGATTGTCGAACGATAGGAAAGCGTGCGATTGTGCAAATTTCCCTTGCTTTTTTTTAGAAATTCTGAGAAACTATGTAGGTGGAAGGTGAAATTCATGGAAAAAAGATTCAAGTTAAAAGTGGAAGATGTATTGAATAAACAGTTTAATATAGATTTCAAGGGCTATTCATCTGTGGAAGTGGATGAGTTTCTGGATCTTGTCATCAATGACTATCAGGAATATGATGCCATGATTGAGAATCTGGGAGAGCGTCTGCAGGAGTATGAAAAGCAGGTCGCTGCCATGAAGGCAAAAATCATTGAGCTGGAAGGGAAGCAGGGGGCTGTTCAGGAGGAAAGCAATGCCACAGGCGGCAATGTGGATATTCTGAAGCGTCTGACCCGTCTGGAAAACGCGGTATTTGCCAGTAAAAAATAAACTGCTTCTTCTGCGGCAGTCGCTGGCCATAAGGTCAGAGGAAAGTCCATGCTCGCACATTCTGTGACGAATGTAGTGTTTGTGCTGGATGAAACGATAAATCCAGGCAGCGTAAGCTGACGGCTGGAGAAGGCCTGTGGCGAAAGCTATGGCGGACTCCTTTAAAAGTGCCACAGAGACGAGCTTTCCGGGAAACCGGAAAGATGGAACGGGTAAACCCCGCAAGCGAGAAACCCAAATTTGGTAGGGGAATCTGATCACGGCGAAACGAAGCCAGTGGTCGGAACGTGTTGTCACGTAGATAAATGACTGCCACTCCTTACGGAGTACAGAACATGGCTTATGCAGTGGAAGCAATCAGCGAAGGCGCTTGTCCTTCGCTTTTTCATAATTTTACAGGATAACCGGGTTTGGAAAAGCAGGATTTATGGGATAAAAAAGTGAAAGACGAATTTTGTGAACGATTCATTTACATAAAAGAATTTGACTGATATAATAATAGGGATTATAGAATCTGTTCATACTGATATGTGACAAGTAAACGTAAATAAAGAGGTGCTCTATGGAAGAAATCGGTAGACTGTTAAAAGAAAAGAGACTAGAGCTGGGGCTGACAATCGAAGAAGTAAGCGATCAGACACGCCTGACTCAGAAACATATAAAAGCGCTGGAGGAGGGAGACATCAGCTTTTTTCATGATGATCTGTCCTATCTGCGCTTCTTTGTGAAATCCTATTGCGATGTGCTGGGGATTGATTTTGACGATATTAAGGATGAGCTTCGCAAGGATGTCAATGATTATACGATGACCTTTACAACCTCAACGCAGCTGAATCATGAGGAAATCGAAAAAAATGTAGCGAAGTCAGAAAAGCTGAGTAAGGTTACAACAGCGAATGTGAAAACGCGGCAGAAGCGACGGTTCCGCAAGCCGGATATGTCGCTGGTATCCCTGATTGCCATTGTGGCAGTGGTTGCCATTGTTATCATGTTTGCCTTTGTTGTCTTTCTGAAGTCGGATGCCGGAAAGGGCAAGACAGCGAACAATGCGCAGCCGACGGCTCCGCAGCAGACGGAAAACGGAGAAAACAATTATCCAAGCAGCAGTGAAAAAGAAAAGGAAGAAGAGCAGCAGAAGGAAGAACAAAAGGAAATCAGTATTTCCAAAACGGATGCGACGCATTATACCATCGAAAATCTGAAGGATGGAGACGAGCTGAAGTTTGAGGTTACCTTTGCGGGAAGTTCTTCCGGCTTTAGTGCAAGCGTGGATGGCAAGGTGCTGGATGAGCCAAAGGCACAGGTATATGATTACCAGTCCTCTGCCAAGGGAAGCGTACCGGTGAAAAAGGGAATGAAGCTGGAGCTTTATGTTGGCTATATGTACAATACACAGTTGAAAATCAACGATAAAAATGTGAAGCTGGATGATTCCATTGTGAATTCCAGCGGTGCAATCACACTGGAGTTTACGATTGCAGGTGACAGCGATGAATCTTCCAAATAAGCTGTCATTGTTCCGCATCATTCTGGTACCGGTGATTGCCTGTATCTATCTGTTTACCGATATGCGGGAAGCCTTTGGCGTGGATGTGAACGGTCAGCATATCGCTGTCAGTATGACGGCATTGCTTGTTCTGGTTTTGTTTGCACTTGCCAGCTTTACGGACTATCTGGACGGACATATTGCAAGAAAGTACAATCTGATTACCTCCTTTGGAAAATTTATCGATCCGATTGCGGATAAGCTGCTGGTAAATACGATGTTTATCCTGTTTGCGGTTGATGGTGTGGTACCTGCCTTATTCGTGCTGCTTATGATCTGGCGCGATATGATTGTGGACGGTCTTCGTATGAATGCCAGTGCGAAGGGCAAGGTTGTGGCTGCCGGAATGATGGGAAAGGCCAAGACTGTGCTGCAGATGTTTGCCATTATCTTTCTGCTGTTGAATAATCTGCCATTTGCGCTTGTATCACTTCCGGTTGCGGATCTTCTGTTTTATGCAGCCGTAGCGGTTTCGGTGGCGAGCGGTGTTGATTATTTCCTGAAGCTGAAGGATATCGTTATGGAGACGATGTAGATATGAAAGCGTTAATTGAACGGTTGAAGCGCGACGGACTGACGATAGGAAGCTGTGAAAGTCTGACAGCCGGTCTGTTTGCGAGCACAATAGCAGAAGTCAGTGGTGCTTCTGCTGTTTTAAAAGGCGGCATTATTACCTATTGGACGGAATGCAAGGTCAATGTTGTACATGTCAGTGAGGAAGTTGTACGGCAATACGGTGTTGTGAGTGCTCAATGTGCCAGAGAAATGGCGGAAAAGGCGAGAGTGCTGCTGGATGTGGATGTGTGCGTTTCCTTTACCGGAAATGCCGGCCCGGATACCATGGAGGGAAAACCGGCCGGATTGGTGTATTGCGCGATTGCAGATCATACCCATACAAAGGTATATGAATTCCAGCTCGCACAAAAACGCAACGCACTGCGAAAAGAGTTAGTGGAAGAAATGGGCAGACAGGTCATCCGTTTTCTGGATGATGCGTAAGTAGCCCTTATGACATAAAAATAAGGAGAGACGAATGGAAAAAGAGAAAAAGTCCCAGGATAAGGACACAAAGAAAAAGGATCTGCTGGATGATACGCTGAAGCAGATTGAGAAGCAGTTTGGAAAAGGCTCCATTATGAAGCTGGGAGATCGTGCGGCAGTGGAAATCGATGCGATATCCTCTGGCTCGATCAAGGTGGATGAGGCACTGGGAATCGGCGGATATCCAAAAGGAAGAATCGTGGAAATCTATGGCCCGGAATCAAGCGGTAAGACAACGCTGGCACTGCATGCCATTGCCGAGGTACAGAAAAAGGGCGGCCGTGCTGCATTCATCGATGCTGAGAACGCCATTGATCCGACCTATGCAAAGAATCTGGGAGTCAATATTGATGATTTGATACTTTCTCAGCCGGACAGTGGTGAGCAGGCGCTGGATATTACGGAAATGCTGATCAAAAGCGGTGCGATCGATCTGGTGGTTGTCGATTCCGTGGCGGCTCTGGTTCCGCAGGCAGAGCTGGACGGTGAGATGGGGGATGCCAACGTTGGTCTGCAGGCACGTATGATGTCCAAGGCAATGCGGAAGCTGAGCGGTATCATGAACCGCAGCGAATGTACGGCGATTTTTATTAACCAGCTGCGTGAAAAGGTTGGTATCATGTTTGGTAATCCGGAAACCACACCGGGTGGTCGAGCATTGAAGTTTTATTCCTCTGTGCGTCTGGATATCCGACGCAGTGAGGCAATCAAAAACGGTACCGATATCATCGGAAACAAGGTCAACGTCAAGGTGGTTAAAAATAAGGTGGCCCCTCCATTTAAGGTGGCACAAATCGAAATCATGTACGGTGAGGGTATTTCCTATGTGGCAGAGCTGCTTGATTTATGCGTGGATCATGATATCGTTATGAAAAGCGGCGCATGGTTCTCCTATAATGGTGAAAAAATTGGACAGGGGAAGGAAGCAGCAAAAACCTTTATTAAGAACAACCCTGCATTGATGGCAGAGCTGGGAGAAAAGCTGAAGGAAAAGACGGCCCCGCAGAAGGCTGAGGCTGTTGAGGATAAAAAGGAAGCGGCATAGCAAACAGCACGTATGTGTAAAAAAGCAGAATCCATAGCATGAACGATAGGGATGAACGGATGGAAAAGCTCATGACTCATCCTTTTGATTATGAAATACCCTGCAAGGTAAGAAGCTGGTGTTGTCATACTCCTTTGAAACAGGGGTTCGTAAGTCCGTATGTTCAGTCCTTCGTATATTAAGCGGCTGCTGAACGGAGCGGCAAATCGAAGCTGCGTAAGTCAGAGCTTGCTTGATCAAAGTGCAGGATATCTGCTTTCTTTCTATGAATAAAACGTAGGCGATGGTTAAAATCGCCTACGTTTTCAGCAGTTTCAGATAGAAGCTTCTTTTTTATCCAAATATGGAAACACTTACATAAATTCACGCATTTTTGTGAAAAGTGCGCTTTTTTGTTGAGAAAAGTGTGAAAATTATGTACAATATAATACAGAAGAGAAAACTCTTCAAGAAAGACGAATGGAGGAATTGTGGTATGGATAATCCACTTATCATCTTTTTGTCTGTGTTGACAGGTCTTGTCGTTGGAATTGTAATCATGGTGATTATATCCAAGGCGGGTTTAAATAAAGATCAGCAAAAGGCATCCATGCTGCTGAAGGAAGCGGAATCAAAAGCCGATTCCGTTGTTAAGCAGGCAGTGCTGGATGGTCGTACACAAGCTCATGAACTAAAGATTGCGGCTGAAAAGGAAATTAAGGAACGCAAGCAGGAAGTTACCGATATGGAAAACAAACTGCTGCGCAGAGAGGATAACCTCAATTTCCGTGATGAGACATTGACCAGCAAGGAAAAGCAGATTGATGTTAAGAGCGCGCAGTTAGCTGACAAAATGGCAATGCTAGATAAAAAAGATAAAGAATTACAGGAAAAAATCGATGTGCAGGTGGAGGAGCTGGAGCGTGTGGCTTCCCTGACAACTGCCGAGGCGAGAGAAGAACTGATGGCCATCACAGAGAAGCGTATGGAAAAAGAAACGATGGCGTATATTAAAGAAAAAGAAGAAGAAGCAAAATCCATTGCGGATGAAAAGGCACGCAATATCGTTGCCCTCAGTATTCAGCGGATTTCCTCTGATGAGGCAGTGGATCGCACGGTTTCCGTTGTTTCCCTGCCAAGTGAGGAAATGAAGGGCAGAATCATCGGACGTGAGGGTAGAAACATCAAGGCGATTGAACAGGCGACTGGTGTTGATCTGATTATTGATGATACGCCGGAAACGATTACTGTTTCCTGCTTTGATCCTATCCGCAGAGAGGTGGCACGACTTGCTCTGGAGCATCTGATTAAGGATGGACGTATCCAGCCGGGACGTATTGAAGAAGTTGTGCACAAAATCAAGAAGGAAATGGATACCAGCATCATGAAGACCGGAGAGGATACGGTATTCAAGCTGGGAATTGGTAGAATCGACCGCGAAATCATCCGTTTGATTGGACGCTTGAAATATCGCTTCTCCTATGGGCAGAATGCATTGCAGCACAGTATGGAGGTTGCGCATCTGGCTGGGATGATGGCAGCGGAGCTGGGATTAAACCAGCAGCTGGCAAAGCGTGCAGGACTACTGCATGATATTGGAAAGGCTCTGGACTTTGAAGTGGAAGGAAGCCATATTGAGCTCGGCTACAAGTTTTGTAAAAAGCATGGCGAGCGCGAGGTAGTGCTGAACGCCATCCAGTCTCACCATGGTGAAGTGGAACCGCAGTTTTTGATTTCCAATCTGGTAATCGCAGCGGATACGATTTCCGCAGCACGTCCGGGTGCCCGCTATGAAGCACTGCAGAACTATATTAACCGTCTGGAGGAGCTTGAGAAAATCACGAAATCCTTTGACGGTGTAGACAGTGCCTATGCAATTCAGGCAGGACGTGAGGTTCGTGTCATGGCAGTACCGGAAAAGATGGATGATCTGGGATGTCACAAGCTGGCACGCGATATCAAGGATAAGATCGAAGCAGAGCTTACATATCCGGGACAGATCAAGGTGACAGTCATTCGTGAAACAAGAGCCTGCGAACTGGCGAAGTAATATGAATATACTGTTTCTCGGCGATATCGTCGGCTCTGTAGGAAGAGAGAGTGTGAAGGAGCATCTGCCGCAGCTGAAGGAACGCTACAATATTGATCTTGTTGTTGCCAATGCTGAAAATTCGGCACATGGCAAGGGAATTACCAGAAAAATCTATCATCAGCTCCTTGCTATGGGGGTTGATGTATGCACGATGGGAAATCATACATTTTCCAAGAATGATATTTACCAGTTTATCGAAGAGGCGGACCGTATGGTGCGCCCTGCCAATATGGAGCCGCTGGAATATGGCCAGCATACCGTGGTGGTCAAGGTCAACGGCATGCGGGTTTCCATTTCCAATCTGTGCGGAGAGGTCTGGATGAACAATGTTGTTGATTCACCATTCTTCTGTATGGAGGATATCCTGAATGATATCGATGCTGATGTTTATCTGGTAGATTTGCATGCGGAAACGACAAGTGAAAAAATCGCCTTCACATATCATTTTGCCGGCAGGGTACAGGCTGTTGTGGGAACACATACGCATGTACAAACCGCAGATGAGCGCCTGGTATATGGAACAGCGGCGATTACCGATTTGGGTATGTGCGGTGCCTATACGAGTGTGCTGGGGCGTGATGTAAATGAGATACTGACACGCTTTACAACCGAAGAAAAAACGAAGTTTAAAATTGCAGAGGGCCCTGGAATTCTGTGCGGTGCTGTGGTACAAATTGATGAAGCCACAAGAAAAGCAGTGCATATTGAGCGTATCCAGATTCGCCCTGCGGATGTAGAATGCTGAAAGCCGTGAATACACGGCTTTTTCTTACCCCAAACAGCAGTATTTCACTGTGAAGAATGTAGAAAAATTCACATCTTTTTCATAGTGAAATGCTTGCACTGCGTCGGGTATATGGTATAATAGAAGAGGTTGTAAAGGAGGAATAAACAATGGCAGTTAAAGTAGATGTAGATACTTGCATCGGTTGTGGTGCATGTGTAGGTGTTTGCCCAGTTGGTGCTCTGAGCATGAATGATGAGGGTAAATCCGTATGTGATGAAGGAACTTGTATTGACTGTGGTTCATGCGTAAGCGCATGTCCAGTTTCTGCAATCTCTCAGTAAACCAAGCCAATCAGCTTGGTTTTTTTAGGTATATCCGCCATCAAGGAATGGCGTTTTATAAATAGAAGAAAGATAGGAGCAGTAGTTATGAAAAAACAACCGGGATGGGCACTTCCCAATCTGAAGGATGCTCAGGTGAGAACAACAAAAGAGGCTGTCATTGAGAAATCGCTGTTTCAGATGCCGGAACAAATTCGCATGCTGGGACAGGGGAAAAAATATTATTTGCGTACATATGGCTGTCAGGCGAATGAACGTGACAGTGAAACCCTGGCAGGAATTTTGGAGGAAATGAATTTTACTGCTGTGGAGCATCCGCAGGATGCCGATCTGATACTGATGAACACCTGTGCAATCCGTAAAAATGCAGAGGATAAGGTGCTTGGAGAAATCGGCTCCTTAAAGCGGTTAAAAAGAAATAAGCCGGATTTACTATTTGGCTTATGTGGCTGCATGGCACAGGAAGAGGATGTCGTGGCTACATTGCTGGAGAAATACCGCCATGTAAATCTGATTTTCGGCACACACAACATTCATCGTCTGCCGGAGCTTCTCTATGATGTTATGGTTCATGGAAAGCGCAGTGTTGAGGTATTGTCCAAGGAAGGTGATGTCATAGAAAATCTTCCGGTACGCCGCTTTGGCAGGCATAAGGCATGGGTAAATATCATGTACGGCTGCGATAAATTCTGTACCTACTGTATCGTTCCATATACCAGAGGAAAAGAGCGTTCCCGTCTGATGGAGGATATTTTGGAAGAGGTTCGTGTTTTGAAGCAGGACGGCTTCAAGGAGATTACATTGCTGGGGCAAAATGTCAATTCCTATGGTAAGGATCTGCATATGGAAGGCGGTTTTGCGAAGCTTCTGGAGGAGACGGCAAAAACAGGAATCGAACGAATTCGCTTTACAACGAGTCATCCTTGGGATTTTAGTGATGAAATGATTGATGTGATTGCCCGTTATGACAACATCATGCCGTTTATCCATCTCCCTGTACAAAGCGGTGACAGTGATATTTTAAAGATTATGGGCAGGCGCTATACAAGGGAACAGTACCTGACGCTCTTTCATAAGATCAAGGAGCGTGTTGCGGGCTGTGCAATTTCCACTGATATTATCGTGGGCTTTCCCAATGAGACGGAGGAGCAGTTCCAGAATACGCTATCGCTGGTGGATGAATGCCAGTTTGACAATGCATTTACCTTTATTTATTCACCTAGAGAGGGAACACCGGCAGCTGCAATGGAAGACAATATCCCGCTTGCTGTCAAACAGCGCCGCCTGCAGGAGCTGAATGAACGCTGGAATCTGTATGCCCATGAAAAAAACGAGGCCTACCTTGGAAGCATCGTAAAGGTGCTGGTGGATGGTGCAAGCAAAAAGAATAAAGAGGTTTACAGCGGCTATACGGAAACAAACAAGCTGGTAAACTTTCAGCGTACCGACGCAAAACCGGGTGATATCGTTTCTGTGAAAATTACAGCGTGTAAGACATTTTCACTGGACGGAGAACAAATATAAAACGTAACTAGCACGCTAGTGAAAACGAAGTTAAAGTAATAGAACAAGGAGTTGGGAAATCGGTGGTAAAGATACCACAATCGATTTTTCAACTTTTTTTATGGAAAGTATAGGAGTGGTGAAATCAGAGGACTCCTTAACTAGGAAGTAAATTAAGAAACGCAACATAATCATATCGATATATGTGAGGGAATACCTGTACGTGCTATATGCGAACAGAGAAATGCAGTCACATAGTTTGCATACAATATACAGTGAAATACAGTGAAAGAATGCTTGTAACTGCCTACAGATTTTTTCGTAGCGTATGAGCTTTGCCAATTCTACGCTTTCCCCTGATGCTCATTCTCATTCACTGCTTCTCCTTGTACTGAAAAACGCCAGGAAAGCATTGACAGATCGCTATGAATAAAATACAATTTAATTAGATATAGCAGACAGTAAGTATTCCTATCTATATGTGATTCATAATCGATTGTGAAAGAAAGGAGAAACTTATGGAACAGGATAAAAAAAAGAAGGATATGAAAAAGAATGTAGACGCCTATAATCGTATGTATGGAAGCTTTCTGGAATCGATGGATTCTGTACAGAAATTCTTTTTGGGCTTTTCTATCATCGTTATCATACTTCTAGTACTCTATTTTATTTTTAGATAATGAAAGGTGTCCTATGCTTGCTATCCAGTAAATGTAGGAGGCTGCTCACCGCTATGTTTGATCATATGAGCTTTTCAATCGAAAACAGATAGCTTGTGCTTGGTTAAAAGTTTTCTATCCCCTATATAATGGGGTCGTATAGGGGGATTGTATTCGTCTGTATGTTCTAATGCATGGGTTCAGCGATTTACTTTGCTGCTGAAAAAGTGAGAAATCACTTTTTTTCTTGCGAAAATATGATAAAATAGGTCGTATGGGCGTAAATTTCTTAACAGAAGGGCATATTTTTGTTTTTTTTCCAGGAACTGATGGTATAATAGGATTAGTTTATCATGGGGTTCTATATATTCCTTATTGAATAGAAATACGATCATCATAATAACAATAGAAAAACGGAGGTATTTAGATTATGGATCAAGTACGCATTTTTGCGCTTGGCGGACTTGACGAAAACGGAAAGAATATGTACGTTGTCGAAGTCAATGAAGCCATATTTATTATTGAAGCCGGATTGAAGTATCCGGAATCCGATCAGCTGGGAGTGGAATTCATCATACCGGATTTTTCCTATCTGATCCAAAACAAGGAACGTGTTAAGGGTATTTTCATCACGCATGCGCATGATGATGTTGTAGCGGCCCTGCCATATCTGTTGAAGCAGATCAACGTTCCTGTGTATACCGGAAACCTGACAGCAAATATCATTCACGATATGCTGAAAAAGGAAGGTATCAAGAATGTGAAAATTCACCGTATGAAACGTGCCAGCAAGCAGACCATCGGTGGTGTAAAGGTAAGAACCTTCCCGATGACGCATGCCTTCCCGGATAATTTCGGTCTGGCGATTGCAACGGATCAGGGCTATATCGTCTATACAGGTGAATTTATCATTGATTACGATATGCTGCAGCAGGAGTATCTGTGCGATCTGAATGAGCTGAGCGATATCGGGAAACGCGGCGTTTTGTGTCTGCTGAGTGAATCGCAGTCCGCAGACCGTGTCGGGCATACGGCGCCAAAGCATCGCATCACCAATCTGATTGAGCCGATTTTTGAAGCGAGTCACAGCCGCATTCTGATTTCATCCTATTCCCAGAGTCTGTTTCGCATCATAGAAATCATTGAGCTGGCTAAGAAATACAACCGGAAGATTTTCTTCCATGATAAGGGAATGCGTGAGCTGCTGCATCAGCTGGAGCTTGTGAAATACTATCAGGTTCCAAGAGAGATGGAGGTCAAGGAAAAGGATTTTCGTGACGATATGGAGGATGTTGTCGTACTGATCACCGGAAACGGTAAAAATTTGTTCCGAACGATGTCCAATATCGCCAACCATGAGGATAAGTTTGTCAGCTTTCGAACGACAGATACAATTATCGTTGCATCCCCGATTGTCAGTGGTACAGAGCTGGATGCCAACAGCATGGAGAATGAAATCTATAAGGAAGGCGGAAGAATTTTTACGCTGGATTCCAAAACAGTTCTGTCCATGCATCCAAGCAGTGAGGACCTAAAAATGATGCTGTATCTGTTCCAGCCGAAATATTATATTCCAGTCAAGGGAGAATACCGCCATCTATTTGTAAATGCCAATCTGGCAAGTAAGATGGGCTACTCACCGGACCGCATCCTGATTCTGGAAAACGGACAGGTTGCCCAGTTCGAGGATAAAATTTTAAAAAGTGTCGCAGAGCATCTGGAGCTTGAGGATACGCTGATTGACGGAAAAGAAAACTGGGATGTTACCGGTGTCGTTTTGAAGGATCGTGAGGTGCTGTCAACGGATGGCGTCATGATCATCGGTGTCGGTGTCAGTCATAAGACGAAGGAAGTTATTAACGGTCCAGATGTACAGACACGCGGTCTGATCTATTTGAAGGATGCGGACTACATTATCAAGGAAGTAGGAAACATCATGGAAAAATGCATTGAAACGGCAGTTAAGGAAAAACGCTATGACAATCTGACTGTGCGTGGAGAGGCTCGTGAGAAAATAAGCAAGTATCTTTCCAAGGAAACCGGAAAGCGTCCGATGGTGCTGCCGGTCATTCTGGAAATCAATATGTAGAAAGGATAAAAGAAAGGGATAGGAGGCGCTTATGGCGAAATCGAAAACAAGAAAATCGCAGAAACAGAAGCAGATGGTAGAAAATGAAGTTCTGGTCTACATATATTCTCTTGTCCTGATTACCTTGTCGATTATCGGAGGTTTACAGATTGGATTTATCGGAGAGCTGACGACGAGTATGATCAAATATGTGTTTGGGAATCTGTATGGTGTGATTTACGGTGTGATTATTGTACTGTGTATTATGATGATGCTGAAAAAATCCATACGGGATGTTCCAATGAAGTATTTGATCGGCATCGGTGTCCTGCTGTGTGCGTGGATCATCGCTGCCAGTATACCCCAAAATGAAACATTGAAGGGAATGGATATTCTCTCCCGGTATCTGCAGGATTCCATGCTTGTATTCCGGGGAGAAATTGCAGCCAAGGGAGGCCTGATCGGTGCCTTCCTGGTTTCTTTATGTACGTTTCTTTTTGATTACAAGGGAACCTGGATCATTGTCATTGCATTGCTTGTTTTAGCACTGATATTACTGCTGAGCGGTTCCGGCTTTGCCCGGCTGAAAACTGCGGCAGCTTCTATTGTGACGCCATTTGCTTCGATGCGGAAATCACGCGCCGCGAAGGGTGCACAGCGAAGAGAGCAAAGGCAGCAGGCAAAGCAGACAAGAAAAGAGCAGGAGGCACAGCAGCAGGAAAGCAGGAGTATGCTTGGTAAAATCAATATTGAGGAGCGGATAAAGCCCGGGCAGGTGTCCTTTCTGGATATCGATGATGATTTTGATATACAAAGCGATAAGAGAAGTACAGGATTTCTTGCGGATAAGGAGCACGTGCAGGAAGACGATGTGATTGGGGATGCGCTGGATAAGAACGCTCAGAAGGCAGCGGAAAATAAGCGTATCATTGAGGATACCATCGGTGGTGAGGATACCTTTGTATCCAGCTTTCAGGAGGACTGGAGCAGATATAAGCTGCCACGGCTGACTCTGTTAAAGGAAGTCGGAAAGAAAAGCCGTTCCACGGCCAATGTCAGTGCTGCAAATGATGCAGGACGCCAGCTCATTGAAATTCTGGATCAGTTCGGTGTCAAGGCTACGCTTGTCGCGACGCATATCGGCCCGGCGGTTACTAAGTTTGAGGTGAAGCCGGATCTCGGGGTACGGGTGAATAAAATTAGTAATTTACAATACGATATCAAGATGGCATTGGCGGCCAAGGATATCCGCATTGAAGCTCCGATTCCGGGTAAGTCTGCCGTCGGTATCGAAATTCCGAATGTAGAAAAGACGAGTGTCAGTATGAAGGAGCTCATGAAGAATATACCTGACAAGCTTGCGGAGAGCAGGATGCTGTTCGCGCTTGGTAAGGATCTGATGGGGAATTGTGTTTACGGTGAGCTGAACCGGATGCCGCATCTTCTGATTGCAGGTGCAACCGGAAGCGGAAAGTCTGTGTGTGTCAATTCCATCATAACCTCCATTTTAATGCGTGCAAAGCCGGATGAGGTAAAGCTGCTGCTGGTGGATCCGAAAAAGGTGGAGTTTACTCCGTATAAGGAAATACCACATCTATTGGGGCCTGTTATCACGGATGGTGAGGAGGCCAACCGGGCGTTAAAGGTCATCGTCACGATGATGGATAATCGTTATGAGCTGTTTTCTATGGCCGGTGTCCGCAATATTGCAGGCTATAATTCCTACATAGAGGCGCATCCTGAGGAGGGACTGTCTCCGCTTCCGTGGATCGTCGTAATCATTGATGAGCTTGCGGATCTGATGCTGGTTGCTGCTAAGGAAGTAGAGGGCAGCATTCAGCGCATTACACAGCTTGCCCGTGCAGCCGGTATTCATTTGATCGTTGCGACACAGCGTCCAAGTGTGGATGTAATCACCGGTGTTATCAAGGCGAACATTCCCTCACGGATTGCCTTTGCCGTCAGCAGTGCCGTTGACTCTCGGACGATACTGGATCAGATGGGGGCGGAAAAGCTGCTTGGAAACGGCGATATGCTGTATGTCCCGGTAGGGGAAACGGTGGCAACCCGTGTACAGGGCGTCTTTGTCAGTGATGATGAGGTCGCAGATATTTGCGAGTTTGTATCCCGGCAGGGAAAACCAAAATTCGATGATGCCTTTTTACGCCTGGAGCTGCTGGATGGCGGTGTGGGGCCGACAACGAGTGAAACAGGGGATCCGCTTTATGATGAGGTAAAGGAGTTTATCATATCCACCCGCAAAGCGAGTACCTCCTTGATTCAGCGAAAATTCAGCATCGGCTATGCCCGTGCTGCCCGTTTGATCGACACACTGGAGGATAACGGTGTGATTGGTCCAGCAAGAGGCAGCAAGCCGCGTGAGGTGTATGCAAAGAGTGAACAGACAGAGGAAGAATAAGGATGGTTACATTATGTAACCGTTTTTATTTTTGTGAATTTCGTTCAAAATTGTGATAATTCCATTTACAAACGCAGGGAAAAACGCTAAAATAAATATGTAATGAAGAAGCTTCATTCAATAAGGAGGAAATGCAAAAATGAAAAAGTTTTTATGCGTTGCCGCTTCGTTCATGATGGCAGTATCTCTGACTGCCTGCGGAAGCAAGGACGAAGGGAAGAAGGACGATGGGAAAGGTTCTGATTCCAAGGCTGAAGTTGTTATGATTACCGATGTTGGTACCATTGATGACAAATCATTCAATCAGGGTACATGGGAAGGTGTCAAAGCGTACGGCGAAGAAACAGGTAAGAAGGTTGAATATATCAAACCGACAGAAAAATCTGACAATGCGTACAAGGAGGCAATCGATCAGGCTGTCAACAAATATGGCGCAAAGGTCATCGTAACTCCTGGTTATCTGTTTGAACCATCTATTTATGAAAAACAGGATACATATCCGGATGTTAAATTTATTCTGATTGACGGTTATCCAAATGACGGTGCTCAGGAAAATGCAAAATTCAAAACTGCAAAGAATACCGTAGGTATCAAGTATTCTGAGAACGAAGCAGGCTATATGGCTGGTTATGCAATCGTTAAGGAAGGTAAGACTAAGCTTGGCTTCATGGGTGGAATCGCAGTTCCTGCAGTTGTAAACTTCGGTTACGGCTTCATTCAGGGTGCAAACGATGCTGCTAAGGAAATGGATGTAAAAATCGAAATGAAATACAAATATACCGGAACCTTTAATCCAAGTGCTGAAATTCAGTCAGAAGCAGCTTCCTGGTATAAGAATGATACTGAGGTTATCTTCTCCTGCGGTGGAGGTATCGGAAACTCTGTTATGGCTGCTGCAGAAGCAAACAAGGGACTTGTAATCGGTGTCGATGTTGACCAGTCCAATGAAAGCAGTACAGTTATTACATCTGCATACAAGCAGCTGGCTGTATCTGTAACAAAGGAACTGAAAGCAATTGATGATGGAACCTTCCCAGGTGGAGAAAACATCGTTCTTGGCGCAAAGGATGACTCTGTAGGTCTGCCAATGAAGACCAGCAAGTTTGAAAAATTCACACAGAAGGAATACGATGCTCTGTATGCAAAGATCAAAGAAGGCGAAATCACAATCAAAAAGAATGAAGACTTCAAGGATCCTACACAGATCAAGGCTCCTCAGGTAAAACTGGATTATATCAAATAATACGAGAAACAGGCTGTCTGCATACTGTGGACAGCTTTTCTGATTTTTTACAACTTCCTGTTTACGAACGGGTAGAAAAAAAGGTATAATAATATAGAACAAAAGCTTGAAAAGAGTATCGTGAAATAATTCTACGCATAGATGCGGTATCCGTACAGATACTATTTTCACAATGCTCTGCAGGCATATGATTGGAGTGAAACCATGGAATACATCATTGAAATGTGTAATATCACAAAAGAGTTTCCGGGCATTATTGCCAATGACGATATTACACTGCAGTTGAAAAAAGGAGAAATCCATGCATTGCTGGGAGAGAACGGTGCCGGCAAATCCACCCTCATGAGCGTTCTGTTCGGTATGTATCAGCCGGAAAAGGGATGCATTAAAATGAATGGGGAAATCGTCAGCATCAACAATCCCAATGACGCCAACCGACTTGGCATCGGTATGGTGCATCAGCATTTTAAGCTGGTTCACAATTTTACCGTACTGGAGAATATCATCCTCGGAGCAGAGGATGTAAAAAACGGTCTGCTGACGATGAGTGAGGCAAGAAAAAAGGTTATGGGCCTGAGCGAAAAGTATCATTTGAATGTGGATGTGGATGCCATTACCAGCGAGATCACAGTCGGTATGCAGCAGCGTGTGGAAATTCTGAAAATGCTGTACCGTGACAACGAAATTCTGATCTTTGATGAGCCTACGGCAGTGCTGACACCACAGGAAATCGATGAGCTGATGGGCATAATGAAGGATTTGACAAAAGAGGGAAAATCCATTCTCTTTATCACGCACAAGCTGAATGAAATCAAGGCAGTAGCCGATCGCTGCAGCGTTTTGCGCAAGGGGAAATATATCGGAACCATCGATGTGAAGGATACCAGCAAGGAAGAAATGTCGGAAATGATGGTCGGCCGCAAGGTAAATTTCAATGTGGATAAAAAGCCCGCACAGCCAAAGGGTGTCATGCTGGATGTCCAAAATCTGAGTGTTGCCAAAAAGGGTCATCAGGATGTTGTGAAGAAGGTCAGCTTTCAGGTGCATGAGGGTGAAATTGTCTGTGTTGCCGGGATTGACGGTAACGGACAGTCTGAGCTAGTATATGCGCTCAGCGGCCTGCTGGATGTTAAGGAAGGCAGTATCCGTCTTGGAGATAAGGATATTACAAAGGCCAGCATCCGTAAACGGAATCTGGACGGACTGGGACACATACCGGAGGATCGTCATAAGTATGGTCTCGTTCTGGATTATCCACTGTCCTTTAATATGGTTTTAAAGTCTTATTTCACAAAGAAATTCAGCAATCGCGGGTTTCTGAAATTTGCGGATATTACCACGTATTCTGATCAGCTGATTGAAAAATACGACGTCCGCAGCGGACAGGGAAGTCGGACACCGGCCAGAAGCATGAGCGGTGGAAATCAGCAGAAGGCGATCATCGCACGGGAAATCGAAAATGATCCAAAGCTGCTGCTGGCGGTACAGCCAACCCGTGGTCTGGATGTCGGGGCCATTGAATACATACATTCCCAGCTGGTCAAGGAACGGGATGAAGGCCGTGCCATCCTTTTGATATCCCTGGAGCTGGATGAGGTCATGAACCTTGCGGATCGCATCCTTGTCATGTATGAGGGTGAAATCGTTGCGGAGCTGGATCCGCAGCAGACAACGATCCAGGAGCTTGGATTATATATGGCAGGATCAAAGAGAGGGGCAGAATATGAAAAAGCTGATACAGAGTGATGCATTTAAAAACTTCGGCTCTTCCGTCATTGCGATCCTGATCGGATTGTTGATTGGAGCTGTCGTTATCTTTATATCGAATTCCGGAGAGGCACTGAACGGGCTTCGTACTCTGCTTGCCGGCCCAATTGAGGATGGTATGCTGGGAATCGGACGTGTCCTGTACTATGCAGTGCCGATTATCATGACCGGATTATCGGTAGGGTTTGCTTTTAAAACCGGATTATTCAATATTGGAACACCGGGACAATTCATCGTAGGAGCATTTGCGGCTGTCTATATCGGTGTGAAGTGGACCTTCCTGCCTGGCAGTATTCACTGGCTAGTTGCCATTCTCGGTGCTTTTGTGGCAGGTGGTCTGTGGGCTGTTATTCCGGGTGTTATGAAGGCGTATCTGAATGTGAATGAGGTTATTTCCTCTATTATGATGAATTATATCGGTATGTACCTGGTTAACTACTCTGTTAGTCTTGTGCTGTTTGATGCTTTGCGAAATCAGTCACTGCCGGTAGCTTCCACGGCGGTCATACCGAAGATGGGCTTTGATAAGCTTTTTACCGGTTCTCCGGCAAATGGCGGCTTCATTATTGCAATTCTCTTTGTGATATTGATCTATATCGTATTGAACAAGACGACGTTCGGTTATGAAATGAAGGCATGCGGCTTCAATAAGGATGCCAGTAGATATGCGGGTATCAATGAAAAGCGCAACATAATCCTTTCCATGGTAATTGCCGGTGCACTGGCCGGTGTCGGCGGCGGTCTGCTGTATTTAAGCGGGTCCGGAAAATTCATTGAGGTTGTGGATGTGCTTCCGGCAGAGGGCTTCAATGGTATCCCGGTTGCCCTGCTTGGTCTTTCCAATCCAATCGGTGTTCTGTTTGCGGGACTATTTATCGCCTATCTGAATGTCGGCGGTAATTCTATGCAGCAATTCGGCTTTATTCCGCAGATTGTTGATATTATCATTTCCTGCATTATTTACTGCTCTGCGTTATCCCTGATGATTAAGGTATGGCTGTCAAAGCGCAGGAAAACAAAAGAGCTGGGCGCAGTAAAAAAGGAAGGGGAGTAAGCGATGGATACAATATTCTTTCTGGTTCAGCAGACCTGGTTTTTCGCCATTCCACTACTTGTTGTAGCACTTGGCGGTCTGTTCTCTGAGCGAAGCGGTGTTATCAATATCGCGCTTGAGGGTATCATGCTGATCGGGGCATTGTGCGGTATCGGTTTCATTCATATCTTTAACCATTCCATGCCGCCGCAGCTGCTGCTTCTCTGTGCAGTTCTGGTTGCGGGTGCGGCAGGTATCGTGTTTTCCCTGTTCCATGCCTTTGCGGCAATACATATGAAGGCAGATCAGGTAATCAGTGGTACTGCACTGAATACCTTTGCCCCTGCATTCTGTATTTTTATCGCAAGAACCTTCCAGCAGACACAACAGATTCAGTTTGAAAATGTATTCCGTATTGAATCTGTACCGGTACTAGGCTCCATTCCAATCATAGGTGATTTACTGTTTAAAAACACATATATCACTACCTATATTGGCTTGCTGTTTCTTGTGCTTGCCTGGGTGATCATTTACAAAACGCGCTTTGGTCTGCGTCTTCGTGCCTGTGGTGAGCTTCCTCAGGCGGCGGATTCCGCAGGTATCAGCGTATACAAAATGCGCTATGCGGGTACGCTAATTTCCGGCTTTCTGGCTGGTATTGGCGGATTGATCTTTGTTGTTCCGACAAGCAACGTGTTTAATGCTGATGTTGCAGGCTATGGATTTTTGGCGTTGGCTGTTCTGATTTTCGGTCAGTGGAAGCCATTCCGTATCTTCTTTGCGGCGCTGTTCTTCGGCTTTATGAAAACCGTCGCAGCAACCTCCAGCGGTATACCATTTCTGGCAGGACTCAACATTCCTCCATACATCTATAAAATGGTACCATATATCGCAACGCTGATCGTGCTTGCCTTTGTATCCAAAAATTCGGCGGCACCTGCTGCGGAAGGAGAGCCGTTTGACAAAGGAAAACGGTAAGGCTTACGATCGGTAAGCTGCTGGACAGATCATGCAAAAGGCAGACGTTATCTGAAAAAAGTATAAGGGCATCGTGCTTTTCTGGCAGGATGTCCTTTTTCCATACTAAAAAGCTCCTTTATATAGAAGAAAAGAATAACAAAATGTTGCCATGAGAATCCTTTGCTTATTGATTACTAGGCTTTCCATGCGAAAGAAAAAGAGATAAATACTTTGATTACTAAGGAATGCTTTTGGAAAAAGAGAAGGACAAGCTATCATAGGAAGTGAAACAGCTCTGTACGAATCAAGCACAATGCGTTCTTTTTCATCATCAGATGTGGTACAATTAGAATCATGATGCACATATGCATGGTAAATGATTGAAATATGCGCATACTAACACTGGAGGTATGAAAATGCAGATAACAAAAGGAGTACAGCTCCATTTTATGAAAACTGAAAAGTTTAAAGATATCGGTATCAGTATCCGTTTCCGCAGTGAGCTGGAGCCAAAGCTTGCGGCATCGAGATCATTGCTCGCATTGATGCTGTGCGATCGCTGTGAAACATATGATACGAAAAAGAAAATGAGTGATTATCTCGACCTGCTTTACGGCGCAACCCTGAATGCACAGACAGCGGGCTACGGCAGTGCACAGATCGTGGAAATTCGCAGTAAGGTGATTAACCCGCGCTATGTGAAGGGAGAGGAAGGGCTTTTAAAATCCTTGTTTTCCTTTTTACATGAGGTGCTGTTTCAGCCGCTGTTAAAGGAACATGTACTCGAGGAATCACGCAGTATATTAAAGGCAAAAATTGAACGCATGGAGGATGATCCTGCGCAATATGCCATCTCTCAGGGGCTGAAGCTGGCTGGAGAAGGTGACTATCTGGGAATTTCTGCTCTTGGTGATGTCGAAACGCTGATGCAGCTGACACTGGACGACATAAAGCAGGCTTATGAGCGAATGCTGAAAAAGGATATAGTGGATGTTCTTGTATGCGGGGATTTTGATGATGCACAGATGGAACAGCTGGTTAAGCAGTATCTGCCTTTTGTATCCCGTGATGGACAGGTAAAAACCTTTTATACCGTGCAAAATGATTTGCATGATGAGACAAAAACAGAATACCGTAACATTACGCAGAGCAGCATCATGGTGGTATGGTTCACAAATACCGCGATAACGGATGCGGACTATTATCCGCTGCGTGTCGCAAATGCGATGTTTGGTCAGTACTCCACATCTCTGCTGTTTCAGGAGGTGCGTGAGAAGAACAGTCTCTGCTATTCCATCTATTCCAATCTGATATCTTATGATGCAGCCCTTGGTGTAACCACTGGTGTGGAAAAGGAAAATATTGAAAAGACGGTCGCCTTGATCCGCAAGCAGTTTCAACGCGTATGCGAAGGGGATTTTGAAGATGATCTGCTGCAGGTTTCCAAGCAGATGATTATCAATTCCCTGAAGGCAAGCAAGGATTCCATGAATTCACTCATCGCTTTGCAATATCAGAATGTATTGCTGGATCGCGAGTGGGATACAGAGGATATCATAGAAAAAATCACACAGGTAGAGCGTGCGGATATCCTGCGTGCAATGAAGGCCTGTGAATTGAAAATGACATTTATACTCACAAAGGAGGATGCGGATGAAAACAATCACGAATAAGCGCTATGGTGAAAGCTATGTAGAGGAAACCCTGGAAAATGGTCTGCATGTTGTTTTATGGCAGAAGCCGGAGTACGAAAAGTCCTTGTTCATGATGGCTACTCCATTGGGGGCAATGGATATGAAGCAGGTGAATGAGCAGGGGAAAGAGCTTCATTTCCCTGCGGGAATCGCGCATTTTCTGGAGCATAAAATGTTTGAAATGGGCGATACCGATGTCATGGATCTGTTTTCGCGCATGGGGGCAAGTGTGAATGCCTTCACCTCCTATACGGAGACAGCTTATTATTTTTCTACTACATCCGATGTGGCAGAGCCCTTGAATCTGCTGCTGGATTTTGTACAGGAGCTGGATATCAGTGAGGAATCCGTTGAAAAGGAAAAGGGTATCATCATTCAGGAGCTGCACATGTATAAGGAAATGAGTGATTCCAGATTGCTGATGGAAACCTTCTCCTCCTTGTATCAGCAGCATCCTCTGCGCTATGATATCGGCGGGGATGATGAAAGTGTGAACAGCATCACCCTGCAGCAGCTGCAGGACTGCTATCAGCTGAACTATCATCCAGGCTCTATGATTTTGGTCGGGGTCAGTAAAGAAGATCCAAAGAAGTTGTTAGAGCTGATCAAAGAAAATCAGCGAAAAAAGAGCTTTGCTCCGATTTCCAGTGTAAAACGTCTGGCATATACAGAGCCTGAAGAGCCTGCCAGAGAATCCTTTTCCTTCACGATGGATGTCAGTGTACCAAAGCTTTCCTATGCCTGCAAGCTGCAGGGAGTGGAGGATGTGTATGAGCGTACCAAAGCGGAATGGTGTATTAAGATTATGCTGGATGCTGTATTCAGCTCTTTAAATCCAAAATTTCAGCATTGGCTGGATAAAGGTATTATCAATGACTACGTTGGCAGTGAGGTTGATCTTGGTAAGGACTATGGCATGGTGATGTTCTATGCGGAAACAAAGAAAAAAGAGGAATTTCTTGCCATTGTTAAAGAATCGCTGCATCGTATCGCTGCGGCAGATATTTCACAGGAGCTGCTGGATCAGTTGAAAAACCGGTATTTTGGTCAGTCTGTCCGCAGCTTGAATAGCTTTGATGATATTGCTATTACCTATGTCCGCAGCTATTTTGATCATGCAGATTTCTTCCGTATTCTGGATACACTCTATGAGATCACCCTGGAGGATATCCAAACGGTATGCGCAGCCTTGAAGGATGCACATACGACACTGGTGGAGCTTCTGCCGGAAAAATGAGTGTAAAAAATACTCTATTTGTCAGAAAAAGCGATGAATACTCCCGAGAAGGAGCTGTCATCGCTTTTTTTATAATTTCAGTAAGGGAAAAAGCAAATAGTGCGGTTTGCGCAAAATGATAGAAGCGGCGATAATAGAGAGGTCTTAGGAGGGATGTCCATGCGGTGATAAATAAACAAGGTACATAAATAGAAAGGACAGGTAAGCAAATATGAACGTGATAGCTTTTGTAGGCGAATTAAGCGAATTATCCGATATTCGTACATCTGCTGCAGGAAATCGTTTTGCGACGATGACAATTCGTGTTCAACGCCCCTTTGCAAACAGTGAGGGTGTGTATGAATATGATCATCTGAGTATCATGCTTTGGAAGGGGATTGCGGAAACGGCGATGGCCGCTGCACAGATCGGTGACCATGTATCCGTGAAGGGCCGTCTGCAGTCTCATACCTTTGAGGGGCAGGACGGCAAACTGCATCGCAGCTATGATTTGATTGCAGAGCATGTTTCTTTTATCAAAAAGGAACGCTAAAAAGGGAAGGGGGATCATTCCCTCTTCACTGCAATAGCTGTCATGACAATATTATAAAAAAAATCCGGATAACCGGATTTTTTTAACATTATCTGTTGTAGAATTCTACTACCAGCAGCTCGTTGAATTCAGCGTTCAGCTCACTGCGCTCTGGCAGACGAAGGTAAGTACCCTTCTTAGCATCCTTGTCAACATCAACGAATGCTACAGTGTTCAGTGTTGCTTCCTGAGCCTCGTTAATTGCTTTCATGCTTTTAGATTTTTCTTTTACTTCCACAACCATACCAGGCTTTGCGATAAAGCTTGGGATATCAACCTTCTTACCGTTTACCAGAATGTGTCCGTGGTTAACCAGCTGGCGAGCAGCACGGCGGGTACGGGCAAATCCCATACGATAAACCAGGTTATCCAGACGGGATTCCAGCAGACCTAAGAAGTTGTCGCCGGTAACACCCTTCATTTTACTTGCTTTCATAAAGGTGTTGTAGAACTGACGCTCGTTCAGTCCGTACATGAAACGGATTTTCTGCTTTTCACGCAGCTGCTGTCCGTAGTTTGTTAATTTTACACGTTTCGTAGGCCCGTGCTGACCTGGTGCATAAGCACGCTTCTGAAGCTCTTCTCCGGTTTCCAGAATTGAGAAACCAAGACGGCGGGATGTTTTCCAAACCGGTCCATTGATTCTTGACATGAAATATCCTCCTTATTGTTTTATGGCTATAAAACAATAACAGGTACAAACCATTTCTACATGGTGTTCATACTCACGGTATCTTCGCTCAGCAGTAAGTTACACAATACCCCGCAGCAAGCTGCGTCATGAACGCTGTATGTAAAGCATTTGCATTCTGCTATCCATTTTACGCCACTTTACTATAACAGAACGTGTTTCGGATGTCAAATAGAAAATTTCTTTTCTTGTACAATTCATGTTATTGTTCACCGATGCATAAGAAACAGCTTTAATTTCATAATACATAAATGAATGACTTGGTTAACAGTCTGGTAAAAGAATCGAGCAGATGTATTTTTAATGGCCAATAACATCACTTGAAAATATAAATTATGAAATATATAAAGAATTTTTCTAATTTTTTAGGAGTTTTATATTTTCTTTACGTATGTAGTAGTGTAAAGCATAAGACTGTATACGAAAGGATGTGAAGAATATGCTTACAAAAGATGTAATAGAGAATAAAGAAATGAAGGTAGAGGTGCAGGAACGACTGAAATATGATAACGATATTTTTTTTAAGTTCGCTCTTGGCACAGAGGATGAAGATGCTGCGTTTATCCGTAACACCATTATTGAACGAGTGACAGGAATCCATCCTAAGGAAAGCACCGTATTAAATCCAAATCTGGATCCTGCCATCCTCAAAAAGAAAAAAATGGTGTTGGATATCCGTGTGAAGGACAGTGAAGGAAGAGAATACGGTATTGAGATGCAGACTACCTATCCAAAGCAATCAGAGTTGAAACGCTTTGAACTGTATGGAGCCAGAATGTTATCGAATCAGCTTGATAATGGAGAAAGGTATTATGATCTTCTTCCTGTTTATCAAATCATCTTTCTTGATTCCTATGCGGAACACACGAAGAAGTTAATTGATGCCTATCAGATGAGAAATGAGGAAGGCGAAGTAGAAAGTAAGCGCAGTTTAATGAAGAGGATTTACATCTATCTGCCGGAGATAAATGCAATCGTCAAGCGCAAAGGATTTGAGAAGCTGAATGACTTTGAACAACTGTGCTTCCTGTTTAAAAATAATGATGAAGATGGTATACTAAAAACAGAGGAAAGGCTGGTGAAGAAGGTAATGGAAAAGTACAGAAAATTTCAAGATGCAGAAGACCTCTGGTCGATAGCGATGGCAACGCAGATACAGGAACAGCGCGAAAAAAATGCCATTTTGGATAGTTTCAAGGATGGTGTTGAACAAGGGATCGAGCAGGGAATTGAATAGGGTATTAAACAGGGGCAAAAAGAGGGTGAAAGAATGCTGTTAAATAGACAAATGGTAAAGAAATATCATGAAGACTGCTCAACATGGCTATGTTCTTTGACAACAGAACAGATCGATCTTGTATCCAATTTGTTATTCACCTGTGATACCTTACAGGAACTAAAGAATCAGCTTACGGGCAACAAATAATACATATAAAGCTACATAAAAAAACTGTTTTATGTGAACGAAAACAGTTTTTTTAATGCGGATTTTATACGAGATGTTTATGAAACAGAGCCTCAGAATATGCAGATTTTATCAGGGAATACAGTATAGTATAAATAAGAGCAGGTAATCATGCTCTTTAGATTCATTTGTTATCCATTCTATATAGGTGATTCATAACATTAAGATAAGATAATGTAACTATTCACCGAAAAACCTGGCTAGTGTTAACGAAGTATCAGAATCCGTGAAAAGGAGCATAGAAATACTACAGCAGGTCTTTCTCTAAGGCGCTTTTCATAACGCTCTTTCTAAATTCTATCTTTTATGAGTGAATAGCAACCAATTTATAAGACCACTGTGCAATGACATGAAACGGCAGGTACAAATCGATACAAAGATATTACTAGAGATACCGGCTTTAAGTATTACAGGGTTTTGTAATTATGAAGCGCTTTGTTTTTTTTGGTAATGGTAACGCACTTTAATCACAATATCACTGTCGATCGCGAGCGCATATGAAAAGTTCACTGGCTCTTTATTATTTCTCAAATCCTTATAAAAAGCTGTGAAAGCCTGCAGGAATACGTGTTGTGCTAAATAATACTTTGATATGGTTAGGGAGGAAAGCAAGGTAAGAAAGGTATATCTTATAAAGCGGCACACTGCTTTTAATAATAAAGATGGATTGCAATACAAGGCTGATAAAAAGCAGACTACCTGCTATTGTACATCTGCAGCTATGAACATGCTTTCTTTTCCTTTATTATATTATAATCTAGATTATAAGTTTGCCTGCTTATGAGCTGTTGAGCGTAGGATACCATAATTGTAAAAAATGCTGTAAATCACATAACTGCTTCCGGCACACTTTATAAAAGGATACAGCATTATGAAAGCTTCAACCTATTACCGGTATCTAACTGCGGTTCACTTAAATGTAGCACTTCTATGTCCATATGATGGCATAGAGCAATTATACATCACTATGCAGCCCAGATCATCGTATAAATTGCAGAAGCAAAGAGGAAGGATATGAAAGTCGTACGGTATACACAGGGAATATAAAAATCATACAAATCACCTACGGCAGGAAAAGTCCTTGCGTAAGCGGAGAAGAAAACCGGAAGCAGTCCTTTTACCTCTGTGAAATAGCAAGGTGATGATTCTGTGATTTCCGTATTCCTGAAAGAAAAAACACATCCACATCATTTCTTGCAGAATAAGCATAATTTCTGATTTCTTAATCGTATAAATTATGATACAATATAGCTAGTGAATTTGAATGGAAGAGGTGTCTGTATGGAGAATTTTATCAACAATGTCAAAAATGTAGTTTCCCTTGATGTTTTGATCTATATAGTGATTGCACTGGTTGCCATCGTCATACTTACAATCATCATGATGGTGCTGCGTCAGAAGCAGGCAAGAAAGCAATTGGATGAACTGGAACTGAGCTACAACTCGTTGAAGGGGATTCCACTTGCTTTTAAATTGAATAAGGCTGTCGCACTATCAAGGGTCAATGAGGAAATGAGTCAGCGTGTGGAAAGCTGCCGCACGGATTTTGACAATATTCAGGAACAGTTAAAGGAATGCAGCGTCTCGCTGGCAGAGGTCGATGACCTGATCTATGTTCACAAGGCAAAGGCTGCCAAGCGCCGTATGGAAAAGCTGAGAGATCAGATGACTGCGCTGGAGGGCATCGCCGGGGAAGTTAATCAGGCACTGGACAGCATACTGGAACAGGAAAATGAGCAGCGTGTACATATCAATAAGCTGAAGGATGATTTCCGTATCATCAAGCGCAGTATAAATGAAAACCGTGCTTCCTTTTCACAGAGCTATGAATATCTGGAAATGGAAATCGCAGGGATTGAAAAAATGTTCTCTGCCTTTGAGGAATGGATGTTTGCTTCCGAATTTAACAAGGCAGCTGATCAGCAAAAGGAAATCCGTGAATCTGTTGCCCATTTGAAAGAGCTGGTGGAGGTTCTGCCATCCATGTACGAGCGTGCAAGGGGTGTTCTGCCAAGAGCCATCGACGAGGTGGGCTATCAGTATGCACAGGCGAAGAATAAAGGCGTGTATACAGAGCATTTAGAGGTACGTAAGAATCTGGATATCATCAGCGATATGCTGAAAAATGATTTGAATAAGCTGCGTAACGGCAATCCTAAGGATGTGCATGAGGATCTTAATGATTGTGAGAAACGCATCGCACAGCTGGCGGAACAACTGAATCGTGAAGAACATGCATTTGATGAGGTCAGTGATAACGTAGATATCCTCTTTGATACGATTCGCAGCATCAATGCGGATGTCGAAGCAATCGAGG
Source organism: Erysipelotrichaceae bacterium 66202529 (assembly GCA_017161075.1). Lineage (NCBI taxonomy): Bacteria > Bacillati > Bacillota > Erysipelotrichia > Erysipelotrichales > Erysipelotrichaceae > Erysipelotrichaceae bacterium 66202529. The sequence goes on along the minus strand of CP046174.1, from coordinate 2,454,848 downwards.
AGCTGTATAATCGTGTATATGAGCGCTTCGGCTTTGAAAACTGGACACAGCGTCTGATGGAGGTGCATGACAGGCTTTCTGTATTGAATGATATGCAGCGTAAGCTGGAAGCAGTCATCGCACAAAACAGGGTGCCGTATTCCACAATTTTAATTGCTTATAAAGAGCTGGAGCAGAGCGCTGCGGTATTTACGAATGAAGTCAGTGAGATGAAGCAGAAGCTGGACAATGCCTGCAGTGATGAAGAACGGGCTAAAAAGCAGCTGATCAAGCTGCAGCTCATCGTAAATGAAATCCGGGTGAAGATGTCCAAGCACAGACTGCCAAGTGTTTCCCAGAAGTATGAGGATGATTTACATAAGGGGGAAATCATGATTAAGGATATTCAGGTGATTCTGGATAATTCACCACTTGATGTCAAACGCCTGAATGCGGAGCTGCGCAGTGCTATTGATTATATTTATACCCTGTATAACAGCGTGAACAATCTGGTGGGAATGGCAATCATGGTGGAAAATACGATTGTATTTGGAAACCGGTATCGTTCCTCCTTTCCGGATATTGACAGTGAGCTGACAAGAGCAGAGCTGTGCTTCCGGAACGGACAGTATACAAAGGCTTTGAAAATCGGTATTCAATGTATTGAAAAGATGCATCCGGGAGCCTATGAAAAGCTCATTAACAAAAAGGATCCAAGCATCCTGAATACGGGGGAGTAGTATGATTTATCTGGATTATGCATCTACCACCCCTATTCGTCCGGAGATTTTAAAAACATATTATAAGCTGCTGCAGGACTATTACGGCAACAGCGATTCTCTGCATGATTTGGGCAGAGAATCAGGAAAGCTTATGGAACAAAGCCGTGCACAGATTGCACAGCTTTTGCATGTTTACAGGGAGGAGATTTTATTTACCTCCTGTGCCAGTGAATCAAACAATGCAGCAATCAAGGGAGCTGCATGGCAGTATGCAGGGCGTGGTAAGCATCTGATTACCACCTGTGTTGAGCATTCCAGCATTCACAATGCGATGGAGCAGCTAAAGGAATATTTCGGCTATGAGGTAACCTATCTGCCAGTAAATGCATCAGGTAGTGTGGATGTGGAAGCACTGAAGCAGGCTTTGCGAAAGGATACGATTCTGGTATCCATGATGCTCGTAAACAATGAGACAGGCGCAATCAATCCGATTCGTGCCTGTGCAGACTACGTGCATGCCAATTCCAGAGCCCTTTTTCATGTGGATGGCGTACAGGCCCTGGGTAAGGTGGAGGTTGATTTATCCTGTGTCGATCTGGCAACCTTTTCGGCGCATAAAATCTATGGCCTGAAGGGAAGCGCCATCTTGTATAAAAAGAAGCATGTGGAGCTGGTACCTCTCATCAGTGGCGGACAGCAGGAAAACGGCATGCGTGCGGGCACCAGCAATACTCCTGTCAATATCGTTTTTGCCAAAACGCTGCGTCTTGCGCTGGAACAGCAGAAGGAAGCCTATGCGCATGTGAAAGCGTTGAATGCGCATTTGCGGAAAGAAGTATCTGTCATGGAGGATATCGTAATCAATTCTCCACAGGATGGCAGTCCGTTCATACTCAATATATCAAATCTGCGCATTGGCAGTGAAATCATGCTGAATGCATTGAATGCAAAAGGCTTTGCGGTATCTGCACAGAGCACCTGTTCCTCACACAGCAAGGCTGTCTCAGCAGTGCTTCTGGCAATGGGCCTGGGGGAACAAAGAGCTACCCATGCCATACGTATATCCCTGTCGCATCTGACAACCAGACAGGAGGTCGATGCCTTTTTACAGGCTTTAAAGGAGATCAATCATGACTATCGAACAAAATAAGATTGTATATAACCATATTCTTGTGCGCTTTGGGGAGCTGTCCACCAAGGGAAAGAATAAAAAAGATTTTATCAAACGGCTGTTAACAAATGTAAAGAATGCGCTGCGTGATTATGACAAACTGAGCTATGAGCGTACGCATGACCGTTTGTATATCCTGCTGAACGGCGAGGATCCTCACGCTATCAGTGAGCATTTGCAGAAGGTATTTGGTATTTCCTCCTTTTCCTTTGCGATTCGTGTGGATACCGATATTGAGGCAATGAAGCAGACGGCGCTGCAGGTGGCGAAGGAAAGTGATGCATCCACCTTTAAAATTGAATCCCGCAGAAGTCATAAGCTGTTTCCTATGATTTCTGATGAAATCAACCGTGCGGTTGCCGGCGAAATTTTGCGCAACACCGAGCTGAAGGTCAATGTCAGAGAGCCGCAGCTGCGTATTCAGATTGAGGTGCATCAGGACGATACATATATCATGACCGGACGGATTCAGGGAGCCGGCGGATATCCGGTTGGTGTGGGCGGAAAGGCGATGGTTATGCTGTCTGGTGGAATTGATTCCCCGGTTGCCTCCTATCTGACCATGAAGCGTGGTGTCGCTATTGAATGTGTACACTATGCATCCCCTCCCTATACGAGTCAGGCAGCACAGGATAAGGTGCTGGAGCTGGCGCGCCAGATTGCCCCATATCAGGGACATATCCGAGTTCATGTGGTTCCATTTACGGATTTGCAGCTTGCCATATACAAAAATTGTGATGAAAGCTATGCCATTACGATCATGCGCCGTATGATGTACCGTATTGCACAGCGTCTTTGTGAACAGCAGCACTGCCTTGCGATCGTGAACGGGGAAAGCATTGGGCAGGTTGCGAGCCAGACATTGGAAAGTATGCAGACGATCAACTGTGTTACAACCCTGCCGGTTATCCGTCCGGTTGCCTGCATGGATAAGGTGGAAATCATCGATGTTGCCAGAAATATTGATACCTATGATATTTCCATACAGCCTTTCGAGGACTGCTGTACAATATTCACACCGAAGAATCCCGTCACGAAACCGACGATTCAGCGAGCGGAGCGTCTGGAAAGCCGCTTTGATTATGAAGCCCTGCTGCAGGAATGCATAGCAAAGACGGAGCATGTGGATGTGTATCCAAAAGCGAAGCTTGACGAAGAAATTTTTTAGTATAGATTAGAAAAACTCACGCATACTAACAGTGTGAGGTGAGAAAAATGGAAAGAAGAAAACAGTACAACGAAAAACAGGTTGAACAGGACTTATATCAATACGAAATGGGTATTGAATTAGGTGCTGACGTTGAGGCTGAAAAAAGAAATCATCAGAGCGAATACGATAAAGAGCATTCTTCTCAGGATTTCAAAAACAGCTACAACAACAACCAGAGCAACTCCCAGAGAAACAACCAGAATCAGCGTAACCAGAACAACCAGAATCAGTATCGTTAAGGATATGCTGAAAAAAACGCTCCTCTTCCGATTGGAAAACAGGAGCGTTTTTTTATAGCTCTTTTATTCTAATAATAGGTGACAATTTCCTCCAGAGCTTTACGCTTTGGCTTTTCAGGCTGTATTGCCCGGTAACCCACACTGATAACACTAACGATGATTTCCTGCTCTGGTATATGGAGCATACTGCGTATAGCGTCTGCATCCCGAATTCCCATCACAAGTGTATCCAGGCCGAGATCACGCGCCTTTAACAGCAGGTTTTCATTATGCAGTCCCAGATCGTAGGCACCCCATAAATTTCCCAGCTCATTGCTTGGTGTGCCGTCCTTATCGTAGCCGGAGCGATCCCTGACAAATGTCGTGATAATCAAAACAGGCGCATCCTTCGAGTTCTCTGCATTGAAAGGGGCAAGCCCCTCCGTCTTCATTTTGTTCAGCATATCGCTGGATGTAATAATATGATAGCGTGCTGTCTGTGAGTTTTTCCAGCTAGGAGCCTCCATAGCACATTGAATCATCGCCTCGATATCCTCCTGTGCAACCGGCCTTGCTTCATACCTTCGTATGCTTCTTCTTGTTGTGACAACCTCATTAAATTCCATTCCAATCACCTCTTTGTCTTTATTCTACAACAATTTTCCTGAAATTTCCGCAATTAGGCAAACTTTTCCTATTTTGGCTGTGGTATACTTAGATAGGAAATGAGGTAGGTATATGCTGTTATGTCCAAAATGTGGAAGTGAATTGGTCAAACAAGAGCGCGTTTGGCGCTGTAAAAATAATCACTCATACGATATCTCCAAACGGGGATACGTTCATCTGGCTCTGCATCATCCTTCAGGCAGCGGGGATGATAAGGAAATGGTGAAAGCACGTACGCGCTTTCTGACACATGGATATTATGAGCCGCTGCAGCAGGCCCTGGTACAAATTGTTCAGCGCTATCAGCCGAAAACAATCGTGGATGCAGGATGTGGGGAAGGCTATTATACAAACCGGCTAAAGCAGGAAGCAACAAACGTCATCGGCTTTGATTTATCCAAGCATGCCGTAGATGAGGCCTGCAAGGCAAAAAGCGGGGCAGTGTATGCGGTGGCAAGCGTATTTCATATGCCGCTTAATGATGCCTGTGCCGATATGGTGCTGTCAGTGTTTGCACCGTTTCAGGCAGAGGAATTTTTACGGGTATTAAAGCCAGGAGGCAGATTTGTGAAGGTAGGCCCCGGTGCGCAGCATCTTATGGGTCTGAAGCAGGTGCTCTATGATGAGCCGTATGAAAACCATAGTGAGCCGGAAAGCTATGCCGGCTTTACGCTTGAGGAAACCGGCTGTGTAGAGGCGGATCTATGCATACAGGATGCGATGGATATTCAGGCTCTGTTTCATATGACGCCTTATTACTGGAAAACACCAAGGGATGCGGCAAAGCGGCTGGCATCATGTACAAAGCTGCATACTAAGATACAGTTTCAGATTGAAATCTATCGCAAAGATGAAAACGTGCTTAACAAAAGCAATTAGGCTATGCTATAATGGGGTACAGGAATATGAGAAAGGCGGTAAACAGGTATGGCATTTGAATCACTAAGCGAACGTCTGGGGAAGGCGTTTAAAAATATAACCGGGAAGGGAAAGTTAAGCGAAAAAAATATGAACGACATGCTGCGCGAGGTGCGTATGTCGCTGCTGGAGGCCGATGTAAATTACGGCGTCGTTAAGGATTTCATCGCCCGTGTAAAGGAGCAGGCACTGGGTACAGAGGTTATGAATTCTCTGAATCCCGGACAGATGGTCGTTAAAATTGTACATGATGAAATCGTGGCATTACTGGGAAGCGAGGATGCCCCGGTAAACTATAAGAGCAACGGAATAACAACCGTCATGATGGTGGGTCTACAGGGTACCGGTAAAACAACGGCATCCGCAAAAATCGCCAATGTGATGAAAAAGAAGCAGAATCGCAAGCCGCTGCTGGTTGCCTGTGACGTCATTCGTCCGGCTGCTATCGAACAGCTGAAAACGCTGGGAGAGAGCATCGGTGTTGAGGTTTTTTCTCTCGGTGTTGAAACAAAGGCGCTGGAAACGGCAAAGCAGGCAATGGAGTATGCCAAGGAAAACGGCTATGATACGGTACTGTTTGATACGGCCGGGCGTCTGCACATCGATGAAGAGCTGATGCAGGAGCTGTCTGATATCAAGGCTTATGTTCATCCGGATGATATTCTGCTGACCGTGGATGCAATGACCGGACAGGATATCGTCAATGTCGCAAGCAGCTTCCATGAGCAGCTGGATGTCACTGGTCTTGTTCTGACCAAGCTGGACGGCGATTCCCGCGGCGGTGGTATTCTTTCTGTGCGTTCTATTACACAGGTACCGGTAAAATTTGTCGGTCTCGGTGAAAAAATCGATGATCTGGATGTGTTCCATCCGGATCGTATGGCTGATCGTATCCTGGGTATGGGGGATATCATGTCCCTGGTAGAGCAGGCACAGGAAAAAATGGATATAGAAGCAAGCACAAAATCCGCAAACCGTATGATGAGCGGACAGTTTACGCTGACGGATATGCTGGTGCAGTTTCAGCAGCTGGAAAAGATGGGCTCTCTGGGCGGCATGATGAAGCTGATTCCGGGTATGAACCAGCTGGCCGGACAGATTGATGAAGCCAAAGCCGGAAATAAAATGAAAAAAAGTACGGCAATCATTCAGAGTATGACGATGGAGGAACGTGAGAATCCGAATATCTTACGTGCATCCAGAAAAAACCGTATTGCCAAGGGAAGCGGGACTACAGTCGCAGATGTGAACCGTCTGTTGAATGAATACGAAAAAATGAAGCAGGTTATGAAGCAGATGGGCTCCATGACAAAATCCGGTAAAATGCCGAACATGGGCGGTATGGGAGCTATGGGGGCCATGAAAAACATGCGCAATATGAATAAAGCGATGCGTCAGGGCGGCAAGCGCGGAAGAAAATTCTAAACAAGGCATACACTGCCTTGTTTTTATTAAAGAAGGAGGAGGCTTATGAAAGTATTTGTATATGGATACCGGCCGGAAGAAGCGGCATATTTTGATGCCTGCGCGAAAGCGATGGAGCTGGACATTGAGACGTGTGCGCAGCGTCCGACTCTGGAAAACGCGCAGCTGTGCCAGGGCTGTGAATGTATCAGTGTCTTATCAACACCGATCGATGCCGCTTTGCTGCAGAAGCTGCAGGAGGTAGGCGTGCGCTTTTTATCTACCCGCACCATCGGCTACGATCATATCGATTTGGAATACGCAAGGAACATCGGCATCCATGTCGGGAATGCAACCTATGCCAGTGAAAGTGTGGCTGATTATACAATCATGCTGATCCTGATGGCGCTTCGTAAAATGAAGCTGGTGCTGCAGAGTGCTGTAAGCCAGGATTATTCCTTCGATGCGGTGCTAGGCAGTAACCTGAAGGGGAAAACGCTGGGGGTTATTGGAACCGGAGCTATCGGGCAAACACTGATTCGTCATATCGCAGGCTTTGGCTGCAAGATCATCGCCTATAATGCACATCCCAAGAAAGAGATGGAAGCATATGTAACCTATGTGGATCTGCAGACGCTGTATCAAAACAGCGATATCATCACACTCCATGTACCCCTGAATGAGGACACCCAACACCTTATAAATGCGGACGCCTTTTCTATGATGAAGGAGGGGGTCATTCTTGTGAATACAGCAAGAGGAGGATTGATTGACAACAAGGCGCTGATTGACGCAATCGAAGCCGGAACGATAGGGGCTGCTGCGCTGGATGTCGTGGAAGGGGAAACCGGGATCTATTACAACCGCCGAAAGGGAAAGATACTTAAACAGCGGGACATGGCAGTTTTAAATTCCTTTCCCAATGTGCTTTTAACGCCGCATCTGGCATTTCTTACCGATGATTCCTATCGGGATATGGTGACAAATTCCATGAGAAGCTGTTACCTGTTTATGCATGGGGAAGAAAATCCATGGCTGATACAATAACGATTAAAATATCGTTATTTTTCTTTTTGTGCAACCTTTTGATCAGCTGAAACGTGTTTATAATAGAAGAGGAGAGGGGATAGCGTCATGAGAATGTATGCGGATATGACATTTGAAGATGTAATGTGTACCTATGCGGATACCGTCACACGGCTTGCGCTGCTGCGCATGGGCAATAGACAGGATGCACAGGATATTTTTCAGAATGTCTTTTTAAAGCTGTACACGCAGAAGATGGAATTTCGGGATGCACAGCATATCAAGGCGTGGCTGATTCAGACCACGATACATACCTGCATTGATGAACAGCGAAAATTCTGGAGACGGCATCGGACACGTCTGGATGAAGCATTTTGCCAGGTGGAGAATCCTGTGGAACGAAACGAGCTGTACGAGCTGATGGAGCTTCCCGCAAACCATCGCAATGCGCTGTATCTGTATTATTATGAAGGCTTTTCCATACGGGAAATCAGTGTATGTATGAAGGTGCGGGAAAACACGGTGAAGTCCTGGATGAGACGCGGCAGGGAAGAGCTTCGCCAGCTGCTGGGAGGTGAACAGTATGGAGAATAAAAAATTCAGAGGCTTCGACGATATCCATTGTCCGGATGCTTGGATTAAGCAACTGCTGCAGGAGACAAAGGTCAGTAAACGAAAAAAAGCTGCGCTCGTGTGGAAGCTGGCTGCCCTGCTGCTATTTGCAATGCTCTCTTTTGCGACGGCAGCTGCATGCAGTGATACCGTGCGTGACTGGCTGACCTCCTTATTTTCAAATGGTGAACAGGTGCAGGTACAGGAAGATCCCATACGTGTTCAAAACCTCGGGGACATCACATATCTGGATGCAGACTATCGGTATTATGTGAAGCAGAAGGAGGAACAGGTTTATCAAACAGATACATTTACAATATATGAAAAGGGACGCATAATTGCCAGGGAGCTGCCGCGGAAAAGCAAAGCTCTGCGTCTAAAGACAGAGGCAGGGAGTGTTTCTGTCAAGCTGTTTTATGTCGTTCTTGATCAGCAGGTGCTGCCGCTCTATCTGCAGGGCAGGGAAGCGGATGGAATGCCGAGTCCATCTGTCAAGGTACTGAAAAACGGTAAGCTGGTGATTGAATATGACGAGGAGAATTTCCGAAATGCATATCTGGTGGATTTGAAAACGGAGGAAGTACAGTCCATTGGAGATTTGTCCTATTCATCTGCCGTGCATGCTGAACGGGTGCATGCCTATGCGTATGATGTGCATAACAGTGCATCCGGGCGTTTTCTGCTGTATCGTACCTATGCATTACAGCAGGGATGGGCAAAGGATAAGCAGGAATGCCAATGGGTACTGCTGGATACCGATACGAACCAACGGCGGTACATGGATGCAGAAAGGCTGCCTGGATATCTGCTTGGTAATGAATTGTTTATGGCTGGTGACAGCCGCATCCTGACAACGCAAAGCTATGCGGTTGAGGAAGCTGTATTTGATAGTTATCCACTTGTTTATGACTATCGAATGGATACCTGGACAACATATCGGGAATATTCCTGTGCTACACCTTTTACAGGCAGTCTTTTATACCGTATAACAGATACAAAAGTGGAGCTGCTGGATGTAGCGAACAGGAAAAGGAGCACGGTGGCACTGCCTGAACATGTACAGGCAAAGGATATGAGTCTTCAGCCGTATAACGGCTTCTATATCAGCGAAAGCAATACCTCCGATACTTTGGATATTTACGTAGCTTCTCAAAAGCGCTGGGTACATCTGGATAGTGCAAGGCTGGATGGTGCAGGCATACTCTTTGCATATCCGCTGGATGAGCATACCTTATCAATCAATCAACAATATCTGGTTGAATTTCAAAAATAGCTTTAAAAATTGAGAATTATATGGTATATTTATGTCGTACCCAAAGGGTATACGATAACATAAGAAAGGCAGGTGGTCTGTATGAAAACAGTTCAAAATTACGTACTGAGGAAGGATACAGACTGCCTGGTTTATAACTAGTGCATGTTCTGGGCATCCCTTGGGATGCCTTTTTCTTTCCCGATAACACAGATTTACAGTAGCAATATAAGGAAAGGACGAAACAACATGAAAACAGAAATTTGTAAAGAGAAGTATGCAGCCTCCATGTGCTCCATGGCTGCCAGCAGCGAGGAACAAAACCGCTCACTGCAAAGAGATTTAAAAAATCAGATGCTGTCATTGAAGCAGTGCTATGTGATGCTTCATGATGAACAGGTGATAGCCAGAGCTGTTATTGATACCGAAAGATCTTATATCGCCTATCTTACACTGGAGGCGATGTCGCAAAAGGAAGCGGATGCCTTTGTGGAGGATATTGTCGATCGTCTGGATCGCAGCAGGGAGTGGAGAGTGGATCTGTATACCGATAAGCAGCATCATGCACTTGTCTATCATGCTTTAAAACGATGGTTTCCATTGGAATTTAAACGGGAGAGCTATACCGTAAAAACAAGGGAACAAGCACAAGCATATCGCTTTATACCGGCAAAGCAGCTTGCGCACAGGGACTTGCTGGAGCTGATGGCAAAAGCGAGTGCGACAACGCTGGACGCCAATCTGCAAAGAGAGCAGAAATCGCTGGGGCTGTATCCGGCAGTGGAGCAGCAGGCAGAGGAGCTGCTGGAGGATGCAGAAAGTGATATACTGTTTCAGGTGCTGCTGATTGCGGGAAAGGCGGCAGGCTTTATCAGCGTTACCAGATTGCTGGATGAAGTAGGCGGTATCGGATATATCGGTGTTCATCCGGATGTACAGGGCAGGCAGTATGGGACAGTTCTGCTGAAAAAAGCGATGGATATGGCATGGCGTCATAATATACATAAGCTGATTGGGGATATTGATGTTCATAATTTTGCGATTCGGGAAAACCTGCTGCGTGCCGGCTTCTTGCTGGATTGCGGACAGAGCATCTTCCTGCTGGAAAAGCAAATATGAAAATTACGTTCGTAAATGAAATAACGACAGGAATGAAAGGGTGAGTATCCGTTTCAATATCAACGGATGTTGGAAGCATACTGGATTTTCTGTATAAGGGATTACAGAAAAATACTGGGGCGCAAAAAAATCGCAGGGTGTAAAGTAAAAAACCTTGACAGGTGGAAAAACTGTGATATACTTATCAAGGTAATGAAAAAGAAAATAACCAATAGGAGGAAATTATATGGCTGTAAAATTAAGATTAAAGAGAATGGGCTCCAAGAGAAAGCCTTTCTACAGAATTGTCGCTGCGGATTCCCGCGCACCTAGAGATGGACGTTTTATCGAGATTATCGGTACCTATAACCCAACAACAAATCCTGCAAGTGTCGTGCTGAACGAAGAACTGGCTACTAAGTGGCTGAAGGAAGGAGCACAGCCTTCTGATACTGTTCGCAACATTCTTTCTAAAGAAGGAATCATGAAACGTCTGCACGAAGAAAAAAACGCTAAGTAAAAGAGTATGATCGATTACGAAAAAGTATTGTTGGATCTTGTAACACCGATGGTTGAAGATAAGACCAATGTTTCTGTCAAAATGATGCCGACACTGGAGGATAACGAAATTCTGCTGTATGTGTATGCAAACAGTGATGATGTTGCCCGCCTGATCGGTCGTCGCGGAATGATGGCTTCTTCTATTCGTCAGATGATGTCTGTAGCATCAAGAAAAGAAGATAAGAGAGTTACCATCAAGTTTGAATCATATTAGGATGCCTTTCGCATCCTTTTTTTGGAGGTACGCTATATGAAAAATATCAATATCGGTATGCTTGTTAATACACACGGTCTGCGTGGTGAAGTAAAAATCAAGGTTTTAACGGATTTTCCCCAGCTGCGTTTTCACAAGGGGGCCACTGTGCATCTGCAGCTGCCAACAGGTGAACTGGATTTGTGCGTCACTGGCGTTCGGGAAAGCAAGGGACAGCTGCTTGTAAAGTTTGAGGGCTACGACGATATCAATCAGGTAGAAGCCTGGAAGGGCAGTATGCTGACAATTCGGGAGGACGAGCTGCAGGAGCTGGATGCATATGAGGCATACTATTATGAGCTGCAGGATGCTGCTGTATATACGATGGATGGAGCACTCCTGGGCACTGTTACGGAAATCATTGAAACCGGGGCAAATGCAGTGCTGCGTGTAAAGACTGCGGATAAGGATATCCTGATTCCCTTTGTCAGAGCCTTTGTAAAGGAATTTGACCGTAAGGCCAAGGTGATGAAGGTGGAGCTGTTGGAGGGACTGCTATGAAAATAACAGTGCTGACACTGTTTCCTGAATTTTTTGACAGCTTTCGCACAACATCTATTATCAAGCGTGCACTGGAACAGCAGCTGGTGGATTTTGAAACGATTGATTTTCGTTCCTTTACTACAGATAAACATAATCATGTGGATGATACACCATGCGGTGGCGGGCAGGGGATGGTTTTATCGTGTCAGCCAATCGTGGACTGTCTGAAAACTGTGCGCAGTGAGGATTCCTTTGTTATCATGATGACACCGCAGGGAAAACGCTTTGATCAGCAGCTCGCTCACCAATTCGCTTCTGAAATCAAGCATCTGATTATTCTTTGCGGACATTATGAGGGCTTCGATGAGAGAATCCGTTCCTTTGTGGATATGGAGGTATCCCTCGGGGATTTCGTGCTGACAGGAGGGGAAGGTGCTGCTCTGGTTATTTCCGATGCCGTCATACGATTGCTGGATCATGTGATTAAGGAAGAAAGTCACAGTGATGATTCCTTTGAAAACGGTTTGCTGGAATATCCGCAGTATACACGTCCGATTGAATACGAAGGCATGAGAGTGCCGGATGTACTCCTGAGCGGACATCATGCGAATATTCGTAAATGGCGGCTGAAGGAATCATTAAAACGCACGATGGAAAAGCGTCCAGATCTGCTGGAAAATCGTGTATATACAAAAGAGGAAGTAAAGCTTATGGAGGAAATCAGGCTGGAAAAAACCGGACAGGATAAATAAATATGGAAAGTCCTACTGGGCTTTTATGAGGATGCTTTTTGCATGTGAAATAAGGACATCATCGTGTGAATGCGCAGCTGTTACATACCAGATTTCTGTTCCATTAAATTAGTATGTGGAATAAGCGGATATAGCGCTTATGAGAAGCAGCCGGATACAAATGCTGCACCTGTTTATGATAAGACCAATCGTATATATGGATCATACAGGCAGTGAAATCGCATTGTAAGCTGTAATATGACAATACGGTGTCCAAATGGTGTGGTATGCTGTTTTCAAAAAGGAGAGATATACCATGCATATAAAAGCATATCTGGAGCAGCACTGTCATACATCCCTGTATATGGACACAGTTGAGGTGAATCCGGACAGCATTCAGGTGGTCATGATCAACGAATGTGCCCCACATGGGGTAACGGACAATTTCTATGGTGACATGGATGGGGAATATGCTGTTGCATTGTCACTGCTGTTTCCTGGTACTACCCCTGTCCAGCTGCTTGAGCAGGGCATTTATATCACCAATGCCTGCAAGCTGCCAAAGCCGGATACAGGCTTTACCAGCTTGCAGCTGCAGGACATCTGTTGTTTTGGAGGAGGAGCTGAAGCTGTTTAAAAAGCTGCGTGTAATCATGCTGATGGGGGATGTTGCCATACATCTGCATACGATGATAGCAAAGCGCAAGCATACGGCACGCATTCCTGCCGGCTCCACCTACAAGCTGCGAAAAAGCATCTGGATGGATGGGGAAATCCGTCTGTTTCCTTCCTATATCATGACGGGCAGAAACCTGCAGATCGAACGCAGTAAGCGGACGATGATTGAAGAGGATATTTCGCAAATGCTCACCTATTTGGAAACACAAAAGAACGGTTAATAGGAAAGCGGAAGAAGTGTCGGGATTTTCTTTGTAAAATTCGGCATTCTTCTTTTTTTTAGTTGATGAAAATGGTATGATAATAACAGAAAGGGCCCGACCTTTCAAAAAACGACTTCTTCTTTATTACTGTAAAAAAATGGATGAAAAAGTATTTACAAATATCCCTGATCTGTGATATCATATATAAGCCTTTATGGCACGCGGTTCCGCTGAACAGTATGATTCAAGAGCCTCTACGTTATATGAATAGAAAAGGAGCGCCATGATTATGAACATGCAGTTAGTAAATGAAGTAACAAAATCACAATTGAAGAAAGATGTTCCATTCTTTAAATCCGGAAGTACCGTTCGTGTACACGTTAAGATCAAAGAGGGTGACAAATCCCGTATCCAGGTATTCGAGGGATTGGTTATCGCAAAGCAGGGTGGAGGAATCAACGAAGTTTTCACTGTTCGTAAAATCTCAAACCAGATCGGTGTAGAAAGAACATTCCCGATTCATTCTCCAATTGTTGAAAAAATCGAAGTTGTACGTAACGGTAAGGTTAGAAGAAATAAATTATTCTACTTACGCGGACGTTCTGGTAAGGCTTCTCGTATCAAAGAAGTTCGTTAAGCTGGAAAAAAGTCGGGTCTTGCTCGACTTTTTATTTTTAGGCTGGAGGGTATACGATGCGGAAGCTGGAGAAGGACAGACACAGAGCGGACGAAAAAGAATCACTGTCAGGTGTGATTTTTTCCAATCTGTTTTCTCTGCTGAAAATATTTCTTGTCTGTTTCATTCTCGTATATCTGACAGCCAATTATCTTGTACGGCCCATGCGCGTGCAGGGAGGCAGCATGTATCCTACGCTGAAGACTGGTGAATTTGGGTTTGGCAATGCGTTTTCCGGTCATTTTCAGGAGATCAAGCGTGGAGATATCGTTATTGTATATGAGAAAGAAAAAACGCATACGTATTGGATCAAGCGTGTCATCGGTCTGCCGGGGGAACGAATCCGTGCCAGTGGAGATACGATTTATATCAATGATAATGCATTGAAGGAGCCCTATCTGGAAAATGATTATGCTGAAAGCATCCGGCTGACGGAAAATTATAAATTCACAGATGATTTTGATGAAGTGCAGTTGGGTGATGATGAATATTTTCTGATGGGCGATAATCGCTATGCAAGCAAGGATTCCCGTGTCATGGGCCCTTTTCAGCGAAGCGATATTAAGGCAGTGGACTTTTTTATCGTACTGCCGTTTACGAAAATGAGAGTGGCGGAATAATATATGAACAAACGTAAAAGAACCAGAAGCAGGCTGGATATCGTTTATACCATCCTTGACTTTCTCCGGTTGATTCTGATTACCGTGGTAGCGGCCGTCGTCATTCTAGTCTTTGTGGCGCGCAAGGAGGAGGTAAAGGGAACCTCCATGTATCCGACCCTGCAGGAAGGGGAATCGGTCATAATCAATATGGCAGCCAATTATGTCGGTGATATCAAACGCTTTGATGTGGTGGTGGCCAGAGAGTATCGAAGTGATGATCTGTGGGTCAAGCGTGTCATCGGCTTACCGGGAGAGACGATCAGCTACCGTGAGGGTGTGCTGTATGTCGATGGAAATAAGGTAGCGGAGCCGTTTCTGGATAAAAGCTATGTAGAGCAGGTAAAAAGCAGGACGAATACAAAGTATTTTACACAGGATTATACATCGGAAAAGCTGGGCAGGGATGAATATCTGTTAGTTGGCGATAATCGCAATGAATCACTGGATTCGAGAAATGAAGCTGTCGGGCCGTTTAAACGGGAACAGATCATTGCCAGAGGTGTATTCGTGTATAAGCCGTTTTCGAAAGCGAGGTATGTAGGCAATGGCGGATGATAAAATACGCATTCAGTGGTTTCCCGGTCATATGACCAAGGCGAAGCGGGAAATGCAGGAAAAGCTGAGCATGGTGGATATGGTGATTGAGCTGCGGGATGCCCGGATACCCAACGCCAGTAAAAACCCGATGATTGAAGAGCTTTGCCAAAACAAGCCGAGGCTGATCGTGCTGTCGAAAAAGGATAAGGCAGATGCAGCGGCAACGGCTTTGTGGTGCAAACAGCTGCGCAATGAAACTACGCGGGTGGTGGCTCTTGATATACTGAAAGAAAACATCATACCGAAAATTGTTGAACAAAGCCAGCTGCTTATGCAGGCGAAGATTGAGCGTATGAAGCGCAGAGGCATTCGTCCGCGCGCCATTCGCGCCATGGTTGTCGGAGTGCCGAATGTGGGGAAATCCACCTTTATCAACCGGATTTCCAAAAAGAAGGTGGCAGTGACGGGAGATCGTCCGGGCGTAACCAGAGCCCTGCAGTGGTCAAAGGTGAATCAAAGCCTGGAGCTGCTGGATACTCCGGGTGTCCTGTGGCCGAAGTTCGAGGATGAAACCGTTGGTGTGCTGCTGGCAATCACCGGAGCGATACGGGATGAAATCCTGCCGCTGGAGGAGATTGCGGCATGGGCGATGCGGTATTTGATTGCACAGCATCCGGACGCATTGCAGAAACGCTATGAGCTTGCAGTTTGTGATGATCCGTATGAAATGCTGGAGCGGATTGCGAGAAAGCGCGGCTTTATGCGTAAGGATGAAATGGATGAGAAGCGGACGATTGAAACCTTCCTGCGGGAATTGCGGGATGATAAGCTCGGCGCGATTACATGGGAGATGCCGGATGCAGACAGCGAATGAGTATGAGCAGGCCTGGTGGCAGCAGGGAAAAACGTGTATCGTCGGAATCGATGAAGCAGGCAGAGGGCCTATTGCCGGGCCGCTGGTCGTTGCGGCAGTTGCCTTTCCACCCGGCTATTTCCATGAGGAAATCTACGACTCCAAGAAGCTGAGTGATAAGAAGCGAAGAGCTCTTTTTCAGGATGTGATTCATCAGGCACAGGAATACCATATTGCCATCATTGAGCCGGCTATCATAGATGAGCTGAATATTTACCGTGCCACGCAGAATGCGATGCAAACGCTGAGTGAGCAGTTTTCCATGGCAGATGGGGTATTAACCGATGCCATGCCACTGCCTGGCAATACAAAGGATGTGATTTCACTTGTCAAGGGGGATCAGAAAAGCGTCAGTATTGCGGCGGCCAGCATTCTGGCCAAGGTGACAAGGGACTGTATCATGGAGGCGTATGATAAGCAGTATCCCCAATACGGCTTTGCTCGGCATAAGGGGTATCCGACAAAGGCGCATATCGAGGCGCTGCATACGTATGGTGTGGTTAAGGGCTTGTACCGTGAAAGCTATGGCCCGGTGGCAGCGATGCGGCAGCTGGTACTGGATATTTAAGCAGTGAAGACTGCTTTTTTTAAAGCTTTGTTAAAATAATAAGAAAAATAAGAATTGTATAAAATTATATTGCAAAATAAGAAAAACCGTACTATACTATGGATAAGGAACAGGAAAGGCGGTGGCAGGATGTTTACGTGGGTAAAGGGCAATGTATATACGCTTGTATTGACGCTGTATCCGAATAACATTACCTTGAACAGCAGTGCTGCCTCTTATTTTGAGGATGTGCGCTGGGCCATGATCGGACTGGATAAGGATCATCTCAAATTGGGAATCCGTCCCGTGTCGAAGCGGGAAATCGATCTTCATCTGGTGTCTATGGATCAGCTGCATAAGGTGTCTGTTGGAAAAGGGTATGCCAGAATCAGCAATAAAATGATCATCGAGGAGATTTCCGGAATGATCCAGCAGCCCATCAACGGGCTGAAAATCAACGCGGCTTATGATGACAAGGAGAATATGCTGATTGCAGATCTCCACGAACTGGCTGCAGATAAGGGGTGAATGGACTATGGTACTGATCTGGATTGCCATTTGCGTAGGTGCGGTTCTTGTAGAGCTGCTGACACCTACTGCATTGATTTCCATATGGTTTGCCGTGGGTGGTGTGATTGGAGCCCTGACAGCTTTGATCAATCTTCCGCTATGGGTGCAGATCGTATGCTTTGTTGTTGTATCACTTGTCAGTATGCTGATTGTGCGTCCAATCGCCTCGCGTTATCTCAGAGGTAATACGATACCTACCAACGCCGATCGTTTCATCGGTGAAATTGCACAGGTAACCAAGGCTGTGACGAAGGATGAATGGGGCGAGGTAAAGGTCAATGGCACGATGTGGCATGCGGTTCCGGTGGAGGATGAACCCATACAGGAAGGCGCAAAGGTCAAGGTTGTCGCTATTGAAGGCGCCAAGCTGCTTGTAAAAAGAGTAAGCGAAAGATAGAAAAAGAAAGAAGGTAATGATGATGAGTGTATTTCAGATTATACTGCTTGTAGTTGTTGTACTGATTCTGGTCGGGCTGTTTGCCTACCTCATCCGTATCGTGCCGCAGGCAAAGGCATATGTTGTGGAGCGGCTGGGTGCCTATCATACGACATGGAATACCGGAATTCATATTCTGGTTCCGTTTGTGGATCGTGTTTCCAATAAGGTAACACTGAAAGAGGTTGTGAAGGATTTTGCCCCGCAGCCGGTTATCACTAAGGATAATGTAACGATGCAGATTGACACGGTTGTGTATTTTCAGATAACCGATCCAAAGCTGTATACGTATGGAGTTGTCGGGCCAATTACAGCAATTGAAAATCTGACAGCTACTACACTGCGTAATATTATCGGTGATCTGGAGCTGGATGAAACGCTGACCTCCCGTGATATTATCAATACGAAGATGCGTGCGATTCTGGATGAGGCAACAGATCCATGGGGTATTAAGGTAAACCGTGTAGAGGTGAAAAACATCATTCCGCCACGCGATATCCAGGAAGCCATGGAAAAGCAGATGCGTGCAGAGCGTGAACGCCGTGAATCCATCCTGCGTGCAGAGGGTGAAAAACGAAGCAACATTCTGACTGCTGAGGGTGAAAAAGAGGCGATGGTTCTTCGTGCTAACGCAAAGAAGGAAGCGATGATTGCGGAAGCAGAAGGGCAGGCACGTGCTATGGAGCGTATTTATGAAGCACAGGCCCGTGGTATTGAAATGATTAAGGATGCCAATCCGACGAAGGAATATCTGAGCTTGAAGAGTCTGGAAACCTATGAGAAAATGGCAGATGGCAGAGCTACAAAGATTGTAGTACCAAGCGAAATGCAGAATATGGCCTCCTTCCTGACAAGTGCCAGAGAGATTCTGGTGGATGATGCAGCGAAGGATGCACTGGATGAGGTTATAAACCCGAAAAAAGGAAAATAACATATTCCATCATAGAGGATTTTATAAAAAACAGGAAAATCTCCTGTTTTTTTTAGGAGTTTTCCCAGTTCATTTCGTATATACATATGAGGTGATATTATGAGAGAACAGCTATTATGCTATGCCGTTCGTTATAACGG
Organism: Erysipelotrichaceae bacterium 66202529; assembly: GCA_017161075.1. NCBI lineage: Bacteria > Bacillati > Bacillota > Erysipelotrichia > Erysipelotrichales > Erysipelotrichaceae > Erysipelotrichaceae bacterium 66202529. The sequence goes on along the minus strand of CP046174.1, from coordinate 2,436,251 downwards.
TGACTGGAACAAAATGAAACAGGCCTTGAACAGGCAGGAGGCATGGGAGTGTCTGCCCTATGCGGGAAGCTATGTGACGATTGCGGATGCGGAGTATCCACAGAAGCTGCGCAGACTTGCCTGTCCGCCATGGATACTATTTTATGAGGGGGATATCGGACTGCTGAACAAAGCGGGCTGCGGTATCGTGGGAAGCCGTGAGGCAAGTGCTGCAGGCTTGCGCAACTGTGCACAGATTACAACTATTTTAAAGGAACGCTTCGTCATTATTTCCGGGCTGGCGAAGGGAATCGATGGACAGGCGCATCGCAGTGCGCTGGATCGTGCAACCATCGGTGTGATCGGCTGCGGTCTGGATGTGGTGTATCCAAGGGAGCATGCCCAGCTTTACGCCGTGATGAAAAAAAAGCAGCTCGTGATCAGTGAGTACCCGAAGGGCTCTCGACCCTATGCGTATCATTTCCCCTGGCGCAACCGTCTGATTGCGGCGCTGAGCGATGCTGTCATCGTTGTGGAGGCACGAAAGCGCAGCGGCTCTCTGCTTACTGTCAATGAGGCTTTAGAGCTGGATATTCCTGTGTACTGTGTCCCGCATGCCTATCAGGATGAAGCAGGAGTTGGCTGTAATCTATTGATATCCCAGGGGGCAAATATCCTTGTGGATGAGGAGGACGTGCGGCTTATTTTTTAAAAAATGTTTGACAAAATGGAAATTTATGCGAATAATAGGAGACGTATATTTAATTGCTAGGAGGCATAACATGAAAAATCTGGTTATTGTGGAATCCCCTTCCAAATCCAAAACCATAGAAAAATACCTGGGTGGCGACTATCATGTTGTTTCATCCAAAGGACATATACGTGATCTTGCGACAAGCGGAAAAGGCGGTCTGGGCATCGATGTCGATCATGACTTTGAACCGACCTATAAGATCAGCAGCGACAAACGAGCAGTCGTTAAGGAGCTGAAGGATCTCGCAAAGAAAAGCGATCATGTGTATCTGGCAAGTGACCCCGACCGTGAGGGAGAGGCGATTGCCTGGCATCTGGCAAATGTGCTGGATCTGAATATGGAAGAAGAAAACCGTATTATCTTCAATGAAATTACAAAAAACGCAGTCATTGCGGCCTTTGAGCATCCGCGTACGATTGATCAGGATCTGGTGAAGTCTCAGGAAGCCAGAAGAATGCTGGATCGTATTATCGGCTTCAAGCTGTCCAAGCTTTTACAGAGCAAAATAAAAAGCAAGTCCGCAGGACGCGTGCAGTCTGTGGCACTGCGCTTGATCGTGGAACGTGAAAATGAGATACGCGCGTTTAAGAGTGAAGAATACTGGACACTGGCAGCCAACATTGAAAAGGATGGCAAGACGTTCAGTGCTTCGTTAAATAAGATTGATGGCAAAAAAGCAGAATTGAAAACGCAGGAAGAAGTAAATGCAATTATCGAACGCTGCTGCAAAGAGTTTGTAGTCAGCAGCATCGAAAAGAAGGTACGTAAGAAAGAGGCGAGGATGCCATTTATCACCTCCACGCTGCAGCAGGAGGCAAGCACTAAGCTGGGCTTTGGGGCAAAAAAGACGATGCAGATCGCACAGAAGCTGTATGAAGGACTTCCTCTTGCAGGAGGCGTCAGCGAGGGTCTGATTTCCTATATGCGTACCGATTCCACACGTCTGAGCGAGCAGTTCGTAAAGGATGCGGAAAGCTATATAGAGGATACCTATGGGAAGGACTATCGCGGACGTGCCCGTCAGAAAAACAGTGAAAATGCACAGGATGCGCATGAGGCAATCCGTCCGACCAGCATTTTGAATACACCTCAGCGTGTAAAGGAATATCTTACAAATGATCAGTACAAGCTGTACAAGCTGATTTATGCCAGAACCCTTGCTTCCCTGATGGCGCCAAGCAAAAGCAATGTCGTGAATGTACAGATCGTATCCGATGGCTGTGAGTTCAGCGCCAACGGTTCCATTCTGACCTTTGACGGATATTTGAAAATCTACAGTGATTATGAAACTGTTAAGGATGAAATGCTGCCGGTGATGGAAGAACAGGAAGTCTTAAAGGATGTTGAGTTGGAAGGAAAGCAGCACTTTACAGAGCCGCCGTTACGCTACAGTGAGGCGCGTTTGATCAAGGATCTGGAGGAAAAAGGCATTGGCCGTCCTTCCACGTATGCAATTATCATCGATACACTGCAGGCCCGTGGCTATGTTTCTTTGGAGCGTCCAAGTGAAGGCAGCAAGACCAAGGTGTTCATACCGAGTGAGCAGGGGGAATTGACCGATACCAAGCTGCAGGAGTTTTTCAGCGGCATTATCAACGTATCCTATACTGCTAACATGGAGCATCATCTGGATGAGATTGCGGCAGGTGAACGAAACAATATTGAGGAGGTTCGTACCTTCTACAATGAATTTGAACCGCTGCTGCAAAATGCCTATGAAAATATGGAAAAGAAGGAGCTGGAGCGTACCGGTGATAAATGTCCGGATTGCGGAAACGACCTCGTATATCGTATCGGACGTTTCGGTAAATTTATTTCCTGTATCAACTTCCCGGAATGCCGTTATACCAAGGGAGAGGATGAGGATGAAAACGCTGTAGAGGAGGTCTGCCCGAAATGCGGAAGCAAGATGGTGACAAAGAAAGGGCGTTACGGTTCCTTTCTGGCCTGCAGCAATTATCCTGAGTGTAAATATATCAAGAGCAACAAAACCAAAGAAGAACCGGAGCCTACCGGAGAGCTGTGTCCAGAGTGCGGACATGAGCTGGTGAGAAGAAAATCCCGTTTTGGTACGACCTTTGTGGGCTGCAGCAATTATCCGAAGTGCCGCTATATTAAAAAAGAGCCGAAAAAGGAAAAGGCGGAGCAGGAGGATGGAAGCACTGCAAAGAAGACAACCGCAAAAAAGACAACCAAGAAGGTTGTGAAAAAGGCAGTGAAGAAAACCGTAAAAAAAGAAGCAGCTGATGAAGAAAAGGATAATGGATAAGTATGGAGAGGGTTAGCATTGTAGGAGCCGGACTGGCGGGCTGTGAGGCAGCCTGGCAGCTGGTGAAGCGTAATATTCCGGTGCGGCTGATAGAAATGCGTCCGCAAAAAGCATCCCCTGCGCATCACAGTAAAGATTTTGCGGAGCTGGTGTGCTCCAATTCACTGCGCTCGGATTCCTTGCAAAATGCTGTCGGTATCCTGAAGGAGGAAATGCGGCATCTGGATTCACTCATCATGGCATGTGCCGATGCGACGCGTGTTCCGGCAGGAAGTGCATTGGCAGTCGATCGTCAGGCGTTTTCGCGGCTGGTGAGCGATACGCTGCAGCAGCATCCTCTTGTTGAAGTCGTACGGGAAGAGGTCACTCACATTCCCCAGGGGCCTGTGATTATTGCCAGCGGGCCGCTGACCAGTGATGCGCTAAGCAAGGCGATTCAGGAGTATACGCATGCGGACTATTTTCATTTCTATGATGCGGCGGCTCCAATCATTGAAAGAGACAGTATTGATTTTACCAAGGCGTATATCAAATCCCGCTATGACAAGGGGGAGGCTGCTTATATCAACTGTCCGATGAGCAAAGAGGAATTCGATGCGTTTTATGAGGAGCTGATTCATGCGGAAACAGCCCAACTGCATGACTTTGAGGATGAAACCTATTTTGAAGGCTGTATGCCGTTTGAAGAAATGGCACGCCGCGGCCGGCAGACATTGCTGTTTGGCCCGATGAAGCCGGTGGGTCTGGAACGTCCGGATGGAACTCTGCCATATGCGGTGGTTCAGCTTCGTCAGGATAATGCTGTGGCAAGTTTGTACAATATCGTCGGCTTTCAAACCCATTTGAAGTGGGGGGAACAAAAGCGTTTATTGTCTATGATTCCGGGACTGGAGAAGGTGTCCATCGTGCGTTACGGTGTCATGCACCGCAATTCTTATCTGTGTGCACCCAAGGTGCTGCGTGCCACCTACCAGCATATCGAGCGGGATGATCTGTTTTTTGCCGGGCAGCTGTGCGGCGTTGAGGGCTATGTCGAAAGTGCTGCCAGCGGCTTGCTTGCCGGCTTGAATATGGCTAATCTCATGCGTGAAAAACGCTGTATCGAGCTGCCGGATACGTGTGTCATCGGCTCTATGGCACACTATATCACACATGCCAGTGAGCGTTATTTCCAGCCGATGAATGCCAATTTCGGCATCATGCGTCTTTTGGAAAAGGTAAAGAAAAAGGAGCGCAAGGAGGCCTTTGCACGACAGGCTCTTTCTGTGATCGATACATACAAAGGGGAATTTGACTGATGGAGGAGCTGCTTGCACGCTTTCTGCAGTATATGGATTCCCTCAACAGCGGCAGTGTGCATACACGGGATGCCTATCAAAGAGATATTCGAGAGTTTATCTCTTTTTTGCAGGCAGAGGGTGTTGAGGAGCTGCAGGATGCAGACCGCATTCTGGTTATGAATTACATCGCCTCGCTGCGGGAAAAAAGCGGCGTCAGCGGAGAAATGAAAAATTCCACGATTGCCCGCAAGCTTTCCTCACTGCGTTCCTTTTACCGCTATCTCAATGAATATGTCGGAATTTCACAAAATCCGTTTCTGTATTTTAAGACACCGAAGCGCTCCAAGCGGATTCCAGAATTTCTGTTTTACGATGAAATGGATACCTTTCTGTCCTCCTTTGTGCTGGATACACCGGATGGTCTGCGGGATCGTGCCATGTTTGAGCTGATGTATGCATGCGGCCTGCGTGTGAGCGAGGCGGCATCCCTTCGTCTGCGCGATATCGATTTACAGGAGCGTATCCTCACCATAACAGGAAAGGGAAACAAGCAGCGAATCGTTCCCTTTTATACACTGGCGGGAGAGCTTGTGGAGCGCTATCTGCAGCAGGTTCGCCCGCTGTGGATGCAGCCGTCGCAGGAGCATGATATCGTATTCATCAATCAGCGGGGAAAGGGACTGACTACGCGGGGGATACAGTATCGTATGCAGGTTGCGGCAGCCGGCTGTAAGCTGCAGGTGCATGTCCATCCGCATATGTTTCGGCACAGCTTTGCGACCCATCTGCTGGATAACGGCGCCGATCTGCGTGTCGTACAGGAGCTGCTCGGGCATTCCTCCCTATCCACCACGCAGGTTTATGTCCATGTGACACAGGAGCGGCTGAAAAAAGCCTATACCCATGCACACCCGCGTGCACAAGAAAAGTAAAAAAACTGTTGAAAAGAACAACAGATGTGATATAATAAACAACGGTGCGAACACGCACACTACACACATCATGGATTCGGCAGCCCGTGCTTTGAGGCACAGTGAATGCGCCGGTGATAAGTTGCTGCCGCGCAGAAGTGATGGAGGCGTAACGGAAAGTGAGGATATATCATGTCAGTAGTAACAATGAGAAAATTATTGGAATCTGGTGTACATTTCGGTCATCAGACACGCAGATGGAACCCAAAAATGAAACCAAACATCTATGCAAGCAGAAACGGTGTTTACATTATCAATCTGGAGAAAACTCTGGAACAGCTGGACACTGCATATGCTGCAATGAAAGATATCGCTGAAAAGGGCGGAAAGGTACTGTTCGTCGGTACAAAGAAACAGGCACAGGCTGTTGTTGTTGAGGAAGCGCTTCGTTCCGGAAGCTTCTTCGTTAACCAGAGATGGCTGGGTGGTCTGTTGACAAACTACCGTACCATTCAGAAACGTGTAAAGCGTCTTGTTGAAATCGAAGAGATGGAAGCAAACGGAACACTGGATCTGTACCCTAAGAAGGAAATCGCACAGGTTAAGAAGCAGAAGGCTCGTCTGGAAAACTTCCTGGGCGGAATCAAGGAAATGAAGAAGCTGCCAAACGCTATCTTCGTTATCGATCCAAAAGAAGAACACAATGCAGTTGCAGAGGCTAAAAAGCTGGGAATCCCTGTATTTGCAATGGTAGATACAAACTGTGACCCGGAAACAGTTGATTACCCAATCGCTTCCAACGATGATGCAATCCGTTCCGTTAAGCTGATTACAACACTGATGGCAGATGCAATCGTAGAGGCTAAGGGCGGACTGTTAAGTGTTGCTCACAACATCGATGAGAACGAAAACGATGTAACGATGAAGGATGTTATCATCAACGTTGAGGAACAGATCGCTGAAAACGAAAGACGTCGCCGTCAGAGAAATGAGGAACGTCGTAACCGCCGTCCTTATGACCGCAACCGTGGCGGACGCAATGCAAAGGCTCCTTACCAGAGACGTGAAAATGTCCGTCCTGCTGCAGAAAACAGAACGGCTAACAGCGAGGCTGCAAAGAGCGAAGCACCTAAAGCTGCTGAATAATCAGATAGAACTACTTAGATAAATGGAGGAAAGATCATGATCACTGCTGCATTAGTAAAAGAATTACGTGAAAAAACAGGCGCAGGAATGATGGACTGCAAAAAGGCTCTGACCGAGTGTGACGGAGACATTGCAAAGTCTATCGACTGGCTGCGTGAAAAAGGTATCGCAAAGGCTGCCAAGAAAAATGACCGTATCGCTGCAGAAGGTCTGACACGCGTTGGTGTGGAAGGCAATACCGGAGTTATTTTCGAGGTTAACTCTGAAACTGACTTCGTTGCAAAGAACGAGCAGTTCCTGGAGCTGCTGGAAACAATCAAAAACGCTCTAATCGCTAACAAGCCTGCTGATTTAGATGCTGCACTGGCTTGCACGGTAAACGGAGAAACCATTGCGGATCTGGTAACAACTGCAACTGCTACGATCGGAGAAAAAATCTCTCTGCGTCGTATGGCTGTCGTTGAGAAGGCAGACGATGAAGTATTCGCTTCCTACATGCACATGGGCGGAAAGATTTCTGCACTTGCTGTACTGAAGGGTGCGGATGAAAAAGTCGCAAAGGATATGGCTATGCAGATTGCCAGCATGAATCCGCAGTATGTATCTCGTGACGATATGCCTGCAGAGGTTGTTGAGCACGAGCGCAAGGTACAGACAGAAATCGTGAAAAACGATGAAAAGCTGGCAAGCAAACCGGAGAAGGTACTGGCTGGTATCATCGAAGGAAAGGTTTCCAAGAATCTGAAAGACGCTTGTCTGGTTGAACAGGAATTCTTCCTGAACCCTGACCAGAAGGTTGGACAGTATCTGAAGGAGCATGCTTCCACTGTCGCAAGCTTTATTCGTTACGCAGTAGGTGAGGGTATCGAAAAACGTGAAGATAACTTTGCTGAAGAAGTAATGAGCCAGGCATTTGGTAAATAGGACACTCTTTGTGTCCTTTTTTTAAGGCATGTAGACTGCCTGAACGCGGGAAAGAAAAGCAACGGGAGCCCTTGTGCAGGGAAGGAGTCTTACTGTATAACAATCCCTTCTGCCCTATGGTTCTGCAGTCTGCATGCAGGAAGAGGAAAATGGAAAAAACAACAGAATCCTCTTCCTTTTTGAAAGCTTTTTCTTTATAATAAGAACGGAAGGATTTTATAAATCCGTACATACGAAAAAATGATAAAGGTGGACGTAATTATGTACAAACGAGTATTGCTGAAATTAAGCGGAGAAGCATTGTCCTCTCCCGGAAATTCCTTTGATCCCAAAATTCTTGCTTCTCTGGCAAAGGAACTGAAACAGGTGCATGAGCTGGGAGTTGATCTGGCTATCGTTGTGGGCGGAGGAAACTTCATTCGTGGCAAGATGGCGGAAACGATGGGAATTGAGCGTGTACAGGCAGACTATATGGGGATGCTGGCAACCGTGATCAATGCCCTGGCAGTGCAGAGTGCGCTGGAGCAGGAGGGTGTGCCGACACGTGTGCAGACCGCAATCGAAATGCAGAAGGTAGCGGAGCCGTTTATCGTACGGCGTGCAAACCGTCATCTGGAAAAGAGCCGTGTGGTCATCTTTGGTGCAGGAACCGGAAACCCGTACTTCTCCACGGATACCACGGCAGCATTACGTGCGAGTGAAATCGGCGCAGATGTGATTCTGATGGCGAAAAACGGCGTGGACGGCGTATACAATGCAGACCCGAAAACCAATCCGGATGCTGTGAAATACGACACGCTTACCTATATGGATCTGATTCAGGAGGGACTGGCTGTCATGGATACGACAGCAACCAGCATGTGCATGGACAATGACATTGATCTGGTCGTGTTTAATATGAACGAGCAGGGCAACATCCTGAAGGCAGTACAGGGAGATATTACAGGAACCGTTATCACAAAGGAAAGGAAGTAATACTATGGAAATCTTAAATCATGCAGAAGAAAAAATGAAAAAGGCAGTCACTGTACTGGAGGAGGATTTAAAAACGATCCGTACCGGTATCGCACATGCATCCCTGCTTGATCATGTTCAGTTTGAGTACTATGGAAGTCCTACACCAATCAATCAGGTGGCATCTGTAAAGGTGGTAGAAGGTCGTCAGCTTGTCATCAAGCCGTATGACCGCGGTACGCTGAAGGATATCGAACGTGCTATTCAGACCAGTGATACCGGTCTGGTACCGCAGAGCGATGGCGAAGTGATTCGTCTAAATGTTCCTTCCTTAACGGAAGAACGCCGTAAGGAGCTGGCAAAAGCTGCACACAAAATGGGAGAGGATGCGAAAATTGCCATCCGTAACATCCGCCGTGATGCAAATGATGCAGTCAAAAAGGATAAGGAGCTGACTGAGGATCTGAAAAAGGATGCACAGGAAAAAATCCAGAAGCTGACTGATAAAATCGGTAAGACCATTGATCAGGCTGTAGAAAACAAAGCAAAGGAAATCATGAAGGTATAAGCATAAGGGGAGGTGTCGCAGTACGGCATCTCTTTTCTTATGGAATGCTGTAAAAAAGCATTGTAAATTCATCTGTATGCTCGTAAAAGTATGGTAGTTCATGGAAAGTATGGTATAATAATTCTGTTCTGATGAACAAGCGATAATGATTGTAGGAGGATGGATCCTTATGGATACAAGAATCATACCGCAGCACATTGCCATCATCATGGATGGAAATGGACGCTGGGCAAAGAAACGAGGACTGCCGAGAACTGCCGGTCATAAGCAGGGAGCGGAAAATATACGAAGGATTGCCATAGCATGTAATGATCTCGGGGTGAAAGCATTGACCTGCTATGCGTTTTCCACGGAAAACTGGAAACGTCCGCAGGATGAGGTTGACTATCTGTGCAAGCTTCCAAAGCTTTTTTTTAATCGCTACCTGGCAGAGCTGAAGAAAAATAATATCCGTGTTACCTTCCTTGGAGAAATTGAACGGTTTCCGGAAGAAACACGCAAGGTGATAACGAGTGCGGTAGCGGAAACTAAACAGAATACCGGGCTGATTCTCTGTCTGGCAGTAAATTACGGTGCCCGCAGGGAAATCACACTGGCGGCTCAAAAATACGCACAGGACGTGCTGGAGGGGAAGGCGTCTGCCACGATTGACGAGGAAGCCTTTGGCAGCTATATGATGACTGCCGATATGCCGGAGCTGGATCTGATGATTCGCACAAGCGGCGAGCTGCGTATCAGTAATTTTCTGCTCTGGCAGCTGGCCTATGCAGAGCTGATCTTCACACCGGTAGCCTGGCCGGAATTTACAAAAGAAGAATTGAACCGGGCGATTGATGAATTCAATCACAGAAACCGCAGATTTGGAGGGTTGTAGGATGAAAACCAGAATTATCACAGCACTTCTGATCATTGTCTGCGTGATCCCGCCGCTGGTATATGGCGGCTGGCTGATCGATCTGCTGATTGCTTTTATCATTGTCGCAGGCGGTATAGAGCTGTTGAATCTGAAGGAACAGGATACAGCGTGGCCTATAATCATCAAGCCGCTGGCAATCGCTGCTGTATTCGTACTGGTGCTGAGTGATGAACGGCTGCATACGGCTCTTTTGGGCATCTGTGCGCTTGTATTTCTATCCATTCCGGTGTTTACTGAGCGCTTTCATGCGAAGGACGGCTTTCTATGCATTGCCTACATCACTTTCTTTTTTGCCATTGCACGCTGCTTCCTCCATATATATGAAACCAATCGCATGTATGTGTGGTTCATCATTATTGCCACCTATGCATGTGATACCGCTGCCTATTTCTGTGGGCGGTTTCTCGGCAGACACAAGCTCAATGTGCGGATTTCTCCCAAAAAGACTTGGGAGGGCTCTATCGGGGGCTGGTTCTTCGGTGCTGTACTTTCCTTTGTTTTTGCGTGGTTTATGGTGGATACGATGACACCGGCACAGATGGTACTGGCAGCTGCGGTTTTGACTGTTACTGGACAAATCGGCGATCTTGCCTTCAGCGCCATTAAGCGCAATTTTGGTATTAAGGATTTTTCCGATCTGCTGCCGGGACATGGCGGTGTACTGGATCGGGTGGATTCTCTTGTTTTTAACTTTATTTGTTTTGATTTGATACTGGTGGTGTTGATGTTATGAAAAAAATAATGCTGCTTGGTGCCAGCGGAAGTATCGGCACCCAGACGCTGGATGTGGTAAAGCATCATAGTTCTGAATTTGAAATCATAGGATTAAGTGTTGGCTATAATAAGGAAAAGCTAATAGAAATACTCGATAGCTTTTCTTCTGTCCGCATGGTCTGCATGGCAAAAGAGGAAGATATGGAAGAAATGCAGAAGCGCTATCCTACGCTTCACTTCTGCTTTGGAGATGCCGGGCTAAAGCAGCTGGCAGCTATGGATGGATACGATGTACTGGTCAATGCGGTTGTTGGCTTTCGCGGTCTGGTGCCGACGCTGACTGCCATTGAGCATGATAAAATGGTGGCGCTAGCGAATAAGGAGAGCCTTGTCGCAGGCGGCCCTCTAATAAAGCGTGCCCTAAAGGAGCACCGCGTTTCTCTGTATCCGATTGATTCTGAGCATTCCGCTATTTTTCAGTGCCTGCAGGGCAATGCGATGCGTGAGGTGGACAAGCTGATCATTACGGCCAGCGGGGGAAGTTTTCGTGACCGCAGCCGTGAGGAGCTTGTAAATGTTACTGTCAGGGAGGCTTTGCATCATCCCAACTGGAATATGGGCGGGCGCATTACGATTGATTCCGCAACCATGATGAACAAGGGCTTTGAGGTAATCGAAGCACACTACCTGTTTGATATGCCATATGATGATATCGAGGTTGTAATTCACCGGGAAAGCATTATTCATTCCATGGTACAGTATCGTGATCATGCCATAATTGCACAGCTGGGAACGGCTGATATGCGGCTGCCAATTCAGTACGCGCTTTCCTATCCCTCCCGTTTGGAAATGAAAAATGCAGAACCGTTTGATTTTCAGCGCAGTTTTGCTTTGCATTTTGAACCGGCAAGCGAACAGCGCTATCCGCTCTTGAAGCTGGCATTTACAGTTGGCCGAAGGGAAGGGAACCTCGGTGCAATCATGAATGGTGCGGATGAGGAAGCAGTCGATTTGTTCCTGCATGAGAAGATCGGTTTTCTGGATATCGAACGTTATATTATGATGGCAGTGGAACAGGCTGCATATATTACAGAGCCGACACTGGATGAAATTATAGAGAGTGATGCCTGGGCACGGGAATTCGTGCGCAAGGCATGGAAAGGAGGCGTGGAATGAGTAATATATTGAATATTATTTATTTTATACTAATACTCAGTGTCATCATCATTGTCCATGAGCTGGGACATCTGATTGCCGCTAAGCGCTTTGGTGTGTATTGCAAGGAATTTTCCATCGGCATGGGTCCAGTCGTTTATCAAAAGCAGGTCGGAGAAACCGCATGGTCGCTTCGTGCGCTTCCCATCGGCGGCTTTGTAGCGATGGCAGGGGAAGAGGATGACGATGAAGCGGATGAGCTGAATATCCCATATGAACGAACCTTGAACGGCATCCGTCCATGGAAGCAGATCGTTGTCATGGCTGCCGGCGCAATCATGAATGTATTGCTGGCATGGGTGCTGTTTATCGGAATAACAGCCTACCAGGGAGCAGTCAGTATTCCCGGAAAGGCGCTGGTTGCTTCCGTACAGGAAAACTCCGCTGCGCAAAAAGGCGGGATGAAGGCCGGTGATGAAATTATCCGTGTACAAAACGGAAAAGAGGTTGTGGAGCCAAAGACCTTTAATGATGTTGTTGAGTTTATCCAGTATTATAACGGAGATACCACCTTTACCGTACTGCGTGACGGCAAAGAGGTTACTCTGCATTTTACTCCAACCTATGTGAAGGATGAAAGCAAGTATGTCATGGGTGTCCTGCAGCAAAATGAGATCAAAAAGATCACACTGCTGGAATCTATTCCGTATGGAACGCAGAAGATGGTAGACTCCGTTACAACCATATTCGACTCCTTAGGCAAGCTCGTACAGGGGGTTGGTCTGAACAACCTGAGCGGCCCGGTAGGAATCTATCAGGTGACGGCGCAGATTACACAGACAGGTCTGTTATCAACGATTGCCTTGATTGGCCTGCTGTCTGTCAATGTCGGTATCTTTAATCTATTGCCGATTCCGATACTGGATGGTGGAAGAATCTTTATCGTCCTGATTGAAACACTGATCGGTCGGAAGCTGAATGAGCGGATGCAGAGTGCAATCATGATGGCAGGACTTCTGATGATCGTCGGTATTATGGTGCTGGCGACCTGGAACGATATAACGCGTCTGTTTTAATCCTGTAGTAAAAAAAGGAACATGTTCAGCCATACGGCAATTCATGTTCCTTTTCTTATCTTACCAGTAATTCAGAAAGAAGCAGTAATTTTCATCCAGACTGTAATATTCAAACTCCTGCGGATTGTAGCCGGCATTCTCGAAAAGATCGAAGATATGCTGAGAGCGAAGCAGCTGCTTGACATGCTCATATGTCTGTCTGCTATTACACTTGATTGCCAGACAGGGATTGGGATTGTTGATATTCGAAGCGATAATGGCTGTGATCTGATCTTCATCATAGCCCTTGAGATACGCTCCCTCATGATAGAAGAAGCTGTCCTTTACAGCTGTTGTTTTTTTGATTTCCTGCTGTGGTGTATAGATGTTTTCCATTTCCTCACTGGTCATTCCAAAATAAGCATAGCGGTAGTTTGCATAGCTTTTTTCAATTTTGATATCGCCGAAGGTTGGATCAAGATAATACCAGGCTTTATCCATCTGCACCATATTGACGACATGGTATTCATCCGGATTCTCGATAACCTGTACGAGAATAACCGCATTGGGGATATCCAGCTGATCCAGCAGATACTTAAAGCTTTTGGAATAGCCTGCACAGACGGCCTCCTGATCCAGAAGGACACTCAGCATATTCTGATTATTTTCTTCCTTGTTTACATAATCTGTATGATCTATGATCCAGTCATACAGAAACTTGACCTTTTCATAATCTCCCTGCTTTTCGCGTGCCTTTTGCAGGAGGGGACTTGCCACAGCATCCACCTGCTTTTGCAAAGCGGCGCTTTCCTTTTTATCATAGGCATAGGACGGATACAGGGTTACGCTTTTTTTGTCCTCGGATTCCTTGTAATTATATTCATAATTTGACCAGAACAGCTCGGGATGATCAAAGGTAACAGCATCAAAGAGGGTCATCACATAGGGCACACTGCAATCCAGCAGCACAGAGGCTTCATGATGCAGCAGGGCACCATACAGCCGGTCATAATCATCCTGCAGGTTTTCATGCAGCAAAGAACGCTGGTATTTATAGCAGGTATCATCATCAATGGCAGTACTGTTGCGAATCGAGGTCTGCTTCAGCTCCACAGATGGATCCCTTAGGTCTTGCTTTGCTTCCTTCTGTGTAGCACTGCAGCCAAACAAAAGGAGTGAGGTCAGCAATATCCCGACATAGGGTTTCATACGATCCTTCCTTTCCCATCTATACTATCATAGCATGAAACGAAAAAAAACAGAACCTCTGTCCTGTTTCTTATGCAGCAATAGCGTTGATTGCTTTAGCCAAACGTGATTTCTGTCTTGTTGCGTAGTTTTTGTGGTGAATACCCTTCGCAACAGCTTTATCTAATTTAGAACTTGCTTCGTTGTAAGCAGCAGCAGCGGCAGCAGCGTCTTTCGCATCAACAGCAGCCAGAACTTTTTTGATAGAAGTTCTCAATGCAGATTTCTGAGCACTTACAGCCAGGTTTCTTTTGTTGTTGGTTTTTACACGTTTTTTCTGTGATTGGATCTGTGGCATGTTGCACCTCCTAGTTTTCAATTGCCAATAAATTATATCAAAAAGAATATAAAAAAGCAATAATAAGGTGAAAAAAAACCATACTATGGAAGAGGTGTATAAAAATGGCAGAAGTATATCAGATACGCAGTGATTTTGCGGATGAAATCATATCCGCAGATATCCAGTCAAAAACCTATGAGCATATTGAAAAAAAGAATGATTTTATACGCAGCAATTATATCAAGGTTCTATGTGATGAAAATGAGCTAGGAAAAAGCAAGGGCGACTATGTTTCCATAGAATGCCATGATTTGGGGGATCATATCGTACGGGAAAATATGATCGACGCAATACAGGAAAACCTGCAGCATATGAGTGACAATATGCATATACAGCTGCAGAAAATTCTTGTTGTCGGACTGGGAAACCGCTTTATTACATCGGATGCCCTCGGCCCGCAGGCGGCGAATGAAATACTGGTAACCGCGCATCTGTATGCAAATGAAAATCCCAAATACTTAAAAGGAACACGGAATGTTGCAGTGCTGCAGCCGGGTGTTATGGGACAGACCGGATTGGAATCACTATCCATCGTGCAAAGTGTTGCGCAAAGCTATCAGCCCGATCTGGTAATTGCCATTGATGCCCTGGCTACCCGCAATATTGCCCGGATCAACCGCGTTGTCCAAATCAACAATACAGGGATTCAGCCGGGCAGCGGTGTCGGAAACCACCGTATGTCACTCTGTGAAAAAAGTCTGCACATTCCGGTGATTGCAATCGGTGTCGCAACCGTAACAAGCATCGGTGCCATTCTGCAGGAAACCCTGGAGGTCAGCGGTGAGGAAAAGCAGGCCATTCTACAGAAAATCCATGACAGTGATTATCTGAATCTGGTCGTCACACCGAAATCCATGGATGATGAGCTGAAGCATCTGGTTTATATCGTTTCCGAAAGCCTGAATCGCTTCCTGCATCCCGATTATCAACAGCTCTAATGTCGTTTTTTGTCCTGCATTGTTTAACATGAAAGCACGCCCTATCACATATGGTGGTAGAGAAGGGAGTGCTTTTTTCTATGAAATCTACATGCAAGCTTCTCGTTAAGGTCTTCGTACTGATTGCTTTTCTCTATCTGACACCCTTTACCAGCGGATTAAAAAACTGCTTTAACAGTGCGGATGATCTTTTGAATAATTTTGTATACAAGCAGAAAACAATCAACAGCTCCCTCTCCCTGAAGGATTCGCTGAACGTGCTTTCGTATAACTCCAATCTGACCATTCCCAAGGAAGAAATAACAGTAGAAACCACACAGGATAATCCCACCGTTGTTCCCAAAACCACAGAGGAACAAAATACCCCGCAGGATAAGGGGGAGGAAAAGGATAATGGTAAAGAGAATGCCAATACGCAAAAGGAGGATGCGTCCAAGGATAAAAAGGCAGAGAGTACCGGAAAGCGCGTATATATTTATGACACGCATCAGGATGAAAGCTACAAGGGTGGAAAGACCGTTCTGGATGCGGCCGCTATACTTGCGCAGAAGCTGGAGGATCGTGGAATCAAGGTCGTTTTGGAAACCAATGACTTTATACGCTACCGTGATACGCACGGGCTTACCTATAATGAATCCTATGTAGTTTCCTATAAATATCTTAATGAGGCGCTTGTGAATTACGGCGGCTTTGATATGTGTCTGGATCTGCATCGTGACAGTATTCCAAGGGAAGCCAGCTATATCAATATCGATGGAAAGAATTACGCCAAGGGGATGTTTGTCGTCGGCGGACTGGGAAAGAATGCCAAGACGGCAACCAGGCTGTCCACGACATTAACTGACACAATCAATGCGAAAAAGAATGGTATCATGAAGGGGGTCATGACTAGGGAGGCATATTATAATCAGGAGGTTGCCAAGAACATAATACTGATGGAGCTTGGCGGTGATGTGAATACCTTTGAGGAGGTATCGAATTCCCTGGATGTTATCGCAGACGGCATTTATGACGTATTGACAAAGGAGTGATTGTATGAAACGGTTTCTTGCGGACGCTATTCTGATTTGTATTCTTGTATCCATCGGCTCCTATATCAATCAGCAGGGGTCGGATGATACGCGAAATCTGGTGCAGGAGCAGGTGGAGAGCTTTGAATCGGATGTCGCGCAAAATCATGTTGTGAAGGCGCCCAATGACCCGGTCGCATTGAAGGATATTGAGGAGAACCGGGCATCCCAGCTTGCGAAAAGCAGCAGTGAGGCTATCGTATCCACGATGAAGGGCTGCGTACAGATGTTTTCGGATGTGTTTGACGGTCTGTTACATTAGCGTCTATCATAAAATCGCTGAATGACTTGCTGTGCTTCAGGAAATAGATGCAATCGGCTGCACATCATGGTATAATGCCTACTGAGGTGAATAGCATGGATAATAAACAAATACGAATCCTGTTCATGGGCACGCCAGAGATCGCCGTGTCGATGCTAAAACGGCTGTGGAGCGACGGCTATCAAATCATTGGCGTTGTCAGCCAGCCGGATAAAAAGGTGGGAAGAAAGCAGGTGCTGCAGATGCCGCCGGTGAAGCAGGAAGCCTTAAAGCATGAGATACCGGTTTATCAGCCAATTCGTATCCGAGATGATTATGAGGAGCTGATGCAGCTGGATATCGATCTGATTGTCACCTGTGCGTATGGTCAGTTTATTCCGTCAAGACTGCTGGAATATCCAACCTATGGCAGTATCAATGTACATGCCTCCCTGCTGCCAAAGCTGAGAGGCGGCGCACCGATTCATAAAGCCATTATGGAAGGACATGCACAAAGCGGTGTTTCGATTATGCGTATGGTTAAGAAAATGGATGCCGGTGCTGTTATGGCGCAGAGTCATGTGGCGATTTCGGATGAGGATACGATGGGTTCTTTGTATGATAAGCTGGCCGTTTCCGGTGCACAGCTGCTGAGTGAAAGCATTCCGAAGATTATCGACGGAAGTGCTGTCTTTGTGGAACAAAACGAAGCGGAGGCAACGTTTGCCTATACGATTCAAAAGGATGAGGAGCATGTCGATTTCAGCAGGGATGTGAAAAGCGTATACAATCATATCCGCGGTCTGATTCCTGCACCGTGTGCCTATGTATTGGTAGACGGTAAAAAGCTGAAGTTTCATAAGGTGCGCAGAATACCTGAAAAGGGAGCTGCAGCCTGCGGTGAAATCATCGGTATGGTGGATGGCGGTTTTGCGATTGCCTGTGCAGATGGTCTTATTCTTGCGGATGAGCTGCAGCTGGAAGGAAAAGCAAAGATGGCGGCGAAGGTTTTCTTCAATGGCAGTGGAAAGAATCTGATTGGAAAAATTGTAGCATAATAGAATAGAAAAAGAAGGTGTCCGTAAGGATGCCTTCTTTACATATAGCCAGAAAAGTGTAATGCTGTCATACTTGCTCACAACGTATGTACTAGAGTGAGGTCTGCTGTGTATGAAATTTAATACGATTCGAAAAGTAAAGGCAATGATGAAGTGATATAAGCATTTTCAGTAGCTGTGAATATTTTGATTCTGCTTTACTGTTTCGTGGCATTTATAGCAATATCATCATGCTTGGTGTCGTAAGGATATTTCCTTTTAATTCACACAATAGCTTGTCATCAACTAATGATTACTTATCTGCTTTCTTTTCTTCCCATTCCATAATCTGAAAGGGCTGTACTTTCAAAAAGGAGCATACCTTATCGATTGTTTCTGTAGTGACGATTTGATTGTTATTTAATTTACTGATTGTGGCATTGGAAATCCCTGCTCCTTCTTTCAATTCCGATTTATTGATGTCTTTTCTATTACAATAATCCCATAATTTATAAAACGTTATCATATATGCTCCTCCATTTCGGGAATATCATAATATGATATGCTGATAACAGTTGTATTTTCTCTGTTATCACGATAAAATATATGTGAAAGCGAAATGAGGCAAGAGAATGATAAAGCATTGTAAACGGAATATTGAGGAAATAAATCAGGAATATAGGAATAAAATGGAGCTCCTGAATTTCTATGATGGATTAACAAAGGATCAGATTGAAAGCTTTATGCTATTGGTGGATACCTTGAAATGCCTCTCTGATAAACAAGAACACAAGGATGATCCAATTTGTAGGAAGAGATAAGCTGCACGAAATGTTAACATATATGAGAGAGCCTGCATTTTCATTAAGAAGCGCATCTCCATCATGTCTGCGCAGCTTTCAACATTTATTAAATCCATGGAATTTGCAGGAAAACATAACAGTATAAAGAAAGGATCCGCCTCCTACAGCGAATCCTCCTTTGTTAGAATGCTTCTAACGTAAAAAGGCTCTCTCATCCTTTTCCACTAAACTTTAGCACTACTCGCTGAAAAGGTCAAGAGGAATTGCTTTTACACAGGCAAATACCGTCGAAAATTGCTTTTCATACCGCAGGTTTCCTGTTATAATAGTCCTTGCGTTAGGAGTGAGAATATGGATCAGAAATATATAAGAAACTTTTCAATCATCGCCCATATTGATCATGGGAAATCAACTCTGGCCGATCGTATTCTTGAAATTACAGATACTGTTGAACAGCGTGAAATGAAGGAACAGCTGCTGGATACCATGGATCTGGAACGGGAACGTGGCATTACGATCAAGCTGAATGCTGTTCAGTTGAAATATAAAGCAAAGGATGGACAGGATTATATCTTCCATCTGATTGATACACCGGGACATGTCGATTTCACCTACGAGGTATCCCGTTCCCTGGCAGCCTGTGAGGGGGCGGTTCTGGTCGTTGATGCGGCTCAGGGAATTGAGGCACAGACACTGGCCAATGTATATCTGGCTTTGGATAACGATTTGGAAATCATTCCGGTTATCAATAAAATCGATCTTCCCAGTGCACAGCCGGATGTTGTGCGTAAGGAGATTGAGGATGTAATCGGTTTGGATGCCAGTGATGCCCCACTGATATCCGCTAAAAACGGTTTGAATATCCAAGATGTACTGGAAGCAGTCGTTCAGCATGTACCCGCACCATCTGGTGATCCGCAGGCGCCATTACAGGCTCTGGTGTTTGACTCCCTGTATGATGCCTATCGTGGTGTTATTGCCTATGTACGTGTCAAGGAAGGAACCATTCGTGTTGGTGATCATATCCGGTTCATGGCAAGCGGTGCGGAATATGAGGTGCTTGAGGTAGGAATACGGACGCCGAAGGAAATTAAGAAGGATGTACTGGAATGCGGTGAGGTAGGCTGGATCTGCGGTTCTATCAAATCGATTAAGGATGTACGTGTCGGCGATACGATTACGCATGCACAGCGTTCAGCAGCAGAGCCGTTG
This sequence comes from Erysipelotrichaceae bacterium 66202529, assembly GCA_017161075.1. Classification (NCBI taxonomy): domain Bacteria; kingdom Bacillati; phylum Bacillota; class Erysipelotrichia; order Erysipelotrichales; family Erysipelotrichaceae; species Erysipelotrichaceae bacterium 66202529. Next base: position 2,416,737 of record CP046174.1, on the reverse strand, counting down.
CACGGATATCGTGAAATGAATCCGATGGTATACTGCGGGCTGTATCCGATTGATTCCAGTAAATACAATGATTTGCGAGATGCGTTGGAAAAGCTGCAGCTAAATGATGCATCCCTGCAGTTTGAGGCGGAAACCTCACAGGCGCTGGGCTTTGGCTTTCGATGTGGGTTTCTTGGACTTCTGCACATGGATGTTGTTCAGGAACGAATCGAGCGGGAATACCGCATTGATCTGATTGCGACAGCACCCTCTGTTGTCTATCATGCATATCTGACAGATGGCTCTGTATTATCCATTGATAATCCATCCCTGCTTCCGGATGTACAGAAAATTGATCATATCGAGGAACCGTTCGTCCGTGCCAGCATCATGACACCGAATGATTATGTCGGGCCGATCATGGAGCTGTGTCAGCATAAGCGTGGAAACTATAAGGATATGGTTTATATTGACGAAGGACGTATGAATGTGATCTATGAGCTTCCCTTAGGAGAAATCGTGTTTGATTTTTTCGATAAGCTGAAATCCTGTACCAAGGGATACGCCTCCCTGGATTATGAGCTGATCGGCTATCAGACCAATAAGCTTGCCAAGATGGATATCCTGCTGAATGGAGAAATCGTTGATGCTTTAAGCAGTATCGTACATAGAGAGTTTGCTTATCCAAGAGGGCGTGCCATCTGTGAAAAGCTGAAAAAGCTGATACCGAAGCAGCAGTTTGAAATACCGATTCAGGCTGCAATCAATGGTAAGATCGTCGCGCGTGCGGATATCAAATCCCTGCGTAAAAACGTATTGGCGAAATGCTACGGAGGGGATATCTCCCGTAAGAAAAAGCTTCTGGAGAAACAGAAGGAAGGAAAGAAGCGTATGAAATCCGTCGGCAGTGTGGAGGTGCCGCAGGAAGCCTTCATGGCTGTGCTTTCCATGGATGACGACGATAAATAAATTTATATATAAGAACCGGCTGTGTCCGGTTTTTTTCTTGCTGTCGTTTTTGTTAAGAATGTCTATTTCACGGTTAAGAATTCAGTTTTGTGTGAAGAAGTAAGGTAATTCATAAGGGGTGGAGAAAAACAGCGGGGATATGGAATCACTGAAATACAGGATGTATTTGCAGAACATAAAGGAGATATGCAAAAGAGATCATAAATAAAACAAAGCAGGTGATTTGTTTTTGCAGGGGATGAAGGAAGCTGCCGGGAAATAACAGATATCCTTTTGATTGAAATCGTATTGAAAAAGACCTTTATAATGGGATACAGAATGCTCGAAGACGAGGTGAGTTTGTAAAAGTAACCTTTCTAAATCACGAATTTTCTATAAAAGTCATTTATGGAAAAAATATGCAAAAATATCGATAAAAAGGGAGTTTTTCAGTTGCGGCAGCTTTAAGAAAACGGTTCTGTTATGGTTATCAGAGTGATACACAAAATGGAACAAGGGTGGATACCGGAGATCACACACAGGCACAGCTCTATGCATTGTGTATGCTGGGGGCAATGGCTGCAGGTGGTATTCTGCTTGTTATGAAAAAGAAAAAGCAGCTTCACAATAAGGGCTAAACAGTCCAAAACAACAGTAGCAAGTATAGTTTTATATAGGAAAAGCAGTGGATATCCGTTTGCAAAATCGGATGCCACTGTTTTTTTATGAGTGTATGAGGTAGGCAGGCAGAAATATTTTGTCAGCTATACTGAAATGCTGGCAGAATAGCTACTAATGCTTATCGTTTGTTAGATGCTGAATCGCCTTGTCATATGGTGTAAGCTTCTGTGTTGTTTTGTCGAATGTGACCAGCTTGCTGCAAAAGCATGCTACACTGATGCTGAGGTGACCTTATGTTTGAGGAGACAAGAAAGTATACAGAAGAAACGTACAGAACAAAGGATGAGCTGGCTGAAGAGCTGGAGCTGGAGGGTGTTGTACTGGAGGCGGTCTGGAAGCAGATTGAGGAGTATCGCTCCTTGTTTCGCCGTGAATTTAACTTTTCCATTTTTTCCGGAAGTCTTGTCCTGACAGCCACCTGCTGCAGAAAGCTGCAACATACAAGTGAGCTGCTGTTTCGCTGTCATAAAGAGCAGGGGACAGCTTCCGCTCTGCAAAAGGTGATGCTGCTTGTACAGGGGCAGAAGCACTGGCTGCAAAGGGCGATGGAATTGTTAAGCCTGTCACCCCTTGCATGCGATGTTACTGCATTTCTTGAGGATGAGGAAGAACCGCTGCTTCTTCGCTGTTTCTTTTTATCTGTTCTGCATGCAGACACACAGATATGCGCCTGCATTCTCTTACATGCCGCATGTCCTGTGAATCCCAAACTTATTTGTGAACAGAAGGTGTATCAAAAGACAGCAAGCGATCTGACTCCGCGCTTTTTGGCTTTTCTGGATGGGATCCGCTTGCAAATTTCAAGATCCATGCTATCATTAACAGAAACGGATATCACAGCCAGTCAGACGATGCAGCTGCAGGAGCTGCAGGAGCGTTTTCCTGAGCTTCGTGAGCAGCAGCTTTTGTTTTATGTCGATCATCGTAAGCCGTATTGCTATTATACGATCCGGCAATTTATGGAATATGCCGGCGTATGCAATGAGACAGCCCGCTGCGCAATGGAACAGCTCGTGCAGCGGCAATGCTATCAGCGCCGCAGGGTTGGAAAAAAATACGTATATTACACCGTTTAGGAGGAAGCTATGAAAGCATGCTATGTTCATGTGCCCTTTTGCAGGGATATTTGTGCCTATTGTGATTTTACCCGCTGCCGCTATCATGCAGGGCTGGCTGAACAATGGCTTATTGCCGTTGAAAAGGAGCTGCATGAGAAGCTTGCGGAGTCAGCTTTGGAAACTATGTATATCGGCGGAGGAACACCAAGCGCATTGCAGCTAGAGCAGCTGAACCGCCTGCTGCAGCTGCTTTCACCATATACTGCCCGGGTGCAGGAGTATACGGTGGAGGCAAACGTGGAATCTCTGGATGAGGAGAAAATGGAGCTGCTGCACAGCTATGGCGTCAATCGCATTTCACTGGGAGTACAGAGCCTGCAGCCACAGCTGTTATCCATCATCAACAGACAGCACAGCAAAGCGGAGGTAGTGCAGCGCATCCACCAGCTGCATGCACACGGTATTCATAATATATCCATCGACCTGATTTACGGGCTACCCCAACAGAGCATGGCTATGTGGAAGCAGGATTTACAGGAAATCGTACAGCAGTTTCCTATTTCGCATATCTCCTTGTATGCCTTAACGATAGAGGAGCATTCCCAGTTTGGACGGGACGGTGTAAAAAATATCGATGCGGATATGGAGGCGGATATGTATGTATATGCTGTCGAATATTTGCAAAAGCATGGATTTGAACAATATGAAATCAGTAATTTCGCCAAGCCGGGCTGTGCGTCTATGCATAATCAGATGTATTGGAGATATGAGGATTTTTGCGGAATCGGCTGCGGGGCCAGCGGGAAGAGCAGGCATATCCGCTATGATAATACCTGCAATCTGCACACCTATCTGCAAAAGGGGAGCTGTCCGGATATCGTTGAACTGAGCCGTGAGGATGAAATGTTTGAAATGCTGATGATGTCCCTGCGCATGAAGCAGGGAGTATCGTTATCCCGATTTAAGGAAGTCTTTCATGCTGACTTTGAAACGGTGTATCATAAGGCATTGCAGAAAAATATCGAACGCGGTATGCTGCAGATAGCAAACGGCCATGTGCGAACCACCTGGGAGGGGCTGCTGCTGCTTCACGATGTGCTGATTGATTTTCTGCCGGAGGAAGCATTATGAAGGAAGCACTGCGAAAACGAAAAATACTCTATCACCAGCATTTGACCTCCCGCTGTGATGCGAGAACAGCTGCCCGGGATGTTCTGGCGCTGCAGGCACAGTTTCTGCGCCATGCCCAGATGTCTTTGCGGCTTCGAAGTGAGGATGCTTCCTGGGAGCAATGGGTAAAGCAAAATGTGAAAACACGCGCCTTTCGCGGAACCCTGCATCTGCTGGATGCAAAGGACCGTCTGCTGATCACCTCGGCGCTGTGGAAGGACTATGAGCATCGCAGCTACTACATGGCACGCTATTACACACCACAGGAGGAACAGCTTTTCTGCAACGCTATCATAGAGCTGCTGCAGCAGGGAATTTGTGGACGCAGGGAAATCTATACTAGGCTGATAGCAATGGGGCTGGATGAGAAGCTGTGCGAGCTGGCCTGTTCCAGCTGGGATGGTTTGTTTGCCGTTTTGAATATTCAGGGAAAGGTGATCTTCCAGCATGCGGCATCACGGGAATTCACCTATGCTCCCATATCGCTTCGAACGGATTTGGATGCCTGTCGAAAGGAGCTTGTATACCGCTATGTGAAGGGGTACGGGCCTGTAACCCTGCGGGATGCCTGCTATTTCTTCGGTTGGAAAAAGAAGGAGCTGGAGGGTATTTTGCAGGATCTGTGCGATGTTGAAATCAGCGAATGCAAAGGGCATACAGTGTATGAGCTACACGAGGAAATGGATACCTATCCCCGTATCCCTACTGTTGTATTTCTCAGCGGCTTCGATCCGCTCATGCTGGGCTATGAAAAGAAGGAGAATCCGTTTCTGCCACAGTGCCATTTGCGAAAGGTATTCAATCTGCAGGGAATCGTATATCCCTGCTTCCTGTATAAGGGAACTGTCGCCGGACGATGGAAGCTGGAGAAGCAAACACTGCAGCTTTTTCCGTTTGAAGACTTTGACGCCGTTCAGCGGCGGCAGCTTGAACAAGCAGCACAGCGTCAGTTCCAGCCTGCGCGCGTGGAATGGCTGCCTTCTGAAAAAGAGGCTTGCATTGAAAGAAAAACTGTGCTATGATATCGAAGGTTTTATACTTGGTCTACACGCGATATTCCTCAGCGGTTCACTCAGTATAGAACGAATAAGAAAACAGGAGGAAACAACATGTTATTAAAAAGCGAAAAACAGGCAATTATGAAAGAGTATGCACGTTTCGAAGGAGACACAGGTTCTCCAGAAGTACAGGTAGCTGTATTGACCTACAGAATCAACCAGCTGACAGAGCACTTCAAGGAGCACAAGCATGATTACCATTCTCAGCGCGGTCTGATGAAGATGGTTGGTCGTCGTAGAAACCTGCTGGCATACCTAAAGAATAAGGATCTGAACCGTTACAAGGAACTGATTTCTCGTTTAGGACTGCGTAAGTAGTAAAAAAGCTCGAAAAGAGCTTTTTTTCTTTTATTGGCTTTTAAAATATGATATCATGATAAGGATAAGAAAAATAGAGGTGAAGAACGTGGCGAAACAGGTATTTCGTTTAGATTTCTGTGGGCGTGGGCTCACAGTCGAAACTGGTGAAGTGGCAAAACAGGCAGGTGGAGCTGTCCTGGTCAGATATGATGACACCGTTGTATTATCTACAGCTACAGCCAGCAAGCAGGCGAAGGAGGGCATTGACTTCTTTCCGCTGACCGTTTTATTTGAAGAAAAGCTGTATTCTGTTGGTAAGATTCCCGGTGGATTTTTACGCAGAGAGGGAAGACCGAGCGAGCATGCGACGCTGACGGCCCGTATGATTGACCGTCCGATCCGTCCATTGTTTGCGGATGGCTTCCGCAATGAGGTACAGGTTGTGAATACGGTATTATCCGTAGATCAGGACTGTACGCCGGAAATGACGGCAATGTTTGGGGCATCCCTGGCACTGTGTGTTTCCGATATCCCGTTCAACGGGCCGATTGCCGGTGTTATGGTCGGACGCGTGGATGGGGAATACATCATCAACCCGACTCCGGAGCAGCTGGAGAAAAGTGATATTAACCTGACGGTTGCCGGAACAAAATATGCCGTGAATATGGTAGAGTCCGGTGCGAAGGAAGTAAGCGAGGAGGCAATGCTGGGTGCCATCATGTTCGGTCATGAGCACATCAAGCAGCTTGTAGCCTTCCAGGAAGAAATCGCAGCAGCCGTAGGAAAAGAAAAGATGGAGGTAAAGCTGTATACCGTGGACGAGGACATCGACCGCGAGGTACGTGCGCAGTTTGAACAGGCGATACGTGATGCAGTATCCATCGAAAAGAAGCTGGAACGCTATGGAAAAATCGATGAGCTGACAGAGGAAGCTGTCGCTGTATTCGATGCAAAGGAATATGAAAATGAAGCCGCTAAGGCAAAGGCGCTCAAGCAGGTAAAACAAATCTGCCACAGTATTGAGGCAGATGAGGTGCGTCGCTTGATCATTGAAGATAAGGTGCGTCCGGACGGCCGTAAAATTGATGAAATTCGTCCGCTGGACTCTCAGGTTGACATTCTGCCAAGAGCACACGGCAGTGCGCTGTTCACCCGTGGCGAAACGCAGGTATTAAGCGTTACAACGCTGGGGCCGATGAATGACAATCAGATTATTGACGATTTGACAGAGGTGGAGACGAAGCGCTTCATGCATCACTATAACTTCCCGCCGTATTCCGTAGGGGAAACAGGGCGTATGGGAAGTCCTGGCCGTCGTGAGATCGGTCATGGTGCATTAGGAGAGCGTGCACTATCTCAGGTACTGCCAAGTGTTGAGGATTTCCCTTACACGATCCGTACCGTTGCCGAGGTAACGGAATCCAACGGTTCCTCCTCTCAGGCATCCATCTGTGCCGGAACGATGTCGTTAATGGCAGCCGGTGTACCAATTAAGGCGCCGGTGGCTGGTATTGCGATGGGTCTGATCATGGATGAGGAAAACGGAAAATACACCGTACTGACCGATATCCAGGGTATGGAGGATCACTTCGGTGATATGGACTTCAAGGTTGCCGGAACAAGCGAGGGTATCACGGCACTGCAGATGGATATCAAGGTGACGGGAATCACAAAGGAAGTATTTGAAGAGGCTCTTGCACAGGCGAAGATCGCACGTGCACAGATTCTGGAAAACATGATGACGGCAATCAGTGAACCGCGTGAGGATGTCGGCAAATACGCTCCGAAGATTGAGCAGTTCTATATCGATCCGGAAAAGATTCGTGAGGTTATCGGGCCAAATGGTAAGATGATCAATAAAATCATCGAGGCAAGCGATGATGTCAAGATTGATATCGAGGATGACGGACATGTGGTAATCTATCATATGGATCGCGCGGCTATCAATCACGCAGCGGATATGATCCGTGATATCGTACGCGAAGCCAAGGTTGGAGATATTTACGAGGGCAAGGTTGTCCGTATTGAAAAATTCGGAGCATTTGTCAATCTGTTCCCGGGTACAGACGGACTGCTGCACATTTCCAAAATCAATCATGAGCGTGTCAACAAGGTTGAGGATGTATTGAACATTGGTGATACGGTTCGTGTCAAGGTTACGGAAATCGATGACCGCGGCCGCGTGAATGTCAGTGCGAAGGCACTGCTTCCTAGACCAAGACCGGAAAAGAAGGAAGAAACAAAGGCGGAGACTGCAAGTCCTGCACCTGCTGCGGAAGATAACAAGGAAGCATAAGGAATACACAGAGGCAATCCACACGGACTGCCTCTTTTTATACTGCTGTTTTCTCATATCTGACTTTTATAAACGAATGGAATCGTTACGAATGCGGCGTCAGAAACTTTTATGAAAATTTATGAAAATAATCATAGGTATTCACATTCCTTTGTGGTAGAATATATGCATGAGGTGAATCGAATGAACTGGTTAACGGAATTGGAAACGTACAAGGATGCGTTTATCCAAGACCTGAGAGGTCTGATTGCCATCCCGTCAGTGAGGGATGACAAAACAAAGGCTGCGAATGCGCCATTCGGGGCAGGCTGCAGAAAAGCACTGGATTATATGCTGGAACTTGGAAAAAGAGAAGGCTTTCAGATAAAGGATTACGACGGCTATGCCGGAGTCATCGCATATGGCGAGGGTGAGGAAAGTGTCGGTGTTCTGGCACATCTGGATATCGTGCCAATCGGTGAAGGCTGGAGCAGGGATCCCTTTGGCGGTGAAATTGTGGACGGCTATATGTTTGGCCGTGGAACGCTGGATGACAAGGGGCCTGCCATGGCCGGCTTTTATGCGCTCAAAATGCTGAAGGATAAGGGGATCAGGCTGAACCGCAAGGTCATGCTGATTCTGGGCTGTGATGAGGAAAGCGGTATGGAGTGCATGGAATATTATAAACAGCATGGAGAAATCCCGACACTTGGCTTTACACCGGATGCGGACTTTCCTGTAATCTATGGAGAAAAGGGCGGTCTGCATGTTGAAATGAGCGGAAGCTGTGATACAGTGATAGCAAGCATGCGTGCTGGAGAGCGCAGCAATATCGTAATCGGACAGGCGAGTGCCCAGGTTAAGGATTGGAAGAATGAATACCTGGATGCCTTTCTGTTTTATCTGCGTGCCTTTGGTTTGAAGGGAAGCGTAGAGACGCTTGACGAGAATATGGCGACGCTGCATATGGAGGGCGTTTTTGCACATGCTGCCATGCCATACAACGGTGTGAACGCGGCGCTGCATCTGTTAAACTTTATCGGCTGTACCTATGGCGATAAGTTCGCACATGATACGTATGCGATGCTGAAGGACTGGCAGGGAAAACCGCTTGGAATTGATATGGACGGGGCCTATATGGGATTTTTAACCATGAATACAGGAATCGTAAATATAGAAAACAATGTAGCAAGCATTACCATTGATATCCGTTATCCTAACGATGCGGATCCTGAATGTATTATGCAGGGCTTTCACGAAACAGCGAAAGCATTGGACTACCCACTGGATATACAAATAAAGAAAAACACAAAGCCGTTGTTTGTTGATCCAAAGTCAGAGCTGGTACAGACACTGAGCGGTGTATATCAGGACTATACAAAGGATACCTTTACGCCAAATATGACAATCGGCGGCGGAACCTATGCAAAGAAATTTGAAAATTTTGTGGCTTTTGGTCCAGAATTACCAAATAGGAAGCAGCCGGAGCACCTGTTCATCGGCGGCTGTCACCAAAAGGATGAGGCGGTCCTGGTCGATGACCTGATGCGTGCTGTGGCCATCTATACGGCTGCGGTAGAGCAGCTCGCCAAGTAAAAACAAGGAGTAAACATACTATGAGAATGCGAAAACTGCCCTGGGCGGAAGATTTTCTGAAAGAGCAGGAAGTCGTTTTGAAGGATGCCGCAGAGCTTGCCGGCAGTTGGAAACAGAAGCTGAAGCGCGAAGAGCTTCATGTGGAAATTGGAACTGGCAAAGGAGATTACTGGGTGAACATGGCCCAGAAATATCCGGATATCGCCTGGGTTGGAATTGAAAAGAATATCAATGTGGCTGCTCTGGCAGTACGCAAATATACCAAGCTGGAGCAGAAGCCGGATAATATGCTGTATATCCAAGGGGATGCCGAGGAGATCGACACCTGGTTTGCCCAGGGGGAAGTGGATGTGATTCACTTGAACTTTTCCGATCCCTGGCCGAAAAAGCGTGCCCACAAAAAGCGTTTATCCAATCATGCCTTTATTGCACGATATGCGAAAATCCTGAAGGCGGATGGAGAAATTCAGATGAAGACGGATAACAGCTCTCTGTTTGAATATTCTCTGATTGAATTTCAGGAGGAAGGCTGGAAGCTGAAGGAAGTCAGTGTCGATTACCGCCGGGAGCCGCATGATGAGGATGTCGTAACGGAATATGAGCATCGCTTTATGGAAAAGGGACAGCCAATCTATCGGGCGGTCTTTGTGAAAAAATAAAGGAAAGGGCTGCACCCTTTCCTGCCAAACAGGATAGACTATTGCATAAGAAAAAAGGAGCGATACAATGAAAGAATATATGACTGCATTACATTCCATGGAGGAATTCAAAGAAGCTGCCGCAAAGGAAGGCGTTCATATTTTTACGTTTTCTGCCAACTGGTGTCCGGACTGCCGCTTCATTGAGCCGTTTATGCCGAAGCTGGTAGAGGCCTACAGCGATTACAAATTTTACTACGTCGACCGCGATGAAAATATCGATATCTGTCAGGCGCTTATGGTAATGGGAATCCCAAGCTTTGTAGCCTATAAGGATGGACAGGAATCCGGCCGCTTTGTTTCCAAGCTGAGAAAAACTGAAAAAGAGATCAACGACTTTCTGGCTGCCCAGAAATAGCGAAAGGACGATGATGTATGTCAGTATTAAAAAAACTTGCCGGTCTTTTGTTTGAAGAAACAGAGGCTGAGGTTCTGGCTGAGGATGAGCTGGAGCCTATCGAAATCAGGGAAAAACCGAAAAAGACTGTAACGCAGCCGGTAACAGAGGAAAACACGCATACGCAGATGGAATCTTATTTCAATCCGCATGCGGCTTCCATGCTTAAGGAAGCGAAAAAAGAGGAAAAGAAATTTGTGACCATTGATCTGGAGGAAAAGCCAAAGGAGAAGGAAAAGGAAGCAATCGTCCTCAGTGAAGAACCGCTGCGTGTCAAAAAGCCGGTAAAACGGGAAGAAAAGAAGGAATTTGAATTTTCTCCTGTCATTTCTCCAATCTTTGGATCCAGTGAAGAGGAAAACAAGCCGAAGAAGAAAAGCGCAGCGCCGCTTCCGCAGCGGTCAAAGAAAAAAAATCCGCTGGGTACCATTATTTCTCCTTACTACGGAATCAATGAGCTGGAGGAGTTTGAGGCAAAGGCGCAGGAGAAAATCGAAGAAAAGGAAAAGCTGAAAAAAGAGGAGCTTCCAGAACAGGAAATAGAGAAATATGACCTGGAGGAAGAAATCCGCAGTGTACCGCTGGAGGATATGATAGAAAAGACGCCGAGCGGTGACAGCGATGATCTGATGCAGATTTCTCTGTTTGGAGAATCCACACCGATCCGCAGTGCTGATGATGCAATCGATAAAGAGTAAAAGAGGTGTTGTACATGCATTATCATTTCATTGGAATTAAAGGCAGCGGAATGGCTTCTCTTGCCACAATCGTAAGCGATCGCGGGGATGAGGTTAGCGGTTCCGACATCGAAAAGTATATATTCACACAAAAGCCGCTGGAGGAACGACATATTCCTATTACGACCTTTTCCGAGGATCATATTCATGAAGGAGATATCGTTATCATTGGCAATGCCTTTGATAAATCCAACCCGGAGGTAAAAAAGGCCCTGTCCATGGACTCGGTAAAAACCTACTGGTATCATGAGTTTCTCGGGAAGCTGGCAAAGGAATACACCTCGGTGTCTGTGGCAGGAACCCATGGCAAGACGACTACGACAGGGATGCTGTCCCATGTGATGAGTCTGGCAGCCCCAACCGGTTATCTGATTGGTGATGGAACCGGGGAAATGCCGAAGGACTGCCGCTATTTTGTGCTGGAATCCTGTGAATACCAGCGTCATTTTCTGGCGTATACACCGGAATATGCAATCATTACAAATATCGAGCTGGATCATGTGGACTATTATAAGGATATGGAAGATTACTGCAATGCGTTTGAAACCTTTGCCAATCAGATTCAAAAGGGCGTTGTCCTGTTTGGGGATGATGCAGCGGTACGTTTACTGCATGTCAAAACGCCGCATTTATATTACGGCTTACAGGATGATAACGACGTACAGGCAGTGCATATTCAGCAAAACGAAAACGGCATGCAGTTTGATGTGCTGTATCATAAGGAGCTGTTTGGACATTTTGAGCTACCCTTTGTCGGTAAGCCGCTATTGTGGAACAGCCTGGGCGTGATCGCTGTCGGTATTATGGAGGGACTCAGCGCACAGCTGCTGCAGGAGGGACTGCAGAGCTTTCCTGGTGTAAAACGCAGGTTTACCGTTGAAGAAAATGGGGATAATGTATATATCGATGATTATGCCCATCATCCTACCGCAGTGAAATATATGATTGAAGCAGCGCGTATCAAATATCCGGGAAAGAAGGTTATCGCCCTTTTTAAGCCGGATCGTTATTCCCGCATCTATTATTTTATGGATCGCTTTGCACAGGAGCTGGATCAGGCGGATGAGGTATATCTCTGTCATTTTCCGGAAAATGCGGCAAAGGAGGATGGAATCGATATCACGATATACGATCTTGCGGATAAATGCAAAAAAGCAGAGGTTATCAACGAGGATGAGGCTGCGGCGAAGCTGCTTGCACAGCGGGGTCCGGCCGTATATCTGTTCATGAGCAGCAAGGATATATACAAATTAAAGAATATTGTAAAAACTTTTCAATAGATATTGAAAAAACTTACAAATTGTTTTAGAATAAATAAAGAGGTGTTTCTATGGGTTTAGATCAATTATTGGAATTAACGAGCAGTGTCGCCGGCAAGGCATTGCCAATTTGCGGCGTCGTTGTGCTGATTTTCCTTGCAATATTTGTCAAGCATCTGATTGTATTACTGAAAAATGCAAATGATGCCGTGGTGAAGCTGTCAAAGACGCTGGAGACGACGAACCGGCAATTAGAAACACTGGACAAGCCGTTAAATACGCTGAATGAGCTGAGTGAAACGGTAGACTGTGTTCACGAGGCGAGCAAGCATGCGGTACGTTCCACTCTGGTAGCTGTCATAGAGAATTTTTCTTCCATCAAGGACTGGATATTTGCCAGTATGAAGAAGGAAGACGATCATGATGAAGAGGATGGAGTGAGTGAATAATCATGGATAATGAACGAGAAAAAGAAGTCGAAAATCTGGAACAGGAAGCGAAGTTCAAAATCATTACGATGGAATGTGATGATGAGGAGCAGGAAGGCTCAAGGAAGATTCTGGATGATGCTGCGAAACAGCTGCAGCGCCTTTTTCAGGAAATGCGTGACTGGCTGAGTGGGCATGCGGATTCCATGGAAGTGAACGAGCGAATGGAACGTTTGAAGCAGGAGACACAGAAGCTTCTGACAGCAACACAGGATCGTCTGCAGCGTTTTTCACAGCGCGAGGATGTCCAGGCGGGCAGTAAAAAGGCTGTGGCTGCGGCAGATAAGCTGGCGGGCTATGTGCAGGATGGTATACAAGAGGTTCGTCAAAATGAATATGTGCGACGCTCTGTACATGCTGTAACGGATACCGTGGACACCATACGCAATGACGAGCAAGTGAAAACAGGTGTAAGGAAGCTGAAAAAAGGAACCTTGAAGGTGGCTGAGGCTGCATTCAACGGACTGAAACGTGTCTTGGACACAGATGAAGACGACAGTCGGAAGGGATAACAGGTTATGAAAAGAATTACGATTTATGATGTAGCAAAAGAAGCCGATGTATCTCTGGCAACAGTATCCCGTGTAATCAACGGTTCAGAGGTCGTACGTGAGGATACCCGCATCAAGGTGCAGGAAGCCATTGAAAAGCTGGGGTATAAGCCAAATGCGATCGCACAGGGACTGGCATTGCAGAAAACCACGACCATTGCCCTGATTGTGCCGGAAGCAAGCTATTTCTATACCGGACAGATCATCAACGGGTTGATTGACGTGGCAAAAATATATAAATACAACATCATGCTGCATACCACAACTGAGGGTATCACGGAAATGAATGATATCATTGAAAATATCATCAAATCCCGTGTGGACGGTGTTGTGATTTTCAATGACAAGCTGAATAAGGAAGAGCTGAATCAGCTGACACGGTATCAGGTTCCAATCGTTGTCATCGGTAATAAAATGAGCGATGATACTGTGGGCAGTGTCTATGTTGATTATGCAAATCTTGTATATGAATATGCAAGCGGCTGCATTAAGCAGGGAAAGAAAAACATTGCTCTGGTAGAGGATAGAAAGAATCCGCAAATGATTGAGCAGCTATTGGAAGGATTAAATCGCGCGTTTGATGAAGCGGGTATGAAATTTGAAAATTTCATTGAAATTCCAAAGGAATACCGTTCTTCTTATCTGTTCTTGAAAGAATATATGAAGCAGGGAATTCGTCATGATGTAGTCATTACCTACCGTGATTCCCAGGCGATGGCGGTTATGAATACAGCAAAGGAAGCCGGCATCAGCATTCCGGATGAAATGGAGCTGATTTGTATTCTGGACAGCAAGTACAATGCGATGGCACGTCCGCAGATTTCCGGATTTAAGATTCCGGATTATGATCTGGGTGCTGTGGCTATGCGACTGTTGACAAAGATGCTGCATGATGAAAATGAAGTGACAGACAAGGAAATCGAGCTGAGCTATATTTTCACACCGAGAAAATCTACAAAATAGGATTGACAAAATCCAAAGTTACTTATATCCTGAATAAGGAAAGCGTTGATAAGAAAAGAGCTTGAGAAAATCCCTTCAGAGAGCAGCTGGCTGGTGAAAAGCTGCGGGTGACCTTGAGAAATACACCTTGGAGCTGTCTATTGCAAAGATAGACCGGTCTGCCCCGTTATGGCATAGAGTGCTTCTGTCATGGAAGAACTAAGGTGGTACCACGCATATAAGCGTCCTTGGAGCAAGGGCGTTTTTTTATTTAAGAGAGGAAGACGATTATGAAATTATTTGATGAACTGAAATACCGCGGACTGATCAATGATGTGACCAGTCCGGAGCTGGAGGAGAAGCTGAACAACGGAGGGCTGACCTTCTACATCGGAACTGATCCGACCGGAGATTCCTTGCATATCGGACATTATTCATCCCTGCTGTGTGCAAAGCGGTTAAAGGAGCACGGCCATCATCCGATTATGCTGGTTGGCGGAGCGACCGGCTTTATCGGGGATCCGAAGGCAAGCGGAGAGCGCAATATGCTGACAAAGGAAGTGCTGGAGCATAACTACCAGAGCCTCAGCAAGCAGATTGAGGAGCTGTTCGGCTTTGAAATGGTTAATAATCTGGATTGGACGAAGGATATTTCAGTAATTGATTTTTTAAGAGACTATGGAAAATATTTCAATGTCAGCTACATGATCAATAAGGAAACCGTAAAGCGCCGTCTGGATGCCGGTATCAGCTACACGGAATTCTCCTATATGATTTTACAGGCACTGGACTTTCTGCATCTGTATGAGGATAAGGGCTGTACCCTGCAGCTGGGCGGCCAGGATCAGTGGGGCAATATCACCAGTGGTCTGGAGCTGATTCGTAAAAAGCATGGTGCTGAGGTGGAGTGCTATGGCCTGACGATGCCGCTGATTACCAAGGCGGATGGTACGAAGTTTGGAAAGAGTGAATCCGGTACGGTATGGCTGGATAAAAAGAAAACAAGCGCTTATGAAATGTATCAGTTTCTGGTTAATTCCGAGGATGAAAAGGTCATTGACTACCTGAAAAAGCTGACCTTCCTGAGCAAGGAGGAAATCGATGCACTGGAAGAAAAGGTCAAAACAGAACCGCATTTCAGAGAAGCACAGAAAACGCTGGCGAAGGAGGTTGTAACCTTCCTGCATGGGGAGGAGGAATACAACAAGGCATTGAAAATCACCAACGCCCTGTTTAAAGGAAACATCAAGGATTTGGATGCAGGAGAGCTGCACGATGCATTAAAGGGCTTTGAAGCTGCCAAAATCGATGATGCGCTGACCTTGACGGACACACTGGTGCAGGCAGGCATCGCTAGCAGTAAGCGGGAAGCCAGAGAGTGGATCAATCAGGGCTCTATTCAGGTGAATGGAGATAAGGTCAAGGATGTGGAATTCATCGTTTCTTCTGCGAATGCCATTTCAGAAGGACGCACACTGATCAAAAAGGGAAAACGGAATTACTTTGTGATATCACAGAAGTAACAGCGAAAAGCCTGTAGAATATGCCGCTGTAAACCAAATGAATATGAGGAAGTAGGAATTCATTGCATAAGGATGAAATTCGTACTTCCTTTTTTTTGTGGTATACCGGTATAAGAAACGCATACAGGGCTTCACTGCTTCTGTACGTAGTTCTTTTCGGATGGCAAATGAGCGGCTTCTACATACAATGGCGTAAGGAGGGATAGTGTGAAAATTGCAGTAATATGCAGTGATGAAAGAATGATCCAGGTCTATGACAACCTGTCCAGGGATTTTGCGGTAGACCGTTTGGATGAGTATACGGATTTTTTGAATCTGCCACAGTATCAGGCTGTCGTCTTTCCGGTTCGGGGAGTCGATGAATTCGGCTATGTGAAAATACAAAAGGAAACGATTCATATACCGCATGCATTTTATGAAATGCAGGGAAAGGACTGTGTGCTGTTCAGCGGGATGCGCAACAAGGTGCTGGACGCACTTCCGCAAAGAAAGATTTACTATATGCTTGAGGAAAGTGTGATCCATGAAAATGCAGTTCTTACAGCTGAGGGTGTTTTAAATGAGCTAATCAGCTGTATTTGTAAAAGTATTTACGATATTCAGGTTGATATCGTCGGCTATGGTCATTGCGGACAGGTGATATATGAGCTGTTGAAAAATCTGCATGTGAATGTACGAATCATACGCAGAAGCTGTCAGAAGGAAGGGGATTTTCTGCCGGTGCGTGACTGGGATAGCTGTGGTGATGTGATTATCCATACAGCAACGGGTGTTATGATTGACCCGCAGCGGATGCATTCCTGGAAGCGCAAGCCAATTATTATTGATATCTCCACACCGGACTTAATAGACCTGCATACCGCGCATGAGGAGGGAATAACCGTAATCAAGGCACACAATCTGCCGGGACGCTTTGCCTGTATCAGTGCAGGGAATATAATTGCGGAATGTATAAGGGGGAAACTGAACAATGGAAAATAAACGGATTCTGTTTGGCATCTGCGGCTCGTTTTGTAATCATGCGGCAGTTCTTGAACAGCTGACAGCTCTGTGTGAGCGCAATGACGTTACGGCTGTCGTGAGTGAAAATGTCTATCGCTGCTCCACGCGTTTCTTTGACAGGGAGGTATTCCTGGGAAAAGTAAAGGATGTGACAAAACATGACATCATCCATACGATTGTAGAAGCAGAGAAAGTTGGCCCGTCCAATGCATATGATATAATGGTGATCGCTCCCATGACAGCCACGGTGGCAGCAAAGATGGCGCATGGTATTTACGATCATCCGGTTACACTGTCTGCAAAGGCGATGATCCGCAACCAGCGCAATGTCGTATTCGGTATTGCGACAAATGACGGACTGGGAATCAGTGGAGCGAATATATTTTCACTGCTTAATATGAAGCACTTTTATGTGATTCCGTTCCGACAGGATGCGCCCTTCAATAAGGAGCGCAGCATCGTGTCTGACTGGAAGCTACTGGAGCCCGCGATGGATCAGGCACTGGAACACAGACAGCTGCAGCCAATCTTACTGGGAGGCAGATAGACTTATGAAACAACTGATGGTTGCTTTGGTGACACCGTTTACCGAAGAGAACAAGGTGGATTACAAGGCATTGGATCGTATTGTGCACAGGCTCATGAAGGAGGGCTGTGACGGCTTTATCGTATGTGGTACAACAGCGGAAACACCAACGCTTTCACACAATGAAAAGCTTTCCATCCTTCGTCATGTCATACGGAAGGTGAAGCATCGTGCACAGATTTGGTATGGCTGCGGCAGCAATGATACAGCGGCAACGATTCTTGCCTGCAAGCAGGCAGAAAAAGAGGATATTGATGGTGTATTGCTTGTGACGCCCTACTACAGCAAGCCGAATGCTGCCGGTCTGTATGCGCATTATGATGCAATCGCTTCTGCAGTGCATACAAATATCATGCTGTATAATGTACCCTCACGAACCGGTGTGGAGCTGACACAGGAAACCATCCATGATCTTTTGAATACCCATGACAACATAACCGCTTTGAAGCAGGCATGCTCCAATCTGGATACCGTAAAAAGGCTGAAGGCACAGCATCCTGCTTTTCAGATTTACAGCGGAGAGGACGGCTTCTTCGATGAGGGCTTTGATGCCGGGATGGACGGCCTTATTTCCGTTATGGGACATGTCTGTATGCGAAAACTGCGCAGCTTTTGTGATGAGGGCAGAGTTGACAACAAATTGCGGAAGCAGCTGTATGAGCTTGCATCCCTGACCTTTTGTGAGGCATCCCCGGCACCTGTGAAATACATGCTGCATACACTGGATGAATGTGAAAATATTCTGCGCCTGCCGCTGGTAGCGGTTAGTGCAGCGGCACAAGAAAAAATACAGAGCTGCGCTGCGCTATATCGACAGTGATTGCGTATGTGATATGCTAGTATAAATGCGGTGAAGCAGATGGTACAGATCAAGGTGTTTGACGAGGAGCATGAGGATGATCTTACAGAAGCAGTGAATGCCTATTTGAGCGAGCATGCGGATATCCGCTTGCTGGATATTAAATTCTCCACTGCGGTAAGTGATTTTGCGGAGGAACAGATTTACTGTTTCAGTGCAATGGTGATTTTCAGCACATAGAGTTTTAAAAAGGGTTCATACTAACTGTGTGGAGGTGTGAGCCATGCAGAAAAAAACAGAAATCCTGTGCAGCGTGCACAATTGTGTTTACAACAAGGATGCATTATGTAATGCAGAGACGATCAGCGTTTGCTGTGATAACTGTGTTCATCCTAGCGATTGTCACGAAACGGAATGTAAATCCTTCCGCTGCAGATGTACAAAATAAAACAGTCCGCGGACTGTTTTATTTTGTGTCATATAAGGAATGCTTTTGAAGAAGATAAAGAAAAAGCAAATGACTCCTTTTGATAGGGAGTTCGCTTTATTAAGACTTATTTGTATGTATTTATCTGCTTTTTTCACGCTGACGAAACTGGAGGGGAGTACAGTGATAGAGCTTTGAAAAGGTCTGAATAAAGCTGGAGGGATAGCGGTATCCGACACGCTCTGCAATTTCCTGCACAGATAATTCACTTGTACATAATAGGGCAGCGGCATGTGTCATTTTGACGGAGATGGAAAATTCGCGTATGCTCATATGATAATAATACCGGAACCCGGCCTTTAGCTTTTGTTCATCAATCAGCAACGTCCTGCTGAGCGCATGGATCGTCGGAGGGTCACTGATTTGTTCCTGCAGCAGTCTGTGTGCATGCTGTATGGCTTTGTAATCATGCTCCTGCAGTCGGATCGTGCGCTCACCAAGCCGGATAACGCCATAATCCATCTGCTTTAGGCATAAGCCTTCCTGCTGTACATATTCCTTTTCCAGCACACTGAGACATTGCAGGAGTGCCCCTTCCGTATACAGAGCTGTCAGCGTTCGCTGCTCATGCAGCCGCTTTAGCTCATACAAAAGTGGGTAGAGCTGTGCAGGCAGATAGTGATAGGTGTGATTGACAATCAGCTGCTCCTGAAGCGATATAGAATAACCACGCTGATGAAGCTGGTTCAAAAAGGCAGGGTAAAGTGTAAATTCCATGCCCTGCAGGTGCTCGTTTGGCTCCCATGTCTGTATACCGCAGGGCTGCTCCTCCCGGATTAGGAAGGCGGCTGGCTGCTGTGTACAGGGCAGCTTATCCTGCAGCTGCACGCTGGTGGAGCCGTTTTGGACAAGACCGAAGCGCAGCAGACGTTCCTCGTGATCAAAGCGTATGGAAAAGTGATGGGGAATGGTGTAGTCTGCTATCGTGAATACATATAAGCCAGGAATGCCATACTGATAAATACCCTGCTTTGTATTTCTCTGCTGCAGAAACCGGATCCCATCGCGCTGTGTTATGTGCAGATCAAGCTCCTGAGTGAACAGGTCAAGAAACTGTGTAGAGCTGGTGGATGTATACATAAAAAACCTCCCGGCTAGTATTATAGCAGAGTGCGGCAGCGGATACGATTATAATGCTACTGGGTGATGAAATAAGGATATCAGGTGAAATGCTTGCACGGAATCATGGGGTTTGTTATAATGGCACACGTAAGTTAGAATAAGCTAACAGATAAAGGAGGAAGCACATATGAAAAAGCGTATAGGAATACTCTTTGTATGCATGCTTATGCTGGGCTTTACAGCGGGCTGTCAGAATACAAAGGAGATATCCTCAAAGGATAAAACCGTTACTGTACAGGATGCAAGGGGAAAGGTGGAAATCCCTGCACAGCCAAAGCGGATCGTGGATTTGAGCGGAAACAGCGATATTTTATCTCTGCTTGGCTATTCCGTGGTTGGAACTGCAAATTCAGATGCCTATGATTACACAGTGTTTCCGGCATACCTGAAGGATACATTACAGGGGGCAAAAATCCTGGGATACAGCATGCAGGATGCCATGGATATAGAAGGAATTTTAAACCTGGATCCGGATCTTATCATCATATCCAACGTACAGGAAAAAATGTATGAGCAGTTAAAGGAAATTGCGCCAACCATCATGGTACAGCTGGCGCAGACAGACTGGCGGCAGGATGTAAAAACGTTTGCAAGCATGATGCAGAAGGAGGAGGCAGCGGATGCGTGGCTGAAAAGCTATGATGAAAAGGCAAAGCAGAAGGGTATTGCAGTACAAAAGGCCAATGGCAGCGATGCAACCTATCTGGCCTTGCTGGCAAGTGGAGGACAGCTGTTTGTATTTGATGCTGCCGGAATCGGAAGTGTGCTGTATGAGGATATGGGATTGAAAAAGCCTGCCAATATGCCAAAGCAGGATTCCATCAGTCTGCCGGTCATATCCTATGAGGGACTGGCAGAGCTGGATGCGGATTATCTGGTCGTCGTCGGGACGGATTCGGATCGAAAGGCATTAGAAAAGAACCGTGTATATAAACAGATGCGTGCAGTGAAAAATAAGCAGGTTATCAACCTTCCTTCCAGCCCGTACTTCAACATCGGATACAGCAGTATCGGCAGGGATGTATTTCTGGATGAGGTTCAGGAGCTGCTGGTAAAGTAAGATGCAGCGCAGGATTCTCATAACAACAGCAATGGGTGTTACGCTGTTGTTTCTTGGCATTATGTGTTCCATCATGATGGGGGCGAAGGAAATTCCCGTTTCCGGTATCTCACATGCCTTGTTTGATTATCAGGGGACATTAAACGATCAGCTGGTGCGTGATGTACGCCTGCCGCGTGCGTTGAGTGCCCTGCTAAGCGGGGGTCTGCTGGCTTCCAGCGGGGTGATGATGCAGGGGATTCTGCGCAATCCCATCGCAGAGCCCTCTGTTTTAGGAATCACACAGGGCTCAGTAATGTTTGTCGCACTGGCCGGGCTGTTTCCCGTCTTACAGACGGCGGGCAGCTTCTGGATGGCGCTGCTGGGGGCCGGAGTCAGCGGGGCGCTGCTGTTTCTGTTTACCGTAGCGTATGCCCGGCATCCCGATGTATCGCGCATTCTATTGGCCGGAACAGCGTTGAGTATCTTTTTCCTTTCCGTTGCATCCCTTACTGCTTTACTACAAAACCGCTCCCAGGAGCTTGCCTTCTGGATAGCAGGCGGATTCCGTCAGGCACAGTGGAGCTCTGTTTGGGGTCTTTTGGCAGTGACACTGCTTTGCATACCTGCATTTGCATTTCTGAGTGATAAGGTCGCCTTGCTGGCACTCGGTGATGAAGCGGCAATCACGCTGGGTGTGAATGCTGGCAGCTTGAAAAAAAAGGTCATCCTTCTTATGATCCCCCTGTGTGCAATGTGTGTTGCGGTTGCCGGGAATATCGGCTTTGTCGGTCTATTCATCCCGCATATTTTGCGCCGAATCATCAAACGCAATATGCGCTGTATGCTAATGCTCAGCTTTTTGTATGGCGGGGTGCTGCTGGTCTTTGCGGATATCGCCGCAAGAACCATAAGTGCGCCCTATGAGCTGCCCATCGGTTTGTTTACTGCCTTGCTGGGAATTCCGGTATTTTTATGGCTTGTCAGAAAGGAGTGCAGCTGATGACTCACAAAAACAGAAACAGGCTGTGGCTGTGTCTGCTGGTATTACTGGCGGTCATACTGATTTCGCTCATGGCTGGCAGCTATTCTATCCATCCTTTAGAGCTTGCGGCAACGCTGCTGGGAAAGGGAAGCCGGGCCCAGCAGTTTGCAATCTTCCAGGTACGGTTGCCTCGTATCGTATTAGCTCTTCTGGTTGGCAGCGCGCTTGGCGTGTCCGGTGCAATTTTACAGGGGATTACGAGAAATCCGCTGGCAGAGCCAGGCATGATCGGTATCAATGCCGGTAGTGCCTTGTTTGTGGTGCTGTGGATATCCGCGGGAACTACTGCGTATTACAGTCGTCTGTCCGCTGGAACAATCTTCCTGATGCCACTGCTGGCAATCGCCGGTGCCCTGTGTGTGACTGCCTTTGTCTGTGTCTATTCCTGGCGCGGCGGTATCCGTCCCATCCGCTTTCTTTTAAGCGGTGTCGGTGTCAATGCCGGAATCACAGCACTCATCAGCTTTTATCAGCTGCAGATGAGCAAGGGGGATTTTAATCAGGTGCTGATGTGGACAAACGGTTCTTTGTGGGGAAGCAGCTGGCGCTATATTCTTATCAGTGCACCGCTGATCGTCGTACTGCTTATATGGGTATGGTGCAACAGCCGGACGCTGGATATCCTCTCTCTGGGAGAGGAGGGTGCACAGGCCTTGGGTGTTGCAGTCCAGAAACAGCGGATTCTGTTTCTTGCGGCCTCGGCAGCCCTGGCAGCCCTGGCAACAGCGTTTGCCGGAAACATTGCATTTCTGGGATTGCTGGGGCCGCAGATCGCATTGCGCATGACAGGCATGCGGCACCGTCTGCTGTTCCCGCTTGCGGCAGCTATCAGCTCCATTTTGCTGATTGTCGCAGACATGCTGGCAAGAAATCTGTTTTCGCCGCTGGAGGTACCGGTGGGAATCCTCGTTTCCATGATTGGGATTCCGTATTTTATTTATCTGATGATGAAGCTCGACAGGAGGAGTTAATATGACACTGGAGGTACATAATCTATACACCGGCTATGATGGCAGGGATGTCGTACAGGATGTGAGTCTGAACATACCCATCGGCAGGATCACGATGCTGATCGGCCCCAACGGCTGCGGGAAATCCACGCTGTTAAAGGCGATGGCGGGAATTCTTCCGGCACGAAAGGGAGAAATTCTGTTGAATGGGGAATCCTTAAGGGATAAAAAGCGCAGCGATGTGGCAAAGCAGCTGGCGCTGCTGCCGCAGTCACCGCTCGTTCCTGAAGGCATTACCGTAAGGGAGCTTGTGCAGTATGGACGCTATCCGTATCATAAGGCGATGCGCTCATTAACGAGCAAGGATCATGAGCTTGTACAGTGGGCAATGGAAAAGACCGGGGTTGAGACTCTGGCAGATGCATATGTGCAACAGCTTTCCGGCGGCCAGCGGCAGCGGGTGTGGATTGCTATGGCCCTGGCACAGAAAACCGAAATCCTGTTGCTGGATGAGCCGACTACCTACCTGGACATCGCGCATCAGCTGGAAATACTGGAGCTGCTCAAAAAGCTGAATGCAAAGGAGCATACGACCATCGTTCTGGTGATCCATGAGCTGAATCAGGCCGCAAAATTTGCAGATCATATCTTCGGCTTAAAGCAGGGGCGTCTGTTGTGCAGCGGCAGTGCAAGGGAGGTTATCTGCGAAGAACAGCTGCTGCAGTTATATGATATTCATGCCGAAATCGTACATAAGGATGTATACGGCTATCCAATCTGTATGGATTACACGCTGCGAAGGAATAGTGAACTGCAAGATTTATGAATCATACATATACAGGGAAGAGGTTTCTTCCTTTTTTTATTAAAAAGTATCCTTTGTGGACAGTTCCACAGGCTTGCGGATTCATAAAATGTGGCTTAAACACTACCTTTATGTTATAATATCTCGAGAGGTGATTCCATGCGAAAATTCCCCCTTTGGTGTCTGATCTGCCTCCTGCTGTTTTCCGGCTGCAGCGATGCACGCAAAGAAGAACAGGAGAGCATTAAAAACTATGAAAGCTATATTGATGCTGTGTTAAATAATAAGGGTAATGAATCAAAAATCATACCCTTTGATTATAAGCTAACGGTTTTCAAGCAGAAGGACAACAGCTATCAGTATGAAATTATTATATCCAATCCGCGTGTGGCGATGTACAACATACAGGCGATTGCAGTCGATCCGGCGCTTGACAGCAACAGCAACATTTATCCGTGTCTGGGACTACTGGGAGACGATGCGAAAACCTCCTTCAACATGATTCCGTATCAGGCAAACGGTGCCCGCAACTTTGTCAGCAAGATTTTTCTGGATGGTATTTCAGAGCATGACCAGTTTACCCTGCAGGTCATGGTTACCTGGAAGGATTCCAAGCTGGTAAATACAAGCCGTGTCTTTTTTACAAGCAACTATGCGCAAAAGGACACTGAGACGAACGGATAAAGGGAACGAGAAAGGATACGTTATATGAGTAAGAACATGGATGTTTCCAAACGGAAGCAGTCAATTATAGCGGGAGGGCTGATCAGTTCTGCCGGCATCTTTTTTGCGAAATTCATCGGGCTGTTTTATGCAGTCCCTTATAATTCCATGCTGGGAACAGCGGATAATCTGGCCTATTACGGGGTGGCGTTTAATATTTATTCCTATCTACTGAATATTTGTACAGCAGGCTTTCCCTTTGCGATTGCTACGCTGATTGCAAAATATTCCACAAGAGGGGACTATCAGACCTCTTTGCTGATTAAAAAGCTCTCTGCCTCACTGATGGCCTGCTTTGGCTTTGGCATGATGATTTTTGTCATTCTGTTTTCTTCACCGCTTGCCTCCCTCGTCATTCCGGATGAAGGAAAAAGCGTTGAAACAATGCAGATGGTGCTGATTCTGATTTCCTTCGCCTTGTTTTTTGTACCGCTGCTTTCAAGTGTCCGTGGATTTTATCAGGGATTAAAGCACATGGAGGTCTATGCATTATCACAGGTTCTGGAACAGGTTGCCCGGGTAGCCTTTCTGCTGAGTGCCAGTGCGATTGCGGTATATGCGCTGCATAAAGATAATGTCTGGGCATTGTATTTCGGTGTCATTTCCACAAGCATATCCGCTATACTGGCAATCATGCATCTGAAGCTGTATGATAAAAAGCAAATGAAAGAGCTGAAGCGGCTTGCGAAAAGCCAGGAACTTGCCGGAAACAATGACCGTAAGGAAATATTGAGAGAGCTTGTTTTTATCGCATTTCCGTATCTGCTTGTAGCAGTGCTGGGGTATAGTGATACCATTGTCAATACGCTGTTTCTAAAAAACGGATTAACGGCGTATGGCAATACGGATTCAGAAATTCTCCTCATCAGCGGCTCTATCAATTACGGTGTGCTGAAGCTGATGTCCATTCCGATGATTTTGGCACCCGGCTTCTCCTCTGCCATCATACCGCATATTACGACGGCACTTACCAATCATGATTTGAAGCTGGTTCGGAAAAACATCCGGGACTGTGTGGATATCGTATTGTATATCGGTCTGCCGATTTCCTTCTGTCTGTTTGTCTATGCGAAGCCTTTGTATGCCATTTTATTTCCACCTGCCGATCCAAAGAATCTGGAGCTGCTTGCACAGATTTTGTCATGGTTCTCCATTGAGGCTTTCCTGAATACGATTGGCCCGATTTTCACGTCGCTGCTTATGGCGGCAGGCTTGCGAAGACTGAATATCCGCAACCTCGCCATCATGGTAGTGGTGAAATTTTCAATCGCATACCCGCTGCTGAAATATTTCGGTTATCGGGGAATCGTTCTGTCCAGCATCGTAGCCATGGGTCTGTTGATTTTTATGGATATGTATGCATTGACGACACGCTATAAGATTCGCTGGAAGTATACAATGCATAAGCTGCTGGTCATACTGCTTGCGATGGCTGCTTTGTTTGCGGTTGCCAGAGGCTGTGATTTCATCGGCTTA
This sequence comes from Erysipelotrichaceae bacterium 66202529, assembly GCA_017161075.1. NCBI lineage: Bacteria > Bacillati > Bacillota > Erysipelotrichia > Erysipelotrichales > Erysipelotrichaceae > Erysipelotrichaceae bacterium 66202529. Next base: position 2,391,043 of record CP046174.1, on the reverse strand, counting down.
AAGGGCTATGGCGCAGGTCGCATGATGAGTCTTCTACAGCTTGCGGTCAATGGCTCTCTTGCCATGCTTGTCTATTTCGCGATTACCTACTGTTTTTCAATTCCGCAGACCATTTTGCATCTGGATCTGTCCAGAGTTTGGAAGCGCATGAAAAGGAGATAATGTATGAGACTCGATAAATACCTGGCACATGCCGGATATGGCAGCCGCAAGGAGGTTAAGCAGGCGATTCGCAAAGGACTTGTACGAATCAATGATGTGGAATGCCGCAAGGATGATACAAGGATTCAGGAGGGAATCGATGTAGTCTGTGTGAATGGCGAAGAAGTAGTTTATGAAGCCGTTGTTTATATCATGTTAAACAAGCCGCAGGATGTGGTCAGTGCTACCAGTGATCCAACACATGAGACGGTGCTGGATTGCATTGATGCAATTCTTCCCAGAGACTGCTTTCCGGTAGGAAGGCTGGATATCGATACCGAGGGACTGCTGCTGATTACGAATGACGGTAAGCTGGCACATCGGCTGCTTTCACCAAAGCACCATGTGGTCAAGACATATTTTGTACAGCTTGCAAAGCCTTTGCAGGAAGCGGATAAGAAAAGGCTGGAGGATGGCAGTATCGTTCTGGATGAGGAACCCGTTCAATGTGCAAGAGTGGAGCTGCTTGAAGAAACGCAGATACTGCTGCATATCCAGGAGGGACGTTTTCATCAGGTCAAGCGTATGCTGCATGCTGTCGGCAATGAGGTTGTTTACCTTCGCCGTATTGCGATGGGGCCGCTGCAGCTGGATGAACAGCTTGCGCCGGGAGACTGGCGGTACCTGTATGAGGAGGAGCTTGCGGCTCTGCAGGAAATCGCATGATCAGCATCGTTGCCGCGATGGATCCCAACCGTCTGATTGGAAGAAATCACAACATGCCCTGGAGCTGTCCGGCTGATCTTGCACATTTTCGCCAGCTGACACTGCATCACCACTTGCTCATGGGAAGAAGAACCTATGAGCATCTGCCAAAGCCTTTAGATCAAAGGATTCTGCACATTGCAAGCCGCACACCAGTACAGGATCCTCATATACAGTCCTGTACGGATGCAGATGCTTTGCTGCAGGAGTGGAAAGCAAAAGAGGATACGCTGTATGTATGTGGGGGTGCCATGATCTATGCCTGTGCGCTGCCCTATGCGGATGAACTCTGGATTACGGAAATCGAACAGACTTATGAAGGAGATACCTGGTTTCCGGCATTTGATAAGGAAGCTTTCCTAGTGGTTTCAAAAGAACAAAAAGAAGGGTGTATTGTTATTCATTATCGAAAACGATAAGCAGGAAGGAAGGTAACATTATGCGTTTTGTTGATATCATCGAAAAAAAGAAGCAGAAGCATTCTCTCAGCGAGGAGGAAATTCATTTTTTCATCACCGGCTATGTCCGTGGTGATATTCCTGATTATCAGGTCAGTGCGCTGCTTATGGCAATTTATTTTAATGGCATGACGCCGCAGGAAACAGCCTGGCTGACACAGGAAATGCTGTACAGCGGAGATGTGATCGATCTCTCTGCAATTTCCGGGATGAAATGTGACAAGCATTCTACCGGAGGAGTAGGGGATAAAACAAGTCTTTCTCTTGCCCCGATGGTGGCAGCCTGCGGGGCTAAGGTCGCAAAAATGAGCGGCCGCGGTCTGGGGCATACCGGCGGTACGCTGGATAAGGTGGAATCCATTGACGGCTTTCAGGTGATGCGTACTCAGGAGCAGTTCATTTCTCAGGTAAATGAAATCGGACTTGCTTTGATTGGGCAGACGGCAACGCTGGTACCAGCCGATAAAAAGCTGTATGCTTTACGGGATGTAACGGCAACGGTCAATTCTATTCCGCTGATTGCATCCAGCATCATGTCAAAGAAGCTTGCGGCAGGCTCGGATACCATCCTTCTGGATGTGAAATTCGGAGAAGGGGCCTTCATGGAAACAAGTGAAAAGGCCAAGGAGCTGGCGGAAGCGATGATCGCAATCGGCCGTCATTTCGGTAAGGATGTGAAGGCTTTGATCAGTAACATGAATCAGCCTTTGGGCAATGCCATCGGAAATGCGCTGGAGGTAAAGGAAGCGATTGCAACCCTGCAGGGAAAAGGCCCTGAGGATTTCACACAGCTGTGTCTGGAGGCCGGCAGTGTGATGCTGCAGCAAACAGGGCTGGCAGAAAATGAAGAAGCAGCCAAAAAGCAGCTCTTGGAGGTTATCCATAATGGGAAGGCGCTGGAGAAGCTTGCTGCTATGGTGCGCGCCCAGGAAGGTAATGTAGAACAGATACTGCATCCGGAGCTGCTGCCACAGGCCAAAGAAATCATAGAAGTTACATCCCGTGAGGAAGGCTATGTGAAGGAGCTGCATGCACTGGAGCTTGGCACGCTTGCGATGAAGCTGGGGGCAGGCCGTATGGTAAAGGAGGATCCGGTGGATCCGGCCGTGGGTATCGTGTTAAATAAAAAGGATGGAGATTATGTCGCAAAGGGGGATATTCTTGCTTATGTACACGTAAATCATCCATTGCCTGAGCACTGGCTGGAGGATTTCTATCATACATATGTATTCACACAGGAAGCGGTGGTTAAGCAGAAGCTGATCCACGATATCATTCGGTAAATGCATAAAAAGGTTTATCTGACAGCAGGCCTACTCCTTATTGTCATTAGCTTACTGCTCTATATGCTGCATGCGGTGAATGGAAGTATCGCCATGCTGAAATGTCTGACACTTGCCTATGGTGTAATGCTGCTAAGCAGAGGCTGTATGGAAGTGCTTCACGTACGAAAAAGAAACTATGCATGGCTGTATGGTACAGGTGTGCTCCTGATGGGATGCTATACGCTGCTGGCGGCCGATACCTATCTGTTTCATGTGCTTCACTGGTTTCCGGGCATCATTCGTTACCCGATCTTTTCCTTATACGGAATCAGCTATCTGCTTTTTATACTTCCGGGTGTGCTGCTGCATATCGGGAGTGATTCCAATGAAATATGAGGAGCTGGAACAGCGAATTCGTCTTAGAATAAAAACACGCATAAGAAAAGGCGTGTTTTTTGGTATACCTTACAGGCACATGATGATTTAGGTATGCGAATCACTATCTTTAGCTGAATACTGAAGCATGAATACCCATACCTCATGCTTATGAAATAACCCTGTAACGAAGCCGCAGATAGGATGCCTTTAATGGTGTAATGCTTTCCAATTCCAGAATACCAAGCCTGGAAAGCTCTGATACAGAGGTAATTGCTTCCCCGTCTATCACGGAAGCAGTCTGTTTCCCACCAATCAGCACGGGAGCTACAACAAGATCCACATAATCAAGCAGCTTTTCTCTTAGAAAAATACTGTTCAGTGTGCCGCCGGTCTGTATGGTTATCCGCTCACAGCCAAAGTCTGTATGAAGCTGACTTAAAACATCAGCTAATTTTATAGTGTCATAATATAAAATATGCAGATTATCTTCCTGTATCTGAAACGCGGGATGTCTGTTGTTTGCGGTCACAAGGATACACTGCTTTGCCCGTGCACAAAAATAGGTGATTCCATGCTCTGTAAGATGATGGTTATCCAGTAAAACAAAGGAAACCGGTGTTTTCTCAGGCAGCCGCTTTTCATTTACGCCTACTTTTGCCTGGACTCTTCCGGATGTAAGCGACCAAAGATCTGTTGTCTGCTCAATATCGTAATATTGCTGCAGCCCTTCCTGCAAGCCTTTGATATGCGGAAAATCCTTGTCAAAATCCAGCTCATCAGATGCCCCTGTACTGATTTTTCCATCGACGGATATCAGCATAAATAATGTGGTGATCAGGTTGTTCATTTCGTATCCTCCTGCTTCTATGTCTGCGCATAGTATAGCACGGCTTTTCTTCCTTTGTATTGTCATTTTGTGCCTGTTTTTGTCCATTGTCCGTATTGATAAAGGAAACGCAGGAGTTTTCTTCTGAATATGGAATGGTAGCATATCTGTATAAGAAAAAAGAAGGCAAGCAGCCTTCTATGCTTTTATAATCAATGCCATAAATACCAGCGGCTCATCACCGATATTTGCAATGCCGTGTGAGCTGCCATCCGGTGTAAAGGTGACATCCCCTGGATGCAGCTCACGCTTAACACCGTTATCATCATAGAGTGCTGTACCCTGCAGAATATAATAAGCCTCACCATCACCGTTATGCTGGTGTACACCTAAGGATGAATTGACATCGATGGTTACCTTTGCATACATCGTAACATGCTCTCCCATTTCCTCCGGCTGCAGCAGACGTTCGATATGCATAGTTCCTGTGCCGCCGCTTCGTTTCTCATAATGCTCAATTTCGCTTTTCATGTTCTTCCTCCTCGCTTGTAATTTTGGTAAATGCTTCCCGATAGCGGGAATATGCCAGCTTTTCACTGTCCTGTGCCAGAGACTTCAGATTCGCGCTGACACGCTCTGCTCGTTCTTTCATATCACTTTTTACCCAGCTGATAATGACGCCGGTGATACCGAAGCTGTAAAACTCAGAATAAAAATTCATTTCCACCTCATTGATCTGATGATGCTGATCGAGGCTTTCAATCGCCATATGAAAAATGGATTTTGTAAGCTCAAAGAGAAACTGCTGAAAGCAGTTTTCATCACTGCGTATGGTATTGATATAAAATTCCTTTTCACTGCGCATGTGATTCAGCAGTGCAGAGATATATTTCGGCCAGTTTTCAAAGCTGAGATGCTCATCAAATACCTGTTGTGCATCATCGGTATAGATCCAGTACAGCAATTCATATTTATCGCGGAAATGATAGTAAAAGGTTTGGCGGTTATAGCCGCTTTGCTGTGTAATATCCGCAATCGTAATCTTATCAAAGCTCTTTCTGCCGGTGAGCTGCTTTAAAGCAGCCGCCAGTATTCTTTTGGTATCAAGATGCTCCTGCATATAGTCACCACCGTTTCAATAGCTATATTATACAATATGTGAAAAGAAAAGGGAAAAGATTTTTAGGTCGTAAATGTAGGGACATACTATATCTGAGGATGTGATTACGATTACAAAACAAATGCGATGGCTTTTATATGCCATGAACTTTCTTGCGTTTTTCGCCATTTCCATGGTTAATACCCAAATGATTCCCTTTCTGAGTAAGCTGGGGTATACTGTCGTACAAAGAGGATATATTCTAGCCGCAAATGCAGTCGTTGCGATAGTAGGGCAGTTTCTATTTGGCTATCTGTGCGATCGTTTTCAAAGGGTAAAGGTGTTCTTTCTGGCAGCCTATCTGCTTTTGACCGCCAGCAGCTTTGCGATGTTTCTGGTTGAGCATCAGACCTTCTGGTACCATCTGTTCACCGTTGCACTGATGGGTGGCATGGTTAAGGTGATCATGGGGCTGGATGAAACATGGATGCTGGAGGTTGATCAGGAAAACTATGGCCGGCTGCGGGCAAGCGGAGCACTAGGATTGACGATTGGTTCTCCGATTGCCGGGTTTCTTGTTCACCGGTTTCACTATACCAGTATACTGATATCTTTGGGTATTGTGAGTGTGATTTTATGCTGGCTGATTATCAAAGCAAAGGATGCAGATAAAAAGAAGGGCGAGCGGATCAAGATGGAGAGCGTGCAGCAGCTTTTGAAAAACAGAGGATATCTGCTGCTGGTGTTCATTTATCTGCTTGTGTATATGATCGGGACTGCGGATCAGTATGTGGTCATTGATAAAATGCTGGATATTGGAGGAAACAGCACGGCTGTTGGTATTAAATGGGCGCTGCAGTCCTTTATGGAGGTACCGCTGTTTCTGTTTTCCGCTAAAATACTCGCACGCTTTCAGACGAAGACCCTGCTGTATTTTGGTACTCTAATGTATGGCATCAAATTTCTGCTGTACGGGATTTCCTTTCAGCCGTGGATGATTATATTGACAGCCGCATTGCAGCTGGTAACCCTTCCGATCATCATGCTGACAAGTAAGGTGCTCATAAAAGAAATCACGCCGGAAAAGCTGTTCAGCAGTGCACAGATGTTTGCCATGGCTGTATTTATCGGTGTCAGCGGACTGATCACACCACTGATCACCTCATATCTTTCCAAGGCATTCGGCTATGACTGGACACTGTATATCGTCGCCGCCTTTTCCATAATACCGCTGCTGCTTATTTTTTACTATGTGCATCATTTTCAGAAACAGAAGACGGAGAAGAAAGCAGGATAGTCCCTGGTTTATAAGGCTGTAGCTAAAGAAGAAATAGGGATGTCAGGTATATGCTACTGCAACTGCAGGAAATGGAAATTCAATAAGTACAGCCATATTGTCGATTATTCCCTTTTTTACATAGCGCAGGGGACTGTATTGAAAAAATAATGCAGGCACACGTGTCCCACATCTTGAAAAAAAAGAAAAATTCGCCTATAATAAGGGTGACATATGAAAGACTGTGTAACCCTACGATAGTGGGTTAGGATAAAAAGCTCTTGTGCTATCAAGAGCTTTTTCATGAAAGGACGTGAGGACAATGGAATTTACGATGCGAAAGGACATTGACGAATACAGGATTGAGGAGCAGGGACGCTGTGTATTTCGTGCATCCTATGAAAAGGAGGACGGACTGCTGTCGGTTTATTTGAAAAACATGTTTGGTGACGATATTATGGGATTTTATCAGATTCGCAAATGGTATTCCAAATTTCATCCATGCATGAATTTTACTGTATACGAGGGTGATCAGCAGATTGGAGAGCTGAAAAAGAGCAGGGATGGCTATGAATTGCTCTATCATGATGTATATTACCGCTTCTATTGCGGTATGCATGCGGGAAAACGCGTTGTTATCTGTTTTGACCGTGATCATCAGATTGCAGAATTTGTACTGGATGAGGTTAGTATTGTAAGATTCAAAAGTACAACACAGCAGGCCTTGCTTTCCCTGCTATGCGTACTCATGAAAGCATTCCTTGATCAGGAACAGTTTTCACAGGAGGCTTTTCTACATCATTACATAGGAGTATACGATGATGCATCCGCTGCTGCAGCATAAAACGCTGTTTCTCGATCTTGACGGTACGATGTATCGCGGGGATGAGGTCATTGCGGGTGCTGTTGCATTTGTGGATGCGTTAAATCATCTCAGGCTGCCTTATTATTTTTTAACGAACAATGCTATGCGTACGCATGCACAGAATCGTGAAAAGATGGAAGCCATGGGCTTTAACGGCATACGGGATGAGCAGTTTATCACTAGTGCTATGGCGGCCGCTTCCTATGTACGTCATGAAAGGCCATGGAAGCGAGTATATTACATCGGTGAGCAGGGCATGGAGGAAGCGCTTTTAGAGCAGGGCTTTACTTTATGCGATGAAGATGTGGAGGCTGTGTTTGCCGGGCTGGATTCCCATGTGACCTATGAAAAGCTGTGCCGCGGCTTTTATCATTTGCAAAAGGGCGCCAGGCTGATCGGTACCAATCCGGATCGAAGGCTGCCCCATGGTGATTATTTTCATATCGGAAACGGGGCAATGGTACATATGCTGGAATACTGCAGCGAACAGCAGGCACTGATGATCGGCAAGCCGCATACACCGATGCTGCAGGAAGCACTGCGGTATGCTGGCATTGAAAAAGAAGCTGCACTGATGATTGGAGATAATCTGGAAACCGATGTAGCATTCGGTTTAAATAACGGCTGTTCCACCATCTTTGTGACAACCGGGGTGCATACGCGTCAGGATTGTGAGAATTCGGGACTGCGGCCGGATTTGGTGATTGATAATCTGCTGGAGCTGGTATAAAAACAGAGCCTGTACGTATAATGAAATGAGGGGATTTCATGAACGTACAGGATTTTTTTATCGTATGGCAGGATATCGGTCTGATACTGTATTCTGTTTTAAAGGCATTTCTTCCACTTCCTTCCCTGGAAGTCATACTCGTACCGCTGGTACTGCATACACCTGAAAAATGGCTGCTATATTCGCTGGAGGGTGCAATCGGTACCTGTATTGGCGGTGCCATCGGCTATGGAATTGCCCGGATGCTGGGCAAAAAGGTGCTATACAACATCGCGGCAAAAGAGGATGTGGCACATGGCGAGGAACTGATGGAGCGCTATGGCCTGCTGGCTGTTTTCATTGGCGGTATTACGCCGATTCCGGATTTTCTGCTTGCCTACCTTGCCGGCTTTACCAGTATGCGATTAGTTCCGTTTCTGCTGTGTGATGGGTTTGCCAGATTGCTGCGCAGTCTGCTTGTAACCCTGTCTCTGCGATATCTGGGTACAGTAATGAATGTCGATGCCTTTGGAACCTGGTTTTCTTTGGCTATCATGCTGTGGCTTGTCTGGAAATGGTGGAAAAGCAGACGCAAGCTTCAGGCGCAGACAACATCCAGAAAATAAGGGAAGATCTGATCGTCTTCCAATAGCTCCGGATGCCATTGGACAGCGAGAATGCGGCCGTTCTCATGCTCCATGGCTTCTACATAGTTTTCTTCACTGAAGGCAGAGGTAAAAAAGCCTTCCCCCAACCGTCCGACTACCTGATGATGATAGCTGTTTACAGAAAAGCTGTGCGGATACAGCTGCTTCAGCATACTGCGCGAGCTGCTGTGTACCATATGCCTGTGCTGGGGAGCATGTGTCTGTGTATCGATATGCTGTAATAAAGAGCCTTTGGCATACACATTCAGTGTCTGCATTCCCCGGCAAATGCCCAGTATGGGCTTTTCATGCTTCATGAATGCGTCGATTACCTGAAATTCCAGATGATCCATCGGCTGCTCGTAGGTAGTGCAATGCTCGTTGCGTGCTTCCTTCAGATAATAGCCGGATATATCATAGCCGCCTGGCAGAAGCAGGGCATCACATACGGTAAGCGCTGCGCTCAGACAGGATGTGCTGCAGATGGGATATATGGTCCAGCCCAGAGCCTCAACACAGTGAATATACGGCTTGTTGATAAACCATTTCCAGGCGTTATCCAGCCTTTCAATTCGCATAAGTACAGCCAGAATCTTCATTGCTTGTCACCTCTAGCCTTATTGTATGCGAAAAAAAAGGGAAGGTTACGTATTGTACTTTCCCTGCCAGGTATTACGCTGCTTCATTTCCTTATCAATATCATTGAGAATCGTTACTTTTTTGAGAGTCCACTGCGGCGCAAGCAGCGCTTCCCTTACGCCATCACCGGTTAAGCGCTGAATGATGATTTCTGCAGGCAGCAGCTCCAGCTGGCGAATGACGATATCGATGTATTCCTCTCTGCTCAGCATGGGAAAGGGCTGCTTTTTATACTCGATTCCCATGCGGGTGCCTTCCATGATGTGCAGCATATGAATCTTGACGGCATGAATAGGCAGACTTGCGAGTGCTGCAGCAGTTTGCAGCATTTGCCCGCTAGTTTCTCCCGGAAGGGAATTCATCAGATGTACGGCAATTTTTAAATCAGTGCTTTTCAGCCGCTCGATACAATCCAGAAACTGCGCATAGGTGTGGCCGCGGTTAATACGCTGTGCGGTATCATCATGGATGCTCTGCAAACCAAGCTCCACCCAGATTTCCTTTTTTTTGGTCAGCGATTGCAGATAGGCGATTTTATCATCCTCCAGGCAATCGGCACGTGTGGCAATGCTGATGGCAGCAATATCCTTTCGCCGTACAAAGGGATCAAAGGTATGCTGTAATGTATCCAGGGAAGCATAGGTGTTTGTGTATGCCTGAAAATAAGCCATCCCGATACCCTGCGGCCATTTTCTTTGCATCATTCGCATACCGGACTCATATTGCTGAAACAGATCATCCTGTATATTGCCTGCATAATCCCCGCTGCCAAGAGCACTGCAAAAGGTACAGCCGCCAACACCGCAGGTACCGTCCCGATTGGGACAAGAAAAATTGGCATTCAAGGGAACCTTAAACACCTTGCTGTGAAAGCGGTGCTTCAGATAATAATTCCAGGTGTGGTAACGCTTGTTGTCATCACTATAGGGGAACGGATTGTTATAGCTCATAAATATCACCGCAGGTATTGTAACATAAATTGATGCAGAATGTTAAAAACAATGTGAAAACAGATGCATTTCTGTCTCTTTTTAGGATTGTAAAAAATTCCAGAATTCAATATGAAAAAACTGTTTATTTTTTTAATCAAGTATGAGATAATTAAATGCGCACTAGAGATTGGGGTAGTAGTTAAATGGATGTAAATAAAAAGGTTGTTCAGTGTAGAAAATATCCGATTACCTATACACTGGTTACAAAACAGGTAAAAAATATCAACATGAGGATCTCTTCCAAGGGAGAGGTCGTGGTCAGTGCGAATCCGTTTGTGCCCATGGACAAAATCGACGACTTTGTCTCCAGTAAGGTTTCCTGGATCGTTAAGCATCAGAAATCCATGCAGGAAAGAAGTCAGCGTACCATGATCGACGACAAGCATATTGTGCTGTTTGGAAATTCTCTGAAAATCCGCAGGACGACAGGGAAATACAACCACGTAAGCTATGACAAGGACACTCTGTATGTACAATGCAGAGAACAGGCAGATCCGGAAAAGGTCGTCCGGCAGTTTCTCGATAAGCTGTGCAAGGATGTATTCCTGGATGTTGCCACATTGACATTTCGCTCGCTGAGCGATTACCATCTGGAATTTCCGGAAGTGAAAATACGGGATATGAAAAGCAGATGGGGAAGCTGTACACCGGCTAAGAACTCTATTACACTGAACCGGAAGCTGATTCATTATCCGTTTGAGTTCATCGAATATGTAGTGCTGCATGAGTTTGTACATTTCATTCAGCCGAATCACTCCAAGGCGTTCTACAATATTATAGAGAACTACATGCCCGATTATAAAACGCGCATGGAAATGGTCAATTAAGAAAAGGAAAAGATAGCATGGTACATATCATTACAGACACATCTGCACTCTTCACAATCACGGAAGGAAAGGACATGGATGTTCATGTAATTCCTCTCTGTGTCAGTATTCAGGATGAGCATTACCGGGATCTCTGCTTCGACACGTCCGCTTTTTTAGAAAAGGTTAAAGAGGGTGGGATACCGACGACATCACAGCCGCCGATTGGCGATGTGCTGGCTGCCTATGAGGAGCAGGGGGATGAGGAAATTCTCAATATCTGTATGGCAGATGGTCTGTCAGGTACGTATCAGACGGCATGCATGGCGAAGGAACAGGCGATGCATGCGGATAACATCACCGTTTTAAATTCCCAGACGCTGTGCGGGCCGCACCGTTACCTTGTGGAAAAAGCGGTAAAGCTGCGTGATGAGGGAAAAACGGCTGCGGAAATCGTAGCAGCGCTGAAAGACAGTATGGCACATGAGCATTCCTTTCTGATACCGCAGGATTTCAGCTTTCTAAAACGCGGCGGCAGATTAAAGCCGGCAGCCGCAAGCATAGGCGGACTGCTGAAGCTGAAGCCTGTGATGCATGCGGTGGAGAATGGAAGCCGGTTGGATAAATTTACGATTACCCGTACCTTGTCCAAGGCAGCGGATGCCATCATCGAGTATTTTCGTGAGCATGGTGTTGATGCGGCCTACCGCATTTATGTAGCGCATGCAGATGCACTTGCGGATGCCCGTTTCTTTATCGACCGTTTAAAACAGGCCTTTCCGGATACTGAGCTGGAGCTGTTAAAGCTCTCTCCGGCATTTATCACACAGGGCGGACCGCAATGTGTCGCAATTCAGTATATTCGTAAATAGAGTGGGAACACTCTATTTTTATTAGGAGGAGTCGTATATGATAAAACAAAAACAGCGAAGCCGCATAAGCTGTGCCGTGTTTGTAGCTCTTATGATTTTTGCAGGACTGGCATCACGAAGCTCGCTTCCTCTTCCTGACTGGTTTCAAAAATATGGAGGTGATACGCTGTGGTCAATGATGATGTATGGAATTTTTGCCTGGCTGTTTCCAAAGGCAAAAGCAAATGCAGTTTTTCTTGGAACACTGCTGTTCTCCTTTGCCATCGAATGTTCACAGCTTCTGCAATACGACTGGCTGAATGCACTGCGTGCAACACCACTTCGCTATCTTCTCGGTCAGGGCTTTGTATGGAGTGATCTTGTATGCTACAGCATCGGCTGTATGCTGGCGTTTTTATTGGATATGATATATATGAAATGGAGGATAAAGAAAAATGGATAAGAAATTTTTATATGAAATGCTGAAGACAGCAAGTGTCAGCGGACATGAAATTGCATTGCAGAAAAAGGTTATACAGCATATGAATAAGCATTGTGATGAAATCCTGACGGATGCAACCGGGGATGTGATCTGTGCACTGAATCCGCAAGCAAAACCCAGGGTACTGCTTTGCGGTCATATTGATGAAATCGGATTTCTGGTAACACATATTACAGAAAACGGAATGCTGAAGGTAACAAAGGCCGGAGGTATTCATCCAATTCTGTATCTAGGTACGCATGTGCAGGTCATTTGTGCATCCAAAATCCTTCCTGGTGTCGTTGTGACGAACAGTGAGCTGGAAAACAAGGAGCAGGTCAAGGCTGAGGATTTGTTTATTGATCTGGGCTTTGACAGCAGGGAAGCATGTGAGAAAGTCGTTTCTATCGGTGATCCTGTGTGTGCTGCCACGGATATGGTGGAGCTGGCAGAGGGAAAGCTTGCCGGGCGTGCACTGGATGATCGCATCGGGGCCTTTATCATCATGGAGGCTTTGAAGAAGGCAAAGGAAAAACAAGCAGCCTGCGCAATCTTTGCGGCAGCTACCTGTGGAGAGGAAACAACCATGCGTGGTGCATATCATACGGCATGCCGTGTTCAGCCGGATTGTGCATTGATTGTCGATGTGACCTTTGCCAGTGACTATCCGGGAGTAAATGCAGATGCGAGCGGTATGGTGGAGCTTGGAAAGGGAGCTGTTCTGTGCTCCAACAGCATGATCAACAAGCCTTTGAATAAGGCGCTGGCAACGATTGCCAGGGAATGTCATTTGGATGTGCAGTGGGAGGTATTTGCCGGTAAGGCCGGAACAGATGGCGATGTTGTCCATTTTACAAACGGTGGTGTGCCGGTTGCCCTTATTTCCATACCGCTTCGCTATATGCATTCCTCTATTGAGACTGCCTGCTATCGGGATTTGGAAACGATCATTGAACTGATCAGTGAATTTCTTGTGCGCTTTGATGCGAGCTTTTCATTTGATCCGTTTCAGTAACAAAAGGAGGTAAGCATATGCGCTGTGCTGATATTTTAAATATACTTGAGGAACGCTGTCCAAAAGCCTATGCATTGGACTGGGATAACTGCGGGCTGCAGACAGGCCGCTATGATAAGGAAGTAAACACGATATATATTGCACTCGATGCCACGGATGAGGTGATTGCGGCTGCGGCTGCACAGCATGCAGAGCTTTTGATTACCCATCATCCGTTGCTGTTTAACGGAATTAAACAGATTCACGATCAGGATTTTATCGGCAGAAGGCTTTTAACGCTGATACAAGCAGATATGTGCTGCTATGCGATGCATACCAATTACGATGTTTCCTGTATGGGAGAGCTATCTGCATGTCTTTTGCATCTGAACAACGCACGGGTTCTGGAAGTCACAAGTGAGGATGAAAAGGGCATCGGGCAATATGGAAGCCTGGATACTGCAATACCGCTTTCTACGCTTGCCGAACAGCTCAAGCAGATCTTTGAGCTGCAGGGCGTGCAGGTTTATGGTGATGTAAACAAACCGGTACAGCGTATTGCCATATCGCCAGGAGCTGGAAACAGTATGCTTTCACATGCACTTGACAAGCAGTGTGAGGTATTGATTACAGGAGATATATCCCATCATACGGGCATAGATGCCGTTGCGCAGGGTCTTGCCGTGATTGACGCCGGTCATTATGGAATTGAGCATATCTTTATCCAGGATATGGCGGCATATTTGTCAACAAAGCTGCAGGGAGTCAAAATCATAGCTGCGCCGCTGTGCCATCCGTTTACGTTTGTGTAAGACTTCCTATGAATACAAAAAAGGATGCAGTTCTATAAATCTATAGACTGCATTCTTTCTTTTGGAATTGCTCCGCCGGTTTGTAAGCCGCGTATGCACAGGGAGCGCAAGTCACTTAGCTGTCCTTTTTATACAAATTGACTTCTTTAGCGCCGTTAATACGTATGACAGGCTTTTTTGTGCCGGATATCAGCCTGCATCGGTAAGGATATGCTGCGGATCGTGAAGGGAGCCCTTTTGAGTGGGGCTTATCTCCATGCATATATTTGTAGGCAGTGTATCCAGATAAACCGAGATACTGCTAAAGGCAGCTGCTTCTGTTCCATCCAGCAGGATATCATGCTTCAGCTGTGCAGCCGTTACATTCAGAACTACTACAGATGAATTGGCATGTACAATAATATCGGACTGGATTGTGTTGATATGCGTCTGTTTAAAATCACCTGCTGTTTCTATCGAATCAAATTCTTTTTGTGGCAGATACAGCAGAAATGAACCAAGCACATCATGATCCGCTTCGCCATGCTCCATGGTAATGATAATATCAAGAGTATCATCCTTTTTTGTGCTATGTACCTCATACGTATGAGCAGTATTCAAATCGGCATTCTGAAAATGAAAAGCTGTATCCGTACCCTGCTTTATGATAATTGATCTTGCATTCCCACTGATGTTGACATGACGAATATCATTAGCTGCGATTGGCTCATATACGGTTTCCTTGGACTCTCTATTTTCCGGCTCAGAAGCCTTATTCACATCCTTACAGGACGTAAGGAGCAGCAAACAAAGGATACTTACCCGGTAAAGATTTGTTCTCTTTTCTTTCATTCTGCTTGCCTCCTGTCTATACTTTATGCTCATTATACAAGATACACGTTAATTCATACAGAAAACCTGTATAGAATTTGCAATTTCTGTTCCTGTTCACAACAGGACTGAAATACAGCTTATGGAAGACAGAATATTCTTATACTGTAGAACGGTGACGATCAGCCATACAGTTTTAGTTACAGCTTGTATTCATCTAATGATCTTATTATGAATAGCAAGCATGATTCCGCATGAATTTTCAGGATACTGCTGGCTTTTCACACATCCTCTGTTATAATGGAAAAAGCGAGGTACAAAATTATGAAAACAATCGATATTTATGGAACACTGGGGCCGTCCCTGCATACCCGGGAGGCTCTGTATAAAATGCTTTGTATGGGTATGAACGGAGTGCGGTTGAATCTATCCCATGTGGATTTACCGGATTGCAGGGAATGGCTGGATGCCTTTCACCAGGCACAGGAACAGGCTGGCATACAGGCGAAGCTGCTTATTGAGATGAAGGGGCCGGAGCTGCGAATCGGTAAGCTGAAGGAGCCTGTGCTGCTAAAGGAAGGGCAGAAGATTGAGCTGGGAAAGGAAATTCCGGTTCCTGTACAGCTTTTGTCGCATGTAAAGGAACAGGAACAGCTGCTGCTGGATGACGGCCGTCTTCTTTTGGAGGTAGCGCAGGTCAGGGAAGACACCTTATTGTGTACTGTGCTGCATGGGGGTGTACTGAAATCCGGAAAAAGTGTGGCTCTGGTTAACGGTCATATTGCATTGCCAACACTTACTGAAAGTGATATCCGCAATTTGAAGGTGGCGAAGCAATACGGTGTTACCGGAATAATGCAGCCCTTTGTAAGACATGCACAGGATTTGATCACGGTGAAGGGAACGCTGAGCAGCATTGGATGTCCGCAGCTGCAGGTATATGCGAAGATTGAAAATATGGAGGGGGTCACACATCTAAAGGAGCTGCTTCCTCATTGTGACCAGATTGTCATAGCCAGAGGGGATTTGGGAAATGCAATGCCGCTGTGGGAGCTGCCGGCTGTGCAGAAAAGCATACAGGATATATGCAAAGAATATTCCATGCCGTATATGGTCGTCACGCAGATGCTGGATTCTATGATGGAGCATCCGATACCGACTAGAGCAGAGGTCAGTGATGTTTTTCACGCCGTTTACCATGGTGCTTCCAGTATTATGCTGACTGGGGAAACAGCTGCCGGTAAGTATCCGTTGCAGGCGATGGAATATTTCTGTGAAACGGCAAAATCCGCACTGAGCTGCAAAGAGGAAGCGCTGTAAGCCACAGGGAAAAGGAATCCTCTTGTAAGAGCCTCCTATGTCAGGAACAAAGACTTGACTGGAGCAGGTATTTCTACGCAAATGAAAAAAGGAAGATGGTACAGCGTAATTGCTTACTCATCTTCCTTTTCGTACTTCTTCGATTATGGCTAAGAATTCGAAAAGACTTACTATAAATCCATATATGAAGTTTATACATCGGGACGCTTTTTATGTCTGTGCTTCCTTGAAATTGACAGTTTTTTGTAGTTACATACTACGTCCAATGACCTCGGCAATTTTTCTTCCCTTGCGAATCACCTCGGCAAAGCGTTCCGGCTTCAGGGATTGCGCACCATCGCTCCATGCATTTTCCGGATCGTTGTGCACCTCAATAATCAAACCATCAGCACCTGCTGCGATTGCGGCCAGAGAAGCGGACTCCACCAGTCTCCAGTCACCGGTCGCATGACTCGGGTCGATGATGATTGGCAGATGTGTCTTTTCCTTAATAATAGGAACAACACTGAGATCAAGGGTATTACGCGTATATGTTTCAAAGGTACGGATACCGCGCTCGCAGAAAATGACATTTTCATTTCCTTCTGACATGATATATTCCGCAGCCATGATCCACTCTTCAATCGTATTGGCAAGACCGCGCTTCAGCAGCACCGGCTTGTTAACACGGCCAACAGCCTTCAGCAAATCAAAATTCTGCATATTTCTGGCGCCGATCTGAATCAGATCCACATGCTTGACAAACTCATCAATTTTATCAGCGCTCATCAATTCACTGACAATCGGCAGTCCATAGGTTTCCCTGGCATGCACCATGCAGGCAACCCCCTCGCTTCCCATTCCCTGAAAAGCATACGGGCTCGTTCTCGGCTTATAGGCACCCCCGCGCAGCATATCGCCGCCGGCTGCCTTTACCTGCTTTGCGATATCCATGATTTGGGTATCTCCCTCCACCGAGCAGGGGCCTCCGATGATTGCAATTTTTTCATTGCCGCCGACCTTTACACCGGCTACATCGACAATCGTATCCGCCGGATGAAACAGGCGGTTTGCTTTTTTATAGGGAGCGGCAATACGTGTGACATTTTCTACAAACGGATGTGCCTTTACCAGCTTTTCATCAATTTTGGAGGTATCGCCGACCAGTCCGAAGACATTGTAGCTGTCTCCCTGAATCATGGTTACGGATAAACCCTTGTTTTCAAAATTGTGAATCAGCTTCTGAACCTCTGCCTTTGGGGCATCTTTTTTCAATGTGATAATCATACAGTTTCCTCTTTTCCTCTAATCGCTGACAGCATCAATTAAAATGCTGTGATAGGCTTCTTCTATTTCTTTGACGGTTGATTCGATGTCACTGTTGTTTACGGCAACGTAGGCTGCATATTTCTGGTACAGCGGCAGACGCTCGGCATGCATCTTCTGCAGGGCATCACTGCTTTTGGATAAGGGACGATTTGGATCAGAGCTGATCAGCTTGTCCACATCACGGTCGATGAAGATCGTGATACCGTTTTGACGCAGGTAATCCATATTCACCTTATGCTTGATCGTACCGCCTCCAGTTGCGATGATTTTGTTATTCAGCTTACTGACCTCAATGGCTGCCTCAGTTTCAATGGCACGAAAGCCTGCTTCACCGCTCTCCTCAAAAATTTCCGGAATGGATTTTCCTGCCTTTTCAATGATGACATCATCCAGATCAATAAACTCCTTCTGCATACGGTCTTCCAGCATTTTGCCGATCGTCGTCTTGCCGGCGGACGGCATACCGATAAGGACGATATTGCAGTGCTCCTTTAACATATCCTGGTAAATATCATCAATGATCTGGTCATCGATTTGCTTATCCAGGAAGAACTCCACAGACTGCTTTGCCTGCGCAATCAGCATTTCCAGACCGTTTACACGCTTGATATCCATCTCCTGTGCCTCAAAGCATAATCTAGTCAAAATCGGGTTGTAGATTACATCCATCACAGCCTCGCATTTATGAAACATGCTGATATCGATTGGAGCATTGCCAATGCGCGGATACATTCCGATCGGGGACGTATTGATGATGATTTCCGCATCCAGATGGCTGGAGAACATCTCATCATAGCTGATAGCACCATTTCCTGTCACAACATCCACAACGACCATTTGTCCTGCCTTTTCATGACGAACAACTGCCTGGATGGCAGCGCTGGCACCACCGTTTCCAATAATCAGCACCTTTTTTCCTTCCATGTGTACGTTATGCTTTTTCACCATGTACAGAAAACCGGTAAAATCCGTGTTGTAGCCCTTCAGCTTCCCATTTTGATTGACAATCGTGTTCACTGCACCGATTGCTTTTGCATGCTCGTCCATTTCATCCAGGTAGGGGATGACATCCTTTTTGTAGGGAATCGTCACATTGATTGCGGCAAATTCCTTTTTCTCCATAAACTCCTTGAATTCCTCTTTGCTTAACGGAATCAGATCAAAGGTATAATCTGCTATCCGCTCATGAATATCCTTTGAAAAGCTATGTCCCAGTTTCTCACCAATTAGTCCGTATCTCATTTGTTTTCTTCCTCTCTTTTCTCTCATGTTCTATCATAGAAGCTGTTATATCCATCACAAGCAATAAAAAAAGCATCAACGTCTGCTTCGTTCATGCTTTTTTTATGCCCTGATACGCGAAAATAACCACGATGATCTCAATGGTTCGGTTCAGGGCTATCTAAAGTAAAAATAATATGCTGCTGAATGAATGGATTTGTTCACGGGTATCACTCCTATTGCCATTAGAATACAACACTCTTACGGAAAATGCAAGTATAAATTTTCATATTCTTTGAAAATTTATGAAAATAAATGGAAAATCATTCACGCACATGCGGATTTTTAATCGAGGTGTGATGAACGATGAAGTTACAGAAGGTATGAACAGCAGGGGGGAGATAGCGGTTTTTAACGGTCGCCAGATAAATATAGCGCTCATGCGGAGGGTTGGTAATTTTCAGCTTTTTGACAGGAAACTGATCCAGCATGGCGATATCAGGGACCAGAGCGATACCGTAATTGATGGCAACAAGACCGATTACGGCACTGTCCTCCTCCACCTCGCATATGATATTCGGTCGAATTTGCACCTTTTCAAACAGGGAATCCAACAACGGACGGATGCCGCTTTGCTTATCATAATACACAAAGGTTTCCTCCTTTAACTGGGCAAGGTCAACGCTGTCATGCAGTGCCAGAGGATGGCTATGGGATACGATGGCAACCACCTCCTCCTGTGCAATCGGCAAAAAGTTAATATCCGGCTGATGCTCAACATAGGAACAAAAGGCTATATCGTATTTTTCCTCCTTCAGGCCCTGCAGGATTTCCGTCGTATTGCCCTGCTTTAAAGAAAATTTTACATTGCGGTTTTGTGACTGTGCCAGAAAGCTCTGCAAGAGATGGGGGACATAGTGGCTGCCCAGGGTATAGATGAATGCCAGATCGATCCAGCCGTTTTCCTGTGAGGTAAGATCACGCAGACGGCGTTCTCCAAGATCGATTTCCTGCAGACCCTTTTCTATATATTCATAGAAAATCCGGCCGTATTTGGTCAGCTTGATATTTCGTCCCTGCTTTTCAAACAGATAGCAGCCAAGCTCCTTTTCCAGCAGAGCGATGGCATGGGAGAGGGAGGGCTGTGTGATGTCCAGCAGATTTGCGGCCTGCGTATAGTGCTCGGTTTGGGCAAGCACGCGAAAATATTGTAAATGATTCAGATTCATAGGCTACCTCCAAATATTACCATAGGAATAGTATACCTGATTTATAGATAAAATCTATAGATTTTGTAAAAATTATGAATTGTTTACATAGGATGAAATCTATATAATATGCTTGTAATGTTTGTGAATAAGATAACATTCACAATCGAGGAGGCTAAGTAATGGGAAAGTATTCTTCAATCTTTGAACCGTTGACAGTCAAGCAGATGACGATTCCAAACCGTATCGTCATGACGCCGATGGGAACAAACTTTGGTGAGCAGAACGGAGAAATGAGTTTTCTGCACATCAATTACTACGAACAGCGTGCCATGGGTGGTACCGGACTGATCATCGTGGAAAATGCCTGTGTGGATTATCCGTGCGGATCCAATGGAACCACGCAGCTGCGCATTGACCATGACAACTACATTCCACGTCTGTACAAGCTGGTGGAAACGATACATAAGCACAATACGAAAATCGCTATTCAGCTGAATCATGCCGGAGCGAGTGCTGTGGAAGAACGCATCGGAATGCAGCCGGTGAGTGCGAGTGCTGTCGCAAATAAAAAGGGCGGTGCATTGCCGCGTGCTTTGGAAAAGGAAGAAATCCTGAAAATTGTACAAAGCTATGCAAAAGCCGCAAAGCGTGCGCAGATCATCGGTTTTGATGCTGTTGAAATCCATGCGGGACATTCCTATCTGATCAATCAGTTTTTATCTCCGCTGACCAATAAGCGCGAGGATGAATTTGGCGGCAGCTATGAGAACCGTGCCCGTTTTGCGAAGCTGGTGCTGGAGGCTGTGCGCAAAGAGGTCGGGCCGCAGTTTCCGATTCTGGTGCGTATCAGTGCCGATGAATTCCTCGAGGGTGGAAATACGCTGGAGGATACATTGAAGCTGTTGGAATATTTCCAGCAGGAGGCGGATATCATTGATGTTTCCTGTGGCTTGGTAGATTCTATTCAATATCAGATTGATGCAAATTATCTGGAGGACGGCTGGCGTTCTTATATGGCAAAGGCGGTAAAGGAAGCGTTTGATAAGCCGGTAATCACAACCGGAAATATCCGTGATCCAAAGGTCGCAGAGGATATCCTGAAGCGCGGTGATGCGGATCTGATCGGTATGGGACGACAGATGATTGCCGATCCAAACTGGACAAACAAGGTGCATTACGGCAAAGAGGATACCATTCGCAAATGCATTTCCTGTAACATTGGCTGCTCCGGTCACCGGATCGGCTTGAACCGTCCGATTCGCTGTACGGTAAATCCAAGCGTCAATGAGGGCGAGGACTATCGCAGCTGGAAGGTGAAAAAGCCATGCAATGTTGTTGTTATCGGCGGCGGTACTGCCGGTCTGGAGGCAGCATGTACGGCTGCGGAAGTCGGCTGCACCACATTCCTGATTGAAAAGGAAGATCATGTTGGCGGATTGAGCGTTGCGATTTCCAAAATACCGGACAAACGTCGTCTGCGTGATTTTCCGGATTATCTGATTCACCGGGCACAGTCTCTGCGCAATCTGATTACCTTTACGGAAACAACAGCAACACCTGCCTTTGTGAAAATGCTGAAACCGGACTTCATCATCAATGCGACAGGCTCTACACCGCTGCTTCCGCCAATCAGCGGACTGCGGGAAAACATCGATGCAGAAGGAAGCCGCGTCAGTGGTATCCTGGGCATGATTCAAAATATTGAGCACTATCCAAACGAGCTGGACGGCAAAAAGGTTTGCGTTGTCGGCGGCGGTGCGGTAGGATTAGATGTAGTGGAATTTTTCGCAAAACGCGGCGCAGCAGTCAGCATCGTTGAAATGCTGCCGGTTGTCGGCAAGGATCTGGATACGGTGACCAAGGTGGGAACCTATGATATGCTGGAAAAGCACCAGGTACAGGTACTGACATCCACTGCTTTGCAAGAGGTGCATAAGGATCACTTCGTGGTAAAGCGCGGTGATGCGATGGAAACCCTGGATTTTGATTACGGCTTTGTCTGTCTGGGGATGCGTGCATACTCTCCGGTAATGGAGGATATGAAGCAGGCATTTGCGGATGAAGATGTAGAGCTGCTCAATATCGGGGACAGCGTACGTGCAAGAAGAATTATTGATGGCGTTGCTGAGGGACGAAATATCCTGAACGCCTTGAAGAAAAGAGAGTTTCTATAAATAAAAAGAACGTAAGGCTACGTTAAGGAGGAAATTGCTATGGCTGAAAGAATTAGCGGACACACAGAACTGATCGGATTGATTGCGACACCGATTCGTCATTCAAAATCACCAAAGATGCACAATGAGGCTTTCGCGAAGCTTGGTCTTGATTATGCTTATCTGGCATTTGAGGTTGGAAATGAGGAGCTGGAGGATGCTGTAAAGGGCTTCAAGGCATTGAAGGTACGCGGTTATAACGTATCCATGCCGAATAAAACCGTCATTGGACAGTACCTGGATCATTTATCTCCGGCTGCCGAGCTGTGCGGTGCAGTCAATACAGTCGTTAATGACAATGGGGAGCTGACCGGACATATTACGGATGGTATCGGGTATATGCGTTCCTTAAAGGATGCCGGAATTGATGTAGTGGGCAAGAAGGTAACGATTGTCGGAGCCGGGGGAGCTGCAACAGCGATTGAAATTCAGATGGCACTGGACGGTGTTAAGGAGCTGTCAATCTTCAACCGCCGTGATGAATTCTGGGAGCGTGCCGAGCAGAATGTGAAGAATATCAATGAAAAAACAAGCTGTAAGGCTACGCTGTATGATTTGGCAGATACTGCCGCATTAAAACAGGAAATCGAAGACAGCTATCTGTTTGCGAATGCGACAGGTGTCGGTATGAAGCCGCTGGAAGGACAGATGGTGATTCCGGATGCCAGCTTCCTGCGTAAGGAGCTGATCGTTACCGATGTGGTATATATGCCTACAGAAACCGAGCTGCTGCGTGTGGCAAAGGAAGTCGGCTGTAAGACAATGAACGGTCTTGGCATGATGCTGTACCAGGGAGCTGCCGCATTTGAATTATGGACTGGCAAGGAAATGCCAATCGATTATATGAAAGAAATCCTGGACATTCATTTTTAAGAACAATTAACATAAGGAGAAGCTATGAATAAAAAATATTATCCAAGTGCGTTTATTCTGTACTTGAATTACTTTATCCACGGGATCGGCTGTTCCATACTGGGGCAGGCCGTAATCAAGGAAATGCTGGTTGCTCAGTGGGGACAGGGAATGGATGCTATCGGTCAGGTGACCATGGTTGCCGCTGCACTGGGGCTGGGGCGTCTGATTTCACTGCCGATTGCCGGACCGCTGTCTGATAAAATGGGAAGAAAGCTTTCCTCCCTGATCGGTATCGCATCCTATGCAATCTTTTTCATCGGTGTCGCAATGTCACCAAACATGTGGGTTGCCTATGCAGCCGCTATTCTGGGAGGAATTGCGAATTCCTTCCTGGATACCGGAGTCATTCCTGCCTGTGTGGAAATTTTGGAGCCACGCTCCTCTCTGGCAACCATGCTGACAAAGTTCTTCATCTCTGCGGCACAGCTGCTGCTGCCGTTTATGCTGGGGGCATTGGCTGGTGCCAGTCTGTCTTATAACGTTCTGCTGTATATCAGTGGAATCGCCATCATCGTGATTGGTGTACTCGTAGTATTTGCACCGCTTCCAAAGGCGGAAAAAAAGGCAGGGGAAAAAGCTCCGGGTCTTCTGGAAAACATCCGCAATTCACATTTTACGGCTGAAAGCATTGCCCTGATCGTGATCGGGTTTACGTGTACGGCAACCTTCCAGCTGTGGCTGAACTGTGCACAGACATTTGCCAAGGAGCTGGCCGGTGTCAGTGATCCAAGCATGATGCAGACCTGCTATTCCTTTGGCTCTTTGGCAGCCATCATCGTCACCGCCGGGCTGGTTTCCCGTATTAAGGGTGTACGCTTTCTGTTTGTTTATCCGCTGGTTACCTTACTTACTCTGCTGCTTGTTTATGTGGTACGCAGTGAAACGATGTGCTATATCGGGGCGGCACTTGTCGGCTATAGTGCCGGAGGTGTTATCCTGCAGCTTGTAACCGCAACAGCAAACGATCTGTTTCCGCATATCAAGGGAACGATCACCAGTATTGTAATGATTATGTCCAGTCTTTCCAATTACACGATTCTCTCCGTAGCTGGAACGATGGACTCTGCTCAGATTTTGATGATGAACATCTTAATCACGTTGATTGGTGTGTTATTGGCGCTGTTTGTCAATCTGCGTTTTCAAAAATTGACAGGGGATAAGTAAAATAAATATAAAAATATCGTACAGCACGCCCGTGCTGTATGATATAATAACGGCAAATTCGAATGGTGAGGAGGAAAGCGCATGAAAATTTTACGATGGCTGGATGATAATCTGGAGGAAACACTGCTGATCGCATTGCTTGTAGTGATGACCCTTCTGATGGGACTGCAGGTGTTCAGCCGCTATATTCTAAACGCTTCTTTGAGCTGGTCGGAGGAGCTGACACGCTATCTGTTTATCTGGAGCGGGTTTCTAAGCATCAGCTACTGTATCAAAAAATGGATTTCCATTAAAATTGACCAGATCATTTTACTGTTTCCCAAACCGGTGTATGTCGTTGCACAATTGATTTTGAATGTGATTCTGTTCGCGCTGTTTGCTTATCTGGCATGGCATGCGCTCACTTATCTGCAAATGAGCATTGCCAGCGGACAGAAATCACCTGCACTGGGATTGCCGATGCCTTTTGTTCAGGCAGCGCCGCTTGTCGGCTTTTCACTGGCAAGTGTACGCGCCCTGCAGCAGATTGTGCTGGAAATCGGTAATATTCGGCATTTTATGACCTGCGGGGAAATCCGTACGAGGGGGGAGTAGCATATGATGGCAATAGGTATAATGCTTCTGTTTGTTCTGCTTCTGCTTGTTTCCGTACCGATTTCTGCGACGTTATCGGCGGTATCGCTGGCGCCATCGCTCATGGATCCCAATTTCCATATATCCGCTGAGTACATCATTCGTGCCATGCTGGGAGGAATTGACTCCTTTCCGCTGCTGGCCGTTCCCATGTTTGTCTTATCCGGTATACTGATGGCCAAGGGGGGCGTCAGTAAAAAGCTGTTTGATGTCTTCTCTTATTTTCTCGGAGAGCATACTGCCGGGATGCCCTGTGCTGTCATTGTGACCTGTTTGTTTTACGGCGCTATTTCCGGCAGTGCACCGGCAACTGTGGCCGCAGTGGGAAGCATGACGATTCCACTGCTGATCCGCATTGGCTATGATAAGGTGTTTGTGACTGCCATCGTTGCGGTGGCAGGCGGTCTCGGTGTGATTATTCCACCAAGTATTCCCTTTATATTATATGGCATGGCCAGCGGAGCCAGCGTTGGAAAAATGTTTATGGCAGGTATTATACCAGGTATTCTGATTGCGCTTCTGCTCATGCTTTATGCCGTATATCACTGCCGTAAGTATGGGGAGGACAAGGAAAAGATTTCTGCGGAGGTATCTGTCTTACATAATAAGGGCTTTTGCAGAGTCTTTATGGACAGCTTCTGGGCACTTCTGACACCGGTGATTATTCTTGGCTGTATCTACACGGGTATCGCTTCACCGACGGAGGCTGCCGTTATCTCGGTATTTTATGCGCTGCTGATTTCCATGCTTGTTTACCGCACACTGAAATTCAGGGATTTAAAGGGTGTACTGGTTGAGGCAATCCGTACCTTTGCGCCCATTCTGTTTATATTGAGTGCCGCTGTGGCCTTTTCCCGTATCATCACCCTGCTGCAGATTCCGGATATGGCAGGGGAATTCATTCTGTCCACCTTCAGCGGCAAGGTAGCGGTTCTGCTCGTTATCAATGCATTGCTGCTGATTGTCGGCATGGTGATGGATACATCGCCGGCGATTCTGATTCTGACGCCGATTCTGATTCCTATTACAAACAGTATCGGTGTGGATCCGATTCAATTCGGTATCATTATGGTTGTCAATCTCGCCATCGGCTTTGTGACACCGCCAATCGGTATCAATCTGTTTGTCGCAAGCTCTCTGACGGATGTTCCGGTCATGAAGATTGCGAAGAAGGCAATGCCGCTGATCGTGTTCTTTCTGCTTGCATTGCTGGCCATTACCTTTATTCCGCAGATTTCACTGCTGCTGGTATCGTAAGGAGGCGCGCAAGATATGAAAAAAATAACAGGTATGCTTATCATCGTATCCCTGCTGCTGTGCGGGTGTGTGCAGAAGATTGAGGATCCGGCTGAGGCATCTGCGAAATATCCGTGGATCATCGCGACGGATTCGCCAAAGGATACGGTAACCGGTCTGTTTGCCCATAAATTTGCTGAGGAGGTAGAGAGCTTAAGCAACGGCTCTATCCATATGGAGGTTTATGAGAACGGAACACTGGGAAGTGATCGGGAGCTCATTGAGAGCTGCATGGGACAGGATATTCCCTTTGTTTTACAAAACACGGCACCCCAGACCAACTTTATGTCCAGACTGGCTATTTTCGATCTGCCAGTTGCGTATACAGAAATCGACAAGCTGCGGGAAACGCTGGATGACCCCACGTTCATGGATATGATCAATGCGGTGTATCAAGAAAACGGCTTTCGACTGCTGGCGATGGGAGATCAGAGCTTTCGGGTCATGACGACGAATAAAAGCATTACAAATATTCAGGATTTTCAGGGACAGAAAATCCGAACGATGGAAAATCCATATCATATCGCCTTCTGGCAGTCCATCGGTGCCAATCCCACCCCGATGACCTTTTCCGAGGTTTATATCGGATTACAACAGGGGACGATTGATGCACAGGAAAATCCGTACGAGGTCATTGTGTCCGGTAAAATTTACGAGCAGCAGGACTACATCGTGCAGACCAACCATCTGCCGCATCTGCTTTCCTTGATTGTGAACGATGACTTTTATCGCTCCTTGAACAGTGAGCAACAGAAAATTGTTGATACGGCGGCTGAGAATGCAAGAAATTATGCAAGAAAACAGGCGGATCAGCGCGTGAGCGACCGTCTGGATATCATCACAGGCAGCGGTACGAAAATTATAGAGCTGGATGCGGCTATGATTGCCAAGCTGCGCAAGCAGGCAGAACCTGTATATGAAGAAATCCGAAAACAGGCAGGGGATGCGCTGTATGAAGCATATACAAAACGTATGCGTTAGGAGGAAACATGAATACGGTAAACGTTAGAAATATAGTAATCGGTGAGGGGATTCCTAAAATCTGTGTGCCGATTGTCGGAAAAACAAAAGAGGAGCTGCTTTCTGAAGTGGCTGTACTGAAGGGAAGCGCAGTAGATGTAGTGGAGTGGCGCATGGACTGGTTTGAAGCTGTGGAAACAGTTCAGGCTGCTGTAGATATGCTGCAGGTTCTTCGTGAAGCACTGCCAGACCTGCCGATTCTGGCAACCTTCCGCAGTAAGAAGGAAGGCGGAGAGCGTGAGGTAAGCACTGCATATTATGTGGAGCTGAATAAGGCAATTATCGACTGCAAAGCTGCGGATCTGATTGATGTGGAGCTGTTCACAGGAGAGAAGGAGGTCAAAGAGCTGATCGCCTATGCTCATGCCGCAGGTGTACGCGTTATCATGTCCAATCATGACTTTGATAAAACGCCATCCTATCATGAAATTCTCACACGTCTGCAGGCGATGCAGAAGCTGGATGCGGATATTCCAAAAATTGCTGTTATGCCGACATGCAAGGCAGATGTACTTACTCTGCTGCAGGCAACAAACGATATGCATGAAAAATTTGCGGATCGTCCCATCATCACGATGTCTATGGCAGGAACCGGTGTCCTGTCCAGATTGTGCGGAGAGGTCTTTGGTTCTGCGCTGACCTTTGGCGCTGCAAAAAAAGCGAGTGCACCGGGACAGATGGGAGTCGAGGATCTGAAAACCGTACTTACCCTGCTACACAAAAGTCTGTAATGGATGCATGAAAAAGCCGGCTGTTCACAATGCCGGTTTTTCTATGTGCGTTTTTTTGTATTAAAGAAGTATTTATAAAATGCTTTATTTAAAAAATGGCTTCATCTTTGTCGTTACTCTGATAAAATTTAAGCCTTCTTCACTATCGAGAACGTCACGCTTTGATAAAGAATACGTCTGATATGGATACGTCTGTCTTGCACGCCCATTTCCAATAACGATTTTCTTCGCAGCCGCATAGAGGCTATAAACGAAACGCCTGTTTTGCACGTACGAAAAGCAGAAGAGCATTGCACCAAGTGTTCAAAAATAATAGACCTGTTTTTCCATCTGTATACAGCGTGCGGATTCGATAAGAAAAGTCTGGAGAAATGTGTTTTTTAAATATTGCATATCCAAACGAAAAAAGGTAAAAT
The DNA here is from genome assembly GCA_017161075.1 of Erysipelotrichaceae bacterium 66202529. Classification (NCBI taxonomy): domain Bacteria; kingdom Bacillati; phylum Bacillota; class Erysipelotrichia; order Erysipelotrichales; family Erysipelotrichaceae; species Erysipelotrichaceae bacterium 66202529. The sequence continues at coordinate 2,362,781 of CP046174.1, read as the reverse complement.
AAAGTTATGCATTATGGAACTTTTTCAGAATATTGAAAAAGTTTTCAGAAAGGAGAAGCAATGTACAAGGTTATAGAGAAAGAAATTCTAAATCCAACCGTTACCAAAATGGTTGTAGAAGCACCCGCAGTAGCTAAAAAGGCGCTGGCAGGACAGTTCATTATTCTGCGCGTACATGAAAATGGAGAACGTATTCCATTGACCATAGCAGATTATGACAGAGAACGAGGAACGATTACGATCATTTTCCAAATTGTTGGAAAAACGACCATGCTGCTGAATCAGCTGAATGAGGGAGACAGCATTCTGGATTTTGTAGGGCCGCTGGGCAAGCCTTCGCATGTGGACGGCTACAAAAAGGTTTGTGTCATCGGTGGAGGCGTCGGCTGTGCCATTGCTTATCCGACTGCCAAGGCTTTACATGAGAATGGTACAGAGGTTACGGTCATCACCGGCTTCCGTAATAAGGATCTGGTCATTCTGGAGGAGGAATTTAAACAGGTCAGCACACATGCCTATCTGGTAAGTGATGATGGAAGCACCGGTGTTAAGGGACTGGTAACCAATGTGCTGGAGGATTTGATCAATAAAGGGGAGAGCTTTGACGAGGTGATTGCGATCGGACCGCTGATCATGATGAAATTTGTATGTCAGCTGACGAAGAAATACGGTATTAAAACAGTGGTATCCATGAATCCGATCATGATTGACGGTACTGGAATGTGCGGCGGCTGCCGGTTGAGTGTCGGCGGCGAAACGAAATTTGCTTGTGTGGACGGGCCGGACTTTGACGGACATCTGGTTGATTTTGACGAGGCGATGTCCCGTGGGGCAACCTATCGTGAATTTGAGGCACATGCCAGGGAAGAAGCCTGTAATCTGATGAACAAGGAGGTGCGCTGATATGCCGAATATGTCATTAAAAAAAGTGGAAATGCCTGTTCAGGACGGACAGGTAAGAAGAAATAATTTTGATGAGGTAGCACTGGGCTATACAAAGGAAATGGCAATGGAGGAAGCGCAGCGCTGTCTGCATTGCCCTACCAAGCCATGCATCAGCGGCTGTCCGGTTGCTGTTAATATTCCAGACTTTATCGAACAGGTAAAGGAAGGTAACTTTGAAGAAGCCTATCGGATCATCCATGAAACAAGCTCTCTGCCTGCTGTCTGCGGCCGTGTATGTCCGCAGGAGAAGCAATGTGAGGCAAAGTGTGTGCGCGGTGTCAAGGGTGAAGCGGTCGCAATCGGACGCCTGGAGCGTTTTGTGGCTGACTGGTACAGAGAAAATGTCAAGGATGAGGTGCACAAGCCGGAAAGCAACGGGCATAAGGTTGCCGTAGTCGGTGCCGGGCCTGCCGGACTGACATGTGCAGGGGATCTTGCGAAAAAGGGATATCAGGTATCTGTATTTGAAGCCCTGCATGTTGCAGGTGGTGTATTGATGTATGGTATTCCGGAATTCCGTCTGCCGAAAACGGTTGTTCAGCACGAAATCGAAGGTCTCAAGCAGATGGGTGTGGATATTCAGACGAATATGGTCATTGGGCGCAGTGAATCTGTAGATGATTTGTTTGATGCTGGATATGAGTCTGTCTTTATCGGAAGTGGTGCCGGACTGCCAAGCTTTATGAATATGCCGGGTGAAAACCTGAAGGGTGTGTATTCTGCAAACGAATTTCTAACCCGCTGTAATCTGATGAAGGCTTATAAAGAGGGTGTGGATACACCGATTCAGCATCCAAAACGTGCTGTCATTGTCGGTGGCGGCAATGTCGCAATGGATGCGGCCCGCTGTGCAAAGCGACTTGGTGTGGAAGAGGTCACTATCGTATACCGCAGAAGCATGGAGGAGCTTCCTGCCCGTAAGGAGGAAGTGGAGCATGCCATGGAGGAAGGCATTATCTTCAAGCTGCTGACTAACCCGGTACGTGTGCTGGGGAATGAGGATGGCTGGGTATGCGGTATGGAATGCGTATCCATGGAACTGGGAGAGCCAGATGAGAGTGGAAGAAGGCGTCCTGTGGAGATCAAGGACAGCAATTTTGTGTTAGATGTTGACTGTATGATCATGGCCATCGGTACATCACCGAATCCGCTGATCCGTTCAACCACAAAGGGTTTGGAAACCAACCGTAAGGGCTGCCTTGTTGCGGATGATAATGGAGCAACCACGCGCGAGGGTGTGTTTGCCGGAGGAGATGCTGTCACTGGTGCGGCAACAGTTATCCTTGCCATGGGTGCAGGAAAAACGGCAGCTGCAGCTATCGACGAGTATATTCAGAAAAAATAGAAAGCATAAAACAGACAGGGCATAGTTACCAACATACTATTTCGGACATGTAAGGATACCATCACAGAGTAAGGGAAGGGTTGTCCTTTCTGCCTTGATGAAGCATGCGATTCGCTTATTTGGACAGACAGCCCTGTCTTTCTTACAAACTTTTGAGGAAAGCGAAAGAAAATTTGTGGAAGGGTTTACAATCGGCACAAAAAATGTTATTATATAGGCAGGAAATAAGTACCTTATTTCTGTTATCATGATACTGGCTCTATTGTGATAACCTTGAAAGTTGTGTATTCTTTACATTCCTTCCTTTTATTGTAAACTACACGATTTCAATTACTTTTATTCATATCGATTTCCTTTCGATAACCTAATGAAAAGGGACGTGGTGATGCGCGTCCTTTTTCGTTGTCCATAAACAATTGCATTTATTTCCGATTTCTGCTATTCTAATTTCAGGTGATGCTATGAAATCCAAAAGAAGTAAACTCATAATCGGCGGTGTGGCAGGAATCGTTATCATGTTTGTGCTGTCCTTGCTAGTGCCTGCACTGCAGCTGTTTGCAAAGGCCGGGGCACTGCTTATTTATGCACTGGTCAATTATATTCAGATCAGGGAAATGAAAAAGAACGGACAGGATATCGAAAAACCTGCACTTTTCACTGCGGCTGTCCTGATTATCATCGGCTATCTGCTGTTTTTTACCTAGAAAATGGCAGAGAATGATTGACAAAGGATAGCGGAATTGGATATACTTATATGGTATAAAAGCTGAGAATTAAAGTAGTACCTTGTGGAAGTGTCACAGAGAGTCGATGTTGCTGAGAATCGATACATGAAAGCATGCGGAACTTGTTAAGGAGCTGATAGGCAACTATCCGTAAACTTCGCGTTAAGAAGAAATGAAGGGCACTTGTACAAGTGAACTAAGGTGGTACCGCGTTAATTATGACGTCCTTAGAAATAAGGGCGTTTTTTATTTGATACGTAAAGGAGAATGCAGTTATGAATTACAACCATCAGGAAGTAGAAAAAAAGTGGCAGAGCTACTGGCTGAACAATAAAACCTTTGCATGTGATGCATGGGATTTTGATAAGCCGAAGTGCTATGTGCTGGATATGTTCCCATATCCAAGCGGCAACGGACTTCATGTCGGACACCCGGAGGGGTATACCGCAACCGATATTGTCTGCCGTATGAAGCGTATGCAGGGGCACAATGTCCTGCATCCAATGGGCTGGGATGCGTTTGGTCTGCCGGCCGAGCAGTTTGCTATCACTACGGGAAATCATCCTGCACAGTTTACAAAAATGAACATTGATCATTTCCGTGAACAGATTCGTGCACTTGGCTTTTCCTATGACTGGGATCGCGAGATTTCCACGACAGATCCGAATTATTATAAATGGACACAGTGGATATTCCTGAAGCTGTATGATAAAGGGCTGGCCTATGTGGATGAAATCCCTGTCAACTGGTGTCCGGAGCTTGGTACCGTACTTGCCAATGAGGAAGTGATTGACGGTAAGAGTGAGCGTGGAGGCTTTCCGGTTATACGTAAGCCGATGCGTCAGTGGGTATTGAAAATCACGGAGTATGCGGAGCGTCTGCTGGAGGATTTGGAGCTTTGTGACTGGCCGACTTCCACAAAGGAAATGCAGATCAACTGGATTGGAAAATCCAAGGGTGCAAATGTCATCTTCAAAATCAAGGATACCAGTAAGGAATTTACCGTGTTTACCACGCGCTGCGATACGCTGTTTGGGGCTACCTACTGCGTTATGGCACCGGAGCATCCTTATGTGGATGAAATCACAACAAAGGAACAGAAGGAAGCTGTTGAGGCTTATAAGAAGTCCTGTGCGACAAAATCCGATCTGGAGCGTACAGAGCTGAATAAGGAGAAGACCGGTGTATTCACGGGAGCCTATGCGATCAATCCGGTAAACGGAAAAGAGGTACCAATCTGGATTTCCGATTATGTATTGGCAAGCTATGGTACCGGAGCAATCATGGCCGTACCGGCACATGACACCCGTGACTGGGAATTTGCCAAAAAATTTGACATTGCCATCATTCCGGTGTTGGAAGGCGGCGATGTAACAAAGGAAGCCTATACAGAAGACGGTGTACATATCAATTCCGAATTCCTGGACGGTATGGGAAAGCAGGAGGCAATCGATACGATGATCGCCTGGCTACAGGAGCATAACTGCGGCTGTGCGAAAACGACATACAAGCTGAGAGACTGGCTGTTCTCCAGACAGCGTTACTGGGGGGAGCCGATTCCGATTATCCATATGGAGGATGGAACCACACGTACGGTGGATATTGATGAGCTGCCGCTGGAGCTGCCGGAGACAAAAAATTTCAAGCCGAGCGGTTCCGGAGAATCTCCGCTTGCACACTGTGAGGACTGGCTGAATGTCGAAATAGACGGTGTGAAGGGAAAGCGTGAAACGAATACGATGCCGCAGTGGGCAGGCTCCTGCTGGTATTACCTGCGCTATATTGATCCGAAAAACAATGATGCAATCGCGGCAGAGGAGCTGTTAAAGCACTGGCTGCCGGTTGATCTGTATGTCGGTGGTGCAGAGCATGCCGTATTGCATCTGCTGTACGCGCGCTTCTGGCACAAGGTGCTATATGACTGCGGTGTTGTACCTACAAAGGAGCCGTTCCAGAGACTGTTCCACCAGGGAATGATTCTGGGTGAAAATAATGAAAAAATGTCCAAATCCAGAGGAAATGTGGTAAATCCGGATGATATCGTGGAAAGCCACGGGGCAGATGCACTGCGAGTTTATGAAATGTTCATGGGACCGCTGGAAGCAGCACTGCCTTGGAGTACAACGGGGCTGGACGGGGCCAGAAGATGGCTGGATCGTGTATGGAGATTGTACACGGAGTATGATAAGTTCACGGAAACAAACGACGGAAAGCTGGACAAGGTATACCATGCGACGGTCAAAAAGGTAACCAATGATGTGGAAACACTGAATCTGAATACTGCGATTTCACAAATGATGATTTTTATCAATGAATGCTATAAGGCAGAAAGCATTTATGTGGAATATGCAAAGGGCTTTGCCAAGATGTTTGCCTGCTTCGCACCGCATATGGGAGAAGAAATCTGGAGCCGTGTGTTTGGCGGAAACGGAACGATCACCTATGAGCCTTGGCCGGTATATGATGAATCCAAGCTAATTGAGGATGAAATTGAGGTTATCGTACAGGTTAATGGCAAGCTGCGCGGGAAATTTACGACAGCAGCAGCCAGCGATGAGGAAGCATTGAAAAAGCAGGCTCTGGAAATCAGTGCGGTTGCGGCACAGATCGAGGGAAAAACAGTACGCAAGATTATTGTCGTAAAGGGCAAGGTTGTCAATATCGTTGCCAATTAAAACAGGCTTTATAACATACAACCACGCATTAAAAGCGTTAAGGGAAAAGTGTTTTAGCATAGTTTATTTATATTTCATACAGTCATAAAAGCCGAAATGTATTCATCAGGGAATGCGCTTCGGCTTTTCTTTTATCCAGCGGACGCAAATTTTCATTGATCCTGTTTATTTCAAATCGTGTAACATATGAAAAGAAAATACCTGTGAGCTTTTCCTTACCAGGAAGAAGCAGGATTTTATAGAACAGTGATTGGTGTTTAAAGAACAGGAGAATAGGTGTTTTCATATGATGGCATTGCTGTTTTGGAATCAGAAAACGACCATATCCCACATAGAAGCATGATACACAGGGATACTAGAGAGGAGAACTGCTTCGCAGATATGGGAGGTATTGCTATGCAAAAACTGAAAACGCCGCATTCACAAGCCCTGGTAACAATCGGCAGCGTACTGCTATCCGCTCTTTTACAAACCTATGTCATTCAGACCATGATGCAGCCGACAGGACTGCTGTCCGGCGGGTTTACCGGTCTGGCTATTCTGCTGGACCGCATCGCCGGTGTTATCGGCTTTCCTTTTTCTGTTTCAGCAGGAATCCTTATGCTGAATATCCCACTGGCACTGCTTTGCTATCGGCGTCTCAGCAAGCGTTTCACATTATATTCCAGCATCCAGTTTCTTTCATCCAGTATATTTTTACAGCTTTTTCATTTTCAGCCGCTCGTTCATGATCTTTTTCTGCAGGTAATTTTTGGAGGCTTTCTATACGGCTTCAGTGCAGTTATTGCACTACGTGGCAATGCGTCCACCGGGGGCACTGATTTCATTGCGTTATATGTATCCAACCGCCTGGGAAAATCTATCTGGGGCTATGTATTCTTTGGAAACACACTGCTTCTTTGTGTATCCGGCCTGCTGTTTGGCTGGCTGTATGCAGGCTATTCCATTTTGTTTCAGTATATTACAACGAGGACGATTGAAATGTTTTATCACCGCTATGAACGTTTGACAATAGAAATTATGACGAGAAACAGAAGGGCGGTAAGCGATGCCTATATACACCGGTATAAGCATGGCATCACCATCATTCCTGCATATGGCGGCTATCATCATAACCGCATCTATCTACTGCAGACAGTGGTATCCTCTTATGAGGTATATGATATCGTCCAGCTGGTGAGGAAAACAGATCCGGAGGCTCTTATAAATGTTATGAAAACAGAGCAATTTTACGGCACCTTTTATCAACAGCCGTTGGAATAGTAGCCTTTTCTGCATATAAATACAGGTTTCTCTTGACAGTTTTCATATTCTTATGTATTATTGTACTAGTTAACTAATACAATAAGCAATACAGTGTTATATAAGGGTATGTAAATAGGAAACGATGTAGAAAGAAGGAGGAACACTATGACCTGGATGAAAAGAAACATCATTATCGGCTGTATGAGCATGATGATCCTGCTGTTATACATGACGAATATCTTACAAAACAAAAATTATATGGTACAGCCACTGCTTCTTATTCTGCTTGCCGGTGCTGGTTCGCTGTTTATCATGCGGGCGGAAACACATATGACATACAATGCAGGACTGCAGAAGCTGCAATATGAGAATCTCGATGTATTTCGTTTTTTGTCCTCGATCATTATCATTATTTTGCATGTGCGCCCATTCTTTAACATTTCGGCGCAGGCGGATATAGCAATCAATAACATCATCGGCAGAATTTGTGTTCCTTTTTTCTTTCTGGTCAGCGGATTTTTTGCCGCAAGACAGGAGCAGAAGAAGCCGGATTACATACGTTCCTATATTCGTTCCATGATACCGGTATATCTGGTATGGAGTGCAGTGTATCTGCCTAGCTCCTTTTCACTGGCAGCCCCTTATATTGAACAGGGCTTGCAGGTGCTAAAGGGAATGGGAATACCCGGTGTCATTCAGATATTGCTGCTGTTTCTGCTCATCCCTTTGGTGATTTTGATCGCCTTGCTGTATTCCGGCGTATATTATCATCTCTGGTATTTTCCGGCGCTTCTGCTGTCAATGCTCGTCTTGCAATACTGGAAAAAAAAGCATACCCTGAAGGTACTGCTTGCCGTGTCATTTGTTCTTTTGCTGTTTGGTGCTACGGAAACCTACTACGGCTTCTGTGGGAACTTCTTTCAAAGTCTGCTTCATTATTATTACGCAATCTTTTTCACAACACGTAATTTTCTATTCTTTGCTTTATTTTATGTCACACTGGGCTATTGGATCGGTACAAAGGAGCAGCCGGTTTCTTCCTTATGCTTTTTGAAGCTGCTGCTCAGCATTGTGGCACTGATCGCAGAGGGTCTGCTGCTGCAGACAACCCAGCGCCTTGATAGCAATATTCTGCTAGCCTGTGTACCACTGGTCTATTATCTGTTTTCCTGTCTGCTATATACAAATATTGATGTATCCAGACTGCACAAGATACCCTTACGGGCAGTATCAAAATATTATTATCTCATTCATCCGCTGATGATCCTGTTTGTAGAGCTCTGGTTTCCGCACATTGATTCTCTGTTCCTGGCTATTGGAAAGGTGCTATGTGTGCTGTGCTTTACACACGCTGCCTCTCTTGCTGTACTGCATATAAAGAAAAGGTATCCTGTTCTTCCCCTGTAAAAGCAGACGAGCTTCAAGACAGGACACAATCCTAAATACTGCTTTTTCTGAACAGATAGCTAAAGCAGGCGAAAAGCAGGAGATATATGTGTTGGGACACCCTCCTATATTACTTCCTGATATATCATTTATTTTGAAGCATGGATAAAAACTGGATATCTATAGCTTTCACAATACTTGTGCTTTACTTTACATACCAGTAGGGGAAGGATGGAGCTGATCAAAGCTATCAGTTACTTTCATTTGTATAGCTGATATGCAATGTCATAACCGCTATTCCCTCATGATGAGCCATAATGTCCCTGCTTTCTCTGAACAAAAACATTTTAAAAAGGCTTCAATCCTGCATCTTTTTGATATTTTATTGTCACGATATATAAATTCTGATATAATGGTAAAGGAAATTTGGAAGGTGATTAAACAATGGGTAGACATTTTGAAGTGCGTGCCGCTTCCATGGCAAAAACTGCAGCGGTAAAAGCAAAACTATATTCCCGTTATGGAAAAGAAATACTGATGGCTGCAAAAGCCGGTGTACCTGACCCTGACATGAATGCTTCTTTGAAAAAAGTAATTGAACGTGCCAAGGCGAACCAGGTTCCTGCGGATGTCATCAAGCGTGCGATTGACAAGGCCAAGGGTGGTACCAATGAAAACTACTCTGCGGCTACATATGAAGGCTTTGGTGCCGGCGGACAGGCAACGATTATCATCGACTGTCTGACAGATAATGCAAACCGTACTATCGCTGATCTGCGTGGATGCTTTAATAAATCTCATGCAAAAATCGGTGTCAGCGGCTGTGTTTCCTTTAACTACGAGCATGTCGGACTGATTTCTATTAAGTTTGATGATGAAGAAGCAATGATGGATGCATTGATCATGGCAGAAGTAGATCTGAAGGACATTGAGGTTGAAGATGGTCAAATGACGATTACGGTTGAGCCAACAGAACTAAACAAGGCAAAGGATGCCATTGAAGAACTGATTCCTGAGGTAACATTCGATATTCTGGAGGATACCATGCTTCCAAACGAATATGTTGAACTGCAAGGGGAAGAGCTGATGCTGTTTCAGCGTCTTGTAAATCTGTTGAATGAGGTTGATGATGTACAGCAGGTATATCACAATGTCCGTAATATCAACGACAGTGCAGAATAGAAAAAGAAAACGGTAATGCGCAGGCATTGCCTTTTTTTGATTCCCGGTATATAAAAACTGGAAATCCGCATTTGTACTGCATGCCTTGTAGCCGGTATCGGAACTATTGCAGGTTCTGCCAGGCACAAGCAGATATAAAATGTTATATTACCTTGTGTGCACGATAGCAATAACTCGGCTGTTGCTGTCATACTATAAGGAAACGCTTCTTTGATAAAGTACGTCTTTCCATAAGCCCCTTTATATTCCTTGTGAAGTATACGTTAATGCGAGCACCTTTTTAAGAACGTGAATTTCCTATTGACAAAAAAAGATGAAATGAGTACACTATAAGTACATCCGATGAAAAAGAGAGATTTTGTGAAATGTAGTGCAGAGAGGAAACGTCTGGTGAAAGTTTCTACTATAAGTAGCATAATTGGACACTTTGGAGGAATTATCAGGAAATGGATAATCGTAACCTGCGTTAAAGGATAAGCTGCACTCTGTAGGAGTGAAATAAGGTGGTACCGCGTTCCCGACGTCCTTTGTTGGTGACGCGTTTTTATTTTATTCCAGCCCGATGCGGGTGGAAGCATACATGTATAGGAGGAAACGAAATGAACTATCAGGTACCAAGAGGAACACAGGATATTCTGCCGGAGGAAATCGGCAAATGGCATCGTCTGGAGGAGCTGATTCGACAGTTTACATACGTTTATAATTATCAGGAAATCCGTACGCCGATTTTTGAGCATACCAATGTATTCAAAAGAGGAAATGACTCCAGTGATATGGTAAATAAGGAAATGTATACCTTTCAGCTGGAAAACAGCTCTACCTCACTGACGCTGCGTCCGGAATGTACAGCGGGTGTTGCCAGAGCATTTGTAGAGCATAAGATGTACGGCTATGCCGATCTTCCCATAAAAATGTATTATGTCGGGCCGCAGTGCCGTCATGAGCGTCCGCAGAAGGGAAGAATGCGTATTTTTAATCAGTTCGGTGTTGAGGTGATTGGCGCAAAGAGTCCGTTGCTGGATGTGGAAACAATCGCTTTGGGCTGGTCTTTTATTTCCGCGCTGGGCTTAAAGGATATGAAGGTGCTGATCAATACACTGGGGGATGATGATTCGCGCGCAGCATATCGAAAGGCTTTGAAGGAGCATTTTAAAAACGATATCAGTCATATGTGTGCCGATTGTCAGCGCCGTTATGAACAGAATCCTCTGCGTATTCTGGACTGTAAGGTGGATCATGAGCTGCCAATCATGAAGAATGTTCCAAAAATGGCGGATTATCTGAATGAGGAAAGCAAGGCATATTTTAAGCAGGTGCTGGAGGGTCTGGATGCGCTCGGTATTCCATATGAGGTGGATGATAAGCTGGTGCGTGGTTTGGATTACTATACACATACCGTATTTGAGGTTGTATCCGTCAATAAGGAAATGGGCGCACAGTCCACAGTATTTGCAGGTGGGCGCTATGATGGTCTGGTGGAATACTTCGGCGGGCCGCAGGGTATGAGCGGTATTGGCTGGGCTATGGGTCTGGAACGACTGCTGATTGCTTTGGAGGCAGAAGGAATTTCCCTGGCGGATGAGGAGGGTCTGGATGCCTATGTCCTTTGCCTGTCCCCTGAGGCCGCAACAACTGCTTTGCAGGTTGTCACAGAGCTTCGTGCAGCCGGCTATCGTTCGGATATGGATTATCTGAATCGTTCCTTTAAGGCGCAGTTTAAGACGGTTGATCGTAAAAAGGCAAAGGTTGCCATCATGATCGGTGAAACGGAAGTACAAAACGAGACTGTGAATATGAAGGAAATCGAAACACAGGAAAAATTAACAGTGGCACTCGATGCAGTGGTTGATACAATGGATGCCATGTTTCATGAAACAGAGGATGCGCATGTGTGTACGTGTGGAGAAGAACACTGCACCTGCAACCATGAGGAATAGGAGTACGAATATGAATAGAACACATACAAATGGAGAGCTGCGTGTAAGTGATGCAGGCAAAGAGGTAACGCTGATCGGCTGGGTCGCAAAAAGAAGAAACTTCGGAGCGCTTGTATTTATTGATCTGCGTGACCGCACGGGTATTACACAGCTCGTTTTTGATGAACAGCTTTCCGATGCGATACGGGATGTACGAAACGAATATATCCTGGAGGCAAAGGGAATCGTTATGGAGCGTAAGGATAAGAATCCTAAGCTGGCAACCGGAGATATTGAAATTCAGGTACAGCAGGTGACGATCATCAACCGCGCGGAAACGACACCGATCATTGTGGCGGATGAGACAGATGCCCTTGAAGATACCCGTTTGAAATACCGCTATCTGGATTTGCGCAGACCACAGATGCAGCAGAAGCTGATCCTGCGTCATAAAATCACACACAGTATGCGTGAATATCTGGACAGCAAGGCATTCATAGAGATAGAAACACCAATGCTGGGAAGAAGCACACCGGAGGGCGCACGGGATTATCTGGTGCCAAGCCGTGTACATCCGGGAAGCTTTTATGCGTTGCCACAGTCTCCGCAGCTGTATAAGCAGCTGTTGATGGTATCCGGATTTGAGCGCTATTACCAGTTTGCCCGCTGCTTCCGCGATGAGGATTTGCGTGCTGACCGCCAGACGGATTTTACACAGGTCGATCTGGAAACCAGCTTTTTAAGCGATGTGGAGATTCAGACCATGATGGAAGAAATGCTGCAAAAGCTGATGAAGGATGTCAAGGGAATGGATATCAGCATTCCGTTTCCGCGTTTAACCTGGAAAGAGGCAATGAACCGCTATGGCAGCGATAAGCCGGATAACCGTTTTGATCTGGGGCTGCAGGATATCACGGAGCTGTTTGAACATTGCGGCTTCAAGGTGTTTGCGGACTGTATTGCCGCTAAGGGCAGTATAAAGGCAGTTGTCGTGCCTGGAAAAGCAGGCATGACCAGAAAGGAAATTGATAAAATCACGGATCTGGCTAAGAAAAACGGTGCTAAGGGTCTTGTGACATTGAAATATCTGGAGGGAACGCTGAGCGGGCCAATCGTGAAATTTCTTTCCGAGGAGGAAATACATTCCCTTACACAGCGTCTGGAATTAAAGGATCATGATCTTGTGCTGATTGTTTCGGACGCATGGAGAACGACGTGTGAGGTTCTTGGTGTGCTGCGAAATCATTTCGGTGCTGAGCTTGGTTTAAAGAAAACGAATGAATTTTCTTATCTGTGGGTAACGGATTTCCCTATGTTTGAATATAGCGAGGAGGATGGTCGCTGGTATGCGATGCATCATCCGTTCACACGTCCAAGAGATGAGGATATGCAATATATTGATACCGATCCGGGCAAGGTTCATGCCATCGCATATGATGTCGTATTGAACGGTTATGAGCTTGGCGGAGGCTCCTTGCGTATTTATGATGGAGCTATGCAGGATAAAATGTTTGAGGTTCTCGGCTTTACAGAGGAAAAGATTCAGGAAAACTTTGGCTGGTTTGTGGATGCCCTGAAATATGGAACACCGCCGCATGGCGGACTGGCCTTTGGGCTTGACCGTATCGCTATGATCCTTTCAGAGAGTGATTCTATTCGTGATGTGATTGCTTTCCCGAAAAATGCAAATGCAAAATGCCCGATGAGTGATGCTCCAACACCGGTTGATGGTGCACAGCTGGAAGAGCTGCACATTGCCGTTAGGGAAGAAGAATAAGAAAAACAACGCCCATGATCTATGATGATCGGAGGCGTTGTTTTATGTTTCTGAATCGTAAGCATACAAAGCGTATCCCTGTTTCACAAGGAAAGAGTGCTTGTATAGGTATCACAGCTTTCATAAAAGGCTGTCACAATGCTTTTCATCAATCTACATTTCTTTTTTTGATATATGCCTTCAACCGTTCATTCATCACAGCAGCATCGCGCTTTGAGCGGATTTGAAGCATGATGTAAACAAATGAAAAGACGATTGCGATAATCGTAATCATGGTGAGCACCATAACGGGATTATCTGCATAAAACCATCGAAAGAACAGACCGCTGAGCAGTACAACGGCATTGATATACAAATAATGCAATACGAGCAGAGCATAAAACTGCTGCTTGCTTTTTTCTTCTTTTGTATACAGAAGATTTCCAAGCGTGCAAAAGAAGCTGCAAACCAGAATCTGCCAGAGAATTGACGTATCAATCGTTGTTTCTTTCCAGAAGATGCTGATGAACACCGTGGCCGCTATGATTGTGCAGGTGGTAATCGTAGAGAAGGTAAAAGCCAGTTCCTTTAATTTGCGCATGATTGATCGCCTCCCTAAATGCTGAGCAGCGCCTTCAAAGCTGCAACATACTGTCTTGAAATCATGATTTTCTCATCGTTGTGCAAGGTGGCCTCCATCCGGCTGCCAAGTACAGGGGAAAGATAACGAATCTTACGCAGGTTGATGATCGTGGATTTTGACGAGCGAAAGAAGTCAAAGCCTGCATAGTGATCTTCAATCTCATAGAGCTTCTGTCGTATTTCAAACACCTCTGTTTCTGTATAGAGAAACGTTTTACTATCGACCGATTCAAAATAATAAACATCATCCGGCCTAATTCTGGCAATTTTTCCATTTTGCGTACAGGTGATACATTCATCACCGCTCTTTAGCTGGCGAAGCAGTTTGAGTAGAGAATCATTCAGCGTGCCACATCGGACGATGATGGTATCCTCTTCCTCCTTTGATACTTTGTCTTCGATGATGATTTTCAAGTGCAACCCTCCTATTTGTCAAATGCGGTATGCCGGTTCAGCAGATAAACGGTTAAGCTTAACGTTATTATACCACAAAGCAACAGCGTAAGAATCTGGAATTCTGATGAAAGGGCTTGCTTGTTTACTGTGATGGTAATTCCCATTACCTCACGATACGTATCGGTAAGGGAGGCAGGCAGACCGTCAAACAGCTGTGTCAGCGAAGATGAGGTAAGTATATTGCGCATAAGGGCTGCTTCATGGAGAAACGGAAGTCCCTTCAAAACGCCCTGTACTGCTGCTGGCAGCATTCCCACCGGCAGGTAGATGCCTCCCAGAAAACCAATCAGTGTTCCGGCAAGAGTGGAAAAGGCGCCCCATGCGTGCTCACTGTTCACCCAGTGGGCAATCAGCGCTGTTAAAGAGCTTGAAACAAAGGTGCAAAGCAGAAGAAGAAAAGACGCCTGCAGAAATTGAAAGAGTGTCAGGAAGGCAAAGCCGCTTAAGCTCACATAACAGTAAGAAAGCAGCATAAGCAGCATACACATCGCAAATCCCATCAGTACTGCGGACAGCAGATAGGATAGCATCAGAATATGGCGGGGAACACAGGAGCAGTAAAAGCTTTCCAGCCGTTTCTGTTCCTTGTCCTGTATGAGCATACCGATCATCGTGATGGGAACGGTAAACGCATTGACAACAAGAATTCCGGCAATCGTCCACATCGTGATCAGGTGGCTTGCGTCTTGTTGGTTAATGGTGCCGTTCGCATTCTGAATAAGCTGTATCAGCTCATCCCTGTTCATATCCTTCAGAAAGACAAGCATCATAAGCAAAACGATGAGAACGGACAGCATGGAAAAGAAAATTGCGGAACGATCACGGATATACAACAGGATATGCCGCTTGGTTAAGGTTACTAAGGCTGTCATTTTGTTTCCTCCTCAGGCAGTGCTTTGCCGGTGATATTTAAAAACACATCATCCATGGTTCCCTGCAGCACTTCAAAGCCCTCCACATAGGGCTGCACCGTGTTTAGAATAGGAAGCGCCTGCAGCGTGTTATCCAATGCAATCTGAAAATGCTGTCGCTGCTGATGATAGGATATGTGCAGGCTGTTTAACAGCGCTTGCACTTGTTCATGATCCTTCGCGAGCAGAAGCAGGCGATCCTTGGCATGCCGCTCCTTTAGCTGATAGGGGGTTCCATACTCCATCAGTCTGCCCTGATCTATGACAGCGATATGGGCAGCCTTGGCGGCTTCCTCCATATAATGGGTCGTAAGAAATACCGTCATATTTCGATCCCTTTGCAAATGTTCAATGCATTTCCATACCGTCTGGCGTGTAGCCGGATCAAGGCCGGTTGTCGGCTCGTCCAAAAACAGGATGTCCGGCTCATGCATCAGGGCAGCCGCTATCTCACAACGCCGCTTCTGTCCACCGGATAAATGCGCATAGCGTTTGGCTTCCATATCCTTCAGACCGAGAAGTTCACTCACATGTGCTAGCTGCTGCTGCAGGGCTGTACGGGAATGCTCGTATAAGGCGCCGCGGACAAGCAGATTTTCCTTTACTGTCAGCTTGTCATCCAGACTGTTGGACTGCTGAACGACACCGATGCATTTTCTGATATCCTGATTTTGCCGGCCCAGTGTATGTCCGCATATTGTTACAGAGCCTGCATTCGGCGGAAATAGTGTTGTCAACATATGAATGGTGGTAGATTTACCAGCGCCGTTGATTCCCAGATAACCGAATATTTCACCCTTCTCCACGTGAAAGCTGATATCATCAACAGCGTTAAAGGCTCCATACGTTTTTTTCAGATGTGATACCTCAATAATATGCATAATAAAATCCTCCTCGCTTCATAACCTTACAATATTCTTACATAGTCAGCAAGAGGGCAGCGGGTAAGCGGCATAAAGTCGGGGCTAAGTGGCAGAAATCCGTATTTAAGCTGCATAGTGAACCTGCATACAAAAAAATCAGTCGTCTGAAACAACTGATTGTAAGTAGGTCAGGAATAGACCTTACAGGCTTTTGCATCTGCATTCTTCTGGTGTCTTATCCTCGCGAAAGCCTTTGAATACCGGCTGCCGCAATCCACCCTGCTCTGTATACTGCATGAATTTCACCGTTCCCACAAGCGGCGGTGTGATCCATACAGCTTCTTCATTCCCGGCAGGGATAGTGGGGAACAGGCTAGTATCTGTTTTATCACTATGCTCCATGAGATACGGCAGGGAGGCCCCCATCGTAACATGCCCCTTATACACGATACGGTTTTGTTCATCGTACTGTGCCAGAACAAGAGAGATAATTCCTTTTTCCTTTACGATATAGCCACAGACGATAAAATCATCATCCAGCAGATTCTTACATTTGATCCAGTCCTTTGTCCGCTTTCCGCAAGCATACCGGCTGTCCTTGCGCTTGGCGACGATTCCCTCCAGACCCCGCTCCTTGGTCAATGCAAATAATTCGATACCGTTTGTTTCGATATAGCGAGATATGGAAAGTCTGTCATTTTCCTTTACAGCTTTGCTTAACAGCTTCTTTCGTTTCATCAGCGGCTGATCCGTGACAAAGGCATCCTTGTAATAAAGAATATCAAAGGCAGTAAAGCTGGCAGGCAGCTGTCGGGAATGCAGACGGATTTTAAAGGGATCGGATGTCAAAGTGCGTCTTTGTACCTGGAAAAAATCCGGCTCCCCATCATGAAAGATATACAGCTCACCATCCAGTATACAGCGAACTCTTGCCTGCCTGTGCAGCTGTGTGAGCTCCGGAAACTTATCATTGAGCTTCAGATTCCGTTTATTTCTTAGCTCTGTATATTCTGTATCGAGATACATCAGACAGCGGACACCATCCAGCTTCCACTCATATATATAGTGTTCATCATTGAATGGTGCATCTTCAATACCGATGAGCATTGGGGAAGCGTCCCGTGCAAAGAAATCCATCAGTGCTTTACACTCCTGCGTCTGCCCTTAGGCTTCATTTCTGACAAAGACTGCTGCAGTGCTTCCATCAGATCCACAGGTGTTGCATTATCCTGTTTGCGGTCGCTTGCATGGACGATGTGCTGTCCGCTGATTTTTTCCTCTATGGCACTGCGCAGGCGCTCCTGAAATTCATCGTGATAATCTGCCGGATCAAAGGGCTTTGTCATGGACTGAATGAGCTGCTTTGCCATATCGCTTTCCGCCTTTACCAGCTTGGGATGTGCAAAGGCTTTGGGATTATCCGCTATCTCCTCCGCATAAAATAGTGTCTTCACCAAAATACCATCATCGCTGGGACACAGAGCCAGCAGTGTTTCCTTTGTACCGATTACCGTTTTAGCAACAGCTACAACGTGCAGTTTCGCCATGGCATCCCGCAGCAGCTCATATGCCTTTTCCGCATGCTTTTCCGGAACGGCATAGTAATTCTTTTCATAATAGATGTCATCGATTTCATCCAGCTCCGTGAATTGCAGAATGGTGATGGTACGATCTTTTTCTGCTTTCAAAGCATCAATTTCCTCATTATCCATAATAACGTATTTATCCTTTTCATACTGATAGCCCTTGACAATATCGGCTGCTTTTAATTCCTTATCGCAATGTCCGCAGTATTTTTTATAATGGACGCGCTCATGCGTTTTCCTGCAAAGCTGATTAAAGGAAATATCCACATCTCTGGTTGTACGGTACATCTGAATCGGGATATGTACCAGTCCGAAGGATATCGCTCCCTTATGTGCAACTGCCATATTGATCACCTCACTCTTAGATTGTGAATAACCGATAAAAGCTATACATGAAATAAGGAAAACCAAGGATTTGCATTTTGTACGCAATTTTGATAAAATAGCCGATTAAAAAGGGCTGCAGGTTATAGAGGAGCGCATTGGAAAATGGAACAACAAAAAAAATAAAGTCAAGAGTATTATTTTCATGTATCCATGATATACTATAGATGTCCAGTGAGGTATAAATTTTTCCTACACTTAGAGATAAGGGACTCCGGATGTTGTATTTTGGTGTTGAACACCTGTACATCCTAGGTAAGACTACAGGGATCCTAAAAAATTACACAGGAGACCCACCTGTATTTACAGGGAAAGATCTCTCCTCCTGGACACTGAAAAGCAGATGATGGCAATCATCTGTTTTTTTATTTTCACACCCTGCTATTCCTGTTATAATAGTATCAGAATGATGGAGGATAGTATTATGGATAACAAGGAACGGTTTTTATCAATTTACAGGGAGCATATCCATCGGGAGGGCAGTGAGAAGCTGCTGGAATATCTGCTGTCGGAGCATAGTGATTTTTTTCGGGCACCTGCCAGTACGCGGTTTCACGGTTCCCATGCACAGGGTCTGCTGGAGCATAGTCTCAATGTATATGACTGCTTAAAGGATTACCTGGATCGTACGCGTGTAAAGGAATGCTATCATATGAATTACAATGAGGAAACGATTGCAATCGTAGCGCTATTGCACGATATTTGTAAAATCAACTGTTATAAGGAAAGTATGCGGAATCAGAAGGTAAACGGACAATGGGTACAGGTTCCTTTTTATGAGTTTGATGACAGACTGCCATACGGTCATGGGGAAAAGAGTGTTTATATCATTACAGGCTTTATGCGTCTGAGCAGGGAGGAAGCATTTGCCATCCGTTATCATATGGGATTTAGCGGCAGTGAAGAGGTGCGCAATGTCGGCGCAGCCTTTGAAATGTATCCGCTTGCGTTTGCCTTGAGTACAGCGGATATGGAAGCAACCTATTATCTGGAAGAAAAGTAAAGTGAGGAAGGAAATAAAAGCTGATGATAACAGCGAATACGATATAGATATCCAATAATATTATAGATTTGTAGCATCCTGTCGTTAAAAGCATGCATATACCGCTTATCCTGCACAGGTGTTCGGACACAGAATAAATATTAAAAAAATAACTTTTTTTCATATATATAAATAGCCTGTCGGTTTCATTGTATAGAATACCGGCAGGCTGTTTTTAATTAAATTAGGTACAGATTTGCATATTGAACGGCGATAATCGTCTTTGCATCCTCAATGGTTCCATCATTGACCATTGCAGCTGCCTTACGAATATCCACCCAGAGAGTTTCAATTTCCTCATCCTCATCCATGGGACGTGGATGCTCGACCGGCTGCAGCTTCTTTGTCCAGTACAGATAGATTTTCTCACTGCAAAAGCCCGGCGTGGAGTACATGGAACACAGGGTTTCCAGCTTCTCACTTGTATAACCGCTTTCTTCCTCCAGCTCACGCAGTCCGCAAAGATAAGGGTCTTCACCCTTTTCCAGCTTTCCGGCAGGCACTTCCAGCGTTTCCTTCTGTATCGCATAGCGGTATTGCTTTACCAGCAAAATTTTGCCATTCTTTATGGCAAGAACACCGACACCGCCATCATGATGGATGACATCACGGGGATAAATCGATCCCTTGATTTCCACTTCATCTCTGGTCATATGAAATATGGTTCCTTCATATACCTGCTTTGAAGATATTTTTTTCTGCATGTTATTCACCTCGTGCCCTTATTATAGCGGAATCGGAAGGTAATTGCTATAGGTGCTCCATGATTCCCTGTGCAATGCTTTGTGCGATGGCATTCTGTCCGTCCTCACTGCTCATATAGGCGGCATCCGCACTGTCTGTGATAAAGCCAAGCTCCAGCAGCATAGCAGGAACGCTGTTGCTGTCAATCACATACAAAGAGGTATCCTCTGTGCTTTTCAAGCCGCGGCTTTGTGTATACTGCAGCTCCATCAGATTGCTTTCAATAGAGGATGCCATGGCAGCTATCGTTTCATTTTCATAATTGAGATAGGCTTCAAAGCCGCTGGCACCATCTCCGTATTCACTGGCATTGGTATGTATGGAAATATAATAATCCGCAGCTGCTTCCTCTGCGATAGCAACACGGGTGCGCAGATCATCCTTATTGTCATCTGACCAGCTGACCTCATCATCATTTCGTGTATACACAACGCTGTAGCCTGCCTCCTGCAGCAGCTCTCCAGTTTTCTGCGTAATGGCAAGCGTGATATCCTTTTCATAAACTCCGTCATAGGAAACGCTGCCGGTATCATAGCCCCCATGTCCTGCATCCAGTACGATGATTGGTGTTGTCTCATAGGATGCTGCCTCTACTTGTAAAGTACTGGTTGCTGTTTTATCACTGATCCATTCATATGCATGAATACCAGCTGCGGATAATGCACCAATCACGGCAAACAGGATAAGCAGCCGCAGCCATCTTCGTATTGTTCTCATTTCACCACTTCCTTTTACACGTCCTATTATCAGGGAAGCATCTGTTTCGCATTTGTTTGTTTTGTGATGTTTTTCTGAACTCGTTTTATAACTCCTTAAAACATGTGCATACTAGCCATGAAGGAGTGATTTTAGATGGATAAGAAAACATTGCAGGATACTGCAAAGAAGCATGTACCTGCTCAGCACAAGGGCAGAAATGCATTGATTGCATTCATCAGCGGGGGAGCTCTTGCTGTTGTAGCACAGCTGTTTATGATGCTATGCATGGATATGTTTGGATGGAAGCAGGATACAGCGGTATCGGTAACGGTCGTCACTGTGATTCTGATCACGGCGCTGTTGACCGGCTTTGGTATTTATGACAAGGCAGCACAGAAGTGCGGTGCCGGATTATTTATACCAATCAGCGGATTTGCGAACTGTCTGACATCGTGTGCGATGGAAGGCAGAACGGAGGGGCCGATATTCGGGATAGGAAGCAATATGTTTAAGCTGGCAGGCTCTGTACTGACCTATGGTATCGCAGCAGCGTTTGTATTCGGTACAATTCGCTACCTGCTGTTTGGAGCCTGATTATGCGTACGATTACATTTAAAAATGTCTATGTACAGGCACGTGCTGCGGTTGTTGGTCCATTGGAAAAGGAAGGACCGCTGGGCAGTCTGTTCGATAAGAGCTATACGGATAATTACTGCGGGGAATCCAGCTTTGAAAAGGCAGAGCGCGTATTGCTGGGGGATGCCGTGGATCTGACACTGCGCAAAGCAGGCAAGGGGGTAAAGGATATCGATCTTCTAATCGGCGGTGACCTAATCAATCAGCTTACCAGCTCGCATTACTTCGCAAAGGATTTGGAGGTTCCGTTTCTTGGAATGTATGGTGCCTGCTCGACGTCCTCTCTGGTTATTGGAACCGGAGCGGTATGGGTGGAGCATCAGCTTGCGGATACGGTACTGGCATTTACCAGCTCCCATGTGGCAACAGCCGAGCGACAGTTTCGCTTTCCCAATGAATACGGTATTCAGAAGAAGGAAACGACTACCTCAACGGTAACCGGAGCAGGTGCTGCGCTGCTTTCCAGAAAGAAGAGCCGTATCCGGGTAAGTGCCTTTACACCGGGTAGAATCGTTGACTGGGATCATAAGGATGCCAATGATATGGGGCTGGCAATGGCGCCGGCTGCCTATGATACCATTACGCAGAATCTGTCGGATCTGCATCGTAAGATAAGCGATTATGACATGATCGTTACCGGAGATTTATCAAAAATCGGTTTCTCGTTTCTGGTTGATCTGATGAATCAGGAGGGGCATACCATTGATCACCGGCTGCATGATTGCGGACTAATGATTTATGATTTTGAGCATCAGGATATTTTCTGCGGAGGCAGTGGCTGTGCGTGCAGTATGTGTGTATCCATGGCGAAGCTGTTGAAAAAGCTGGAGGATGGAGAGTGCAAAAGGATCATGGTTGTAGCGACCGGTGCGCTGCTGTCACCGGTGGCAGTGGCACAAAAGGGTACGATTCCATGTATCGCCCATGCCATCGTATACGAAAGGAGTGATGCAGAATGATGACGTTTGTGAGCGCCTTTGTGGTGTGTGGAGGCATCTGTTTGGCAGGTCAGCTGATTTATGATAACACCAAGCTGACAGCGGGACATATCACGTCAATCTTTGTCGTTATCGGTGCAGCACTGGATACCTTTGGCTGGTATGACAGGCTTTTGGATATCGCTGGAATGGGAGCGTCCCTTCCCATCACCAGCTTTGGACATTCCCTGATCCATGGTGCTCTTGCGAAGGCGCAGAGTGAGGGCATTCTGGGAATTCTGCTGGGGATGTTTGATCTGACTGCGGCAGGCATTACCAGTGCGATTCTGTTTGCCTTTCTGGCAGCGCTTGTATTTCGGGCAAAATCCTGATGGAAGATTTAACAAAGCGTCTTGAGGATATCCGCAGTGTCCTTTCCTCATCCTTTGATATCGTATACCGCCATGTCATCATACAGGATACCCAGGCATGGCTGATTTTTCTTTCCTCTTTGTCGGACAGTGAATTGATTGCCTCCTTGGTAGAGGGCTTTGTCATTACTGCCGGTAATGATCTCCACATCACCTTTTATCCAGGTGCGGTTGATAAGGTAACTGATCAGAAAAAGGCTGTCACGAATATGCTCAGCGGGCAGTGTCTAGTGCTGATGGATAACAGTGATGCATATTACTGTATAGAAACACGCCATTATCCGGCAAGATCAACAGCGGAACCGAATGTTGAGAAAAGTGTTCGCGGGGCGCATGACGGCTTCGTGGAGAACGTGATTCTCAATGTTGGCCTCATAAGGCGCAGAATCCGTGATCCGCGTCTGGTTGTCACTATGAACAAGGAAGGGATTAAAACGCGTACCGATGTTGCCTACTTGTATATAGACGGTCTGGTGGATGTGGATGTCCTGGACGATTTTGAAAGCCGTATGCGTACGCTGCCGGAGGCTGAAATTCTGAGCGAGCGAAATCTGGTGGAGCTGCTGTATGGAAAGACATGGAATCCCTATCCGCATGTGCGTTATTGTGAGCGTCCGGATATTTGTGCAATCCATCTGCTGCAGGGGTATCTGATTGCCCTGGTTGATAATTCACCGACAGGGGTCATACTGCCGACGACCTTTTTTGAACAGACCAAGCAGATCGAGGAGTATACGCAGACGACACTGGTTGCGACCTTTACCCGTGTGCTGCGGCTGATCGGCATCGTGTTTTCCCTGTATCTGCTTCCGCTTTGGATTGCGCTTGTCATTGATCAGAATCCGACACTGCTCAATATTCCGATTCAGCATGTCAATGTATACCAGTTTGGCTTTCAGGTAATTCTTGCTGACATCATCGTGGAATGGATTCGGCAGTCACTTATCCATACGCCAACCATCCTTTCCAGCATCATGAGCTTTGTGGCGGTATTCCTGCTGGGGGATATGGCAATCGAGCTGGGAGCCTATACAAAGGAGGTTCTCATCATGGTGGCACTGGTCAATATCGGCAATCTTCTGACACCAAGCTATGAGCTGTCCCTTGCGAATAAGGTATTTCGTATCTTTATCGGACTGTTAGCACTGCTATTTGGAATGAGCGGCTTTTGTGCAGGTGTTTTACTGCATGTCGTTGTGCTGTTATCTACCAGAACGATTAAATTTCCATACCTGTATCCGCTCATACCGTTTTCCTATAAGGAATGCAGACGGATTTTATTTGGAGCACCAATCAGAGTCGGTGGAAAGACTTCTGAAAAGGCGCAGGGCGCATCAGACAATCAATAAAAGGATAAAGTCATATCGGTTATGTCGTTATGGGCAAGCAGAAACGTAACCTCGTCATAACCGCAAAGCGTCTCTATCTCATGCAAAGAACAGATGAAAATTGCTGTTCTTTTTTCATTTATCGCAGAATCGCTACCATGGATAATAATATTAAACAAACAGGGAGCTTATCGCTATACTCTGTACTATCACGAGAGGAAGCATACTATTTTCGACGTCTTTCAAAACTGTTTCCTGTACTGTACAGGATTATATGACAGGGAGCTTGACCGTGGCATTTTCTTCTTGTATTTCTATACGTTTTAATATAAGCTGATGGGTAGGAGCTTAGAGATATCAACTGATATAATAGTTAAAGGAGGATACTATGATAAGAAACGCAGATACACAGGATACATCCTTTGTATACGCCTGTCTATGTAATCTGGAGGATTGCACACTGGATCGCAAGGTCTTTGAAGCAGGCTATAAACAGCAGCTTGCGGATGCTTCCTTATCCATGCATGTACTGGAGCATGAGAAGCAGCCATGCGGCTATATGAGTATCCGGACGCTGTATCATTTGCATCACTGTGCCCGTATTGCCGTCATTGAGGAGCTTTATATATGCAGAAATGCAAGAGGAAACGGATGGGGGAGAGCGATGATGGACTACGCTGTTCAATATGCACAGGCGCAGGGCTGTGTGCAGCTGGAGTTGTCCAGCAGCTGCGCAAGGAAAGATGCGCATGCCT
Organism: Erysipelotrichaceae bacterium 66202529; assembly: GCA_017161075.1. Lineage (NCBI taxonomy): Bacteria > Bacillati > Bacillota > Erysipelotrichia > Erysipelotrichales > Erysipelotrichaceae > Erysipelotrichaceae bacterium 66202529. The sequence continues at coordinate 2,338,212 of CP046174.1, read as the reverse complement.
TTTATAAACGGGTGGGGATGAGCTGTTCCCATTACAAATTCACGCGGAATATTTGAATATATGAAGAAATCTTTAAAAAAATTCGTGGAATCTGTAACAAATTGGCTGAAAATAAAGCATGCATGAAAATTTTTCTACATTATCCGGCGTTTTTTTGCTATAATAAGAAAATGCGAGGTGATTTCAATGGCATTTACAGTGACGATTGATCAATTTGAGGGGCCGCTTGATTTGATGCTGCATCTGATCAAGGATAATAAGCTGGAGCTGTTTGAGCTGGATATGGATGTGCTGACGGATCAGTATTTGCAGTATTTGAATGCCATGGAATCCATGCATCTGGAAATAGCAAGCGAGTATCTGGCAGAGCTGGCAGGTCTGATTGAATATAAGAGCAGAAAGCTGCTGCCAAGAGAAAAGGTTGTAATTGAGGAAGAATATGAGGAAGATCAGCGGGAAAAGCTGGTTCGCAGATTGCTGGAGTATCAGCGCTATAAGGAAGTCAGTGAGCAGTTTGAACAGAAATATGAGGAACGTCAGCTGCTGATGAGTAAGCCGATGAGTGAGGAAACACAGAAATGGCTGAATACAACAGTGGAAGGGGAGTTTGTCGGAAATCCCTATGATCTCATTAAGGCGATGAACCGGGTGCTGCGCAGAGCGGCGCTGACACATCCTTATGAAACCAGAATGACGGTCAAGGAGCTATCCCTCGATGAGCGTGTTATACAAATAAAAAACCGCCTGAAAAACTGGGTAGGGAAGATGAGCTTTGAGGAGCTTTGCAGTGACTGCGTGGATCTTCATATGATTATTGTGACCTTCCTTTCCGTTCTGGATTTGATCAAGCATAAGGAAATTACTTTCCACATAGATGAAGAAGAAACCATATGGATCATTCGAGGTGAACAGATATATGCATGAGGTAGAAAAAAGGGTTTTGGAGGGGCTGCTGTTTCTGAGCGGTGATGAAGGACTGAGCGTCGAGCAGCTGAACGGCTGTGTTGAAGAGCTGAACAAAAAGGAAATTGAGACAGTACTGGATGAGCTGATGCAGGATTATCTTGCGGATGTACATGGAATTGAGCTGGTTCGCTTTGGAGGCATTTATAAGTTTGTTTCCAAGGAGAGCATTCATCCATATGCGCAGAAGCTGTTCAGCTCCACAAAGGTGGCAACGCTGTCCAATGCGGCTTTGGAAACCCTGGCCATTGTCGCTTACAAGCAGCCGATCACACGCGGGGAGATTGAGGAAATCCGTGGTGTCAGCTGTGATATGATGGTGCGCAAGCTGCTTGCCAGAAATCTGATTAAGGAATGCGGACGAAGCGATGCACCGGGCAGACCGTTTCTCTACGAGGTGACAGAGGAATTTATGGACACCTTCAAGCTGGTAAGCCTGAAGGAGCTGCCGGAGCTGCCGGAGTTTAAGGATACGATGGAAGAGGAGCTGTTTGAGGAATAGCTCTTTTTTTGTTTTGTGGAAAAGTATGGGGAATTCCACAGTATAATGCATAAAAATGTGGAAAACTTCCAACTTTTCCATTTATCGGCATATTTTTCCACAACGCTTTACGCATCGCTGTGGAGAAGCTATACTATAGGTGTACCAAGGAAAGGTACTTAAAACAGCTTATATACAGGATGGTACTACAGAACACTGGATAGATACGGGAACGATATAATAAGAACAACGTGAATCCGTGCACAGGTCAGCAAGTAGGTAGACACCTGTAAAGGCCATGAGAATCCAAACAGAAGAAAACTGATGAAACTTATAAATACGAAGAACGTATGAGAGTTAAGGAAGTCAGGAAAAAGGTATTCTGAAAGGATGCTTGGAAATGGGAACGAAAGCATGCAGAAATCGAAAAAGTGCGAGGAACGCCGGAACGACGAATGCTGTGAAGGTAGGGAACATGAAAGAGTAAGCTCATGGTTGTGGATCCCAGATTACGAAACTGATGAGACTTATAAGTACGAACAGCGTATGAGAATTAAGGAAGTCAGGAAACGGGTAGTATCTGGAGATTCACGTATATAGAAAAGGGAGAACGCAGGAAAAGGCGTTCTCTTTTTTTGCGTGTGTACATATACTTTCGTAGGTGATGTGAATGAAACGAAGTCTTTGTATCCTGCTGTGTATTCTATCACAGCTGAGCTGGATTCATGCGGAAAGCTATGTCGTTATGAGCGGAGCGGACAATACGATCGTAGAAGAAAAAAATAAGGATGATAAGCAGAGTGTAGCCTCCATATCCAAGATTATGACAGCCGTGATTGCCATAGAGCATGGGAAGCTGGATGAAGCGTTTACGGTTGACGAGGAAATCAACAAGGCCTATGGAAGCAGTGTTTATCTGAAGCAGGGGCAAACGGTAACGCTGCGCGATCTGCTGTATGCGTTAATGCTGCGCAGTGGAAACGATGCGGCGGTGGAAATCGCGAAGCATGTGTCCGGCTCACAGGAAGCCTTTGTGGAAGCGATGAACCAAAAGGCTGCCGAGATCGGTATGAGCAACACTACCTTTTCCAATCCGAGCGGACTGGATGAGGAGGATGGCGGGAATATTTCCACGGCCAATGATATGGCAATTCTTATGAGCTATGCGATGAAGAACAAGGAATTTCGTACCATTACTGGAAGTAAATATTATACGACGGACTGGAATATGCGCTGGAAAAATAAAAACCGCCTGCTGTTTGATTATCCCTTTACCATTGGAGGGAAAACCGGATTTACAAAAAAAGCAGGGCGGACGCTGGTAACGGCGGCGGAGCATGACGGGGTGGAAAGCATTGTCGTAACACTGCGCGAGGGGGATGATTTTGCCTTCCATGAACAAAAGCATACCGAGGTGTTTCAGAAGCTGGATGTGGTTACGATTATGAAAAAGGGATCCTACACGGTAAATGGCAGAACCTTCCAGGTACCGGAAACGGTGAAGGTGACCCTGCATAAGGATGGCAGTGACAAGCTGCGTGTGAAAACGCATTATGATCATAAGGATTTTGTCGTTGAGGTGCAGAAGAACAAGGATGTAAGTGTATACAGCTTCGCAAGCAAAAGGGCAAGGGGAGGAGGTCTGTTCTCGTGAATATTGTATGGCTGATTATTGTATTTGTCACCATTGTATATTGTCTGATAACCGGAAACGTGACCATTATCAACGACGTGTTTTTAAATGTCGGCAAGGAAACGCTTGATTTTGTTATACCGCTGCTGTGTGTCACCTGCTTCTGGAATGGTATTCTTTACATCGCACGGGATGCTGGCATCATTCATGCACTGGAGCGGCTGTTTCATCCGATACTGAAGCGGCTGTTTCCTGATCTGAAGGATGATGAGGAAACCCTTGGCTATGTTGCCACCAATGTGGTTGTGAATATGGTCGGACTGGGCTCTGCGGCCACACCGGTGGGGCTGCAGGCGATGAAGGGGATGCAGCGGCACAATCCCGACAAACAGACAGCCTCCCGTTCCATGATTACCTTTCTTGTGCTGAATACGGCGGGGGTAACGCTGCTATCCACGACTCTGATTGCTTTGCGGGCCTCCTTTCATTCCCTAAACGTGACCGGCTTCATGCCCTATGCGATCGTCTCGACACTGTTTGCCTCCATTGTCGGACTGAGCATAGACCGCTGGTGGAATTACCGTGATTAATACAGAATATATCCTGCCCGTACTGGTGCTCATCATTGTGGGAGTTGCCCTGCTTCGCCGTGTCAATGCCTATCATTCCTTTACCACCGGGGTGAAGGATGGAATGCAGCTGTTTCTGGATATTTATCCTGCGCTGCTTGCCATGATGTGCGCTATTGCTCTGCTTCGTCAAAGCGGTCTGATGGATATCCTGTGCAGTGGACTGGCACGCCATATCGCGCATATTCCAAAGGAAATCTGGCCAATGGTGATTTTCCGCCCGATTTCTGGGAGTGCCTCGCTGGCAGTGCTGGTCGATATCTTCCAGGTGTGCGGCGTGGATTCCCTGGCGGGAAATATGGCGAGCATCATTCAGGGGTCTACGGATACAACGGTGTATGTTATCACGCTGTATTTTTCCAGTGTCGGAATTCGGAAAATAAAAAACGCACTGGCGATTGGATTGCTGGCGGATGTGGCAGGAATCACCATGGCAATTTTGCTGGCACTGTATGTGTTTGCGTAACGGTCTTGAAACAAAAAATAACAGGAGGAGCTACTTATGGCAGATATGAACGATGTAAAAAACAGATTGAAGACAATGCTGGCAGTGAATGAGGAAAAGCCGCATGTGGAAGCAGAAAAAGACGGTCATGTGGTCTGTGTGTTTCGTCTTGACAGCTTCGATGATGTGGAAGCCGTCGGGGAGGCATTGAAAAAGAATTTTCTTGTTTTGCTCGATATTACGGCATGCGATGAGGAATGTGCCCGCAGAATCCGTGACTTCATGAAGGGTGTTGCATATCCGATGCAGGTATGGATTCAGGAGATGAGTGAAAACATTCTCGTCTATCTGCCGGACGGCTATCAGATTCAGGAATTTCAGAATTAGTCGATTTTGCTTTTCAAAGCGGTGTATTTCATGTACAATACCCATGTGAGGTGTATAGTATATGGAACGATTACAAAAGGTGATTGCGGCTGCCGGAATCACGTCAAGAAGAAAGGCTGAGGTTCTGATCAGCGAAGGAAGAGTCGCTGTGAACGGGAAAACCGTTACAGAGCTTGGATATAAGGTGAAGCGCGGGGATCTGATCGAGGTGGATGGAAAGCCGATCGCAAAGGAAGACAAGGTGTACTTTCTGATGAATAAGCCGAAACGCACCATGTGTACCAGTGAGGATGAGTTTGGACGGCAGACTGTTGTGGATCTGATTGATTGCGAACAGCGGATTTTTACTGTAGGACGTTTGGATTATGATACCAGCGGTCTTATTATTCTTACCAATGACGGGGATTTTGCGAATGAGATCATTCATCCGCGCTATCATATCCCCAAGGTATACAATCTGACGATCAACGGTATTCTCACCAGTGAGGATATGAAGAAAATCAAATCAGGTATTGTACTGGATGATGGTATCAAAACGCTGCCTGCAAAGTATCGTATCACAGAAAAGGATCCGCAGAAAAATCAGTGCAGCTTTGATTTGACGATTGTCGAGGGAAGAAACCGCCAGATCAAGCGTATGATGGAAGCACTGGGCTATGAGGTGCGCCGTCTGCACAGAAGCAAGCTTGCCTTTTTGCATTGCAGTGATCTGCGGCAGGGGGAATACAGGGTGCTGAAGCCCTTTGAAGTAAAACAGCTGCGCAGTCTGGCCCAGAAGGGTGAAATGAAGCAGCGCTAGCTCACTACCGTATAGAAACAGGGAGATGGAATTCATGAACCGATCATGATACCTTCTTCCTATTTTTATGTTATTTAACAAAAAGCGCCGTACAGCTGTAAGGCGAATGGTAGAGATATTTATGCCTTTAAATGGTATGTGTTAAACTGTCCTACGACTCCTCTGTGCGGGCCTGCAGGTATGTGATATATAGGGTCAATGCAGGGAAGTCGGTATGAGCAATGTTTAGGTGCGAAACAATGCTAAACGGTGCATGAATCAAAAAAAATCAATCAACAGGATATTTACGGATAAATCGGATGAGGAGGGCAACGTTTACGTACATGGTACAGCTTAAACCCTATGGCATTCAGGTTAGGACTATATACGCTTTGTGTTTTCTGTAAGGATACAGCAAGGAGGGCGAAGGAATCCGAAAGGATGGCAGTTCATGGAATGCATAACATAAGCGAAAGGGTATTTGCAATGCATGCGGCACTGCTGCAGCGCTTCGCAGCCTCAAGGATGCAATCTTTTGTTGAAGAAACAGCAAAAATGATGTATGATTAACGCGGTGATTTTTATGCAGCAATATTTTGTGAATACACTGGCACAGCCAGGAGAGACAATAGCAATGACGAGTGAACAGGCACATCACATCCGCCGGGTAATGCGTATGCAGCAGGGGGATGTCATTCGTGTGGCTGATAACAGCGGACAGATTATGCTGGCTGAGGTTGAATTTCAAAAAGACGGTGTACAGGCGCATATCCTGAAAGAGCTGTGTGACCATTCCAAAACCAGTGTGGAGCTGGTTCTCGCCCAGGGCATGATAAAGGGAGAGAAATGGGATTATCTGCTGCAGAAAAGTGCAGAGCTGGGTGCTGCGGAAATTATTCCCTTTGTATCCAGCCGCTGCGTTGTAAAAATAAAGGATGACAAAACAGTAAAGAAAACAGCCCGTTGGAATAAAATTTTATGTGAAGCCTGTGAGCAGTGCAAGCGCTCCACGCTGGTGCAGCTAAAGGAGCCCTGCGCGTTCTCTGACTTAAAAGAGATACCGGCCGATCTGCGGCTGATTGCCTATGAGGATGCGGATCAATGCAGTGAAAGGCTATGTGATGTATTACGTGCACATCCTTCCATACGGCGTGTACTAATGGTGGTGGGAAGTGAAGGCGGCTTTTCTGCAGAGGAGGTCGCAGAGCTTGTTTCCTGTGGGTTTCACCGGGTGTCTTTGGGGGGACGCATCCTGCGTGCGGAAACGGCAGCACTGTCGCTGTTGAATTCGATCGAGTTTTACTATGACATGGCGGGTGAAAAATAATGAAAACAGTTTATGATATACTCAACAAGGCCTACGATAAAACACTGCTCGACCTCAAGGAGGTCAGACAGCATCACCGTAAGGTTTGTGAGCTGCTGGAGGAATATCAGGTTCCCCATGATGGAAAGCGTGATGATGATGTCATCCAGTGTGAAATTCTGTATGAGTCACTCATGGTGAAACGGCAGTTTGAGGATGTGTTTTTTGATACGTATGTGAAAATGTATGATTACTGGTATGATTTGAATTATCTGGAGCGTAAGGCACAGATGAATGTGGATATCGACCGCTTTGTATCAGAGCTGCGACATTTTGAGGCAGAGGGTGAGACCATTTATATGCCGGCCTTTGCGCCCGGCTTTAATCATTTGTATCATACGGAAATCGTGTTGCTGGATTTGAAGCAGTATCACCGCTTTATCCGTGAATGTGCCGATCAGATGCAGCGTTCACGCTATGGCGCACTGCCGTTTCAGCATGGCTTTTCCAGCTGTGAGCTGGTTGCGGAAGCAGAGGCAGGCTATGTTGTCTATCATGCGGCGATGCACCGCTGGTATCTGTATGACGAATCTGGGTTAAAAAATACCGTATCTGTGGATCAAAAGCAGGAGGTACAGGAGGATTGTAAGAAGGAAATCGCACTGCATCTGCTGAGCGGTGAGGATGAGGCGCTGACAGCCTGTCTGCTAGAGCATGCTCTAGTGAAAAAACGGGTAGGCAGAAAGCTGGAAAAGGTGCTGAGAAAAAGAAAGAAAAAGCAGGAAAAGAATGCGAACAAGGAGTGAGGGCATGACAACTTTTGCAATAGCAACACTGGGCTGTAAGGTTAATACATATGAATCACAGGGCTATGAGAGCGCTCTGCTGGAAAAGGGCTATGAGCAGGTATCCTTTAAGGAGCGTGCGGATGTTTATATTATCAATACATGTGCCGTGACCAATACGGCAGGCAGCAAATCACGTCAGAAGATTCATGCGGCTGCCGCATTGAATCCGGATGCCCTGATTGCGGTTGTCGGCTGTTATGCGCAGACCTACAGCGAGCAGCTGGAACAGGATCCATCCATCGACATTCTGCTGGGAAGTGATGGGAAAAGCCGACTTGCGGATATGATCGAGGAGGGGCTGAAGCAGAAGCGGCCGCAGAAGCTCATTCACGATGTACGCAAGGTCAATGTATTTGAGGCATTGCCGATCCAGCGCTTTGCACATCAGACCAGAGCCTTTCTGAAAATTCAGGATGGCTGTAATCAGTTTTGCAGCTACTGTATCATTCCCTATGCACGCGGAGCGGAGCGTTCTCTGTCAGAGGATGAGGTGCTTGCTATCGCACGGAATCTGACCGCTGGGGGTCATCGGGAAATCGTATTGAGCGGTATTCACACCGGACGCTATGGAAACGGCATCAACAGCTCTTTGTGCCAGCTGATGAAGCGTATGGTGAACGAGCTTCCCGCATTGAAAAGGATTCGGATTTCCTCTATAGAGATGAATGAAATCACGGATGAATTGCTGGAATTTATGCAGGGGGAAGAAAAAATAGCGCGCCATCTGCATATTCCGGTGCAGTCTGCCAATACTACGGTATTGAAGAATATGCGCCGTCCTTATACCGTTGCCTGGTTCATGGAACGCCTGGACTATATCCGCTCCCTGATGCCGGATATTTCCATTTCCACGGATGTCATTACCGGCTTTCCGCAGGAGCGTGAGGAGGAGTTTCAGGATACGATGCACAATCTAAAACAGATGCAGTTCAGCTTCCTGCACGTGTTTCCCTATTCGCGCAGAGATCATACCGTTGCTGCTGACATGAGCGGACATCTGGACAATAAAATTAAGAAAGAACGCGCCGCAAGACTTGCGCATCTTTCCAAACAGTTATATACTGCTTATAAACAAAAGTTTATCGGAAAGGAAGTTTCTGTCATTTTTGAGAAGGAAAAGGATGGAAAGCTGATCGGACACAGCAGTGAATATCTTGAAGTGGAGGCTGCGGTGCCAGCTTGCTGGCTGCACGAAATGCATACCGTACGTATCACTTCACTAAAGGGGGATGTGCTGTGTGGAGTTCCGTTATAAAGGAGGAGTCTTATGAAGCTGTCCCAAATATTTGAAAATGCCCCGGATATCGAGATAGCAGGGCTGTGCATCGATTCCCGCTGTGCGAAGGCGAATGACATGTATTTCTGCATGGAGGGGATGGTACATGACGGACATGAATTTATTGAGGATGTCATAGCGAAGGGGGCTAAATGCATCGTGCATTCCAAGCCTGTTGAGCATATGAAAAAGGGGATTGCCTATATTCAGGTAGAAAATGTCAATCGCACACTGAATCGGGTCGCTTCCTTGTTTTATGGACATCCGAGCCGGAACATGAAGGTGTTCGGTGTAACCGGAACCAATGGGAAAAGTACCATTACCAGCATTATCAAGGATGTGTATTCCCATTTTGCGCCATGCGGCTATATCGGTACAATTTCCATCAGCTATGGAGAGGTGACCCTGCCGCCGTCTTTAACGACCCCGGATGCTATTCTTATTCACAAAACGATGAAGGATATGGTGGATGCCGGAATGCAGGCGGTAGCCCTAGAGGTCAGTTCCCATGGCTTGGAGCTGGGACGCGTGCAGAGCGTGGATTTTGATGTTGCGGTTTTCAGTAACCTTACGTATGACCATCTGGATTTTCATGGAACGATCGAGCATTATTTTGAAGCGAAGAAAAAGCTGTTCACCAATCTGAAAAAGGACGGGGTTGCGGTTTTGAATGCGGATGATGCCTATGTGGATCAACTGGCAGATGCAACCGATGCCAGGGTGGTGACCTATGGCATAGATCATCATGCGAGCTATCAGGCGGAAAATATCCGGATTGAGAAAACAGGCTCCCGCTTTACCCTGGTACATGATGGGGAACACTATGAGGTCGTGACCAATCTGGTTGCGCTGTATAACATCTATAACCTTCTGGGGGCGGTCGCGGCAATGGCAGAAAGTGGGATTCCGATTGCCAAACAGCTGCCGTATCTGAATGAAATCCGGCAGATTGAAGGACGCATGGAACGAATTGATGAGGGACAGCTGTTCAATGTCATTGTTGATTTTGCCCATACACCGGATGGTATGGAAAAGGTTTTTGAGTATGCCAAGGATATTACCGAGGAAGGACACAGCATCATTGCCGTGTTTGGCTCTGCCGGAAAGCGCGATACGAAAAAGCGGAAGGTGTTCGGTGAAATCGCCAGCCGCTATTGTGACAGCATTATTCTGACGGAGGATGATCCCCGGGATGAGGATCCCCGTGAAATCGCCAATGAGATCAAAAGCGGTATCAGCGATACGAACAACATCTTTATCGAGGATCGCTATGCGGCAATACGACAGGCTATCGAAAGCGCCAATATGAAGGACACCGTGCTGATTCTCGGCAAGGGGGATGAGGTTTTCATGTATCGTGAATTCGGCCGGGAGCCGTGGATGGGGGATCATAACGTCGCCCGTCACTGTATCCGCAAATACAGTCTTGGAATGGAAGACGAAGAACATTAGACTTGTATAAAATATCCATTAAAAAAATTTCTGTATGAATTTATAGAAAATGATCATATTTATGTTGCATTTTCATATGTTTTTCAGTATAATAATATTGCTTGCATCAGAAGGGAGGGTAAATCATGCCGAAAGTAGTACTTAAAGAAAACGAAGTTCTTGATGATGCTTTACGTAGATTCAAACGTCAAGTGTCAAGAAATGGAACCCTTGCTGAAGCTCGCAAAAGAGAGTTTTACGTAAAACCTGGCGTTCGTCGTAAATTAAAGTCAGAAGCTGCGCGTAAAGCACGTCGTGGAAAATAGAAGAGGCCCTCTGGCTTCTTTTTTTATTTATTGGCTGATATAGATTGTGTGCATGGGAATAGGATGGAACATGTAACATCAGGGTATACGTTAAATATATACCGATTCTCAGAATCATAATGTTATAAACTGTAGGGTGCGTGTCATACAAAATGGTGTTTCTATAGCATAGAGCAGATAGAGTCTTACAAGCTGCGCTGATAGCAGAAGGTGGAGCTATATGATACAATACACCCTTCTGTTTGCCGGTGCCGTGTCCCTGTATAATAATTGGCTGATCAAAACAAAAAAAACGCTGAGCCGGGGTTGTGCAAACGAGTCAATCTGTTATAATCAGCATGAAAGATGGAGAAATCCATGTTTCAATGGAGGTATATAGTATGCAAATCATTGAAATAGAGCGTCTCAGCCGCGATTATGGAGAGGGTAGGGGAATCTTCGATATTTCCTTTTCCATCGCTGAGGGCGAGGTTTTCGGCTTCCTGGGGCCAAATGGAGCAGGGAAGACAACGACAATCCGACATCTGCTTGGCTTTCTGAAGGCAAAGCAGGGAGAGGCCCGTATATTTGGCAGGGATTGCTGGAAGCAGGCAGATGTGATTACGAAGGAGCTTGGCTATATTCCCGGTGAAATCAATCTGTTGAATGAAATGAGCGGAGATGAATTTCTGAAATTTATGGCACGCTACCGGAATATGAAGGGCAGTGGACGAACACAGGAGCTGCTGGAGCGCTTTGAGCTGACACCAACTGGCTCTATACGGCGCATGTCCAAGGGAATGAAGCAGAAGCTGGGCATTGTGGCTGCCTTTATGCACGATCCCAAGGTGCTGATTCTGGATGAGCCTACCAGCGGACTGGATCCACTGATGCAAAATGCATTTGTGGAGCTGATTCAGGAGGAGAAGAAAAGAGGAAAAACGATTCTGATGTCTTCACATATGTTTGAAGAGGTGGAAAAGACCTGTGATCGTATCGGTATCATACGGCAGGGACACATGGCTGCCATTGAAGATACCGCCACGTTGCAGAAAAATAAGACAAAGACCTATATTCTCACCTTTGCAAATCCATCCCAGACAAAGCGCTTTTTGAAGGAAAAGCTGCAAATGAAGCAGGTCAGTGAGCTGTGTGTGCATGTCTATGTGCGTGATGATCTCATGCACCTGCTGCATGCTTTGGCATCCTATGAGCTTCAGGATCTGAATGTGGCAACCCAAAGCCTGGAGGATATCTTCCTGCAGTATTACGGAGAGAAAGGAGAGCATCATGAATAAAACCCTGTTTCGTATGGAATGGAAATACACATGGAAGCTGCTTTTGATCTTTCTTGCGATCCTGACCATGTATTTTACGATTATGCTGACGATGTTTGATCCTGCACTCGGTTCTGCGCTGGCAGAGTTTGAAAAGCTCATGCCCGAGATGATGGCTGCGGTTGGAATGAGTGGCTCTGGTGCGACGCTTGTGGACTTTTTCTCCACCTATCTGTATGGAATGATCATGATTATGTTTCCGTTTCTGTTCTCTGTCATTCTCTCGCTGCGGCTGCTTGTGAAAAAGGTGGATAACGGCAGTATGGCATATCTGCTATGCAGTGGAGAAAAGCGAAGCCGCGTATGGCTGAGCCAGCTGTGTGTACTGCTGAGTGCCCTGTTTCTGCTGATTGCATATTGCGTTGTGCTCGGTATTGTATGTAGCGCCATCATGTTTCCAGGTGATCTGGACATCACTGCCTTTCTCCGTTTGAATCTGGGCTGTCTGCTGCTGCAGACGGCGCTTGCTGCTATCTGCTTTCTGGCATCCTCCATGTTAAATGAATACCGGCATGCCGCATTAGCCGGTGCTGGCATCGGTATTGTCTTTATCCTGATTCAGATGCTTGCCAATATGAAGGGTGATCTGGAGATTCTGCAATATGCAACGATTTTAACGCTCTTTGATACAGCGGGACTGATTGCCAATGAGGCGCAGGCATGGGGGCGTTTAGGTGCCTTGCTGCTTATCGCTGTTATCTGTCTGATCGCTGCCAGACAGAGCTTTCTGCGCAGGGATCTGTCTTTATAATTGTAATTTGTTTATTACAGGATATTTTGATGCTGCGGTATCGGATATCCTTTTTTTTGCATGTAGTCGCTTCTTTTATTCATCCAGAAGGAAGGAGTTAGCAAAAAAGTGAACAGAAGAATATCCAAAGCTTTACATGAAAGTGCATACAAGCAAAGAAAACTATACAATTTCTTTACTTTTAACAAAATTATAACAATTCGGACTGCTCTTTTCTTTATAATGAAAGCGAAGGAGGATAGCATTCACAGGCATAAAACCCCGCCTACAAACGTATTTTGTATAGAGGTGAGAGTATGCTTTCCATAGATAAGAATCAGGTCATGATAGAACATTACAGGGAGCTGACCCTGGTAAGTGAAACGAGAATACAGGTGACGATGAAGGCCTACCGTATTACGATTGACGGGGAGCAGCTGCATGTGCTGGCACTGGGAAAGGATGAGATCCTGCTGGAGGGCAGCGTGCAGAATCTGGCGTTCGCATATGAAAAATAGAAAAGGGATTGGTCTTGATCGATGGAAAGTACAGACCTCTTGCGAGGAGTTTTTATGGATAACAAAGAAAAATCAACTGGAACTATATGATATTACCCTACATCGAAACTATATTCAGTTTTATGCCTCCATCCTGCAGCGCCCGAAAATTTATCGCTGCTTTGAAGCTGTCGATCTTGTCACAACCACGGGGATGCTGGGCTATGCGCTGCGCAGTTTAAAAAAGCCTTCCCGCATCATTGCTATTGTGCTGTCAATGCTTTTGTGGTATTTACTTTCCTCCATGGTGTTTGATATTGAAATCAGAGGGGAAAAGGACGAAAGCCGGAAGCTGATTTCGGATACCTTAAAGAAGATGGATATCGTCCCGCCCTTTAAAAGCCATGATGTCGTACAGCTGAAGGCGCAGCTGAAAAAGAAGCTGGAAAACGATATTGCCTGGCTGGAAATAGAAAAGCTGGGAAGCCGGTATCTGATCACCTATACACCAAAGGAATTTGCCTCACTATCCCAGCTGGGCCATACGGAGCTAATAGCGAGGGAGGATGGAATGATCGAGCGCTTTGACATACAGCATGGAAACAAGCTGCATAAGGTCAATGAGTTTGTGCATAAGGGGGATGTTCTGGTCAGCAATGTGCTGGATGATTCCAAGGGCGGCAAGCAGGAGGTCTATGTCAAGGGACGTGTTTTTGCCTATGTATGGAAGGATATCACTGTGACGATGGATAAGACAAAGGAGCCGAAGGCCTTTCAATATTTTCAGCTGCTGTTTGATGCCAGACGCAAGGTTAGTGAGGATTTTCATAAGGACGATCGCATTTACAAGGAAAATATTTTGCAATTCTCTACGGATATGGGTAAAATAAAGATGGTGATTCATTACACCCTGATCAAGGATATCACCACACCATAACGATAAGGAGCGCCTATGAGTGAACAATTTCGTATTGCATTAGAAGATTACCCGATGGAATGGATCGTAAAATTATGCGGGGCACAGGATAAGCATCTGGAGCTGATAAGAAATGCCTTTTCCTGTGATATTATCATGCGGGATAATGAATTGCGCATTCTCAGCGAGGATGCCGTTACCTTTCACAGCATCGAACAGGTGGTAAAGGCACTGTTTGATATGATGGAGGCACATATCGATGTCAGCGGACGCGATATTGAATACGCCTGCCGTCTGGCAAAGCTGAACCGCCTGCAGGAGCTTTCCACTACCTATCAGAAAGCGATTGGCAAAACAGTGAACGGAAAGCTGATCTATCCGAAAACGATCGGACAGCGGCATCTGTTTAAATGCATGTGCAACAGTGAAATCGTCTTTGCGACCGGAGTTGCCGGTACGGGGAAGACCTACCTGGCCGTTGTATACGCCGCCGATCTGTTGAAAAAGGGGGATATCCGCAAGATTATTTTGACCCGGCCCGCTGTGGAGGCCGGAGAGAATCTGGGCTTTTTGCCGGGCGATTTAAAGGAAAAGGTGGATCCGTATCTGCGGCCGCTGTATGATGCCCTGTATGATACGCTGGGACAAGAGCAGGTGGAGAAACTGTTGGAAAAGGAAGTCATTGAAATTGCACCGCTGGCTTACATGCGCGGACGTACGCTGGATAATGCGTTTATTATCCTGGATGAGGCGCAGAATACAACAAGGGCACAGATGAAGATGTTTTTAACGAGGATGGGATTTCATTCCCGTATCGTCATTACCGGGGATGTGACGCAGATCGATCTGATCAAAAAACGGGATTCCGGTCTGTTGAATGCCAAACATCTGCTGTCCGGTATAGAGGGAATCTCCTTTGTGGAGCTGACCAGTCTCGATGTAGTTCGTAATCCGTTGGTTCAAAAGATCATTGAACGATATGAGCAGGAGGAAGAACGATATGGCAAGGATTTTATTGATTGAAGATGAAGACAACATACGCAAGATCATTGCATATGATCTGAAAAAAGCCGATTTTGATATCGTGGAGTGTGCCGATGGAAAAACAGCTGTGGAGCTGGCAATGAAGGAAGACTTTGATGTTTTGATCATTGACTGGATGCTGCCGCATGTCAGCGGGATCGATATCGTGAAGAAGCTGCGCAGTGAGCATATTGACGCTATTTTTATCATGCTGACGGCACGGGATGATGAAACGGATATCCTGTATGCCTTTGAGCAGGGCGTGGATGATTATATTACAAAGCCGTTTTCTCCAAGAGAGCTGCTTGCCCGGGTAAACGCCCATTTGAAGCGGCAGAGCCGTAAGCAGGAAAAGCGCCTTGCAGTCGGTGATCTGTCCATGGATATGAAGCGCAGAGAGGCATATATCGGAGATCATATGATGACGCTGACGAAGAAGGAATTTGATCTGCTGGAATATTTTATACAGAACAAGGATATCGTGCTGTCCCGTGACAGTATCCTGAATGATATCTGGGGCTTTGATTATGACGGAGATACCAGAATCGTGGATGTTCATGTGTTCAAGCTGAGAAATAAGCTGAACGCTTCCCGTGTGCATATCAAATCATCCCGCGGTGTCGGCTATCTGCTGGAGGAAGTGCATGAAGCGCAATAAATATATTTATCTGGGACTGATTCTGACCTGCATTGCGGTAATACAGTACAACTACCATTTGAATGAGTATGTTCTGTTGCTGCTTGTCGTGGTCGCAATCGCACTGCTCTGGGAGTTTCTGGACCAGAAAAATCTCAATCTGCACCGCCGGGAGAATATAGAGCTGCAGGAGGAAATCAAATCCACTGCCAAGGATGCTCATTTAAAAAACAAACAGCTGCTGACGGTCGTTACCAGCATACCGTTTCCGATGCTGCTGGTGGATCAGTTTGGGAATATCGTCATGCATAACAATGTCAGTGAGCTGTGCGAGGATGGATCGATCGGTGAGCATATGACCTATATGAGCAACGCCTATCTGCATCCGGTACGGGAATTTATCAAGGATGCCTTTATTCTGGAAAAGCCGATGGATAAAATTATTGATATCAATGGTGTGGAATATCAGTCCATCAGTGTACCGGTAACGGCAAAGAAAAAATATAGCGGCTGTCTGGTACTGTTTCAGGATATTTCCAAAACCCTGGAGGGGGAGAAGATGCAGAAGCGTTTTATTGCCGATGCATCGCATGAATTAAAGACACCGATCGCCGTGATCAAGGGCATGGTGGAAATTCTCAACCGCGAGGATTTCGATGATGAGGAAACACGCAGCGAATTTATGGAACAAATCGAGCAGGAAATCAACCGGCTGGATATTCTGGTGAAGGATTTGCTGCAGCTGTCTCGGCTCAGTCTGTCTACGGTATTGCTGGAACGGGAGAAAACCGATTTGTGTCAGGTTATCGACAAGGCGGTGAAATCGCTGGAGAAAAAAGCGGAGAAAAAGGGGCTTTTCATTGTGAAGGAATATCAGAGCCATGACCTGGTGTTCTGCGATCCTTTGAAAATGAGCCAGGTGGTGTTGAATCTGCTGTCAAATGCTATTAAATACAGTGATACCGGAACAATTACGCTGCGGACAAGGCAGGAGGGCTCCTGGTATGTGCTGGAGGTTGCGGATGAGGGACATGGTATTTCCAAGCCGGATCTGGAAAAGATATTCGAGCGCTTTTACCGGGTGGATGATGATCGTGCACGCAGCAGCGGAGGCTCCGGACTTGGGCTTTCTATCGTGAAGTCTATCGTGGAGGCACATCATGGAGAGCTGAAGGTAGACAGTGAATTTAACAAGGGTACGACATTTACGGTCAGACTGAAGAATTGATACATTCAGCTGAGCGTGGATGTCGTTTGTTTATTTATGTGATATGACAGTGACTGCAGATTCGTGTTTCCTGTGTAGGAGAGGTCAATAACGAAGACTGCAGAGCATACTTTCTGTTTCCGAAAAAGAAAAAAGCCCTCTTACGAGAGCTGTATCTTTCTATGGTATCGCGTACGGGATTCGAACCCGTGATACAGCCTTGAGAGGGCTGTGGCTTGACCGCTTGCCGAACGCGACATGTTTTGTTTGCTCGGTTATTATAGCATTATTTTTTTTAAAACGCAATAGAAAAAATGTATATTTCATAAAAAAATCATCCATTGTAACGGGAGGTTCAAGGCATGACTGCTGAGGTGATAAAGGGGTGCTGTATACACTGTCCCCTTTGCATAAGGCAGCAATAAAAAATTCGTATTGCAGTAAAACAGTCGCGGATCTGCTTTCTTTTTAGCGATAACGCATGATCCGCAATTCCTTCCATGTACCTGTGCTTGTGCGAAATATTGCATAGCTGTTCGGTTCCCTGGCTTGCGCGTCCGTCAAAAGAAATACGGCAAATCAGGGAGCTCTGCCATTGATTTTGGCTGTTAAACAAATGATTTTCCTGCTCATAACAATAATACCATATGACAAATTCCGAGAAATTTCTAAGATATCGCATCGCATTCGACAAAATATCACAAAATCCGCATATTCGACATAGTAAGATACAGATGGGAAGAAAAAACAAGGGGAAATCGTAAGGAGGTAATAGAATGGAATTAACACACAACACAAGGCGATTTCTCAAAACGGCAGCTCCTGTTATCGGAAGTGCCGGCATGCTTTTTGCCGTTTATCGATGGATGGTAAACAGAAGGGGAAAAGCGGTTGAGGAACAGACGTCCGTCCAGACACAAGAGCAGGGGATTCTTGAAAACCTGTGGAGGTACTATGACGTATATCATTGCGTTTATCAGATTTGTGATGATTATCTGGAAAATAATAGTATGATAACCTCACAGCTGATTGACACAGTGAATGAGCGGCTTACAGAATGTCAGTCGTATTTCCGGCAGAACAAACCATTTATAGAAAAGGCTGCATGTGCGGCATTTGAAAAGCTTTTAGATGCACATGAACAGTTTGTTCAAGTCATTATGTGGGATATGTGCGAACCGGAAGGACTGCATGCCTTCCTGCGTGAAAGCCGCAACGAGCTTTACGAACGTGAGACTGCACTGATTGAGCTGCTGCAAAGCAAGCTTACATAGAAAAGAGCATTGTTTCATGGAACGGGAGTACCGGCTCTGTGAAGCAATGCTCTTTCAATTAAAATCAATAACAGTCTTCGGATCCTGTTCTCTTAACAGCTGCATCATTTCATTACGCTTTTCCTCAAAGCAATCCTTCTGCGTCTTAAAGCAGGTACAATGATGCTCGAAGATATCAAGCAGCTGTTCCACCGTGATGGTTTTGTTGATACAGTTGGTATTCTGGGAATTGATATTGATATTCCAGGTTCCGATATCATTCAGATAGGCAAAGCCAAGCTCCGTGATTGACAGCGGATCGGCTCCGGCAATAATCGCCTTTTTGAATAATTCCTTTAATGTCATGGCGTTCCTCCGTTATTTTCTTTCAGCTCCTGCACATAATCATACCGCGAAATAATTCGAAATGCAATCGGGACGGACATGATTTTTTACTGGTAGGTATCGTGTGATGCAGCTGTCATTTTACGCAGGCAGTTACAGGGCAGGATAGTAATAATTCGCTATAGCTGTGATTACTATGAAGTATAAGCTGCCTATACATCAGCCTATGCAAAATCATTTGCGTTCTTTCTGGGAATTGAATAAGCTAAGATAAAAGTGGTTAGCTGCTGATTTCAATATCCTTAATATGTAGGGCGCGTTTTTTTTACAGCCATGTACAGCCAGCAGCCAGTAAAAAAACGGATATCATCAGCTGCAGGTGCTTTCCCGTCTTAGGATACATGAGAAACGTGAAATACAAAAGCATTGATGGGCATCCATCCTTTTGTATCCCTTCCTTGTACCTTTAAGCGAGTAGCGCCCAGAAGCGAAAATATCTGGCTTTTACTATGTATTTAACTGCCGTTTGGCATGAATTTCTCTAGGCGTGTTATTAGATCAAGATTGATCAAAGCTACATTTTTGTTATCCTGCAAATACCGCTGCCCGTAGGAGAATGCTTCCTGCGGGGTGATTCCATAAGCGGCAAGACGTTTTCTGATTTCTTTTTCATAGGTCTTTGCCTCCTTCAGAGAATCTCCGCTGCAGAATTTGTTGGACTGAAAGGCACCAATGGAATCCTCCATCATAACATCACAGTCTTTGTTTTCGATTTTCTTTAAGGTAGCATTATGGTAAGCATCCGCCTGTATCCATTTGAATGCTATAGGATCATGTTCTTTGATTGTAATCTCCATAAGATAATATCTGCCGGCTTCCTTTTTGCTGTCTGTCTCCATTAGAAAATCAAACCATAAATCCTTACTCTCAACCGTAAGATAATACGAGCTGTCATCAAGTGCGGAAATGCGGTATGTGACATCCTTGTCCTGTAAGGCTTTGCTCATCGCCTCATCCGCTGGCGGTATTCCTGTACATCCACTTCCCAGCAGCAAAAAGCCTGCCATAAGAATACAGCCTTTTAACCCTTTTTTCATATTCATCATCCCTTTATGTATAGTATAGCATAAAATTTTTTATATTTTAACGCACGCTTAACAAACTTTTCATTATCCGTTAACAAAGGTGTCGTATGATAGAGCCGTATTCAAGGAGGAATATGAAAAATGAATATGTGGAAAAAAACTATGACGGCGACAGTGGCCTGCCTGATGACATTCTCATTGGCAGCCTGCGGATCCAGCGATGAGAGTAAAACAGCGAGTGTCAGCGGTGACATCAAGGTATATACGCGCGATTCATCGAGCGGCACAAGGGAAGCCTTTGAAAAGGGGGTTGACTTTGAAGGGAGCCTGACAAAAAATGCCATTGAGGTATCAAGCAATGATGATATGGCAGCTAAGGTCGGAGCTGATAAAAACGGAATTGGTTACACATCACTGTCTACTGATTTTGAGAAAAACGGTGTAACAGCACTGCAGTATGAAGGGGTTGCGGCAAGCAGTGAAACAGTACTCGATGGAAGCTACAAGCTGCAGCGTCCGTTCATGTATGTGACCCGGGCAGCGGGGGATTACGGAAGTGATGACAAGGAACAGCTGGTTCAGGCATTTTTGGACTTCATGCAGAATTCAACCGAGGGTATGGCAATCGTTAAGAAAAACGGCGGTGAGGTAGATGAAAGCAAGGCAACGCCATGGGATGAGCTTTCCAAGAAATACGAAGCAGTATTAGGAAAGGATAATTCTAGCATTACAATTACAACCTGTGGTTCTACCTCAGTAGAAAAAACATTAAAGGCTTCCCTGGAGGCATTCTCTCCTATGGCAGGAAACTTTAAATTTACGATGAACCAGTCCGGCAGCGGGGATGCTGTACCAAGAGTTCTTGGAAAAGAAAAGGACGGACCGAATAAAGGGGATATCGGATTTGCTTCCCGTGCATTTAAGGATGACGGCTCTGAGGATATTTCCAAAGCGATGGAAAGCGGTCAGTACTGCATCGATGCCGTAGTGGCAGTTGTCAACAAGGACAATACCGGTGTAACAAATCTGACACAGGCGCAACTCAAAAGTATCTTTACCGGAGAAACGCTGAAATGGGAAGATATCAAATAAGCGAAAAGCAATAGAAAGCACATACGGCAGCCTGGGAATCCGGGCTGCTTGCTGATGATAAGGATTGGTGAAGAATGAAACGTTATGTACGAGACAGTATCAGTACAGAGAAAAATCGAAAAAAGCTGAAAAAAGATCAGAGGATGAAGGCAGTCTTTCTACTGGCGGCACTGTTATCCTCCAGTGCGATTGCTATTATCATTGTTTTTATCAGCATTAAGGGAATATCCCCCTTTCTGAGCGGCTATACCTATGGACAGCAGGATATTGTTTCCTTTCTGACCGGTACGCTGTGGCGTAAGGATCAGGGAGTCTATGGAGTCGGCTTTATCATTATCAATACACTGGTGTCCGCATTTGGAGCGCTGCTGATTTCCTTTCCGCTGTCGGTACTGACTGCATTGTTTATTGCGAAAATTGCACCGAAGCATGTGGCAGAGGTCATGACGACGGTTGTGGAGCTGCTGGCCAGTATTCCATCGGTTGTCTATGGTGTATTTGCCTCCGGTACGATTACTGTGCTGGTCAGCTCGCTTGCGGCATCTCTTGGTTTTGTAACTGCAGGAGGAAGCTCCTTATTAGCGGTTATCCTGCTGCTGGCAATCATGATATTTCCAACCATCACATCGTTGTCCATAACAGCGATCCGCTCTGTGGACAAGGAGGTGGAGCTTGGCAGTCTTGCACTTGGCGCCACGCGAACACAGACGAATTTTAAGGTGATCCTGACCAGCGCCAAATCCGGAATCTTTGCCGGCGCGATTCTTGGAATCGGCCGTGCCTTCGGGGAAGCGACTGCGGTTGCTATGGTTGCTGGAAATAAAATGTTTGGACCGACCTTCAACATATTCGATACAACCAGGACGCTGACGACAACGATGCTGGCCGGATTAAAGGAAACGACCGGACTGGATTATGATATACGATTCTCCGCAGGTCTGGTGCTGATGGCGGTCATTCTGCTATCCAATCTGTTACTGAACCTGATGAAGAAGAAAGTGGGGAATATGAAATGATACAGACACCCTCCAATCAAAAGAAAAAACGCCGTTTGTTTGACGGACTGTGCAACGGTGTTACCTATCTGTCCAGCGGATTGAGTGTGGTCGTCCTGCTGGCAATCTTCCTCTTTATCTTTTCGAAAGGATTTTCCTCATTGGGAATCGATCTGTTGAAGGGGAATTATTGGTCGAAGAATTATCTGACCAGTGTGGAGGTCTCAAAAAATCATCCGGGAAGCTTTGAACGGCCAGCGTCTCTGTCTGAGGAAGCAGCCTTCTCTGAAAAATGGGGAATTGCCTTTGTGGATACCAGGGACCAAAACGGGGATGATATCGTTCTGGTGGAATATATTGATGAAGCATCACCCTTTGCCTATCTGAAGGATGAAAGTGTAAAGGACAGGGAAGCAGCTCTGTCTACCGAGGTTGGCTTTCAGGTGGAAAATCTGGGCTATAAAACAAGCAGCGGAGCCTCCATGATTGCTGGAAATATCATGTCACAGAATGCGGCAGAGGTGGCACAGGCGCTGGATTCCTCTGCACAGAGCATTACGAAGGTTTACTATAAAACACCGGGAGGCGGTATCCGCGGTTCTATTATATCCACCCTGTATCTGATACTGATATCTTTGCTGATTGCCTTGCCGCTGGGAATTGCTTCAGCAATCTATCTGCATGAATATGCAAAGTCAAATCGTCTGACCTCACTGATTCGCAGCGCCATCGAAATGCTGACAGGAGTACCGAGCATCATCTTCGGTCTGATGGGCGTTGCCGTTTTGTTTCCCATCACGCAGATGTTCGGGGCAACCACGACCAACATTTTACTTGGCAGCTTCACGATGTCCATCATCCTGCTGCCAACGATCATCCGTTCCACAGAGGAGGCACTGATCGTGGTACCGCAGTCACTGCGGGATGCATCGCTATCAGTAGGCGCAAATCAGTCACAGACGATTTTCAAAATTGTACTGCCCTGTGCGGTGCCGGGTATCCTAACCGGGGTTCTGTTAAGCATCGGCCGCGTGATCGGGGAAAGTGCAGCACTGATTTATACTATGGGAACCTATGTTAACGATACACCAACGCTCATGTCACAGGGAACCAGCCTTGCAGTGCATATCTATAATATCATGAGCAGTGAACAGCCAAACTTTGAGCTTGCAAGTGCAATTTCCATTGTCATTCTGGTGTTTGTACTGATATTAAACATCTGTGTAAAGCTGTTGAGCAAAAGGCTCAATAAATCCTGGTATTAGAGGAGGAATAAGAATATGAAAAAGGAACCCGTTTTCCATGTAGAGCATCTGAATCTGTTTTATGGTGATAAGCATGCCCTGAAGGATGTCGGTATGGATATCGAACAGAATAAGATAACAGCTCTGATCGGGCCCAGCGGCTGCGGTAAGTCTACCTTTCTGCGCTGTTTAAACCGGATGAATGATCTGATTGAAGGTTGCCGTATTGACGGTATGATTCAATTAAACGGTGTGGACGCCTATGGTTCCGCCATGAACGTTGTCGATTTGCGCACACAGGTTGGCATGGTATTTCAAAAACCGAATCCGTTTCCGATGTCCATTTATGACAATATCACCTATGGTCCCAAGTGTCAGGGCATTAAACAGCGTAAGACGCTGGATGCAATCGTGGAACAGTCTTTAAAGAAAGCGGCGCTTTGGGATGAGGTGAAGGATCGTCTGAACGATTCTGCATTCGGCTTGTCCGGAGGACAGCAGCAGCGCTTGTGCATAGCAAGGGCGATCGCCATGGAGCCGGAGGTCATATTGATGGATGAGCCGACCAGTGCACTGGATCCGATTGCGACCAATAAAATCGAGGATCTGATGGAGGAGCTGAAAAAGGACTATACGATTGTTATCGTTACGCATTCCATGCAGCAGGCATCCCGTGTGAGCGATTATACCGCCTTCTTTCTTTTGGGAGAGGTTGTGGAATTCAATAAGACAAGCAAGGTTTTCCAGCAGCCCATGGACAAGCGGACGGAAGATTATATAACAGGCAGATTCGGATAGGAGGAAACTACGATGATCAAAATTGATAAGGAGCTGGATGGCATTGAGGAAAATGTGCTGAAGATGGGACAGAAGGTCGTTCGTATGCATGAAAAGGTCGTACGGGCATTGAATGCACCAAACAAGGAAATTGAGCTTGATATAGTACAGTCGGATGATATCATCAATCATCTGGAGGAAGAAATCAATGACCAGGCAGTACGCTCCCTTGCGTTGTTATCTCCGGTAGCGAGTGATCTGCGCAAGGTGGTCGCTGATATAAAGATCGCTTCCGAGCTGGAGCGTATTGGCGATTATGCGAAGAATATTTCCATTTTTCTAATCAAGCATGATGATATGGATGCTTCTATACTGGAGTATGCACAGGCGATGGAAAAGGGCTTTATCACCATGCTGCAGGAAACCATGGAATGCTACGAACACCGCGACATTGATACAGCATTTGAAATACCCGAAAAGGATAAGGAAATCAATGTGCTGTATAAGGAGCTGAAGGAAAAAATCAAACGGGATGATTCCAGCTATCTTGTGGAGCATATCTTTGAAATATCCTCCATGCTGCGCAACATTGAACGGGCAGGGGATCATACAAAAAACATATGTGAGCATATCATATACATGATCAAGGGACAGCATTATGATTTTGGATAAGCAGACTGCCCTAAATAATGATATCTGCGTATAAATATACACGAAGCAGCAGGCTGCTGTAAGGTTATAAGGGATGATTTGGAATTATCCCTGCAATATATATGCAGGAAGCAGCTTCCCGCTAGCTTTCATGAGGCTTTATCACACTTGACATACTGTGTCAGTGAGCACGAATAAAAAAAGCTCTGCACGTTAATTGCAGGGCTTTGTTATGTTAATCATCCGTTTCATTTGCACGAAGATCCATTGTCATGGCTTCTTCATTACCTTCTTTTACAATATTCCAGATATGGTCACCGATACGCTCCAATGTACCGAGGATATCCACAAAGATACTTGCTGCGACACCACTTCCGCAGACCTCTCCTGCCATTCGCTTAAAATGGCGCTGTCTGGCTTTTTCCTCTACCAAATCCAGATAATTCTCTTTGTCATTGATCATTTGAATATAATGTTCTTCACGTGTTGAGAAGTAATTCAATGCAATCTCGTTCATTTCCAGAACGGTTTCGTACATTTCATTGACATCCTGAATGGCTTCATCCGTAAAGGCACCCTTATCTTCATAGGTCAGCTCGTAGAACTCATTCAGATTCATCGTCAAATCACCGACACGCTCAATGTTTTTGATGATCTGCAGATTGTTGATGAATTCATCCGTATCATGCTCACTCAGACTGTTATGGGCAATCGTCATCAGATACTCCGTAATTTTGGAATCCAGAGAATTGATCGCATCCTCATACTGACTGGACATTCCCCGGTATTTGCCGCTTTTCTTGTTGAAATATTCCTTGCTGGCACGGATGCAGTCAGAGGCAAGCTCCCCCATTTTTACCGTAACCTGCTTGGAAACACCCAGGGCACCGGCAGGAAGGGATGCAGCCAGCTTTGGATCCAGACCTTCCAAATCCACCTCGATACGTTCCTCTTCTCCCGGTATGATTTTTTTAATCACGCTGACCATCAGATTGATGCAAGGGTAGGCAAGGATGGAAATAACGATCGTTCTGAGAATGTGTGCCATCGCAATCTGCATCATTGGTGAAATCGCATATTTGTCTGACAGGAATGTGATAAAATCCACATACGGCGTCAGCAGGAACATGAAAATGACAGAACCGATGACATTGAATAAAACGTTGACGGCGGCGGCCCGCTTGGCGGAGGTGCTTCCACCGATGGATGCAAATACAGCAGTAACGGTGGTTCCGATATTGGAGCCGAAAACAAACGGCAGTGCGGCTGTCAGTGTCATGGCACCGGAATCATAAATTTTCTGAATGATGCCGACAACGGCAGAGCTGGACTGCACGACGGCGGTCATCAGGGTGCCGCAGACAAAGCCTAAAATCGGCTGATTCTGCATGGTGGTTGCCAGGGTCGTAAAGAAATCCATCTGTCCCAGCTTGCTGAGCTCATCGCCCATCAGTCTTAGACCGAAGAACAATAGACCAAAGCCAAGTACGATCTGTCCCATATAGGTCTGCTTCTTGCGCTTGGCAAACAGAGTGATCAGCACACCGAGGAATACAAAATACAGGGCCAGCGTCTCCACCTTCAAACCAATCAGAAAGGCGGTGACTGTGGTACCGATGTTGGCGCCGATGATGATACCGATGGATTGCTCCAGACTCATCAGTCCGGCACGAACAAAGCCGATGGCAATGGCGCTGGTGGCGCTGCTTGATTGAATAAATACGGTAATGATACTCCCTACAAGGATACCTTTCCAGGGCTTGTTGGTGTAACGGTCGATATACTCTCTTAATTTTTCTCCCGCAATGCTCTTGAGACCATCTCCCATGAACTGGATTCCGAACAAAAAGAGTGCCAGACCTCCAATGATGAAGTCCCAGCTGATATTTGCCGGTGTCATGGCGGAAGCTGCAATATGTAACATAAGATTCCTCCCAAAAAAGCTCAAAAATTACATGGTAGCAAGATAATTTTAACAGAATTTTTACATTCTGTATATAAATTGAAAGTCGTTTTTATAAATTCCATGCAGAAAACCCTTCCAGAGCACTGCATCCATCATTTGACACATCCGCCTTTTTTTTCGTATCCAAGGATTGCTCCTCATGTTATAATAATACATGTTGAGGTATATCGTAAAACCGTCATCGTTCCCGTACCTTGTTATATGCCATGGGAATATGGGGATATACTGTAAAAGACAGAGGTGACTTATGGAAATCAGTGTATTTAATCAAAGCAATGAAAAGCGCTGGTCACGCTATAAAAAAGACTTTGTTACGATCAGTGAGAAAGTGAACGAGGTTTTGAAGCTGGAGCAGGAGCACAGTGCATCCGTGATATTTGTGACAAAGGATGCCATCCATGAAATCAACCGGGAGTATCGTAAAATCGACCGCCCTACGGACGTAATCAGCTTTGCGCTCAAGGATAGTGAGGACAGCTATGAGGTTATGGAAGGCGGGGAGGAGCTGGGTGATATTTTCATCAATACAGAAGCGGTGGTCTCACAGGCTGCGGACTATGGACATACGCTGCGGCGCGAGGTCTGCTTTCTGTTTACTCACGGTCTTTTGCATCTTTTGGGCTATGACCATATGACACCGGAAGAAGAAGCTGTGATGTTTCAGCTGCAGGATGTGATACTGGATGATATCGTTCCTAAAAAAATACGTAAATAAATTCAGGTATGCATTCGCCGGTCTTGCACATGGATTGTGCCATGATCACAGCATCGCCCTGCAGGCGGCACTTGGCGCCCTTGTGCTTGCTGTGTGTATCGCTTTACAGCTAACAGCGATGGAATGGTGCTGCATACTGATTGTAATCGGTGCGGTAATCGCATTGGAATATATCAATTCCGCTCTGGAAACGCTTGTGGATATGGTGTCTCCCCAGTACAGTGAAGGAGCAAAAAAAGCAAAGGATTATGCTGCTGCGGCAGTGCTTGTCATGTCACTGGCAGCGGCAGCGGTAGGAATTATTATTATAGGAGGTAAGCTGTTTTTATGAACGAACAATATCAGGAAATATTAGATGTGGCATTTGATGCCATGAAGCATGCATATGCACCATACTCCCGTTATCATGTAGGAGCATGTGTGAAGACAAAGGACGGAAAGCTGATTCCGGGTGTAAATATTGAAAATGCTTCCTTCGGTCTGACGAATTGTGCCGAGCGGAGTGCGGTGTTTGCGGCGTATTCCTTAGGATACCGGAAAGAGGATATTGAAGCGATTGCGATTGTCAGCGACGGTGAGAAGCTGGCTGCTCCCTGCGGTGCGTGCCGTCAGGTGCTGGTGGAGCTGCTGCTGCAGAATACACCGATCATATTAAGCAATGGACGGGAAAGCAAACTTACCAATATCGCAGAGCTTTTGCCGATGTCCTTTACAAGTGAGGATGTATTATGAGTTATAAATCCGGATTTATATCAATTATCGGACGCCCGAATGCCGGGAAAAGTACATTGTTAAATGCAATCTTACAGGAAAAGGTGGCAATAACAACGCCAAAGCCGCAAACGACGCGAAATAACATTTCCGGTATTCTTACAAGAGAGGATGCACAGTTTGTCTTTGTGGACACGCCGGGAATTCACAAGCCGAAGCATGAGCTGGGAAGAACACTGAATCGGAATGCTTATACGGCGATTGCCGAAGCAGATGTGAATTACTGGATGGTGGATGCCACGCAGCCCTTTGGCAGCGGGGATGAATTCATTCTTGAGAAAATGAAGGGGGCACACATTCCAGTGTTTCTGATTCTTAACAAAATTGATTTACTGGATAAGGAGGCTGTGCTGACGACCCTCACCAAATGGCAGAGCCGTATGCAGTTTGCGGAAATTTTTCCTGTATCTGCATTAAAACGTGAAAACGTAGAGCATCTGCTGGAGGTAACAAAGCAGTATCTGCAGGAGGGTGTGAAATATTTTCCGGATGATATGATCAGCGATCACGGGGAGAATTTCCAGATTGCGGAAATCATTCGGGAAAAGGTGCTGTATAAAACAAATGAGGAGGTACCGCATTCTGTTGCTGTCATCGTTGAAAAAAAGGAAGAAAGCGATGCGCGGATAGATTTATCTGCCCTGATTGTTGTGGAGCGGTCTTCCCAGAAAAGCATTCTGATCGGTAAGCAGGGAGCGATGATTCGCGGAATCCGCTTGGCTGCACAGAAGGAGCTGAAGGAGAAGTTTAATAAAAAGGTGGAACTGGAGCTGTATGTGCGCGTTGAGAAAAACTGGCGTAATCGCAGCAGCAAGCTGCATCAGCTTGGCTATCTGGAGCTGGAAGAAGGTAAATAATGCAGGAGGAGGTGTGCGGCATTTTAGTGGATGTGCGGGAATATCGGGAACATGATGCACTGCTGAAGGTGCTGTGCGAGGATGGCTCCCTTATGAGTCTGAGCGCCCGCGGTGTACGCAAGGTCACCAGTAAGAATGCCCCTGCGGTACAGCTCTTTACACTGGCCCGTCTGCAGCTCAATTATCAGGAGACTTCTTCTATGCAATCCTTGCGACGGGCAGAAATCATAAACAGCTATCGAAAAATCCGTGAGGATTTGATGAAGCAGAGCATTGCCACTTATTTTTGCGAATGCATTCACAGAAGTGGATTCGAGGATAATGTATATGAACTGTTAAAGCAAAGTCTGGATATTTTGCAGGATGCAGAACATCCGCTGCAGCTTCTGTGCCTGTTTCAGGCTATTATGAATCGTATGCATGGTATTGAACCGTATGTAGATGGCTGTGTCCGGTGTCAGAATATGCAGGATATTCAAGCAGTATCCCGCAGAGATGGCGGGTTTGTATGCAAGCATTGTCTGCGCAGTGGGGATCATATAATCAGCCGTAATGATTTAAAAACATTTCGCTTACTATGTAAGGCGGAGCTGAAGCATTATGAGCTGCTGGAAAGGCTGGAGCCGTTCACAAGTGAGAATTTTGAAGAATTATATGGTTTTTTTGAGGATTACGGAGGTATCGGATTAAAGAGTATCCGGTTTCTACGAACGCTGTTTGCTATGGAGGAGAGTTCTTAATGGATTCTCCTTTTTCATAGGCGATTATCAAATAGTACGTTTCAGCTGCTTGCTTTCTCACCTATGGTATTGTTACAGCTTATGTGGGCATCATCAGCCTGCGGATAGCTGCACGATTATGCAAGGGTATAAAAGCTATTGTGTGTATCATCGGCAGCACTATTTATACACATATGAAATAAAGAGGAATAATTACTAAAACAAATTAAAATAACTATTAAAATACTATGGATAACGATCACCGTATATATAATATACGTTGGGACTTCTGGCACAGATCAGTACCATACATACTGACGCCTTAAATGCTATGAAGGCAGTATATAAAAGCTGTTGATGTACGGATAAATGAAGAAATCACCGTTCTGAAAAGCTTTTTGCTTTCTTCCTTTTTCTCATTGTCCGGTGTTCTGAAATTTATTTTTTACTTTGTTATTCTAAATGGGGAAAACGCATTGACATTTCCTTTAAAAAAGTGTTATATTATAGTGTATTCTTGTAACTATTTTCATAGTTTCATGAGCATCACCGGCGGGTGAATTTTTTTTGAAAGGGGCATAAACATGAACAACGAGAAATTATTTGATACAGTAGTAGCCCATGCGAAAAACAGTGGTTTTGTGTTTCAGGGATCTGAAATTTACGGCGGTCTATCCAATACGTGGGATTTTGGCCCTTTGGGAGTTGAACTGAAAGAGAATGTAAAAAAAGCCTGGTGGCGTAAATTTATTCAGGAATCTCCATATAATACAGGAATCCAGTCTGCAATTCTGATGAATCCGGCAGTTTGGGTTGCCAGCGGACATGTCGGCGGCTTTTCCGACCCGCTGATGGACTGTAAGGAATGTAAGTCAAGATTTCGTGCCGACCAGCTGATTGAGGATGCCACAAACGGCGAGGTCAGTGTTGAGGGCTGGAGTAATGAAGCGATGATGAGCTATATCGAAGAGCATCAGCTCAAATGTCCAAAATGCGGCGCACACAATTTTACAGATATCCGTCAGTTTAATCTGATGTTCAAAACCTTCCAGGGGGTTGTGGAGGATGCCAAGAGTGCAATCTATCTGCGTCCGGAAACAGCACAGGGAATGTTTGTCAACTTTAAAAACGTACAGCGCTCCATGCGTAAGAAGCTGCCTTTTGGAATCGGACAGATTGGTAAGAGCTTCCGAAATGAAATCACACCAGGAAACTTTATTTTCCGTACCAGAGAGTTTGAGCAGATGGAGCTGGAATTTTTCTGTCAGCCGGGTACGGATATGGAATGGTACCAGTATTATAAGGATTTCTGTATGAGCTTTTTGACGAATCTGGGGATTAACAGTGAGCATCTGCGCTTCCGTGATCACACACCGGAGGAGCTTGCCTTCTATTCCAAGGGAACCTGTGATATCGAATATAATTTCCATTCCCAGATTGGCTGGGGTGAGCTTTGGGGAATTGCGGACCGTACCGATTATGACCTGAAGCAGCATCAGGAGGCCAGCAAGAAGTCGCTGGAATACCTGGATCCGGCAACGAATGAAAAATATCTAGCATACTGTGTGGAACCGGCAGTCGGCGTGGAACGTCTGATGCTGGCGTTTATGTGTGATGCCTATGATGAGGAGGAATTGGAAAACGATACCCGTATCGTCATGCATCTGCATCCGTTCCTGGCTCCAATCAAGGCATGCGTCATGCCGCTTTCTAAGAAGCTGAGCAGCAAGGCAATGGAGGTCTTCTCCATGGTTGCACCGATTGGAAACTGTGACTACGATGAGGCGGGAAGTATCGGTAAACGGTATCGCCGTCAGGATGCTGTAGGAACACCGTTCTGCATCACCGTCGATTTTGAAACAGAGAACGATAACTGTGTAACTGTGCGTCATCGTGACAGCATGGAACAGGAGCGTGTCAGTCTGGATGAGCTGAGCGCTTATATTGAAGAACGTATCAAGCTGTAAAGCAGCAGGGAGTGATGCTCTTGGCTCGATTGAGTGAGCAGGAAATCAGCCAGATTCGCGCAAAGGCTGATATTGTAGATGTTATCGGCCGCTATGTGCCACTGACCAGAAAGGGAAAAAGCTATAAATGCGTTTGCCCGTTTCATGACGATCATGATCCGTCCATGTCCATAGCTGCAGATAAACAGATTTACAAATGCTTTGTATGCGGAGCTGGCGGCAATGTATTCACGTTTGTACAGAATTATGAAAAAATATCCTTTATTGAGGCTGTTTACAAGGTTGCCGAGTATGCCGGAGTCACTTTGGAGCATACTCTTGATATCGCCCCCCGTATAAAGGATCCTCATTTACTGGCACTGCATAAGGCGTGTCGGGAGGCTATTGAATTTACACATTATCAGCTGGATACGCTGGATGCGAAAAACGTCAAGGAATATCTTCTGAAACGCAATATCACGGAAGAAATCATCAGGCGCTTTGAAATCGGATATAATCCTATGGATGATGCCTTGTATCGGTTTCTGCATGCCAAGAAGCATACGGATGAGGATATTGTGGCGGCAGGTCTGGCACGGGTAACCTCAATCGGTATGAAGGATGTGTTCGCCCACCGTATCATGATTCCCATTCACGATGCCTATGGTGAACCGGTTGGCTTTACCGCCCGGCGTGTTGCGGAGAATGAGGAAGCGAAATACATCAACACGACAGAGACAGATATCTATAAAAAGGGAGATCTGATCTTCAATTATCATAGAGCCAAGCCGGAAGCCAGAAAGGCGAAGAAGGCCTATCTGGTGGAGGGTGCTATGGATGTGCTGGCTCTGGAAAAGGTGGAGCTGCACAATGCGGTTGCCACGCTGGGAACTGCCATGACAAAGGAACAGCTGCGGCTGCTGCAGCTGCTGCATGTGCCGATCGTTGTTTGCTATGACGGAGATAAGGCCGGACGCAATGCAACCTATAAATTCGGGAAAATGGCCAGAGAAGCACAGCTTCCCTTTGAAATCGTAGATAACAAATACGGTCTGGATCCGGATGAGGTTATCGATGTATACGGGAAGGATGAGCTGAAGGCACTGGTTGAAAAAACCATATCCTGGATTGATTTTCTCTTTGTATATCTGCTTGGCAGATACAATTTGGAGAATTATTCCCAGAAGAAGGAATTTGCACAGGAAATGGCACAGGAAATTCAGGCCTTGCAGGATGATTATGAAAAGCAGAGCTATTTCATTCGGCTGCGGGAGCTGACAGAATTTGATATGCAGGTGGAGCAGCCCAAGGAAGAACGAAGGACTGTACAGCAGCAACAGCCGATGCGGCAGAGCTTTCTGACATTTCCAAAAAGCGGCAGAAGCCATGCCGAGCATGAAATTCTGTCACAGATGCTGTGCGGCATTGCGGCCAGTAATCTGTTTAAGGAAGAGCTGGGTTTTTTGAAGGATGATATCAGCAATAAGCTTGCAATGTATATCATTGATTATTATCGAACACACACCACACTTGCAGTGGCAGAGCTGCTGGATGTGATTCGCGAGGAGGATGTGAAATCCCTTCTGCTGGAAATCGCAAACTGGGAGCTTGCCCGTGAGGATGTGGATATGGCTGTACTGCAGGAAGCAATCGCCAAGGAAAAATCCTGCTTTCTGGATGATAAGATACAGCTGTTGAATAAAAAAATACGATCCGTGAATGATCCTATGGAAAAAGCCAGACTTGCCATGGAGAAAAATCAGTTGATCAAAGAGCGTGAGGAATGGCGCAGCGCGGGAAGGAAGTAAGGATATGAAGAACACCAAGAAAAAAGCTGTTTTGCAGGAATACAAGACACTGGATGATATCAAGCAGGAGTTCCTGGAGGAATACAAGCAAAATGATGCCCTTTACCAGAAGGATGTTATGGATGCCGTGGAACACCTGGCGATGACGGATACCGATTTTGATGATCTGTTCCAATGGTTTGCCGATAATGATATTGAAGTAAAGAACGAGGATGATGACGTCGATCTGCTGGATGATGATGCGCTTGCCACAGCGGACGATGACGATATTGATTTTCTGGATGATGATACGGATGAAGAGGATACTCTGGCAGCCGATATTGAAAATCTGGAGCAGTCCTTTGCAAATTCTTCCCATACCAAAATTAACGATCCTGTAAAAATGTATCTGAAGGAAATCGGACGCGTAGAGCTGCTGGATCCAAAGGAGGAACCAGAGATTGCGCAGCGCATTCAGGATGGGGATGAGGAAGCCAAGAAAAAGCTGATTTCCGCCAACCTGCGACTGGTTGTTTCCATTGCGAAGAAGTACGTCGGACGTGGAATGCTGTTCCTGGATTTGATTCAGGAAGGAAATATGGGTCTGGTAAAGGCAGTGGAAAAATTCGATTACACGAAGGGCTTTAAATTTTCCACCTATGCGACATGGTGGATTCGTCAGGCTATTACGCGTGCGATTGCGGATCAGGCAAGAACGATTCGTATTCCGGTACATATGGTGGAAACCATCAATAAGCTGACACGTATTCAGCGTCAGCTTGTACAGGATCTGGGCAGGGATCCATCTGCTGAGGAAATTGCAGCGAAAATGGAAAATATCTCTCCGGAAAAGGTGCGTGAGATTCAAAAAATTGCGCTGGAGCCTGTTTCTTTGGAAACACCGATCGGGGAAGAGGATGATTCCCATCTGGGAGATTTCATCGAAGACAAGGAAGCATTGTCACCGGATGAATATGCCAATAATCAGCTGTTAAAGGATGAAATCAATACTGTGCTGCAGGGACTTACCGAGCGTGAGGAAAAGGTTTTGCGTCTGCGTTTTGGACTATATGACGGCAGAACCCGCACACTGGAGGAAGTTGGCAAGGAATTTAATGTAACCCGTGAGCGTATCCGTCAGATTGAAGCGAAGGCACTGCGTAAGCTGAAGCATCCTACCCGCTCCAAAAGACTGAAGGATTTTGTTGATAAACCGTAATGAAGCTGAGCACCCGTTTACATACGATTTTTGATATGGTGCAGGATAACTGCATCGCGGCGGATATCGGCTGCGATCACGGTCTGTTGCCGGTTGCTCTTATACAGGCAGGAAAGTGTTCGCATGTCTATGCCTGTGATGTTCGTAAGGGTCCTTTGTCCCGTGCACAGGAGGCGATAGCTCAATGCGGTCTGCAGGATGCTATCACGACAAGGCTGTGCGACGGTCTGCAGGGACTTGGCGATGATGTGGAGGTTGTGATTATTGCCGGCATGGGCTTTGATACGATATGTCATATTCTGACACAGGGGATGGACAAGGTGGAACATTATAAGCAAATCATCCTGCAATGCAACTCCCGTATGGAGGATATGCGGCGCTGGCTGCATGAAAACGGTTTTACGATTGATGCTGAGGAGCTGGTAAAGGATCATCATTATTACCAGCTGCTGTCGGTACATAAGGCACCCTGCATAATGCGTGAGGAACAATATCTGTTCGGTATACATCTGGACCAGCATCCACTGTTTAAAGAATACTGGACATATATTCTGGATAAGCAGAAAAAAATTATAGCCGGAACAAAGCCGTATCATGAAGGCTATGCATCCGCTGCCGGGAAAATAAAAAAAATCGAAAAAAAGCTGAAGGAACTGGACTGATTAACCGTTCCTTTTTCTTTTCTCAGCTTATACAAAAACGCTATAGTCGCACAGGCTTCTTTGAGAGCAGGGGTACTATTCATTATAGAAAGAAAACGCAATGCAATCAAAAGTAAGTAAGGGGAAGTATATCATTTCAATATAACAAGAAGCCATATCTTGTCATTGATTTGCCATATTGAATGACCATATTTCAATTTTAAAGTGGGATATAGAAAAGCACTTAACAATCTTGTGGCTGCTTGCTGCGTACTGCTTTGCCTTTGCGATATACTTTATGAATTTAACCATACAGATCAGGACTGTCATATCTGTATACTTTCTGGTATAATACTAACTGGAAAGAAGTGATGATTATGGAGCTTTGGGATTTGTATGATGCACAGGAGCAGCCCGTTAATAAATTGCAAATACGAGGGAAACCAATTCCGGAGGGCTTGTATCATATCGTTGTATTTATTTGGACCTTTACCTTTGATGGCAGATTGCTGCTGACAAAGCGCGATGCCTGTAAGCCAGGTGGACTCTTATGGGAGGTCACCGGCGGCTCTGTTTTGCATGGGGAAAGCTCGATCGAAGGTGCACAGCGTGAGCTGTATGAGGAAACCGGTATTGAATGTACACTGGATCAGCTGCACAAATTCAAAAGAAAACGCAAGGGACAGGGGATTTATGATCATTATCTGCTGCAATATCCTGTGGAGCTTGACAAGCTGCAGCTGCAGGAACAAGAAACCATAGACGCCATGCTTGTTGATCAGTTGACATTTGAGGAAATGATGCGGCTGCATCTTATCACACATCCGATTCAGCTCTGGTATCATGAAATAAAGAATCAGCTTGCTCAGTATTTTGAAAAGAGCTGATGCATAAAAGAGCCAGTGATCTCTGCTGCAGTTACATCTGCGGGGAATCACTGGCTTTTCTACAATATGCCTACAATATTTCAGATAGTCGGATTTCCGGCTTCGGTTTGCCGGGGATATAAGCTTCCAGATACTCAATCACCTGTGCTGTCAGATAGGTTGGTGTACTGGCACCGGAAGTAACTGCCACACGCTGTACATCCTGTAAATGTTCCTCTCGTACATCCTGAACATCATCGATGAGATATACCTGCTGTATGCCCTGATCACGGGCAATTTGGGCAAGGCGGTTGGAATTGTTGGAATATTTATCACCGACAACATAAAGAACATCAATCTGCTTATCCTTCAAATCCGCAACTGCCTGCTGCCGAATCCGTGTGGCATTGCAGATTTCCTCACAGAATACCGCATTGGGATAGCGTTTGCGGATGGCTTCAAACAGCGCTTCTATATCAAAAATTGACATAGTTGTCTGATTTGTAACAAATACAGGCTCCATAGCAGGCAGCTGCTCTACATCCTTTTCTGTGCTGATCAGATGCACCTTCGCACTCAGAGAAACAACGGCCTCTGCCTCCGGATGATGCGGCTTTCCAATATACAATACATCACAGCCCTTTTTCAGCTGCTCTGTCACAATGTCCTGTGTTTTCATTACATCAGGACAGCTGGCATCCACACATTGCAGTCCCTTTTGTGCTGCCTTTTCCTTAACTGCAGGCGATATGCCATGCGCTGTGAAAATAACGATACCTTCGTCGATTTCATCCAGCAGCTCCAGTCTTGTTTTTGCTTTATCATCAACGGGATAAATATGCAGCTCCTTCAATGCCCGCATAACATAGGAATTATGCACCAGCATACCCAGTACATAAATCGGTGTATCCGGATGCAGCTGCGCTGTTTTTTTCGCTAGCTGGATGGCATTGATAACACCCTTGCAATATCCACGGGGAACGACCTTTATAACTTCCATTATCTTCACCTCCTCTCCATTATACAGGAAAAGAAACGCAGATGCATAGAATTTTGCCGCTGATTATGCCATAATAAGCATATATGTGATAAGCGCTGTATCAGAATTGTAGGTAAATAGCAGGGAAAAAGAAATTGTTTTACAACTTTGAGATTTCCTGTATAATAAAGAGGCTGCTTATTCGTATAAGGAGGTATTTTATGAGCAAATATACAGATTACAACTTTCGTGAAGCCACGAAAAAATTTATAAACCTGGAGGGCTTCAAAGAGCCAACTCCTATTCAGCAGGCTGTAATTCCACTTGCCTGTAAGGGGAGAGATATCATCGGAATCTCAGATACAGGTACCGGAAAAACACATTCCTTTCTGATTCCGATTATGGAAAAGGTGGATAGCAGTCAATCAGGGATTCAGGCGGTGATTACTGCGCCAACCAGAGAGCTGGCCCTGCAGATTTTCAATCGCTGTGACAAAATGAGTGAGGCAGATCCAATGCTTAGAATCCGTTTGATTACGGGCGGTATGGAAAAATCAAGAATGAATGAGCAATTAAAGGTACAGCCGCATATCGTTGTAGGAACGCCGGGACGTATCAGGGATTTGTTCCTGAAGGAACAGACGCTGCGCGTGGATACTGCGGATATCATGGTTGTCGATGAGGCAGATATGACGCTGGAATTCGGTTTTCTGGAGGATGTGGATGCCATTGCCGGAAAAATGAAAAAGAATTTACAGATGATGAGCTTCTCCGCTACAATTCCGGTCGCTCTGCAGCAGTTTTTAAAGAAATATATGGATAATCCGAGTACCGTACATATTCAGGAACAAAGCGATTTTCATCCAAAAATCGAGCATGTGCTGATTCCGTGTCAGGAAAAGAGCTATGAGGAAAAGCTGTTAGAGCTGTTACCGACCTTTACGCCTTATGTATGTCTGATTTTCGCAAATACAAGAACCCAGGCCGCAAGTGTAGCCGCTATGATGCGGGATACGGGATATGGCATCATTGAGCTGCATGGGGATTTGACACCAAGAGAGCGTACAAAGGCTATGAAGGATTTGGTGAATATTCAGAAATCCTATGTCGTGGCAACGGATATCGCAGCGCGCGGTATTGATATCGAAGGAATTTCTCACGTTATTTCTCTGGGCTTTCCAAGAGAGCTGGATTATTATATTCATCGCAGCGGGCGTACCGGACGTGCCGGCAGGGATGGAATCTGTTATGCCCTGTATAAGAAGCAGGATGATGCGATGATCCGCTCTCTGGAGATAAAGGGAATCGGCTTTAAGCATCGCAATTTAAAAAACGGTACCTGGAGCGATTTGGAGCCGCTGCACCGCAAAAAGGTGAAAAAGGATGATCCGCTGGAAAAGGAGATTTCTAAAATCGTCTCAAAGAAAAAGAAAAAAGTAAAGCCGGGATATAAGGTGAAACGGAAGCAGGAAGTGGAAAAGCTGAAACGCAAGGCACGCCGTCAGATGATTCAGGAGGATATCCAGCGTCAGAAAAAGGAGCGTGCAAAGCAGAAGGTTATGGAAAAACGGGGAGGTCAGGAATGAAGCTAGGATGTCATGTTTCCATGTCTGCACCGGATTATGTGCTGGGGTCGGTAAAGGAAGCAATCAGCTATGGTGCCAATGCGTTTATGCTGTATACCGGAGCACCGCAAAATACACGGCGCAAGGCAATGAGCGAGTTGAAAATTGAAGAAGCACACACGCTTATGAAGGAGCACGGGATCGAAGAAAGCAGTATGATCGTTCATGCACCATATATCATCAATCTGGCTAACTGTGTTCGTGAGGAAACCTTTACGCTGGGTGTGGAGTTTTTACAAAAGGAGATTGCCCGTGTACAGGCATTGCGTGCAACCGTACTGGTTCTGCATCCGGGCAGTCATGTAAAGGCCGGAGAAGAGGAAGGTCTGAAAAAGATTGTCGAGGGTCTGAATC
Organism: Erysipelotrichaceae bacterium 66202529; assembly: GCA_017161075.1. NCBI lineage: Bacteria > Bacillati > Bacillota > Erysipelotrichia > Erysipelotrichales > Erysipelotrichaceae > Erysipelotrichaceae bacterium 66202529. The sequence goes on along the minus strand of CP046174.1, from coordinate 2,299,496 downwards.
AGGCGATGACGGACGTTCAGGATGTACAGATTGCAATCGAAACAATGGCCGGAAAGGGCAGTGAAATCGGATATTCCTTTGCCCATATCCGGTATCTGATGGATCATGCAGTCTATGGTGACCGTCTGCGTGTATGTCTGGATACGTGCCATATCCATGATGCTGGATATGATTTATCAGATTTTGATCAAATCCTGGATGAATTTGACAAAGTGATTGGTCTTGACCGTCTGGTCTGCATGCATATCAATGATTCTAAAAATGTACAGGGGGCACGTAAGGATCGGCATGCGAATATCGGCTTTGGAGAAATCGGCTTTGATAAGCTGAATGCCATTGTGCATAATGAGCGTGTGAAGGATGTTGTGAAAATTCTGGAAACGCCGTATGTGGAGGATCATCCGCCATACCGCCAGGAAATCGCCATGCTGCGAAGCGGTGTGTTTGATGAGCAGATCATGGAAAAAATCAAGGCGGGTGTTTAACGATGGAGCTATGCAGGCTGGACATTGCGGACTATAAGGAGAAGGCGTTACAAGTCAGATATGTTACTTCCTATATTTATGAAGCAATTTCCAAACAGGGTGATGACTGCTTCGGTGTGATGTTTAAACGCACAAAGCTTATCGAGCCGCTAGCGTGCGGTTTTGATGATGTGTGGTGCAGTGAATGGCTGGAAAATCCTGAGCTGTTTGCTGTTCGTGAGGCTGGACAGGTCATCGCTCTTATGGAAATTTGTATGGAAAGCTGGACGCAGAGACTGCGCATTTCCAATATATATGTAACGCCTGCATATCGCGGCAGAGGCTGTGCAACGCTTTTGTTACAGCATGTCAAGGAGTTGGCGAAGGAGCGCAGGATTCGCTGTATTGTACTGGAAACACAGTCCTGCAACGACCCTGCAATACAGTGCTATCTGCGAAACGGCTTCGTATTCCTGGGCTGCGATCTTTCTTTCAAAAGCAACCAGGATATAGAAAATCATGCCGTCCGCATTGAAATGGGCTATTATTTGTAATCATACTGGATGTAATGCAGAAGAACTGCAAGGGTAATAAAGGAATTAAAGCTAATTCTGAAAACAAAGGAAAAAGACCGGATATGTAGCGGGTCTTACTCAGAAATGCACAGAATGATTGGCCGTCAATTACAGCATTATGCAAAGCGAGTAAGAATGAAGTGAACCACCAAAGTTTGGACAACCAAATGAAAGGAGTCGTTTCAAAGCCCGTAAAACAGGCGGTCTTTTTTTTATTTTCCAGTAAAATCCATCAGCATATAGAAAAATCAAACAAAAAAACAAAGGCACCACGGTGAGCAGTGCCTTTAAAAGCTATGAGACTATAAAATCATGATGGAGCTTATACAGGATATGTGTGTATAACATTATTAAGCAACGGAGTCCTTATTTAAAGGGTACTCTTGCAATGCTCCTTTTCAAATGCCAGAATTTCTTCCTTTAACCGTGCAACGATTTGTTCCTGTGGCAGCTTTTCGATGATAGTACCCTTTTTTATAAGCAGCCCCTCATTGCGCCCTCCTGCTATAGCAATATCCGCATGCTTTGCTTCTCCCGGCCCGTTTACTGCACAGCCCATAATGGCGACATTTACATCACAGTTAATCGTCTGCAGGAACGCCTCCATTTCATCTACAACCGGCTGCATATCCCATGCGGTTCTGCCACAGGTCGGACAGGCTATCAGATTCGGCGTATTTTTTAAGAGTCCGCAGCATTTCAGCAGCTGCTTTACGATCGTGATTTCATTTACCGGATCCCCGTTAACGCTGATTCGAATCGTATCACCGATGCCTTCATTTAACAACGTACCCAGTGCCATGCTGCTTTTGATTGCACTGCCTATAAAGGTGCCTGCCTCTGTTACGCCAAGATGGAGCGGATAGGGGAAGGTGGTAGCTGCTAAGCGATAGGCATCTATACAAAGCAGTGGATCGCTAGATTTAAAGGACAGACAGATATCGTGGAAATCAAGCTCCTCCAGAATCTGAACATGGCGGCGGGCACTTTCCATCATTCCCTCGGCTGTCGGTCTGCCATATTTTTCATGAATATCCTTTTCCAGAGAACCGCTGTTTATCCCGATGCGGATTGGAATGTGATGCTCTTTGCATACCTTGACAACAGCCTCTACATTTTCTTTTCCTCCGATGTTTCCCGGATTTAAACGAATCTTATCAATACCCGCCTTCACGGCTGCAATAGCAATACGGTAATCGTAATGAATATCCGCAACGAGCGGGATATGTGTACGCCTTTTGATTTCTGTAATAGCGGCTGCATCCTTCTCATCTATCACGGCCATGCGTACCAGCTCACAGCCAATCTGCTCCAGCTGTAAAATCTGTGCTACCGTAGCTTCTATATCACTTGTCCGTGTGTTGCACATGGACTGTATAACAACTCTGTTTTGCCCGCCAATCTGTAAATCGCGAACCTGTATGCTTCTTGTATTTGTTCTTTTCATATTGGTTTCACCTCATGTTTTCATTATAGCAGAAGTTCCTTAGGAAAAGCAATCCAAGCCTTTCTGGAACAGGCTCAAATGGGATGTGTAAGATAGCTTATTGTAGCGGTATTGTATAAGATATATATGCTTGATTTTTATAGGATATATGCAGCAGGGAACATATCAGGGTATTCGATAAAGCCTGTGCTTATGTATTGCTTTCCATGCGTAAGTCAGCGTGCATTACAAAAATCTTACAAATCTTTAAATGTATGGAATCACTATTTTGTTTATGGTATACTAATGGGCAGGAGGTGTGCGTATGATACGAAATCCTTTTCGAGATCTGGATCAAAAGAAATTAAGCAGAAGCTCCGATGTTTTGAAGACGCAGAACGATTATTTCAAAATTGTAAACAGGCGCATCTTTATTTTCGGTATTATAATATGTCTTATATTTTCAGTTGTATCGGTACGTCTGGTATTTTTGCAGATAAGAAGCCAGGAGGATTATGCCGCCAAGCTGGAAAATTATTCTTCCCAGAAGCAGACGGACAGTACTGCTCGCGGAGAAATGCTGGATCGTAACGGCAAGGTGATCGCAAAAACCGTTTCCTCTCATAATATTGTTTATTTTCCTCCAAAGGATGCGACAAGTGAGGAGCAGTGGAAGCTGGCACAGACGTTTGCCAAGGACTTCAAGGTGGATCATAAGGGCATGACAAATTCCGATTATCAGGATTTGTATATGTTTTTACATACGGATGATAAAGGAAACAAGGATTCCGGGCAAAATCTGCTGAGTGCCAAGGAAAAGGAAACACTGACAGTTGAGGAACAGGAAAAGAAAATCAGAAGCCGGATCACGATGAAAATGGTGGATGAGCTTGCTGATGATGACACCAAGGATGCATTTTATGTGTATCTTGCCATGCGCAAGCTGCCGAATAACCAGAATAAGGTGATTCTGGAGGATGTGGATAGTGACAGTGTCGCAAAGCTGATGGAGAACAAGGATAAATACCGCGGCTTTGATGTGAATCTGGGCTCCTGGAAACGGGAGTACCCATATAAAGATACCTTGCGTGATGTGTTGGGAAGCATAACCTCATCCAAGCAGGGAGTGCCCTCCGAGCTTCGTTCCTATTATGAGGCGATGGGATATTCCTTAACCGATCGCGTCGGGCAGAGCGGTTTGGAAAAGCAGTATGAGGACTTGCTCAGCGGTACACCGAGGGTCAGTGACATATCTTATGATTCCGATGGTACGGCGATTATGAATGAAACCAGCAGCGGGAAAAACGGATATGATCTGCATTTGACCATTGATGTGGAATTACAAAAAAAGGTGGATGCTATACTGGAGGATACACTGAAAAAGTATGCGGGGACAACAGGGCGTGAAAAGTTCAAAAAGGCGATTGTTGTGTTAATGAATCCGCAAACCGGTGAAATCTATGCAATGAGCGGCAAATATCTGGATGAGGATGGAAAAATTCAGAATTACTCCAGTGGTGCGTATCTGGATGCCTTTGCGTCCGGTTCTGTTGTAAAGGGTGCGACGGTTTATATGATGCTGGATCAGGGTGTACAAACCCGTTACAGTACCGAGGTGGATGAGCCAATGAAAATTGCTGGTACAAACACCAAAGGATCATTTGACCGTTATGGTGCAGTAAATTCGATTCGTGCCCTGGCGGTATCCAGTAATGTCTATATGTTTAAGTCGGTCATCAAACTGGCCGGAGGAACATATGCCTACGATCAGCCATTGGGAATCACAGATGCCATGGCTCAGAAAACCTTTAAGCTTATGCGGAATTACTATTCCATGTTTGGTCTTGGTACGAAAACTGGTCTGGATGTACCCAATGAGGCACAGGGCTTTACAGGTAACACACAGGCGGCAGGTTTGCTTATGGACTATGCCATCGGTCAGTATGACAGCTACACACCGATTCAGCTTGTGCAGTATGCGGCTACTATTGCCAATGGCGGTAAAAAGGTGCAGCCGAAGCTGGTCAATACGGCTACGGAGGTAAATACAGATTACACTGTTTATGAGAATAAAACAAACGTATTATCCGCTCTGCCGGGAAGTAAAGAGGATCTGGAAACGATTCAGATGGGCTTTCGTCAGATTGTTTCCGGAGAGCATGCGATAGATCCAATCAACAGATTAAATGTACAGGTGGCAGCCAAAACCGGTACTGCCGAGGTCGGTAATTATACCAATGCTTCACTCATTGGCTATGCGCCATACGATAAAAAAGCGAAGGTTGCATTTGCCTGTTCCGTGCCGGAATCTGCGACGAATGATCAAAGTGTTGCAGGTAACCTTTGCGCCTATAATATCATGCCAGAAGTTTTAGAAGAGTTTTTCAAAAAGTATTAGCTTTTTTGTAAAGAGTATGATATAATTTTCAAGCAAGTACGAGGAGGGACAACATGAGAGATAGAATCACGTTCAAATGTTCAGAATGTGGCGAAGAAAACTACATCGGGACACGTAATAAACGTAAAAATCCAGAACGTATGCAAATTCAGAAATATTGCCCACGTTGTAACAAGAAAACTTTACATAAGGAGAAAAAATAAGAAGGGCCGACTACGGTCTTTTTTATTCGGTGACTGACATGAAAAAGATGGATATATTTGTTTTAGGTATGGTACAGGTAAATACCTATCTGCTTTGGGAAGATCATCATGTACTGATCATTGATCCGGGCAGCAAATCGGCTAAGCTGCAGGAAACGATTGATTCCCAGGATGGTATTGTTGATGCAATCGTGCTGACACACGGTCATTTTGATCATATTGCCGGAGTGGATGCACTTGTAAAAAAATATCATTGTCCGGTGTATATCAATGAGCTGGATATGGCGATGCTGCAGGATCCGATGCTGAACTTCTCCTATCAGGCGCCTGTTGTTGTCAACAGTCCAGTAACCAAGCTGAAGCCTGGAAAAAATGAAATCGGAGCTTTTACGCTTCGTGCCATTGATGCACCGGGGCACAGTGAGGGAAGCACCATGCTGCTATGGGATGATAAGCTGATTTGCGGAGATGTGATTTTTCAGGGAAGCATCGGCCGTACAGATTTGCCTACCGGCAGCAATACCAAAATGATGCAGACATTGCGCATGATCCGGGAAACCCTGTCTCCTGATTTGAAAGTGTTTCCGGGACACGGGCCTGATACAACGCTGGATATGGAGTTTCGCTACAACCCATATCTGCAGCTCTGATTATGACCATCATTACGGCGACGCAGTCTCATATACAGGAAATTCTGAGACTGTATGAGGTTTTATATGCGGACATGGCGCGGCTGCAGCCCTTCAGTTACTGCAGAGGAATGCAGGATGAGGAATTTTTAAAGACCATGATCCGGCTTCCGGATTGTGATATTCTGCTGGCTATGGAAAATTCCTGTATTTTCGGATTGGCACTGGTGATGAAGCAGCTGACTCCGGCGGATTCCTATGTGATTCCGCATGCCTATGCCACCTTAATGGATCTTGTTGTCAGCAGGGAAGCCAGAGGACTTGGAATCGGTAATCGGCTGTTACAGGAGGTTGAGCACTGGGCCAGGGTACGCGAGCTGGAATATGTAGAATTAAACGTATTGCAGGAAAACCGCAGTGCGCAAAAGCTTTATGAAAAGCATGGCTATAAAACCGCAGTAAAAACAATGAAAAAGAAGTTAAAATGATACATTTTTAATGAAAACGGATATATTTCCGTTTTTTTTTACTTTTTTCGGGATATTTTAGGATTTTGGGTGTTTTAAAACGTATAGAAGTATGTATAAAGAAAGAAGGTGAGAGTATGAAGGAAAAGCTTGAACAGATGCTGCACATGGTGGAGCGCAAACGAGTGACGGATGTGCATCTGACGCTGATGCATCATAAGCTGCATGTACAGGTGCGCGGATGGAATGGTCTGGAAACCATTCAAAACGGGGCATTTGATGAGGGTCTGTTCTGTTATCTGAAGTATATCAGCAATCTGGATCTTGGAAATACCCTACAGCCGCAGAGTGGTAATTTTCAATACGAATTTCGCGGAAATCTGTTGTATTTTCGTTTCTCGCTGCTGCCGACGCTGGAAAAACAGACGGCAGTTCTGCGTGTGCTGAACAATCATGAAGAAATCCGGCTTGAGGAGCTGAGCATGAACCAGAAACAGACAGACAGCTTTTTGAACTGGACAAGAACAAGAAGCGGAATGATTGTCCTCAGCGGGCCTACAGGCAGTGGGAAGACAACGACCTTGCATGCGATTTTAAAGCGGATTGCTTTGGAAAATAAGCTGCATGTCGTTTCTTTGGAGGATCCAATCGAAATCTTCGATGACAGCTATCTGCAGCTTCAGATCAATGAAGCAGGAGGCTTTACCTATGAAGAAGGAATCAAGGAACTGCTGCGTCATGATCCCGATGTCATCATGATTGGTGAAATACGTGATCCCGTTACTGCACGCATGCTGCTGCGCTGTGCATTGAGCGGCCATTTGATTTTTACGACGATTCATGCGAAATGCTGCACGGAAGCAATCAAGCGACTAAATGAGTTTGGATTGCACAATGAGGAGCTGTACCATACATTGAGTGCTGTATGTGCACAGCGTCTGTACAAGAAGAACGGCACGGATGAAAGGGTGTGTATTTATGAAATTCTGGAACAAAGAGAGCTGGATGCCTATTTCCATGAAGGACAGGTGCCTAAGGAGCATCACGATATCTTTGAAGAAATTCAAGCTGCTGTTTCAAAAGGAATCATTTCACAGAAGGAAGCCGTCATCGACCTTCCGTATGCGCAATGACGACTGGCGTTATTTGCATGATCTGCTGCTCAACGGCTATCCGTATCTGGAAGCGTTGCAGCTGCTTGGCAAGGATAGCACACAAATAAGAAAAGAGCTGGAGCAGGGCTGCAGTATAGAAGAAATTTTAAGCAGGCAGGGAAGCGGGCGCTTTTATGAGCATCTCAGCTTCTTTTTGCAGATCACCTCCTTGAGCAAGGCAATAGAAAGTGCCCTGTGTCTGTATGATTTCGAACATACATTACTTTCCAAATTTCTGAAAAAGACAGCCTATCCCTTTGCGATTTTTCTGTTTGCGTATGTGATGCTGCTGGTTTTCACTACATCGATCATTCCCCAGATGCTGCAAAGCTTTGAACAGGGAGAAGATTTTGGGGGACTGCTGTTTGGCGTCGCACTCTTACAAAACGGCTGCCGCATGCTTGCGCTGTGCAGTGTCTGCTTCGCCATACTGCTGTTGTATCTGAAGCATAAGCCAAGGATACGCAATGCCCTGATTCTAAGGAACAAGCATCTGTGTGCACTGGCGTCCCATGTGGAATCCTATCTGTTTAGCGGATATATGATCGAGCTGCTCAAGCAGGGGATTCCGACCAGAATTGCCCTGCAGTATCTGGAACAGCTTTGCAAGGAAACGCTGTTTTGTGAATTGCACAGGCACTTGATGCTGCGGCTGCAGAATGGGGAGGATATGCTGTGTGTCATCGAGCAGGAGCCGCTGTTGAATGACACCTTCAAAACGTCCTTTCGCATTGGCAGCTCTACCGGCTCTTTGTGCACTATGCTGCAAAGTGGACTGCAGCAGCAGGAAAGAGCCTGGGAGCGGCTGCTGAAGCGCTTTGCGGTCATTGTACAATGCATTGCCTATGGCTTTGTAGGCGTAGTTGTTTTACTTGTTTATCAAATCATGCTGATTCCGCTATCCATGCTGGAACAGCTGTAGAAAGGAGCTTTATGAAAAATAACAAGGGCTTTACCATTCTGGAAATGATGATCGTATTGTCCATCATCGCACTTATATTTCTGCTGACTCTGCCAAACATCCAGCAGAAGGAAAAAATCATTCGCAGTAAGGGCTGTGAGGCATTGATTGAGGTTGCCAACGCGCAAATTGTACTGTATGAGGTGGAAAATCTGAGCCCGCCCAAAAGCATGTCTGATTTAATCAGCAGGGGATATTTGAAGGAGACACAGCGCCGCTGTCCGAATGGAGATACAATTGAAATCAGCAATGGACAGGCAGCTGTGCGATAGGGGGTTCACGCTGGTGGAAATGCTGCTTGTTTTGCTTTTGCTATCCGTTATCCTACTGGTGACACCGCTGTTAAACCGACAGCAGGGAATCCTTTTGCGTATGGATGCTCAGCAGATACGAGAGCTCTGTATACAGGCGCAGGCAGAGGCGATGAAGCTTCATAAAAATGTTACGATACAGCTTCGCGGCAGCAATGTGTATAAGGATGATAAACAATATCCCCTGCAGAAAACCACAAGCTGTGATACGCTTCGCTTTCACTACACCCCACACGGCACGATATCCCAGGCATTTACACTGCACTGCCGCAATGCCTCCTCCTCGATACAACTGGTGGCACAGCTGGGAAGTGGGCGTCTCGATGTACGATAGACGCGGAATTGTGCTGAGTGAAGCACTCTTTCTGTTGATGATTCTCGGTATACTGGCATTGATCTGCCTGCAGTGTGCGCTGATGACTCATACGATGGAACAGAATGCAGGGGAGTTTGAAAATGATGCAGTGGAAGAAGTCTATCAGGAATAAGCAAGGCTTCACCCTGGTGGAGGTGCTTGTGGCCTTCAGCTGTGTCGGCATTTCCTGTCTGCTTCTGGTTCCCCTTGCTTCCACCCTGCAGCGCCTGCAGAAACCGCTGTATTACAATGAGGACCGTATTGCCATAGCACAGCTGCGCGTTCTGCTGGTACAAAGCAGAGCACTGTCCATACAGGAGGAGGCACTTCTCTTTACATACCGTAAAAAAGAGCAGCGTCTGGTTTTTGATCGAAGGCGTCTGGTACGAAAGGATGGGTATGAGATTTTCTTACAGGATGTGGACAGCCTGCAGTTTCAAAAGCGAAAGGAATGCATGTATGTTATATGGACACGGAACAAGCACCGCCAGGAGGCGCTGCTTGCATGTGAATAATAAGGGCTTTATCAGCCTGTATGCCCTGCTGCTTCTCTTGATCTTTTTATGCTTTTTAGCTTTCTTCCTGCAGCGCGTTGCGGCCTTTTCCAGTGTGCATGAGCTGCAGGAAAGCTATGATCTGTACGCCATTCGCTCCTGCAGCAGGTATCTGGATAAGCTGCAGCAAGAGCAGGAGGCGGAAAAAGAGATAAGCACGGAGGAGTTGGAGCAGGAGGAGGATATACAGGAAGCAAAAAAGCTGCCAACACAATGGGAACAGCTGTTTCGCAATGCCGTCTTTCAGTTTACAAGGCACGAAAATCAAATCGATGTTGCTTACACTCATCCCAAGGGGCAGGTACATATGCGGGTGGTCTTTGACAGCGAGGATGGAAGCATACTGGATGTTGTATATTTAGGCTCTGATGAACCAGACTAGGAAAGAGGTGGTTTTACATGCTGACAATCCTATTGAGTACCCTTATGTTTCTGGCATTTGCAGGCCTTGGCAATCTGCTGCTGATTGTAAATGAATCAGCCTATCTGCTGGTACCGCTGTATGCTGTATTGCTCCTGCCTGCCCGGCTGTTTTACCGAAGTGCAAATTGCAGGGCACTGGAAGTCAGAGATTTCCTCATAGCCCTTGGTTTCGTTGTTGTCTTTCTTGGCTGCTATGAAGTAAGGCAGGAGCTGTTTGACCTGGCAACCTTCTGGTATTTGTATCTTGCGGTCTTTTTATCCCTGATGCTATATGCGGACAGTATTCGTTTCAAAAGCCTGATGTGAAAAAAATCAGACTTTTTTTCATAAAAAATTTGACAAATGCGTTAAATCCTATAAAATAGAATAGGACATAAAAAAATAATAAAGGAAAGGTGAATATCGTATGATCAGTTCCAATGATTTAAAACCTGGTATGACAATTCAGCAGGATGGAGAAATCTTCGTTGTGCTGGAACAGAGTCAGAATAAAACAGCTCGTTCTGCAATGGTGGTAAAGGCTAAGGTCAGAAACCTGAGAACGGGATCCAATGTAGAATTATCATGGGGCGGTGGAGATAAAATCACACCTGCTCATATCGAAAAAAAGGAAATGCAGTATCTGTATGATACGGATGATGCTCTGGTATTCATGGACAATGAAACCTATGAACAGATTGAAATCCCAAAGGATCGTCTGAAATGGGAAATGAACTTCATGAAGCCAAACGATAACGTCAATATCTCCATGTTTGAAAGTGAGATTCTCGGTGTAATTCTGCCGGACAAGGTGGCGCTGCAGATCGTGGAATGCGAGCCTGCTGTCAAGGGTGATACAGCTACCTCCGCCAGCAAGAATGCAACCCTGGAATCCGGCCTGGAAATCAAGGTGCCGCTGTTCATCAATCAGGATGAAATGGTGCTTGTAAACACATCGGATGGAAAATATTCCGGAAGAGCAAAAGACTAAAAAGCTGCCAGTGCAGCTTTTCTTTTGTGAAACGGCTTAAAAAGTATGATTTCTTAAAGAATATGCATATCCAAGAACCTTTATTTTTGTTATAATGGTTGTTAGATTGGGAGGTAATCAGATGGAAAAGCTATCAAGAGTGAAAAAATATGCGGAATTGAGAAAATCCATTGAAACTGATAATAATATAGATAAAACCCTGCACACAGAGGAAGGCGTCGTGCAGGAGCAGGAGGAAACGCTGAAGAAATTTGACTCGTCTATTTTTAAAAGGGTCAATATCAGCAGTGATGAAGAATATACTCCTGTACGGGAAAAGAAAGAACAGGATTCGATCGAGCGTCCGCCTGTGGATGATACCTTTACCAATGAATATCTGGATGATTTCATTAAGGAAGTGCGGGAATATAATATACGCAAGGGTACCAGAGAAAGCGATAATACGCAGGCTGATATTCTGTATCAGCTGAATGCCGCAAATCGGGCGAAGCGTTCGCATTACATACAGGAAATCCAGGAAGAGCCGGAAGCGGAAGAACCAAAGAAAACCATTCTGAGCCGGGACGATATCGCAATGCAGGTACAGAATCTTCTAAAGGAGGAGGAAGCCCCTGTAATGGCAGCTGCACCGGCAGAAGAAGAAACAGACACGCAGGTTCCTGCATATACGGAGGAAACGACAGACACATCCTATGCGAAGTATGCAAGTGTACAGGAGGAGCCAATCGTTGAAGCCTTTGCGCCGCAGCAGACAACCGAAGCGAAGGAAGTACAGGAAATCCAAAAGGAACAGCCTCCTGTACGTAACGCAAAAAAGGTTATTCAGCCGGTGATGATGGAGGATGCTGTGGATGAGGAGGAAGCCCCTGCAGCTGTGAAAAAGGATGCGCCGCAGCAGGCTGTCTTACATAAGAAGCTGTTAGAGGAAACACAACAGCTCCGTGTACAGATGGATGAATATGAGGATGAGCTGACTGATCTTTCTGACGGTGTGGAAAAGACGAATAAGCTGTTGAATTTCGTATTATGCTTTTTGATTCTGGTGCTGCTTGTCATTATTGGCTTTATTGCCTATTCATTATGGAAAGCAGGAGGAATCTAAAATGAAAATAAATATCGCGATTGATGGCCCGAGTGCGGCCGGAAAGAGTACGATTGCCAAAATATTAGCCAAGGAGCTGGGGTATTCTCATTTGGATACCGGAGCGATGTATCGCTGTACGGCGCTTGCTTCTCAAAAGCGCGGTATTGCTGCAGGCGATGAAGCCGCTTTGGTCGCTATGCTGGAGGATATCAAAATCAGCTTCGATTCTGCAGGAGCTGTATATATTAACGGCGAGGATGTTTCCAAACAAATTCGTGAAAATGAGATTTCCATGCTTGCGAGCAGTGTTTCTGCACATCCTAAGGTGAGAGAACGTCTGGTTGCTTTACAGCAGCAGATGGCAAAGGATAAGGGCTATATCATGGATGGACGCGATATCGGCACGGTTGTTCTTCCGGATGCAGAACTGAAAATCTATATGGTCGCAAGTGTAAAGGCACGGGCTGAGCGTAGATATAGGGAATATCTGGAAAAAAATGTAAAAGCAGATTATGATGAAATCTACCGTGATATAGAACAGCGGGACTATCAGGATATGAACCGCGAAGCCTCGCCGCTGCGTAAGGCGGAGGATGCAATTCAAATCGATACGTCCGATATGAGTATCGAGGAGGTTGTAAAAGAAATACGCAGGAATATTCCTACCCTTTCATGATAGGAGGTGAATTCAGCGCAAGCTGAAGTTCAAATATGATAAATGGAATTGTAGCCATTGTTGGTCGCCCGAATGTCGGCAAATCAACGATTTTTAACCGAATCATCGGTGAACGAAAAAGTATTGTAGAGGATACGCCGGGAGTAACCCGTGATCGTATCTATGGAAAAGCTGAATGGCTGACCAGGGAATTCCGCGTAATTGATACCGGTGGAATTCAGCTGGCTAACCAGGATTTTCAAACGGAAATCAATATGCAGGTGGAAATCGCAATCGATGAGGCTGACTGCATTGTGTTTGTCGTCAGCGGCAAAGATGGTTTGACGCACGATGATGAATATGTCGCACGCCTGCTGCATCGTACGAAAAAGCCTGTGATTCTGGCAGTGAACAAGGTGGATGATTTTGCACAGAATGATGCAATCTATGAATTTTACAGTCTGGGTCTCGGTGATCCGCTGGCTGTTTCCGGTGCGCATGGAATCGGTATCGGGGATGTTCTGGATGCCATTATTCATGCACTGCCAAAAAAAGAAAAGGACGAATACGACGGAATGACGAAATTCTGCGTCATCGGTCGTCCAAATGTAGGAAAAAGCTCTCTTGTCAATGCGGTTTTGAACCAGGAGCGTGTCATTGTTTCCAATATTGAAGGAACGACACGGGATGCCATAGACACGCCGTTTAAGCGTGAGGGCAAGGAATATGTCGTAATAGATACCGCCGGAATCCGCAAACGGGGCAAGGTATATGAAAGCATTGAAAAATACTCCGTGCTGCGTGCGATGAGTGCGATTGAGCGCAGCGATGTTGTTCTGGTTGTTATCGATGGAGAAAAAGGAATCCGTGAACAGGACAAGCATGTCGCAGGCTATGCACATGAGGCCGGCAAGGGTGTTATTATCGTATATAACAAGTGGGATACTGTGGAAAAGGACGAGCAGACCATGCATACGATTGAAAAGGAAATCCGGGCACAGTTCTTGTATCTGTCCTATGCACCGATTCTGTTTGTATCCGCTTTAAAGAAGCAGCGGATCCACACCATTTTACCGGTCATCGACGAGGTACATGATTATTCCGTGCTTCGTATACAGACCAACGTGCTGAATGAGGTCATTATGGATGCACAGCTTATGACACCGCCGCCCACACACAAGGGACAGCGGCTGAAAATCTATTATGCCTCTCAGGTGTCAGTGGCACCGCCAACCTTTGTTCTGTTTGTGAATGATCCCGAGCTGCTGCATTTCAGCTACAAGCGTTATCTGGAAAACAGATTGCGGGAAGCATTTGGCTTTAACGGTACAACATTGAGAATTCTGGCTAGAGAAAGAAGCAGGTGATCAACTTGAAAACGGTAGTAATCGGAAGCGGAAGCTGGGGAACTGCACTTGCACAGGTACTTGTTGATAATGCAAGAGATGTGATCCTTTGGGGTAAGAATCCAGCGGAAATTGACGATATCAATCTTCATCATCAAAACTCCCGTTTTTTTCCCAAGGTGACGCTGCATGAGCAACTGAAGGCAACAACAGACCTTACGGCTGTTCGGGATGCGGATCTGATTGTATTATCCGTACCAACCATAGCAGTGGAAGAAATGTGTGTGAAAATCGGTGCGCTGGTAGAAAAGCCGGTGATTGTCGTCAATACCTCAAAGGGCTTTCATCCGGATACGAACGAGCGTATGTCCAATGTCATTCGACGCTTTCTCCCTGCCAATAAGCTGAAAAGTGTCGTATCCTTAATCGGACCCAGCCATGCGGAGGAGGTTGTTTTGCGGATGCTGACAACCATCTGTGCGGTATCTCTGTCGGAAGCGGCTGCAGGTATTGTGCAGGAGCTGTTTTCCAATGAATACCTACGTGTATATCGGCAGGATGATGAAATCGGAAGCGAGATTGGCGTGGCATTAAAAAATGCAATCGCTGTTGCGAGCGGTGTTCTAAGCGGCGTCGGTTATGGTGATAATACCAAGGCTGCCCTTATAACACGGGGTCTTGCGGAAATGATCCGCTATGGTGTCGCAATGGGTGGACGAAGGGAGACCTTTATGGGGCTGACCGGAATCGGTGATCTTATTGTCACCTGCACCAGTGTACACTCCCGCAACTTTCAGGCCGGTTATGAAATCGGCACTCATAACAGTGCACGCTATTTCTGGGAAAATAACACCAGGACAGTAGAAGGTGTACGAACGGCAAAGGTAGTTTACGAGGTCGCAAAAGAAAAGCAGATCGACATGCCGATTATTGAGGAAATCTACCGGGTATTATATGAGGATAAAAATCCACAGCAATCCGCAAGAGATCTGATGCTGCGTGATTTAAAACATGAAATGAAGGAATGATGCTGAAAAGGCGTCATTTTTTTTGGTTTTATGGATTTTAAGCAGGGGGTATGCTATAATAAAAAACGCTAGTCATCTAACCGTATTGGAGGAATCACCATGTAGATGAGGATGTTTTATATAAAAATGATACGAGTATATTTACAAATATAGAACCATAGGAGGAAGCTGTATGACGAATTATGTCAATGAAATACAAAGGCGGAGAACCTTCGCCATCATATCACATCCGGATGCCGGAAAAACCACGCTGACGGAAAAGCTGCTGCTGTATGGAGGTGCAATTCTTTCCGCAGGAAGTGTAAAGGGAAAGAAAGCAAACAAGCATGCGGTCAGCGACTGGATGGAAATCGAAAAGCAAAGAGGGATCTCAGTTACCAGCTCGGTACTGCAGTTTGAATACAAGGATTTCTGTATCAATATTCTGGATACTCCGGGCCATCAGGATTTTTCCGAGGATACCTATCGAACTCTGATGGCTGCGGATTCTGCCGTTATGGTGATTGATGCATCCAAGGGTGTCGAGGCACAGACGAAGAAGCTGTTCAAGGTTTGCCTGCTGCGTAAGATTCCGGTATTTACGTTTATCAATAAAATGGATCGTGCTGCCATGAACCCCTTTGAGCTGCTGGAGCATATTGAAAGTGAATTGGGTATTTCCACCTATGCTATGAACTGGCCCATCGGTTCCGGTAAGGAATTCAAGGGTGTTTATGAACGGGATCATCACCGTATCATCGCCTTTCATGGCGGGGATCACGGACAAAAGGCTGCGGAGGTAAGCGAGGGGACATTGCAGGATGAAACCTTCCGTACGGTTTTGGGAGATCATTTTTTTGAACAGCTGCGTGAGGATAGTGAGCTGCTCGATATTGCCAGTACGGAATTTGATCAGGAGCTGGTTTCAAAGGGAGAGCTGACACCGGTATTCTTTGGAAGTGCTTTAACCAATTTCGGTGTAGAGCCGTTCCTCTCTCATTTTCTTGATATGACAACCTCACCGCTGCCAAGAGAATCCTCACAGGGGGAAATCAATCCGATGGATGAGCGCTTCTCTGCCTTTGTCTTTAAAATCCAGGCAAACATGAACAAGGCGCATCGTGACCGTATCGCCTTCATGCGTATTTGTTCCGGACGCTTTGAGAAGGGGATGGAAGTGATGCATATGCAGCAAAACCGCAAAATCAAGCTTTCACAGCCCCAGCAGTTCATGGCACAGGATCGCGAAATCGTCGAGGAGGCATATGCCGGTGATGTCATTGGTGTTTTTGATCCCGGTATCTTCTCGATCGGTGATACCCTGTGTGATCCTACAATGAAATTTGAATTCAAAAAAATACCAACCTTTGCCCCGGAGCATTTTGCCAGAGTTACACAACGAGACACAATGAAGCGCAAGCAGTTCACAAAGGGAATCACCCAGATAGCACAGGAGGGTGCGATTCAGGTATTTCAGGAAATCAATATCGGTATGGAGGAAATTATCGTCGGCGGTGTCGGTGTCCTGCAGTTTGATGTACTGGAGCAACGCCTGAAGAGTGAATACAATGTAGACATCAAGCTGGAAATTCTGCCGTTTCAATGTGTCCGCTGGATAGATGATCAAAGCATTGATCCTAATACGCTCAATCTAACCAGTGATTCCAAGCGGGTACGTGATCTGAAGGGAAGAAATCTGATTATATTCATGAATAACTGGGGAATTAAATGGGCGCTGGAACAGAATAAGGGACTGACCCTGAGTGATGTGGGAACTGCAGAATAACTGCTGTAGCACAAAGCATAAAAGCTGAAAATCATATTGGAGGAACAACTGCCTTTACAGGAAGCGGTTCTTCCTTTTATTATGCGATATTATTATGCGATAATTCTGTTCTGTATCCTCTGGTTTGTGTTTAGCTGTCGTATTTTTTTTGTAAAGCATCCTCATCCGAGCTCGTATATGGAATACACCTGCTTTTAAAAGAATGTATAACCCCTTATACATCGGGGTATGCTATGTTACAGTGAGGTGTAACTATATGCATGATGAAGATATCGTATGTACCTGTATGAGTGTTTCTGTACGGGACATTAAAACAGCGATTGAGGCAGGGGCGAACAGCTTTCAGGAGGTGCAGGATGCAACCGGAGCAGGAACTGTTTGCGGAGCCTGTAATGATGTATTGGAATCCGTTGTTGATCAATTACTGAGAAACAGATGAAATCGTCTGTTTTTTCTTTTTCTTCTTTTGTCTGTTTAGTCATAAAGTGCTTCTTTTTATCATAAGTTTAGAATGACTAAGGGAGGACAAACAATGAATACCACAGAGATTTTAAAGAATATAGCACAAAGATGCGGTGGCGATATATACTTAGGGATCGTGGGTCCTGTACGCGTCGGCAAATCAACGTTCATCAAGGAGTTTATGGAAAAGGCTGTTATTCCATATGTCAGTGATGAATTTGAAAAATCACGCATGATTGACGAACTGCCGCAGGCAGGAGTCGGTAAAACAATTATGACCACCGAACCGAAATTTGTGCCGAATAATGCCGCAACCATCGAATTTGATGACGGGTTTACCGTCAATGTCCGTCTGGTGGACTGTGTAGGCTACGTCATTCCGGAGGCAAAGGGCTATAAGGATGAAGATGGTATCCGTATGGTACGCACACCATGGAATGATGAGCCTGTACCTTTTAATGAAGCTGCCAAGACAGGAACACAGAAGGTTATTCAGGATCATTCCACGATCGGTATTGTCGTTACGACAGATGGAACGATATCCGATCTTTCCAGAGAGGCATATATCGAAGCAGAGGCGGAGGTCATTGATGAATTAAAGGCTATTGGAAAGCCGTTTATCGTTGTCGTCAACAGCGCCGATGTAAATGCCCCTGCCTGTAAGGCGGTAGTGGATAAGCTGAAGGAAAAATATGAGGTACCGGTTCTGGCTATTGCCGTCAACCATATGAGTGAAGAAGATGTGCACGATATTTTAAGAGAGGCATTATATGAATTCCCGGTATCTGAAATCAATATCAATATGCCGCAGTGGATCGCCGTATTAAGTGATGATCACTGGCTGAAGAAAAGTTTTCATGATACGATTCAGGAAAGCATGTCCAGTGTGGATCGGCTTCGTGAGGTTGAAAATATCACAGATGTATTAAATGAAAATGAATATATCGATGGCAGCAATCTGGCGACAATCGATACCGGACAGGGCATCGTAAATGTTGATATCACGGTGAAGCCGGGACTATATAACGAAATTCTCAAGGAAATTATCGGTCATGAGATCAAGGATAAAGCCGAGCTGATTTCCCTGATGCAGGATTACACTAAAGCAAAGCGGGAGTATGATGCTGTGGAAAGTGCATTAAAGATGGTAAAGCAGACGGGATATGGCTTTGCGAGTGCATCCCTGCAGGATATTCAGCTGAGCAAGCCAGAGGTCGTCAAGCAGGGCAGTCGGTATGGTGTGAAGCTGAAAGCTATAGCACCAAGCATCCATATGATCAAGGTGGATGTTGAAAGCACCTTTGAGCCGATTATCGGAAGTAAGGAGCAAAGTGAGGAGCTAATCCGCTATCTGCTGCGCGATGACGGCAGTGATGACCAGAGCATCTGGGATAGTGATATCTTCGGGCGAAAGCTGTCGGATCTGATTCGCGACGGTCTCAATGCCAAGCTGTCCATGATACCAGAAGCCGCAAGAGCAAGACTTCAGGACATCCTGACGAAGCTGGTAAACAAGGGAAAAGGCAACGTCATTGCTATTGTTCTCTAGTTTTACCGACATTTGAAAAACCGCAAAAACAAAGGGTATTTAAAACTATCTTTTTTTGAGAAAAATGTTGAAATATGAGCTTCCAGATGGTATCATATAGCTATGTTGGAGGTAATGAACATGAGTGAAATTTTAAATAAAAAAGCTTTAGTAGAAGTCGTTGCTGAGAAATTAGAAATGACAAAGAAAGATGCAACTGTAGCAGTTGAAACCGTTTTTGATGAAATCGCAAAGACTTTATCTGAAGGCGGAAAAGTTGATATCTCTGGTTTTGGAAAATTTGAAATCAGCGAACGTCCTGCACGTATGGGAATCAACCCTGCAACTAAGGAACCTCTTGAAATCGCCGCTTCAAAAGCGCCAAAATTCAAAGCTGCAAAAGCATTGAAGGAAGCAGTAAAATAGTAGGCTCAAAACGGATATCTGGAATCATCATACAGGTATCCTTTTTTTCTTACCATGCGTAAGGCTCATGTATGCATATCAGAAAACTTTCTGCAATCCTGCTGATAATTCCTGTATAGATGTGATATAATAACTAACACATATATGTAGAAAAGGAAGGATACTTATGTTTAATAACTCCTATATGTCTCAGTATATTTTGTATATATTAGCGTTTGCCGTTGTCATGCTTGCACAATCCCGTGTACAGGCAGCCTATCATAAATATAAACAGATTCCCAATGAACACGGGCTTACCGGAGAAACGGTTGCACGCAGAATCCTGGATATGAATAATCTTCAAAACATTCATGTGGAGGTTGCCAAGGGCGGTATGCTTTCCGATCATTATGATCCTGTGCATCATGTTGTACGGCTTTCTCCAGATATCTACTACAATACTTCCATCGCTTCGATCAGTGTGGCGGCGCATGAGGTTGGCCATGCCATTCAGCATAAGGAGCATTATGGTGCTATCGGACTCAGAAACCGTCTGTTACCAATGGCGAATATTGCATCACAGCTTGGATGGGTTGTTCTTGTTCTGGGATTGTTCCTGTTCGCAAGCACACCGGTGATTCTCTATGCAGGAATCGCTATGATCTGCATTATACTGCTGTTTCAAATCGTCACACTGCCTGTGGAATTCAATGCAAGCACCCGAGCCGTTAAACAGCTTGCCATGTATGGAATGATAAGCGATCGTGAGCGTTACGATGTAAAGGGGATGCTGCGGGCTGCAGCCTTCACATATGTTGCTGCTGTGCTTTCTACACTCGTACAGATACTGCGTATACTGCTGATTGTGCTTGGAAGAAGAAATGATGATTAGTTGATGAAAGAATCCTGGAGGATTCTTTTTTAATGAACGGATGAAATATTGACAGAACAATAATATCTTATATATCATATCTAAATTAACTAAGTCAGGTAGTATGCTCTTTGAGGAACCACCTAAAAATGGATGAAGAAAGGAGAGAATGAAAAACGAATGATTGGTAAAATAAGCCAATGTATGTTATGGTTAGATTGTAAAGATAACATAGTTTATCATGAAAAGGAGAGATTGCAATGGAAGCAATAAAGACAAGAACAATAAGTGTTTGTGGAGTACAATGCGATTTATGTGAGCATTATCCTGAGACCTGTGGCGGATGCAATTACGTGAAGGGGATGCCGTATTGGATACAATACGTTGATGGTATAGATGTATGCGATATTTATATGTGTTGTAAGCAGCGCAAAAAATTAAGGCATTAAGTGCGGAGGATAACCAAAAGGATTTTTTACTGCAAATGAAAAATCTTAGTGAAAGTGAAATAGATATTTAGTAAAAATGAAAGAAACCTATGCCGATCATGATCTGAAGATTAAATGCAATGATTGTTATTACTTCGCATAATGTATATTATGTAATGTTTTGCGTGAAGGTCTGATTGGTCATTGAAGAAAAGAAAACAGCCAACTTCCGTGAGAATTGACTGTTCTTCGTTAAATGAAACTATCATTGCACCTGAAGACGTTTCAGCATTGTTTCTTTCGCTTTATGCTCCAGTGTATCATCCAGCTCTGCTAAATCCTCCAGACGGATATCCGGATGATTTTTTTTCAAGCTTTTATAAATCACAAAATCTACTATTTCCGGATTTTTTGGAAACAGAGGGCCATGCATATAGGTTCCCAGCACACTTCCGTTATAGAAGCCCTCCTGTCCGCCCTCAAAGCTGTTTCCATAGCCACTGATTACAGAACCCAGCGGAGCAGTGACATTACATGTCTGTCCACCATGATTTTCAAAACCAACCGCTGTAAACTCATAACCATCCAAGTTACAGCGAATAGCTATATTACCGATACAGCGTGTACCGTTGCTGCCGGTTGCTGTATAATAATCAAAGAACTTCAAGCCTTCAATTTTTTCATTATCCGCACTGATATAGTATTGACCGAAAAGCTGATAGCCTCCGCAGATCAGCAGTACAAAGGTCCCCTGCTCCATCGCCCTTTGGATATTCTCTTTTCTGGAAAGCAGATCATCTATCAGCATCATTTGTTCCTTATCCGCACCTCCGCCTAAAAAGAGGAGATCATATGCACAAAGGTCTTTCTTATCACCGATGGTTAGGGTGTCAATCGTTATTGAAATACCACGGTCCTCACAGCGCTTTTGCAGAACCATCATATTTCCCTTATCACCATATAGATCCATAATATCATGATACATCCAGCATACGTTCAGCTTCATATTACACACCTTCCTTGCTTTCCTGCACACCGAGACTCAGCAATATATTACGTATCGGCTGTAGCGCGGTATAGGTCGCAATGACATATTTTGTTTCTTTAGCTTCCATAAGAGCTGCTGCAGCCTCCTTCATTTGTTCCTGCACTTCCATATGCTGTGTATACCCGCCATACTTCAAACGCAGTGCCATATCATAGCAACGGCTTCCAGACACAATAATACGTTTTGTGGTATCCTTCATCAGCTTTTCAAAAAAGGTGTCATAAATCCAGGATACATCTGTACCATCCTGTGCATTGTCATTCAGTATGATTAGAATACTTTTTTCATCCTCATCCTCTTCAATTACCTTCATGACCTCATTTGCCCCTGTTGGATTTTTCACCAGATTCAGTATGCAGCTGCTTCCTTTATATGTAAAGGTCTCATTGCGTCCATCCGGAACCTTGATATGTGAGAAGGCCGCTGCCGCATATGCTGTATCTACAGACAGCAGCTTGGCGACCGCAAGAACTGCCATACAGTTATACATTGTGTACAGACCACCCTGCGGTGCATTAAATTCCTTTCCGTCATAAACAAATGTTCGCTCTGGAATACTAATTACACAACCGGCAGCATCCAGCTTCGGTGTCTGAAAATCACAGCCGCTGCAATGAAATACACCGATATGTGAATACTGATAGAAATCATAGTCCAGGCGGCTTCCGCAGCGCGGACAGAATTTTCCTTCACTTGCTTCCTTTGTAGTCTCACTGCTGGAAGAACAGCGTTCCATACCAAAGCTCAGCATGCTTGCCTTATGTGCAGCATCCTTCAATCGTACAACATTAGGATCATTGCCATTCAAAATCAGGGTTCCCTCAAAATTAGATATCGCCTGTTCAATTTTTACAATAAGCTGCTCCATTTCTCTGGCACGATCCAGCTGGTCACGGAAGAAATTTGTCACCACCAGTGCATCCGCTTTCAGATTTTTCATAATGAATGGAATATTCAACTCGTCAACTTCCAATACGATTGCATCAGCCTGTACTCTTTTTCCCAATGTGGTGTTCAGTAACAGTGCGGTTGTGATTCCCTCCTTCAGGTTGTCTCCCTTACGATTGTTTACAACCCTTCTGCCCTCCTGCTCCAGCATCGCCGCGATCATGTTGCTGGTGGAAGTTTTTCCGTTGGTCCCGGTAACCAGAATCAGCGGACAATCAATACGCAGTCTTTTTACTATATCCGGACACAGCTTCAGTCCGATCTGTCCAGGGAGCGATCCGCCACGGTGAATCAGATGCAGCAGTGCCCCGGCCAGCTTTGTTATCAGTATTGCAAACGTCGTCATAAATCAGCCTCCTGTATATACCTTACTCATAGGATGTCCATCCCTTCAAATATTAAAACACTTCTCTATTATACAGGAAAAAAAGATGTTTTGGTGAAGTTTTTCCCTGGTTATGCCGTTTTTCATAAACTTATCCTTTGTAAATGAAAAATGTTTTCAAATATCCGGCGCATTCTTGACTTGCATGAGGGGCTGACCTATAATAATATGGTAAGAAAAAAGGGCAGAAAAACCCATTCTTGCACTGAAGTTAACTTTTAACTAGCAGGAGGAAAAGAACAGAATGAAAGAGTTAGAAATGCTGTACGAAGGAAAAGCTAAGAAAGTATTCGCGACAGAGAATCCGGATCAGGTCATTGTTGACTATAAGGATGATGCTACGGCTTTCAACGGTCAGAAAAAAGGTACAATTCTTGGAAAGGGTGCTGTCAACAACAAAATGACGAACTTCTTATTCAAGAAGCTGGAGGAAAAAGGAATCCCTACGCATCTGGTGGAGGAGCTAGATGACAGAAGAACGCTTGTAAAGAAAGTGGAAATCGTTCCTTTGGAGGTCATTATACGTAATAAGGTTGCCGGAAGCTTCGCTAAACGTATGGGACTGCAGGAAGGTATGGAGCTGAAGTGTCCGATTCTGGAATTCAGCTATAAGGATGACGATTTAGGAGATCCTATGATCAACGATTACATGGCACTTGCTGTCGGTATTTCCACACAGGAGGAAATCGACGAGATTACAAGGCTGGCATTTGCTGTAAATGAGGAGCTGAAAAGCATCTTTGCCGCTGTGGATATCGAACTGATAGACTTTAAGCTGGAGTTTGGACGCTATAAGGGCGGCATCGTTTTAGCTGATGAGATTTCTCCGGATACCTGCCGTTTCTGGGATATTCACACACATGATCACCTGGATAAGGATCGCTTCAGAAGAGATCTTGGCAATGTAGAGGACGCATACCAGGAAGTATATCGCAGACTGGGAATTTAATATACAGATTATAGAATTACATAGAAAGGATGTTTTCGGATGAACGACAGATATGTAAGTCCTCTGGGACAGCGCTATGCCAGTGAAGAAATGCAGCGTATTTTCTCCAACGATAAGAAGTTTCGTACATGGAGAAAGCTATGGATCGCACTTGCGGAAAGCGAAAAGGAACTGGGTCTTGATATTACACAGGAACAGATTGAGGAATTAAAGGCACATGCAGAGGATATCAATTATGATGTCGCAAAAGAACGGGAAAAAATCGTCCGTCATGATGTAATGAGCCATGTATATGCTTATGGTCAGCAATGTCCAAATGCCAAGGGAATCATTCATTTGGGTGCAACCTCCTGCTTTGTCGGTGACAATACTGATTTGATTGTCATGTATGAAGCGTTGGAGCTGATTAAGAAAAAGCTGGTGAATGTGCTTGCCGAGTTAGAAAAATTTGCATTGGCGCATAAGGATTTGCCTGTGCTTGCCTTCACCCACTTTCAGCCGGCACAGCCGACAACGCTTGGAAAACGTGCGGCAATCTGGGCACAGGATCTGCTGCTGGATTATGAGGAGCTTTGCTTTCTTCTGGAAAACAAAAAGCTGCGCGGCTGTAAAGGCACTACCGGTACCCAGGCAAGCTTTATGGAGCTATTCGACAATGATGAGGCAAAGGTAAAGCAGCTGGATCAGATGGTAGCGCAGAAAATGGGCTATGAGAAATCCTTCCCTGTTTCTACGCAGACATATTCCCGTAAGGTGGATTCCCGTATATTGAATGCCCTTGGCTCTATTGCACAGAGCGCGCACAAATTTTCAAATGATATTCGATTGCTTCAGAATTTGAAGGAAGTGGAGGAACCGTTTGAAAAGGGACAAATCGGCTCCAGTGCGATGGCATATAAGCGAAATCCGATGCGCAGTGAGCGTATGGCTTCCCTTGCGAATTATGTAATAGCGGATACCTTAAATCCGGCAATTACAGCAGCTACCCAGTGGTTTGAGCGTACACTGGATGATTCCGCAAATAAGCGAATCAGTATTCCGGAGGCCTTTTTGGCAGTTGACGGTATTCTGGATCTTTATCTGAATATTACAGATGGTCTGGTGGTGTACCCGAAGGTCATCGAAGCCCACCTGATGAAGGAGCTGCCGTTCATGGCAACAGAAATGATTCTTATGGATGCAGTGAAGGCAGGCGGTGATCGTCAGGAGCTGCATGAGAGAATCCGTGTTCATTCCATGGCTGCCGGCAAGGTGGTGAAGGAGGAAGGGCTGGACAATGATTTGCTGGAGCGTATTGCAGCGGATGACATGTTCCCGATGAATATGGAGCAGCTAAAAGCAATCATGTCTCCAATCAATTTTGTTGGACGTGCACCAAGTCAGACAGCAGAATTTTTCAATGAATGCATTGATCCAATCCTGGAGGCTGAAAAGGATGCATTGGGCCTTCATGCGGAAATCAATGTATAAGCATATCCTGCTTAGTTCTATCATTCCACATAGATAACATAGATAGATTAAAGAGCTTTGCATTTTATATACAGAGCTCTTTTTTTATGCCTATGTAAAAATGGATGAATGAAAATCAGCAGCCTTACATATATGTGCAAAACAGCATCCAGCAAGCTTGACCTCCTTTCTTCTTTTTAACTTTAAAGCTACAAGGAGGAAACATGAGATACAAAAGGATCAATGGTTGATTCTTTTATAGCAAGAATTAGAAAGAGTCTTCCCCCTTCCCTTTTCTGCTTTATCAAGTGTTAAAGACGGGATGATAGCAAACACAAGATGAGTACGCAAACTAGAATGCCACTTGATTTACGCTGGAGCTGCTCTTTATAAGAGATTGGGCAAATAGGAACACTCCTGTATAACTGCCTGCTATTTGATGATAATACAAGAAAAGATCTGACCCTGAGCTATCTGCCCAAAATCAGACCTTCAACATTATTTATATAGATTCAGCTTATACAAATACTAAGCAGGCTTACAGCTGCCTTATCGTTCCTTTTTGTCAGCTTGTTCATAATCATACAGCGGTGTTGCATAGCTGCCGTTAAAGCATGCGCAGCATAAATGTGTAGTTTGAAAAGCTGTATACAAATCTTCTATCGCAAGGAATTTCAGGGAGTCCGCATGCAGATAGGCGCATAGCTCGTCTACATTCTTTCGTGCGGAGATCAGCTCCTCTCTGGATGAGGTATCCACACCGTAAAAGCATGGATATTGTATGGCAGGGCTGGCGATACGCACATGCACCTCCCTTGCGCCTGCATCCTTTAACAACCGGACGATTCTTCTACTTGTTGTACCACGGACAATACTATCGTCAATCATTACGATGCGTCTGTCCTTCACAATAGCCTGAATAGCAGAAAGCTTCATTTTCACACCGCGTTCCCTCTGTGCCTGTGTTGGCTGTATGAAGGTGCGTCCCACGTAGCGGTTTTTAATAAGACCGATTTCATACGGAAGTCCGCTTTCCTGTGCATAGCCGATTGCCGCAGAGATCGAGGAATCCGGTACACCAACAACAATATCAGCTTCCAGTGCGGTATCCTTTTGCGCCATGACCACGCCGCTTCTTCTTCTGGCATCATGCACATTGATTCCCTCAACATCGCTGTCCGGTCTGGAAAAATAAACATATTCCATGGCGCACATATGTCTGCTTTTTTCTTCATGATAGCGTGTTTTATGAATTCCTTGCGGTGTAAAGGCCACAATTTCTCCGGGCTGTACATCATCCAGCAGCGTTGCATTCATCACGGAAAAGGCACAGGTTTCCGAGCTGATGCAATAGCCGTCCTGCAAAGCCGCATACGATAATGGTCTTAACCCATGGGGATCCCGTATGGCATAGATGGTATCCGAACACAAAATCAAAACGGCAAACGCCCCTTCCAATCGGGCAAAGGCTTTTTGAATACGTTCGATAAAGGTGCCGCTTTCCCGCTGAATCAGATGCAGGATGATCTCACTATCACTGGTGCCCTGAAAGATACTGCCCTGCTTCTCCAGCTCCAGCTTCAAGCGCTGTGCATTGACAATCTGTCCGTTATGACACACAGCGAAGGGATTGTTAGTCAGCTTGGCGAGCAATGGTTGTATGTTTTCCGTCTCATTTCCACCTGCTGTAGAATAGCGTACGTGCGCGATCGCATGATGGCCGTTCAGCTTTTGGATATCCTCCTCATGGAATACATCGCGAACCAATCCATGCCCCTTTTTCAGCTGCAGCAGCGTATCATCCGAACATGCAATACCACAGCCCTCCTGTCCTCTGTGCTGCAGAGCATGAAGACCATAATAACACAGTGCTGCAGCCTCTTCCTGGTGATATACCCCGCATACGCCGCATTCCTCATGCAGATCATCTGCCTGCATCCAATCCTCTGTTTTCAACATAATCTCATCCTTTCTTTTTTGCGTTTGAAATAATCTGAACTGCTGGTATTTCATATTATACATTTTATTTTACAGTGTCATGTTTCAAAACAGCTCTTTCATACGTCTTTCCCTTTTTTATCCACGAAAAAAGCAGCAGTCAGCTACTGCTTTTTATTTGCCTTTGCATAGGCGATAAAATCCGTAAACAATGGATGCGGACGGTTGGGTCTGCTTTTGAATTCCGGATGAAACTGCACACCGACATAAAACGGATGTGCGCTGATTTCCACAGCCTCCACTAATGAGCCATCCTTCGAGGTAGCTGTGATATCCATTCCATGCTGAATAAATTGTTCACGATACTGATTATTAAATTCATAGCGGTGCCGGTGGCGCTCGGAAATTTCCGTTGTCCCATAGGCGCGGTACAGCTGTGTACCCGGATGGATGCTGGACGGATATGCGCCCAGACGCATTGTGCCGCCCAGATCCTGCTCATCACTCTGATCTGCCATATAATGGATTATCAAATGCTCACTATTCGGGTTAAATTCATAGGAATTGGCATCCTCAAAGCCCAGCACTGTACGTGCAAAGGCAATCGCTGCAATCTGCATACCGAGACAGATTCCCAGATATGGGATTTTATGCTCTCTGGCATAGGTGGCAGCCAGTATTTTACCTTCAATGCCACGCGTTCCAAATCCTCCGGGTATCAGAATGCCGTTACAAGCCTGCAGCAGCCCTTCTATACTTTCAGGGGTAATTTTTTCAGAATCGATCCATTTGATATGTACCTTTACCCTGTTTTTCAAGCCGGCATGATACAGTGATTCCACAACGGAGAGATATGCATCATGGAGACGGACATATTTCCCGATGAGTGCTATTGTCACATCCTCTTTACATTCAGATGCCTGTGCAATCAGCGTGCTCCAGGAGCTTAAATCGGCTTTTGGTGCCGTAATATGGAATCTTTTGCAGACGATATCATCCAGCCCCTGCTTTTGCAGCATATATGGCACCTCATATAAGGAAGGCATTGTCCGGTTTTCAAAGACACACTCCTTTGGAATATTACAGAACAGTGAAATCTTATCCCGTATTCCCTCCTCCAGCGGATGATTACAGCGGGCGACAATAATATCAGGGAAAATTCCATAGGACTGCAGCTGATTGACAGAATGCTGTGTCGGCTTGGATTTATGCTCCTGACTGCTTTCCAGATAAGGAATGAGCGTCACGTGAAGAAACAAACAGTTTTCCCTTCCTTTATCCTGTGCAACCTGACGGATCGCTTCCAGAAAAGGAAGACTTTCAATATCCCCGGTTGTACCTCCGACCTCACAGATCATGATATCAGCATCGCTTTCCTGCTGTGCTTTATAAATGAAATCCTTGATTTCATTGGTAATATGCGGAATAACCTGTACAGTTTCCCCCAGGTATTTTCCTTCCCGCTCTTTATTCAGGACATTCCAGTATACCTTTCCCGTTGTCACATTTGAGTAGCGGTTCAGATTTTCGTCAATAAAGCGTTCGTAGTGTCCAAGATCCAGATCGGTTTCACTGCCATCCTCAGTCACAAACACTTCCCCATGCTGATAAGGACTCATTGTTCCCGGATCGATATTGATATACGGATCCAGCTTCATAGCTGTTACCTTCAATCCTCTTGACTTCAACAGTCTTCCCAGGGATGCAGCGCTGATGCCCTTTCCCAGACCGGAGACAACACCACCGGTTACAAATATAAATTTACTCATATATGACCTTCCTTTATATATTCCTTCATCCTGATTACTCACTTATTTGATATTTATCCAGCAGCTGCTGTGCCACCTGCAGGCGGCTGTGCTGGGTATCCATGGCACGCTTTTCCAAATAGCGGTGTGCCTGTGCCTCACTCAGCTGCTCCTGCTCCATCAGCAGACATTTAGCCCGGTCGATGATTTTGATTTCCGAAAGCTTATCCTTTAAAGAGCGGTTTTTTACACGGATGCTGCGCAGACGCTTCTGTGTCAGAATCGCAAAACGCAGCACGGAGAGAAGCACCGTTTTATTGACAGGCTTTAAAAATACATAGACACCCGCTTTTTCCATTTTATCGCAGATATTGTCAAAGGTTTCTGCAGATACCATGATCATGATAGACGCATCGCTTTTTTCTGCCAGATCCTGCGGCAGCGCATAGTCTGTTTCATCCATAAGCGGATAATTGATTATGATCATATCGAAGGCAGCTTCCAGTGCGGTTCTGCGTGCTTTGGAAGCTGTTTTGCAGGTTGTGATATTCATTGCATCTTCCATATTCAGAAAATCCTTCAGAAAGCCCGTTGTCTTATCACTTGCACTCACCAGCATGACATTCAACATGACCATCTCCCCTTTCCTGTTTCAACCCTAACGCTGTATCAATAATTTTGCTATATGTTATTGTCTGTACAGCAGGAGCCTGCCTCTTTGATCTTCAGAAATTCCTGAAGCAGGTGCTCTCCCAGTACCTTTTTAATAAAGCTGCTGTTTCTGGCAAGCTCAATGGCTTCCTTTAGGGATACCGGCAGCTTTTGCAGTCCCTCGTGATGAAAATATACATTTTCATCGACAGCAGATACATGCAGCTGTTCCTCCATGCCCTCCAGACCTGCGCATAGCAGCAGGGCAAGTGCCAGATACGGATTGCAGGAAGGATCCGGGCTGCGCACCTCAATCCGTGTACGGCGTTCTTCTGCCGCCGGAATGCGGATCAGTGCGGAGCGGTTGCTGCAGGAATAACAGATATAGCGGGGAGCCTTATCCTCTCCCAGGCGCAGATAGGATTCCTTTTCCGGGTTAAGGAATATTGTGATTTCACGAATACGCCGCAGAATACCCGCTGTGAATGCCTCCATATATCTGCCGTTATCCTGTGCAAACAGATTGCTTCCATTTTTAAACAGGGACAGATTGATATGCAGACCGTTTCCCGGCTTCTGCTGCAGTGGCTTTGGCTGGAAATTGGCTTTTAAACCGTTTGACAGAGCGACCATATCCACGACATTGCGAAAGCTCATCAGATTATCGGCACATGTGACAACCTCGTCGAACCGAAAGTCAATTTCATTTTGTCCGGGCCCCTGCTCATGATGGGAGCGTTCCGGGAGGATTCCCATTTCCTCCAAATCCAGGCAGATTTCTCTGCGGACATTTTCTCCTTTGTCCAGGGGGGCGATATCGCAATATCCTGCTTCATCATAGGGAATCAGCGTCGGCCTTCCATTTTCATCACGTTCAAACAGATAAAATTCGCATTCCGTACCGGCCATGATCTGATATCCCTGTTTTCTGACCTGTTTCATTAAACGGTTCAGCAATGAACGTGCATCCAGTTCAAATATGCTGCCATCAGGATAGCGGATTTCACAATACATACGAACAACACGTCCAATCTGCGGACGCCATGGAAGAATTGTCAGTGTTGAAATATCCGGAAACAGAAACAAATCCGATGTATAGCTGCCCGCAGTTGCAGAGCAAAGAGTAAAGCCGCTGATCGCACTGGCGTCAAAACTCAGACCGTGCGCAAACACCTGTTCCAGCTCCTGTGGCATGATCGAGATATTTTTCTGATTACCAAGCAGATCAAAAAAGGCAAGGCGTATAAATTTCACATCGTATTCCTCAATAAATTCCATAATCTCACGTTCACTTGTTACCATATGCATCCTCCTTACTATCCTGTGTGGCATCTGGTTACTTATACGAAAAAGGCGTCTACAAATCCGGAAAAGCCATGTTTTCCACCTGTAGAACGCCTTTGTTCCTATAACAGTAATATATTACAAAAATGCAGTGCAGTTGTCAATTCCTATTTCAGCATTTCATGAAGATAAATATTGCAGTTACGCTCTGGGCCAACGGAAATCATCGAGATTCTCGTATGGCACAGCTCCTCAATACGGCGCAGATAGGTCTTGCAGTTCTCAGGCAGCTCCTCGTAGGTTTTCATTGTGGAAATGTCTTCCTCCCAACCGTCAAACTCCTCATAGACCGGCTTTGCCTTATATAAATCCTCAATATTGCTCGGGATATAATCATAGCGTACGCCGTCTACATCATAGGCAACACACATTTTGATGTTCTTTAATCCGCTTAGTATGTCGAGCTTGGTAATGACCAAATCTGTTAACCCGTTGATCATAGCCGCATGGCGTACAACATTGACATCCAGCCAGCCGCAGCGTCTTGGCCGTCCGGTGGTTGCGCCAAACTCATGTCCCTGATTACGCAGCCATTCTCCCATATCATCAAACAGCTCGGTCACAAACGGGCCTTCTCCGACACGCGTGGAGTATGCCTTGGCAATACCGATGATAACATCCAGCTTTTTCGGTGAAACACCTGCCCCGGTACAAACACCAGCTGAGGTTGGTGAGGAGCTGGTCACATACGGATAGTTTCCGTAATTGATATCCAGCATCGCCGCCTGCGCGCCCTCGAACAATACCTGTTTATTTGCATCCAGTGCCTGATTGACTTCAATCTGAGCATTGATGATGCGAGGCAGCAGCGCCTCTCTTATTTGTGCAAACTGCTGAACCAGCTCCTCATAGGAAAAGCCCGGATCATCATATACCCTCTGGAAGGTGACATTTTTCATATCGACTGCAATTTTCAGCTTTTTCTTAAAGCTTTCAAAATCAAGCAGATCTCCCATACGCAGTCCCTGACGGGAATATTTATCCGCATAGCATGGACCGATTCCCCGTTTCGTTGTACCGATTTTATGATCCTTCAGACTTGCTTCAATCAGGGCATCCAGACGTACATGGTATGGCATAATGATGTGGGAACAGTCACTGATTTTTACATGATCGGTTTGTAAACCGCGATCCTCCAGCTGTTTGATTTCTTCAAGAAAGACGAAGGGATCAACGACGACTCCGGGGCCGATGATGCAGGCAGCCTTTTGAAGCACACCGCTGGGCAGTAAATGCAGCACCACCTTGTGGTTTTGGCCCATAGGTACATCTTCAACGACAACCGTATGACCTGCATTATTCCCTCCCTGAAAGCGTACCACCGCATCCATCCGGGACCCCAGATAATCAACAACCTTGCCTTTTCCTTCATCCCCCCACTGGGTTCCGACGACTACATATCCTGGCATAAAAATTCCTCCTCACGGGTATTTTCAAAGCAGCTTGATACTTTTAAAAAAATCCTTTACTAATATAGCACACTTCATGTAAAAAATAAACATCTTTTTTTGAAAGTTGTTTCATCTGTGATTTATGAAAGCATTTCCGCTGGATATTTCAGAATATGCAGACGACTGTTATGGCTTCCAGCTACCATGAAGAAAAAATCTCAGCGCTTATACGAACGTTCATCGTCCATGCTTGACACCACCCTGTCTCTTATATATTGCAATCTGCAAGAAGTTGAGTTAGCACGACCATGATATAGCAATCTGGCTTAGAATCATTTGCATAGAAAAAAAGGAAGCTGACATATGCTGGTGTACAGCATATCAGGACTTCCCTGTTGTATAAGCTTTTTATTTTTCCATCGTTTCCATCAGCTTATCGGCAGCCGGCTTGATCCAGGAATACATTTTCTCTGCTGTTGCCGTGTCAAAGTCATCATCCTTGTAAATTCTGGAAATGCTGTCCATCATCGGAAGCTCTGCCCATAACGGCACTTCGTTTTCCTTTACAAATTCCTCGACATTGCGGTGCTGGAAAATTTCTATCCGTTTTCCGCAGTCCGGACATTCAACATAGCTCATGTTTTCAATGATACCAAGTACCGGTATCTTGACCTGCTTGCACATATTGATCGCCTTAGAAACAATCATAGATACCATCGGCTGCGGTGTAGATACCATAATGACTCCGCTGACAGGCAGACTCTGCAATACGGTCAGTGCGACATCTCCTGTTCCCGGCGGCATGTCAATAAACAGATAATCCAGCTCTTCCCAGACCACATCCGTCCAAAACTGCTTGACAGCATTTGCCACGATTGGCCCGCGCCAGACAACCGGCTGGTTTTCATCCTCCATTAAGAAGTTTAAAGACATGACCTTAATACCGTCCTTATCGACAACCGGCTCAATGGCATCGTTGGTACCGAATGCCTGTGCATGCTCAAGTCCCATCAGACGGGGAATGCTTGGCCCGGTGATATCGGCATCCATGATACCGACCTTATATCCTCTTCTGGCCATTTCCTTTGCCATCAGTACGCTCATACTGGATTTTCCAACACCGCCCTTGCCGCTCATCACACCGATGACATGACGGATTTTATTGCGTTCATTATTCTGGATACCACAGCTATCCGCCTGCTTACCACAGGTTCCCTTGCTGGGGCATGAATTACAATTGCTCATAGTAACAGTCTCCTTATCCTTTACAATATAACCTATCTTATTTTACAACTTTTTGTGTTGTTTTCCAATGCTTTCGCCTCATCCTTTTTGTTTTTCTTTTTTATCCGACCGCGGGTGATAGCTCTCAATGGCTTCCTTTAACCGGCGGTTTTGTACATGGGTATAAATCTGGGTGGTCGCAATATCACGATGTCCCAGCAGTTCCTGTACAACACGCAGATCTGCACCGCCATCTAAAAGGTGTGTCGCGAAGCTGTGCCGGAAGCTGTGTGCAGAAAGCCGCTCATCCAGATTCAGCATGTGCAGGCGCTGCTTGATCAATGTATGTACGTATTGACGGGTCAATACATTTCCTCTGCTGTTTATAAATACGCGGGTAGACTTGCGTTTCTCCCATCCGGGACGGATTTGTGTTACATAGACCCGTAAGGCAAGAACACAGCGCTTATGCATCGGCACCATGCGCTCCTTATCCCCTTTTCCAATCACACGCAGATAACCCTGCTCCAGGTGAACCTGATTTAGACGAAGCTCACATACCTCGCTGACCCGCAGTCCGCAGCCGTACAACAGCTCTAAAATCGCCTTCTGATACAAGCTGCGCTCATCCTCACCAAAGCTGTCCAGCAGCCTCTCGATATCGTGCGGGTTAAAATACAGCGGAAGCTGCTGTTCCTTCTTTCCCCCGCGCAGATGGATGGAAGGATCGAGAATAGTGGGATGCTGCATGGAAATATAGCGGTGAAACATATGAATGCTTGTCAGCATATGATTTACGCTGCTGCGCTTACGTCCGTCCTCCCCCTTTTGACCTTCCTCCAGCTCGGATAAAAAGCTTTGAATATCCTGCGGCAGAATATCCTCCATCACCTGCTTATGCTTGCCAATGAGCCAGGCCTCATATTCCTGCAGATCCTGCTGATAGGAGTGAATGGTTGCCAGCGCCTTTTGATCAACTGCCTGTATGTAATGCAGATAATCCTGCAGTGCCTCATGGATATTCATCGTTTGATCATCTGCGGCAGAAGCACATGGGCGTTGACCTTCCCATCCTTCACCGCCTCCACCAATACGCTGACCGCTTCCTCCTTATTCACGTCGTAGACAAACTGCAGCGTGCGGATTTCCAGACGGTACTGCTTCAAAGTATAGGCAATTTCTGCTATTCTGGAAGCCCGGTGTACCATGTAAAAGCGTCCCTTTTCATCCAGCAGCTCCTGCACCCTGCGACACAGCGTATCCAGTGTCAGAAACCGTTCATGGCGGGCCATCTGCAGACTTTGCGATTCATTGAGGTTGGAGGTTTCATGAACCTTAAAATATGGTGGATTACAGACGATAACATCCATCTTTTCCAGCTGTGCATCATGGATGGAAGCTGCAAACAGTGTTACATTTGTTATATTGTGATGGCGCATATTCATGTCTGCGACCTGAATCGCTTCCTTTTGAATATCGACCCCATACATATGCTTTGGTTCATAG
Organism: Erysipelotrichaceae bacterium 66202529; assembly: GCA_017161075.1. Classification (NCBI taxonomy): domain Bacteria; kingdom Bacillati; phylum Bacillota; class Erysipelotrichia; order Erysipelotrichales; family Erysipelotrichaceae; species Erysipelotrichaceae bacterium 66202529. The sequence goes on along the minus strand of CP046174.1, from coordinate 2,264,453 downwards.
CGCTGTGCCGCCAGCAGCAATGCCCCGTTATTCGTACCGATATCCAGTACGCGCTCCCCTTTTTTTACGGTCATAAACTGCGCCAGCAGTGCAGTATCGGTATTGATACGAAACATCTTCTTGTGCTGATACAAGTAGATATCTGTCCCGTTGATATAATCATAGGTATATTCTTCCATACGCTACCTCCCTGACCCTATTATTATAGCGGAAGTTTACATTAAATTAAACAGTTTTATAAATTCAATGACAAGCGTGGATTTGAGATAGCTGCCCACAAGAATAATCAGAAAGCAGATAAAGATATCATTCAGGACATTGTTTCCCAGCTGCTTGAAGTTCAGACGTTCCCGATTGGTCGTGGAATAGATAATATACATGGAAAGCTGAATAGCACTGGCAGAGATCAGAAAGGTCGCAATCAAATCCATCGCCACCTGCGGAAGCAGTGTCATGATGATACCCGCAATCCCCTTCAAATGATACGTATAAACAAACAGGGCACAGGAGAAGCCGATCTGCATCCCCTTTGTAAAGGCGATAAAGCTGATCACAGGTATACCGATGAGCGAGGTTCCCAGCAGAAAGACGAACAGGATAAAAACGATACCGCTGAAAAACTGAGATACAAAGTAATCATATTTATTCACACTGGAATCAATGGTCGTCAGATAGCTGGATAGACTTTTGATATCCGATACATCAATATAATTGGAAACGATGATGCCCATCAGAATGCCGCAGCCGACAAGAATAGCAATAAACAGATATACATTATGATATTTTTTTAGAAATCCGTGATAGACCTGCTTCTTTCTTACGGGTATTTTACTTTTCATATAGTCACCTCACTTCACTATATGAAAAAAAGAAGGCAGACTTGCTGCCAACACATCGACAAATACCGCGTGATATCCGATATCCTTTGTAAATATACGTCGGAATCACTCCCTGTTTTTTGCTTTTTGTATATCACTTGCCCGCATCAGATGCGCTCCGGGAATCTGTGCATTCAGCTCCTTTAACACATCCTCGACAGTATTGGTCGGTTTGACCTCATGCTGAAACAGATCGATTTGATCAATGGTGTTTTCTGCGGAATATAGAGAACCAAGTCCGATACCCAAATGACGGATTTCCCTGCCGCTGTAATTACGGTCAAACAGCAGTAAGGCATGCTCCAGCAGAACATTGGCATCATCCGTATAGTTGTGAATATTGACAGAGCGCACTGCATTGGAAAAATCGAAATACCGGATACTGAGCGAAATCAGAGAGCCCTTGATATGATCCTCCTTTGCCCGTCTGCTCAATGCAGCGGCAAGCCGTTTCAGTACAGTTTTGACCTCGTCGTAATCGGTGATATCCCTATCCAGAGTCGTTGACTGTGAGATGGACTGTACACTCGTATTAAAGGAAAGCTGGGCAGAGCCGTTTCCACGAGCATGCTGAATATATGTATATGCATGCTTCCCCAGTAATGTCATGATTTTTGATTCATTGTCAGGATCTGCCAGATCGCCGATGGTGGTAATGCCGTTTTGTATCAGTAAGGGTACCGTCTTTTTCCCAATCCCCCACATATCATGGATTGGCAGCGGCCACAGCTTTTTGGGAACCTCCTGCTTCCGCAGAATCGTGATCCCCATCGGCTTGCGCATGTCACTTGCCATTTTGGCAAGAAATTTATTCGGCGCTACACCTATACTGCAGGGAAGCTTCAAATCATGCAAGACGCTTTTTTGAATCTGCCAGGCTAAATCGAGCGGTCGCTTGTAATCTTTAATGACATCGGTCACATCCATATAGCATTCATCAATGCTGGCAGGCTCAATCAGATTGGAAAACCTGCGCAGGTATTTAAAAAAACGATTACTCAATTCCTCATACCAGCCGTAATCGCCCTGTACTACTACAAGATTTGGACATTTTTCCATCGCCATATGCAATGGCATAGCACTATGCACCCCATATTTGCGGGCCTCATAGCTTGCTGTCGATACCACACTTCGCCGGTGCAGCCCTGCCACAACGACCGGCTGCCCTTCCAGTGCAGAGTTTTTCAGAACCTCCGCACTTGCAAAGTAGGAATTCAGATCAATATGTAAAATAACTCTTCCTGCCATACACTACTCCCTTATCATCCAGTATAGTATACTGGATTTTTACCGGAAAAGCTAGCGGAATGTTTTGATCACATTGTTTTTGTTGCGCAGTCGGTGCTCCAGGCGCAGCTTATCAGAAATCATGGCAATAAACTCAGAATTGGTCGGCTTCGCCTTGCTGGCGGATATCGTATAGCCGAAGATATCATCAATCGCATCAATATTGCCTCTGTTCCATGCAACCTCGATTGCGTGTCGAATGGCTCTTTCCACACGGGATGCCGTGGTCGCATATTTCTTGGCAATTTCCGGATACAGCACCTTGGTGATCTGACCCAGAAAATCCACGTTCAGATAGGTTTCCAGAATGGCTGTTCGCAGATACATATACCCCTTAATGTGTGCAGGGATACCAATTTCATGCAGCAGCTCGGTGATTTCACTTTCCAGCTCCAGCTTCTGCAGGCGCTCCTTCTCATCATCGTCCAGATTAACCTTGACCATATTTCTGGATAAATGCTCCTTGTGCGTATAGCCGACAATAAAATTCAGCTTATCGCATAGCTGCTCGATTTCAAAGGGCTTCATCAGAATATAATCAATGCTGTAATTCTGTACACCTGCCACAATGAGGTCGTTTACAAACGGTGTTGTACATATGATGTAATCCACCTGAATATGATTCTTCTTTAAATCATGCAGGACACTGATGCCGTCCTTCTTCGGCATAATCAGATCCAGCACAAGCACATCGAGATGCTTTCCGCGCAGCTCGTTGACACACTGCTCGCCATTGGTGGCACTTCCAATGACCTGATACCCATCACTCTTTGTGAGCGCTTCCTTCATGCTATGGATCATTTCCATGCTGTCATCCACCAGATATACATTTATTTTGTTATTCATACGTTTCCTCTCTCCTTACTGATATCAATTATACGGAGAATGGATGCAGAAATTCGGTGAAAATGTCGAATGAAGAAAAGAATTTCACAAATATTTCTAAAAAATGAAAAGAGCGACGAAAACGCCGTTCCTTTTGTTTCAAAGCATAACAACCTATCAAAATATGTCGGTTTTTGCGGATTTTAAGCTATATTTCTGGATTTCTGAAGCATCCATTCAATGAAGACACCATACCCGTTGGAAGGGTGGGAAGTGATGACATGGGTGACAGCACCGATGATTTTTCCATCCTGTACAATCGGTGATCCACTCATTCCCTGTACGATTCCATTGGAAGCAGACGCCAGCTTTTCATCATCAATCTTAAACTCAATTCCCTTTACATCCGCTGTATTCTGCCGATGCACCTTCGTAATATGAATCGTAAATGCCTCTACTGTTTTACCCTGCAGCACGGTATACATCACAGCATCACCCGTATGCACTTCATCATGCTTCGCCCAGGGGAGAGCCTCCACATTGCGCAGCAGCTGATCGTAATGGCCGTAAATACCGATATTCGTATTCGCGAGGACATTGGCGAAGGAGGAGCTGAAGTCAATCTCCGCATGCTTTTCCCCCGGAATGTTATCCTGTGCCTTTGTAATTGAGACCACATTAGCCGGATACAGACTGCCTGATGGCACCTCAGCGACCTGCTTCAGGTCAGAGTCCATGATTTCATGCCCCAGGGCACCATAGGTGTTGTTTGAGGGATCATAATAGGTCAGCGTACCGACACCGACAATTTTATCCTTCACATATAAGCCGCTTTTAAACGAACGTGTGGAGGCATCATAGGTTGTTTTCAGTGTTATGGGAAGTTTAGAAGCTCCCCGCTGTATTTCCACCGGTATCTCATTGACTTCCTTCTGGTATGCGGAAAGCTGCTGATACAACTCATCCATAGAGGAAATCGGCACTTGATTCACACTTACCAGAATATCCCCAGGCTGAATCTGAGCGGAAGGATCATAGGTTTCTTTATCGACGATAAACGGATAGGTTCCGGTGATCATGACACCATTGTAATTCAGCTGTATGCCGATGCTGTCTCCGCCAAGATACAATTCATCACTGGCATATATACACGTTGGCAGCATAAGAGCTGCAGCGCATAAAAAAGCAACTATTTTTTTGTACAAAACGCTCACCTCCTGGAGTTAGTGTGGTACTTCAGGAGATACTCATGTCAGTTAATTATTACCTGTTTCCTGTCTTGCCTTATCGTACAGCTCCTGAGAGGCGCGCAATGCGGTATCACTGACACTGCCGCCGGCGATAATTGCCATTTCTTCCACACGTTCCTGCTCATCAAGCAGACGGATGGTCGTTGTTGTATGCTCCCTGTCCTGATGCTTCTCAACGACATAGTGCTGAGCTGCACAGGCAGCTACACTTGCCAGATGGGTTACACAGAATACCTGTGTATGCTGTGCCAGCTGCCGCATTTTCTTTCCAATAGCGAAGGCAACACTGCCGCTGACACCGGTATCAATCTCATCAAAGATAATCGTATCAATGCCGGTTAATCCTGTAAACACCGTTTTTAAGCCAAGCATGAAGCGGGAAAGCTCTCCTCCGCTTGCGGCTGCCTGCAAGGGACGCAGACGTTCACCGGCATTCATGGATACCAGAAATGTGATTTTATCATTACCTGCCGCATTGCCCTCAAAGGCTTCCAGCTCTACATGAAAGCGGGCATTGGGTAGCTGCAAATCCTTCAGCTGGATCAGGATGAGCTTTTCCAGCTCCTGCGCCTTCTTCACCCGCAAGGCATGCAGCCTTGTACAGTCTGCCTCATATTGCTTGCGGGCCTTGGCCAGTCGCTGCTCCTGCTTGGTGATAAAATCCTGACGGTGCAGGATACTGTCAATTTTCTGTTCCAGAAACGCACGCTTTTCCATGACGGCTGCATAGCTGCCGCCGTATTTGCGCTGTATTTTGTGAATCAGAAATATGCGCTCCTGAATTTCATGAAAATGCGCCTCATCAAATTCCATCTCCTCCAGGTGGGTGCGGATACGGGAGCATTGTTCATCCAGTGCATAATACAGATCCAGTAGCTGTGCTGCCGCATCCGGAAAGACGGTATCCTCCTGCAATGGATGCAAAAGACGATAGCATTCATAAATTGAAGCCACACTGTCTCCATCCAGCAGCTCCACAGCCTGGGATGCCGCACTGCTCAGCTTTTCATATGCCATCATCTGCTTCTGTTCCTGTTCCAGCTCCTCGAGTTCATCCTCTTGCAGCTGTGCATCGTCAATTTCATTCAGCTGAAAGGTCAGAAATTCCAGATCATCCTCATTATAGTCATTATGCAGAGCCTCCTCTAGCTCCTTTTTTATGGAACGGTAGGTCTGCCAGCTCGCCTTTGTGCTTTGTAACAGCTCCTCATCCTGTGCAAAGCGATCCAGCAGCATCTGGTGGGAAGCGGCATTACGCAGATATTGTGTATCATGCTGCGAATGAATGTCGATCAGCTGGGAAACCACCTGCTTCAAAAATGAAACCGTCGTCGTCCGCTGATTGATCCGGGCTGTGCTTCTTCCCTCCCGGGTCACCTCCCGGGTGACGATTAAAAGACCATCCTCTGTATCAAAGCCTGCCTCCTGCAGCTGTGGCCATACCATATGATCGTTGGCAATTTCAAAAACACCTTCAATGACCGCCTTACTCTGGCCCTCCTTGATCATATCACTGTTGACACGATCTCCCTTTAGGATGCCGATCGCATCCATTAACAGAGACTTTCCGGCTCCGGTTTCACCGGTGAAGGCCGACATGTTGTCATGCAGCTCCAGCTGCACCTCATCCATCAGAATGAAATTTTTCACATAGATCTGTGTAAGCATATTCTCACCTCTTTACCTGATAATTTTTTACGATTTCCTTAATGGGGAATACACGGTGGCATTCCTCATGCTTCAAGTGCATGACAAATTCTTTATTTCCATCCCTGCCCAGCACACTGCTGGCACACAAGTGATGAACATACAGTCCAAGCGTATTCACAAACGTACACATGGATTGCAGGACTTCGATATGCACCTTTTCATTTTTAACGATGCCGTGCTTGCCGACATTCGCTTTTCCTGCTTCAAACTGCGGCTTCACCAGCGCCACGATTTCCAAATTGTCAAACTGGGATGCCAGTGCAGGCAGGATTTGGCGAATGGATATAAACGAGACATCCATACACGCAAAATCGGGCTGGAGGTCAAACATTTCCCGCTGCAGATAGCGGCAGTTCACACCCTCCATATTCACAACGCGCGGATCCTCTTTCAAGCGCTTCAGCAGCTGATCTCTGCCGACATCCACAGCATACACCAAACGTGCTCCGGATTGCAGACAGACATCACTAAAGCCACCGGTACTTGCCCCTACATCCAGACAGATACGGTTATGTAAATCAATGCGGAAGGGTTCCAGCACATCATACAGCTTAAAGCCTGCACGGGAGGCAAACGCTGTTTCCGGCGCTTCCACATGAATCTCCATGGCTTCCTCTACCGGCATACTGCTTTTTTTTACGATTACTCCATCAACGCTTACCCTGCCCTCCTGTATGGCATCCTGCGCCTTGGCGCGGCTTTCACACAAACCGCATTTGCTCAGGTATACATCCAGTCTCATGTCTGATCCAGCTCCAGATAGCTTGCGATGATTTCAAACAGCGTATTCATATCCAGATGCTCCAGCTTGCGCAGCTGCGGCAAGGAGCCGTGCTCCACAAAATGATCATCTATGCCCATGCGGACAAAATGCGTCGTATACCGGTGATCATTCGCAAATTCTGTAATCGCACTGGATAAGCCGCCGCACAGTATATCCGGCTCATATATGATCACCGGCTTGTTTTCCTCACAGACAGCTGCCATAAGCTCCTCGTCGATCGGTTTGAAAAAGCGCGCATTGATCACACGGATCGGCAGCTGATTGACCCTTGCCTTGGAAATGATGCGGTCTACATCCGGCCCATAGGTGATGATATTCAGTGCATAATCCTCACGAATCGCCGTCTGCGTCCAGCTTCCTGTTGGAATCAGCTCATACTGTTCCACCGCCTGATAGCTTACATTTCCTCTGGGATAACGGATTGCATAAGGGTGATCTCCTTGTGCAAAGGCGGAATATAACAAATTCTGTGCTTCCCTTGCATCCTTTGGCTGTGCCAGGATCATATTGGGAATCGGGCGCAGCATGGCGATGTCAAATACCCCGTGATGCGTTTCTCCATCCTCACCGACCAGTGAGCAGCGGTCAATTCCAATCACGACCGGAAGCTGCATCCGGGCAACATCGTGACTGATCTGATCATAGGCTCTCTGCAGAAAAGAGGAATATACAGAAATAAACGGCCGTACATCTGCCGTGCATAGGCCTGCCGCAAACGTCATGGCATGCTCCTCGGCAATTCCACAGTCAAAGGAACGCTTTGGAAAACGCTCAAAGAACGCAGACAGCTTGCTTCCGGATTTCATGGCCGGTGTAATGGCAACAATGCGCTCATCACGCTGTGCCAGATCCATCAGTGTGGTACTCATAACCTCACTCCAGCTTTTGTGTCCGGCAGGCAGCTTCGCTAAGGATTCTCCGGTTTCCGGATCAAACTGACTGACACCGTGCCATTTTCCTTCCCGGTCCTCCTCCGCATAGCGATAGCCCTTCCCCTTCTTTGTCATGACGTGAACCACGATTGGCCCTTCATGCTGCCGGGCGATTTTCAAAACCTTGATCAGCATCTTTAAATCATGACCATCCACCGGGCCGATGTAATCCAGATTGAAATCTCCGAATATGGAGGTATCCACCACATTCTCCTTTACTGCATTTTTCATATGCTTCATGGTATGCAATAACGAATTTCCCATTCTGGTTGTGGACAGTGCCCCCTTTAAATCCTCCTTTAAGGTCGTATACGGCTTACTCGTTCTCAGCTTTGTAAAGGCCTCATCCATCGCTCCCACATTTTGTGAGATCGACATGTTGTTGTCATTAAATATGATGACCATGTTGCGCTGCTCGCTGCCAATCTGGTTTAGGGCTTCCATGGCCATGCCGCCGCTTAAAGCTCCATCCCCGATAACCGGCACCACCTGATAGGTATCGTTATGCAGATCGCGTGCAACCGCCATACCAAGTGCTGCGGATAAAGAGGTTGAGGAATGTCCGGCCTCCCAGACATCGTGATCGCTTTCCTTACGCTTCTGAAAGCCTGCGATCCCCTTATACTGCCGAAGCGTTGGAAACTGACTGCTGCGGCCTGTCAGAATCTTATGTACATAGGACTGGTGACCGACATCAAAAATAAATTTATCCGAAGGAGAATCAAAGACATAATGCATCGCAATGGTCAGCTCAACGACCCCCAGATTACTGGACAGATGGCCGCCAGTTTTGGCTATGCTCTGAATCAGAAACACACGAATCTGCTGAGCCAAATCCTGCAGCTGTGCAAGCGAGCATTCCTTGATGTCCGCAGGCTGTTTGATATCGTAGATGTTCATACAACCGCTCCTCTCAGTTTTTTCGTTTCATCAGCTGATCAAACAGCTTTTTTACCGGCTCTGTGTCCAGCTTCAGGGAATCAAGCTGTGTGATTGCACGCCGATAATAGAAATCCGCATCCTGCTTTGCTTTTTCGATTCCCTGCAGCGTTACATATGTGCTTTTTTCATTTTCCGCATCGCTGTTGATATTTTTTCCAAGCTCCTCCACCGTGCTTGTCACATCCAGAATATCATCCTGAATCTGAAAGGACAATCCGATATCCGCACCGATCGTTTCCCATACCGGCAAATCTGCCTTATGTCCGGCAAGCAGTGCGCCGCATAGCAGCGGAAGTGTAAGCAGCTTGCCTGTTTTGTAGAAATGGATATCCTGCAGAGACTGTAAATCAATATGCGGATTGGCTTCCCCCTCCAAATCCTTGATTTGTCCCAGAATCATACCTCCTGCCCCGCTGTAATCAGACAGCAAACGACAAATTTCAACAAGCTCATCCGCAGGGCAAGCTGTTTTCATCGCCTGTGCAAATGCATAGGTCAACAGGCCGTCCCCTGCCAATATCGCCACATCCTCACCATATTTTACATGGCAGGTAGCCATGCCACGGCGCAGTGTGTCATTATCCATCGCCGGAAGATCATCATGAATCAGGGAATAGGTATGTATCATTTCAATCGCAGCTGCCAGCGGATAGCCGATGGTTTCCTCCTGAGCGTATGCGTTCAGCACAGCCAGCAGCAGCTTCGGACGCACCCGCTTACCGCCTGCCATCAGGGAATACTGCATAGCATCCCGTACCCTGCTTGCAGGCACGCTATCCAGACAATGGGTCAGATAATCTTCAAAATCAGGCATTTTCATTTCCCTCCTGATATGTATTCAGCAGCTCCTGTACGCGGTTTTCAAAGTTCTTTAGCTGAGAATCACAGGAGTTTACCAGCTGCAGTCCTTCTTCAAACAGAGCAATCGCATCCTCCAGCTCAATTTCATTTTTCTCCAATGCGGCGATAATATCCTCCAGCCGGCTCATGGATTGTTTAAAAGGCAGTTTCTGTTCCATTATAAGTTCTCCTTCTTCTCAATGATGGTATCAATATATCCATCCTGCAGCCGAAGCCGCAGGGTATCGTTTACTTCTACATCCTCTATACTGGAAATCACCGCATCCTCATGGTAGGCAATCGCATATCCGCGCGAAAGACTTTTCAATGGGGAATACGCATCCAGCAGAGCACTGACATTGCGCATCTGACGCTTGCGCTGCATATCGTAATTTTGCAGGGCATTTTGCAGCCTCAGCCTGCTTTGTTCCACGTTTCGCGCATTGATCTGATACAAGCGTTCACTGTGGATTGCCAGCTGCTGTGAATTCTGCTTCAGCCGCATGGCAAACGCAGCTACCTGCGCTTCCACAACACCAAGGCGGCGCACATGCATGGCAAGCTTCATTTCCTCTTCGCGTATATAGCTTTGCGGATCCTTCATATACCGGTGCTGCTTTACTGGCTCCAATGCCTGTCTGGCAAGCTGCAGCCGGGTTTCCATATCCTTGATCATACGGCGGCGAAGCAGTGCCACATGCATACGCACCTCTTCCAGATCCGGTGTAATCAGCTCCGCAGCTGCCGTCGGCGTCGGTGCACGGGCATCCGATACATAATCGACAAGCGTCGTATCCGTTTCATGTCCGACTCCGGTTACAATTACGGAAGACATCGCATATACCGCCCTGGCAACCGTTTCCTCATTAAAGCACCATAAATCCTCAATAGCTCCCCCTCCACGGGCAAGCAATACGACATCATGATTTCCACAATCTGCGAGTGCAAGATTTTTTACAATGGCCTCACTTGCCTGAATGCCCTGTACAAGGCTGGGGTATACCTTTACCTCTGCCAGCGGCCAGCGCCGGGAAATCGTCGTCAGGATATCTTGCACGGCAGCTCCGCTTTTCGCAGTGATAACACCGATACTCATCGGATACTGCGGCAGTGCCTTTTTCTTATTGGGATCAAAGAGTCCCTCCGCAGCCAGCTTTCTTTTTACTTCCTCCAGCTGCAGAAACAAATCTCCAAGACCATCCGCCTGTACACCGGTCACATACAGCTGCACGCTTCCCCCTGCCTCATACATGGAAACGGAAGCCGTCACGATGACCTTCATTCCTTCTTTCAACACAATGCGGCAGCGGCGTGCATGTGAGGAAAACATCACACAGCTGATTTTGGCACGGGCATCCTTTAGTGTAAAATACCAGTGTCCGCTGCGATGATTGGTGAAATTACTGATTTCCCCCTTGATGAGAATGGATTGTATCCGGATATCATTGTCCAGCGACTGCTTGATATAGTGAACCAGTGAGGAAACACTATACACACTCTGACTCATAGACGATCCAGTACTCCGTTAATCAGACGATATGTTTCATCGTCACAGTATTTTTTCGCAAGTGTGACTGCTTCATCGATAACGATAGCCTTTGGCGCCGTTTCCAGGTCAAGCTCACAGGCGGCCATAAGCAAAATCGCCTGCTCGACAAACCCCAGACGGTCAAATGTCCAGTCCTGGCGCAGAGCCTCATTGATCTTGTCGATATATACATCACGATACGCCACGGCATCAATCGTTACCGTATATAGAAACGGGTCAATTTCATTTGTCTCACAGTTATCGTATACACACTGCTTAATGTCCTTTTGTAATAAAAAATGCTGATACAGGCTGGTCATTGCCAGCTCCCGTAATTTATGTCTGCTGTTCATAGAAATCCTCCATTCATCCTTTTTATTTTATCATATTTCCCTGCCGGTTGGCAGTCTTTGCTTCTGCTAATTTTTTCACGAATTATTTACCATACACAACCTGCGCACTCGGCACCACACTGCTGGCAGGGCTGGTATGGCTTGTTTGATCATCGAAGAAGATATGCGCACCAAATGCTTTTAATACATCCTTCTTTGTAATGCCTCCCAGAAAGAAGGCCTCATCAATTCGGATATCCCATGCTCTCAGCGTACGGATCACCCGTTCATGTGCCGGTGCATTGCGGGCAGTCACCAGGGCTGTGCGAATCGGAGAACAGTCCGCAAACTCCTTCTGCAGCGTAGCTATCGTTTTCAGAAAATGCGCAAACGGCCCCTCCGGCAGCGCCTGTCTGGCACAGCTTTTCTCATGCTGGGCAAATGCCTCCAGACCATCCCTTTGATAAATCTGTTCACTGGCATCGGAAAACAGCACGGCATCCCCGTCAAAGGCAATGCGAATCTGTTCAATTTCCTGCAGCGGGTCATAGTCCGCAATCGCATTGGTATAAATGCGCCCGGCCGCAAAGCCTGCCTGCAGGGCAGAGCGCACATCATCCTCATGCGCACTGAGAAACAAATCCACGCCAAATGCCTCCAGATACCCGGTTAGGGAGCCTCCCCCACTCAATACCGCCCGTGTGATATCCAGACCATAATGCTCGATGGAAGAAAAGATTCGTAAGGAGGTATCTGCACTGTTGCGTGACATAATCAATACCTCCACACGACGCTGATCTGAAAGCTCATTAAGCTTTAATAGCGCCTTTACCAGCGCAAACCCGCTGCCCGGCTTCAATATTTCGTTTTCATGTGCAAGCTGGTAATCACTGTATGCCTGCAGCCCTTTTGTTTCATATATGTAATTTTCATCGTCCAGATCAAACAGTGCCCGGCTCGATATCCCGATCACCAGGCAGTTTTCAAGACTTACCGCCATATGCTCACATCCTTTCTGTTCATGAAAAAAAGAAATCCGTAAGGATTTCTTTAAAAGATAAAGCCAACGACATGGATATCGATGATATCCGGTGTATACCCGGTCATATGTTCAATATTTTCAAAGATCTTACTCTGTACTTTGCTTGATTCTTCATTTACGTTTACGCTGTACTTTACTTTTATGTCGATGGACAAAATCAGCTGATCGTTTACGATTTTGCAGCTGATCGGATATTTAAACGGCGCAGCACTCTCTGCCAACGCGATGTTTTCATCCTCTTCGACAACGATTTTCGCAATCGTCTGAAATGCTGATTTGCTTAATGCAATCACACCAGCATTGTTTCGTTCCTTTAATGCAATATATTCCTGAGCCATTTTCATCACCTTCTAGGTTTATTATACCAAAAAGAAATCCTATTTGAAAGTAACTTCCATCAAATATTTATGATTTGTGGCCTCCTGTGCCTTCTGCATAATGGTTTTCGCAGCATTTTTATCATCCTTCTGTTCAAATACCGTGATAATACAGGTATTCTCACTGATTTCCACCGCCGTCTGATAGCCCTCCTTTTTCAGGATATCCGCAACACTTTTCTGCAGGGCTTTTTCATCCTTCAGCTCGTCAATGGCAGCCAGTGCCTCCTTCTTCGCGGCATCATCGCTTTTGGTATCCGCAACAACGCTGGAATTGCGATTGATTTCCTCTTCCTTTTTCTGATTGATACTGTCCTGCAGCTTGCTGCTATCTGCTGATTCTGATGTATCCTTCTTCTGTTCCTGTGCTTCCTCTGTCTTGCTCTGATCCTGCTTTTCATTCTCTGACGGTGTGGAAGTCGCTGTTTCCTGTTTGGCCTCCTCCTTCGTCTGTGTGGACTGCTCCTCCATGACACTGGTAGAATCCGCCGGCAGTGTCACATAATAGACGGACAGCATCAGAATCAGAGAGAACATGGTCAGAAATGCAAGTGCTTGTTTATTCATAAAAAGTGCCCTCCTTGCTATTACACCCTATGCAGGAAGGACACCTCTTATACCAGTTTTTTTACTTTTGAAATATATTGTTCATGCGCTGCATCCAGTCCTCGTAATAGGCGCTTTGGTACTGCATGAAATCCGAATAGGAAATCACACGATTCTCCAGCTCCTCGATAAAGCGGACAAAGGCTTTGTTAATGGCAACCATTTTATCATCATGAATGATATCAATCGTACCGATTTCACACAATGAGTTTGCCAGAATACGAGCACATTCCTCATGCAGAAGATCACTTTGATCCATCGGCAGCCGCACAAAGCTGGTATTCAGCCAGTAGTTATCCACCAGATAGTTTTTGATAACATTCAAAAACAGACAGAAATCCTCCATGTTGTTCCCCGGTTCAATGGCAAACAGCATCTTGAAGAAAACAAACCAGTCATAATCACGGTTCAATACGGATATCAGATGATTTCCCAGAATATGGACAAAAACATCCTTGGAATAGAAATCCTGTTCCATTTCTATTTCATTTTCAAAATCCATCTGTATAGAGTTCAGCTTCTTAAAGGTGCGAAACAGTGTGGAAATACGGTCGTTGTTGCCACCGTCAAAGCGGATATCCTTAATGAAAATATAATGTCCCAGAATGGTAGAAACACTCTTCAGGTTCATGGTAAACCCGATGGATTCATTCATTTTCAACGCAAACAGGTCGTTGATTGCCTTGGATATCTGCTTTTCAAAGCTGGTTTCCGTAATGCTGGAATCACTCAGCGAGGTTTCCTGCATCTGATTGTAAATAATATTCAGCTGCCGGTCGGTAATCGTCAGATTGGCCTTAATACTGGCAAGCAGATCCTTCATGAAATCATCATAAACATAATAGTTTGTATTTTTATATACAAGCTTATGCTCAATTTCTCCCCAAAAGGAATGTACCAGTGCCTTGATTTGCAGCTCGACATTGACCTTTTGATCTCCCTTGCGGTAATAGCCGTCTATACGATAGATAGCAAAGCCGTTTTTTTGAATCTGCGGCTGCCGTGAGGCACAGTCCAGAAAAAAGTTCGGATTGATTTCATTATAGTAAAAGCCATCCTCCGCATTGCGGACATTCAGTGTTTCCCGTATTTTGTTAAGCACATTATATTCATCCTCGATAAACCGGCATTCAATAATAAAGCCGATCAGATCGCTTAGATTATCCAGAATCCCCTGTGCACTGTCATTTTCCACATAGAAGCGGTTGCGTATGATTTTTTCACGCAGGCTTTCCCTGGATTTCACACGGGAGTTGATATCCACGATCATCTCACTGGATTCCTTGAATACTACCGTCAGATACTGCTCGATTTCACGCTCAATCTCATGGTAAAATGCATTGTTTTCATCCAGCAGGGATAGCGCTTCATCTATTGTGTCAAATACCTTTAATCGCATAGGGCTGACTCCTTTCCCTCCATAAAGTAGGAATGTGTCGCTGCCAGGTCTTTTTTCAGTTGTTCATGCAATGCATCCGCATCGTGGAATTTCTGTTCTTCCCGAATATAGGACAAAAAGCGGAAGGTAACCGGCTCATCGTAGATATCCCGGTCAAAGTCCAGCAGATGCGCTTCAATGGAAAGCTGTTCCTGGTAATTGTAGGTTGGATTGTTGCCGACGTTGATCATCGCCTTGTGCCATGTCCCCTGCACCTTGACAGCCCCCACATAGACACCCTTTTTTGGCATGACATACAATTCATAAAGGTGCAGATTAGCCGTTGGAAAGCCATGCTTTCTCCCTACGCGGCTGCCTCCCTTGACACTTCCCTCCATGTCATACCAGCGCCCCATAAAACGCGCAGCCTTTTCCATGCTGCCTTCTTTAATCAGCTCCTCAATGCGGGTGGAGCTGATTTTTTTATGCTCACTGCTGACCTCTTCAATAATATGCACCTCAAAATCCTGCTGACTTTGCAGCTGCCGGGCATCCCCTTCCCCTTTTCTTCCATAATGGAAATCATATCCGCATACCAGCGTATCCAGATGCAAAGGCTTCAGCACCCGCTCATGAAAGTCCTGTGGCGTCAAATCCGCCATTTCCTTGGAAAAGTCAAGGATGATCCAGTATTCTATGCCCATCGCTTCTGCAATCCGCATCCGCTGCTTCATCGGCGTAATGTGGGCAATTTCCCGCAGCCCCTTGATCACACACCAGGGATCGGGTTCAAAGGTAATCAAAGCACTTCGCGTATTGCGCTTTTCCGCTACCTGCTTCACCTCTTCAATCAGCTTCTGATGTCCCAGATGCAGACCGTCAAAATATCCGATACAGGCTGTCAGCGGTTCCTCTACCACAGGAGTCTGCTTCAGGCTTATATGTATTTCCTTCATATTTTCACCTACCATAATCCGCGGACGCAATGAAATACATCCGCTTCCTCACGCTGATAAATGGCCACAATTTCTCCGTTGTGCGTAACCGCGATAGCATCCGCCTCACAGGACAGCCGAATCCGCTTTCCGTTATAAATATCCGCAGGCTGTTCATACTCCACACATTCATAATGAGAAAGCACCTCCCGCAGAGAATGCAGCTGAAAGCATCCTTCCTCGACCTCCTGCAGAGTAACGCACTGCTCCAGAGAGAACCGCCCGACCTTTGTCCGTACCAGAGAGGACATACATCCCAGATTACCGGTTTTCTTGGCAATATCATGACACAGAGAACGTACATAGGTTCCCGAGCTGCAGCTTACTCTGAATTTCAGCTTCTCCACATCCAGTGCTTCAATGTCATAAATTGTGACCTTACGCACAGGACGCTCCACCTCTTTCCCCTCTCTTGCATATTCATATAGCTTTTTTCCATTTACACGAACACTGGAAATCATCGGCGGCACTTGTTCCTGTACCCCGCGAAAGGTATCTAGCACAGCCGCAAAATCCGTAATCGGCTGAATGGGTGCCTGGGCGAGCGGCGGTGTCCATATATCATCACTGATGGTTCGCATTCCAAGCTGCAGCGTCGCAACATACTCCTTATCTGTATCCTCCAGAAAGGGCAATGCCTTGCATGCCCTGCCAATCAGTACCATCAGGACACCGGTTGCATTCGGATCCAGTGTTCCGCTGTGTCCGATTTTCTTTGTATGTAATATTCTTCTCAGACGAGCTACGACATCATGAGAAGTCATATTTTGTTCCTTATTGATTAGTAAAATACCGTCCATCTTATCACCGTCACTAATTATATCATATATTTTTCACAAATCATGAGAGGAATATGTGAAAGTGAAAAAAAGCATGGTATAATGAAACAGTTTTTAAAGGATGTGAAAAAATGGAACTACATACGATATTAGGTGACATACGAAAGGCTGACCAGGATTATCATCTCATCGAAGACGGTGACCGCATTGCAGTAGGCGTGAGCGGCGGTAAGGACAGCATGGTGCTTCTGACAGCGCTGCATATGTATTCAAAATTTGCGGACCGCAACTTTGAGGTAGTTGGAATCCATATCAAGCTCGGTTTTCCAAATATGGATTTTTCTGAGGTGGAAGCCTTTTGCAAGGAACAGGGCATTACATTTCATCAGTTTGATTCCAAGGTGTATGAGATTTTAAAGCGCAATCCCGACAAGGAAGGCAGGATCAAATGCAGCCTGTGCTCCAAGTTTAAAAAGGCCACGGTGATCGATGCCGCAAAAAAGCTCAGCTGTACAAAGGTTGCGTTCGGACACCATAGCGATGATGCTGTGGAAACTCTGTTGATGAATGCAATTCACGGCGGGAAGCTGGCAACCTTTTTACCAAAGATGTACATGTCAAGAACGGATACAACCTTTATCCGTCCGCTGGTGTATTCCTATGAGAGTGAAATATTATCTGCACTCACCAGAAATAACATACCGTTTGTAAAAAGCACGTGCCCGAATGACGGCTATACGGAACGACAGGCGATGAAGGATATGCTGCAGGATTTCTATAACAAATATCCGATGGCGCAAAAGAATTTCATTCACATGCTGTACAATGAAGATCAGGTAGAGCTGTGGCACCGGGAGGGCGATCATAAGGCGGAAAAGGCGAAATCCATGTCTGTTCTTCTGAAGGAGGAAGGAAGTCTGCAGCTAGCAAGGCATGGAGCTGCATATTTTATTATCTATTCGGCGCAGGAGCATCCCAATCAGCGCCGCCATCTGAAAATCAGTGAGGAAGAAAGCAATCGTATCATGGAAGGCACTCCGATAGAAGAAATCTTTCTTGCATATTCAGGTACAATGAAAGCATAACAAGAAACGTCACATGGCGTTTTTTTGTTTTACATTGCATAAACATTTGGATCGATAATGACCTGCATACTTAATTATACAAGGAAAAGTGATATAAAGTATTCTCCAGCCCTCAATATTTTTATGTAAAAAAAACGCCCTCAGACGTTTTTTTCTATGACTATATTAGATAAGCAACTTATGAATACCTGAAAGAAAACAATTTGTTTTCTACCTGTCTACAATCATTTATCAGTTCTTTTACGCTTTAGATATGATAACAGCAAAATTGCAAGCATTCCAGTTATAAGAGAAGCTGTCAACCAGCTCATACGCATCGTATCATCACCGGTAGCAGGTAATTGCTGCTGCTTTTGCTTGTTTTTTGGTAAATATTTCTGTGTTTTATCAACATTTTTATTGTTGTTTGTATTGGTATTGGTTGTCGTATTTGCAATGAGGTCCCCCTCAGCAGGTATATCACGATATGCAATCGCATAATTGGAAAAACGATCTGTTTCAATCGTAATGGTATTTGCATCCGTATCCAGGTCATTTAGAATCACTGCTAACCCATCATGCATCCGAAGAATGACAAACTCCCTGTTCCCTGTATTATCTTTGTTTTTCAAGCTGTCCGGTATATCAATCGTGATTTTTATGCTTCCTGATGTTTTTGTCAGCCTGCTCTGTTCCCCATCAATGATCTTTAGCAGACTGATATCTAGGTATTGTCCGATGGAATAGTGATCCAATGCCTTCTCCATAATTGTCTTATCTTTTGCACTTATACTATCCGCAGCATCCGTAACCGTTAGAAGTATCGTAATGTCAATTCCATGTTCGATAGACCTTATTTCTTCCTGCGTAAGTACAGCATTTGTCAATTCCTGATTGGACATAGGTATTTGTACACCGGGAGCATTGTTTTCCCTTTTTATTTTCTTTTCAATACTTCCAGCTTCTTCAGCTTTCATCATTGGAATAATTTCCGTTTGCATCACATATCCGCAGATAATGCATTCTTTATGCTTGCTTCCGGAAGTTGAGATGGTAGCTTCTTTATCCAGAATCCACTCACTTGCTATATGTGCCGCTTGATCCAGCTTTTCATTGTCGTCTGCCGTACAATTATGCCAGTGTACGGTATCGTTCTTAGACCAGACATCGGATGGAATATGTATATGCAGCATCGGGATATCCGCAGTTTCCATAATCTGACCGCAAATAGTGCATTCCTTGTGCTTTTTCCCAACTGCTGTAATGGTAGCTTCTCTGTCAATGATCCAATTACTTGCCGTATGTGCTGCTTCGTCCAGCCTTTTACCGTCATTTGCTGTACAGCCATGCCAGTGTGTGGCATCATCCTTAGACCATGTGCCTACTGCGGTATGCGTATGTGAATAGCTGTGAAAATAAGGATTCGTTTTTATGCCTGCCAAATTTGTTTTCTGTGAAAAGGGCGAACCCTCCATTGCTGTTGCAATATCTTCATCCACTCCGGTATAGACCTCTACACGTTCACCAGTCACAGGTGTAATGGAAGCTGAAGATATAGCACCCAGACATCCACCAGTTCCTTTACAAATGACATCGGATTTTCCTTCGATAGAGAGTGTATCCCTTGACCAAATTCCGAGATCGTTACTCGATGTCGCATATACCTTACTATTGGAAATTGTCATATCGCTTTCACTGAACAATGCGGGATTGAAGCTGGATGCAGTAACATCCGAGTTATCGGAAATCATCAGCTTATTATTTGTAAATATTGCATTACTCTGTTCAGATACAGCAGCTACGGAAGAATTTTTTATCGTAATACCAAGTCCTCCCCAGATAGTTGTATTTGTAGAAGCAAGGGTAATATTGGCGTTTTCGATTTTTACAAGACCGCCGCTCACATTAAAACCATCGGTAGTATTCTTTGCAGTATCATGGAAAACATAGGTACCGCCATTTATTGACACATTCTCTACATCATAAGCTGCATATATCCCATTTCCACCTCTATTTATATAACAGATCAGTTTTGCATCAATATCCCCATACACCTCAATCGGCCGGCTGGCATATATACCACTCTTAGTCTTACCTAGAGGCTTGTCTTCTGTACCAAAATAATTTTCACCCTTCAGATAAATTCTAACCGGCCCGTCATTATTGATTCCGGTAATAACAGAAGGAATATAAAGCCCATGTCCTCCATCATCTACTTTTACATTTTCTAAAATAATGGTGTTGTTTTCCGGTTCATAAGTTACTGTTCCACCGAAATAACTGTTCGTCCCCTCCTGTAAGTGTTGTCTCCCTAACGTAATCGGATTGGATGCCAGAGCGCGTATTCCATTTTCTGGCATTTGTGAAAGAACAACCATGAAGATTAAAGCTAGACCTATCACTTTCATGAATTTTGGTTTTCTCATTTACACCTATCTCCTTTCATATGGTAAGCTGTTGATTATATCCATACTAGAATCAGTAATATGGTTATCGTGTTAATCTGACGCTTTTATTACCTTCTTTCCAACTATGCTTTATAAGAATAGAATCTATATATGTATACGATTATGTATATAGTAAAAAAAAGACAAATCCCTCTAAAATGTAAGAAAAGCACAAAAAAAAGACAGCATATTTTCACAAAAATAAGCTATCTAATATCGTATACATTTTTACACGGACCACGATGATTCATCATATAATGGGATAATGACACCTTTGTATTAGGAATAATGCTTTTTTTAAAATCTGTATTTCCTGCACATGATAAAGGCATCCACCTGTCACAATGAGTGTATCATTTCTTCTATAAGCTACACAATCGCGGTCCGTCCGCTGACGCTACTATTGTAAAAATACAGGCAAATCTTATATATAAAATTTATGATTTACATAAAAATACGATTTCAACGCAAAATCACTATTTTAAATAATGGAAAAACTAAAGCTGTACACTTTCTCCTACTTGCAGACATGTAATCACCCGCTATTCTGCATAAAATAAAAACCAAACACTGATACTCTGCAAAAGTATTGGACATATCAACAATAATTAAGCAATAAAGCATTGATTGAACCGCTAATTTAGCACTTTCGAATCAGCCTTTATACAACAATGCCAAAAAAAGAGAAGCCTTATAATCAGTAAGATTATTGCTTCTCTTATTCGTAATGCTCATAACAATCGTTTAATCTTGGGGATTATGAATTTTCCTAACAAATAAATGTTACACAGATATACAAACAGGTTTCCAATATACGAATAAAGAGTAAAACGCCCCTTCATCATAACCTGTGCAGATAATGTCTTTGTATCAGACTGAAAGTAATTGGTGTATGCAAGTACATTTCCCTTAAAATCTGATGCAATCGAAATTCCTTTATTTGTATGTCTGATTATATTACTTCCATTTTCAACACCACGTACTATTGCTGTCTTTGTAGCTATCAATGTCATTTCTTTCCAATCCGAAGCTGGAACAATCAATATATCTACATTATGTTTACCTGCTTGCTGTATCTTAGAAGAAACAGCCATATCAGAACATATGAATGGTGCAATTCTTCCGTATTCTGTATCAAAACTTTTCAACCTTCCATCGCCTTTTTGACACAATTCTCCAATAGAACGTCCATGTTTAAAATACTCAGATATTTGTTCCCCTTGAGGATTGAATGCTATTGTTTTATTTTCTTTTAAATCCTCATAAGGTACTTTAACCAATAATGAAACAATCAGATAAATTTTTTCTTCTTTTGCTACATCTGATGCTTTTTGTAGTAATACACCTTCATCTTGTTTTAAAACTGCTCCATTTAGTTCAGACCAAAAAACAATCTTTGCTCCTGCTTGTGCTTCCTGCTTCGTTTTTATGAAAAGTTTCTCAACTAGTGATGCCAGTTTATTTCTTGTATTAGTGATATTTTCATCAGTGAATGTATCTGTATAAAATGTAGCATATACATCCTTATCATTATTAAGTAGATTTGAAACTGGAACTGTCACGCCAGAAATACGAACACTTTTATCTGAATCTCCTACAAAGTGAAACATAACAACACCATAAACAAATACGAATCCAATTACAGAACTGTATATAGTAATATATTTTTTGATATATTCCAGTTTGCTTTTATTGTTCCAAACCCATATGATCATTACTGCCGTCCAATACATCAAAAAGGTAATTCCATACACTCCAGTTACTGTTACGATCTGCAGCAAATACGGATTTTTGAATTGCGTATAAGCATCAGACAAACCACCTAAAATAGGATATATTAAATATATGATATACTCTATTGAAACCATCATACTTGCAAATATAATTGTATCTTGAAATTTCATTTTTGATTTCTTCCAATAGATATATGGTAAAACTTTCAAGAAAGACAGCATAACAGCTACCACTATACATATTTTTATATCCATTCCAATGGCTCTTCCAAATTGAATAATAAAACCAATCGCATAAATAGAGATAATTATAATATATACTTTTCGAGTATTATTAGAGTTGATCATACATAGAAACAAAATTGGATAAAGCCATGCGAAAATTGGAATATTCCATTCTCCATTAGACATTACATAGATTAAAAAACTAAATATTATGAAGACTATAGAGCTTTTATTTTTCATTGTGAAGCACCTTCTGTAGTCCTAATACTATCGACTTTGTTCCATTCAGGCATCAATGATTGTATTCCTGCAATTAGAATTTCTATCGAAATTTCAAAACTATCAGATAGTGGCAAAGAATGTCCAAATGAACCATTGTTCACTAAAAGAAAATAACCTTCTAAAAAGCTTCTGAATGTCCTTATCAGATGAAAACAATAGTCTTCTGGAATATTTAAAGAATTCGTTATTTTAAAAATAATTGTGAGAAGTTGAGCAGTAGCTTTTTCCATTTCTCCACTTTCAAATTTGTTATACCATAACATCACATTGAATACACCCGGATTTTCTATTACATAGTCATAAAAGGCATAACACATAGCTCTAATTGCATCAAACCCACTTAATCCTATTACAGCCTGCGTAATACGTTCTTCCGCTTGTTTCCATCCATACATCATTAACTGCATTTTTAAATCATCAACTCCATCTATGTGATTATATAACGATGGTGATTTTATCCCTAAATTTTCTGCAAGCATTTTCAATGTAACTTTATCGATTCCTACGCTATTCACTAATTCAACCGCTTTGTTTATTATTGATTCTTTATCGATATTTCCTTTTGTCATATTTATCACCCTTTAGCCTTTAACTAATTATATTAGTATTTTAACTAATTTAATTAGTTATGTCAATACTACAAGAAAATGACGCTATTGCTCATACCTCTAGTGATGGTGTAAAAAATGAAATAACAAGCCTAATAGCATAAACTATATCACTCTGTTTGCTACTATTAAAAGCAATTATATATGTATTTATACGAGGAGAAATGCAAAGTATTAACCGTATAAGAAAAGTCAGGAAAGACTACAACCAAGCCATACTGACATATAAAAAGATGATTAGTTTTTGATTTTTTGTATATCAACAATAAAAAAGCCATGGAGCGGTATTCTCCATAGCCTTATCTGTAGCTTTCTTCTATTCACACTTTTTTACACATATATATAATGAACACTGCACAGTATCTTCTTGAATATGAAACTATGCCTCACGAAGAACAAACGCGTGCCATCATGGGATGATCGTCTGTAAACTGCACCAGATCCCACAGATTACCATATAAATCTTCGAAGACAGCAACAGTACCATAATCTGCATTCTTTGGTTCACGGATAAAGGTTATGCCATTGTTCTTCATATCTTCATAATCCCTCCAGAAATCATCCGTACCCAAAAACAGGAAAACACGACCCCCTGCCTGATTACCGATAAATGCCTCCTGGCGCTGTTTTGATGCTTTAGCAAGCAGAATGGTTGTACCATTGCTTCCTGGAGGCGATACAACGACCCAGCGCTTATCCTGCAAAGGCTGATAGGTATCCTCGATGAGCGTGAAATGCAGCTTTTCTGTATAGAATGCAATAGCCTCATCATAATCTTTTACGACAAGTGCAATATGAACGATGGTTTGCTTCATTGGCTCACTCCTTCGCTTTTTGCGCGGCTTCCCATGCAAGCTGGAACGCACTCTTTTCCTGCTTCTTCTCCGCCTCCTGCTTTTTGTTGAAATCACGCAGCTCCTGCTTACCGGCTACATTGCGCTTTTCCTTCAGCTTTTCATTATAACGGTCAAATTTCTCACGGAAGCCGCATACACAGGTGTACAGGCGCTTTTCCTTCTCCCCAACCACATTCATTTTCTTATGGCAGTTTGGACAGCGGGCATTGCTGATGAAGGAGAGATTTTGCTTGTATTTACAGGCAGGATTGCTGCAGGCCAGTAATTTTCCGCGCTTCCCGTTGATTTCCAGCAAATTGCTTCCACACTCCGGACATTTCTTCTGTGTCATATTGTCATGGCGGTAGTTTGCTTCACTGTTCTTTACCTTCTCAACAAGGTCACTCGCATATCTGCGCATTTCCTTCTTAAATTCACGATCCTTTAAGGTTCCCTTGCTGATGGCGGTGAGCTTTTCTTCCCACTTCGCTGTAAGCAGCGGTGAGCGCAGCTCCTCTGGTACAAGGGATACAAGCTGAATGCCCTTGCTTAACGGATAAATGGAATTTCCACGTTTTTCAATATAATTGGTTTTAAACAGCTTTTCAATGATATCTGCCCGCGTTGCCACTGTGCCGATTCCGTTTGCATCCTCCAAAACAGCTTTCATCCGATTATTCTGAATGAATTTGGATGGATGCTCCATCGCTGACAGCAGGGTTGCTTCTGTATAGCGTGCAGGTGCCTTCGTAAAGTGTGATGTGATACGGACATCCTTTACCGGATACGTCTGTCCTTTTGAAAGTGCCGGCAGCTTTTGATCATCCTCGACCTCATCCTCATCATCAAAGCGCTCGTTTTTCTGATATAGGGCACGCCAACCATCTGTTTTCATAACCTTTCCGCTTGCATAGAAATCCATGTTTTCAAATACGGCATAAATTTTTGTTTTTTCATACTCGCTCGGCTTTGATAATACTGCCAGAAAACGGCGTACAACCAGATCATATATTTTCTTTTCATTCGGGCTCAGCCGCTGAAGCTCCACATATTCCTCTGTTGGAATGATGGCATGGTGGTCGGAAACCTTCGTATCGTCAACAAAACGCCGGCTTACCTTATAGCCGTTTTGCAGCAGTTCTCTGGCGTATGGCTCATATACATCTATGCTTATAGCCTGAAGCCGTTCCTTCAGAGTTGCTACGATATCCTGGCTCAGATAACGAGAATCGGTTCGCGGATAGGTCAGCAGCTTGTGTGTTTCGTACAAATTCTGCATATAGTTCAGTGTTTCCTTTGCACTGAATCCAAAGCGCTTATTCGCATCCCTTTGCAGCTCGGTAAGGTCATAAAGCTGCGGCGGCTGTTCCTTCTGCAGCTTTCGCTCTACCTCTTTGATCGTGAGCTGCTTCTGCTTTAACCGCCTTGCAAGCTCCTCTGCCTGTTTCCGCTCCGGTATGGACGCATTGCTGTTTTTGCGGTAATCCAGTGTGAAATAGCCCGTGTCCACACGCAGGGTAAAATATTCCTTTGGTATGAATTTGCGAATTTCTTCTTCTCTGTCCACAATCATTGCAAGCGTTGGAGTCTGCACGCGTCCTGCAGACAGCTGGGCATTAAATTTACAGGTCAGCGCTCTGGTCGTATTCAGCCCCACCAGCCAGTCAGCTTCTGCCCGACATACAGCACTGCGGTACAGCGGCTCGTATTCCTTTGCATCCTTTAGGTGAGCAAAGCCGTCTTTGATTGCCTTATCTGTCTGTGAAGAAATCCACAGCCGCTTCATCGGCTTGTGAATATTCGCCTTTTCTATGATCCAGCGGGCAACCAGCTCCCCCTCCCGTCCGGCATCGGTGGCGATTACGATATCCCGGATATCCGAGCGATTTAATAGACTCTTAACCAGCTTATACTGACGGGCAGTCTGTCCAATCACCTTTAGGTTCATCTTTTCCGGAAGCATTGGTAAATCCTGCATATCCCAGGTTTCTAAGCGCTTGTCATAATCCTGCGGGTCTGCCAGCTCCACCAGATGACCCAGTGCCCATGATACGACATACTGCTTTCCTTCCATATAGCCATCCTTTTTGATTGGACAGCCCAATACTCTGCCAAGCTCTCTGCCTACACTTGGCTTTTCAGCCAGAACAAATGTCTTACTCATACTTCCTCCTTAAATCCTGCCAGCCGCATCAGCTCTCTGGCATTCGTTGTTGTACACTTACCCTCTTTCAACCGATAATCAAAGCATATTTTATCATTCTCATAATATTCCGAGAAGTGATAATTCTGTGCATATATCCGCGGGTCATCACACAGCTCGCAAAGCTCAAAATCATGAGTTGAGATCATCGTGATGATCCATGGCTGGTGAAGATGGTGAATAGCACTAGTGGCACAATAGATACGGTCTGCACTATTGGTTCCCTTGAAAATCTCATCGATCAGAACCAGCATGGGAATGCGTTCCTTACTGGCTTCATTCATTTTCTGTATCCGCAAAATTTCTGCATAAAACGTGGAGATTCCCTCACTTACATTATCATGTACTCGCATGGAGGTAAACAGGCTCATGCTGGCTGCCGCAAAGGATGCTGCACATACACTGGCACCGGCATGCATCAGTACCAGATTGATACCGATGGTCCTTAAAAATGTTGTCTTACCGGACATATTTGAGCCGGTTATGATGTAGGTGCCATTTTTGAGGGTGATGGAATTAGCTACAGCACTTCCCTCCTCCAGCAGCGGATGCATGATGTTTTCCGCCTTTATATACGGAGAGCCTGTCATATAGTCCGGTGGACTGGTGATTTCCTTTGCCAGCGTCAGCTGTGCCAAAGAAGCATATGCCTCCAGCTCACCGATATCCGACAGCCATGTCCGTAAGGCTTTCCCATAGGTTTGCTTCCAGCTTTGCAAAGCGATCACACATTGAAAATCAAGCAATGCAAATGCATTTACGACAAAAAACAGAATACTGTTCGATCTGAGCTGTACCATCGTCAGTATCGTTTTCAGCTTAGAAATCGCCAAACGGGCATCCTGTACATCATAACGAATCCGGCACAGGGCTTCGCTTTGGAAGGTGGTTTCCTCAATCAGGCGAAAAATACGCTCATAATCCGCAGCTAAATGAGCCAGCGGTTGCACCCTGGACAGCGCCTGTGCATGCTTCATAAAAAACAGCAGACTCAGACACAACGAAAGCATAGCCAGAATCAGTACAGATGCATAATTGATAATATTAGAAAGAAAAAGTAGCAGGGATAAAACAGTAGCTGCCGATAACAGCAGGCATCCCAGTCTTACCCCATGGGAATAGCCCTTTTCATCCTCTTCCATATAGGTAAGTATATCCTCCATAGAAGAGCGTTTTTTTCGCTGTCCATGGCGCTCATACAGCTTCAGCAGTTGTGTTAACGAATTGGTGAAATCCGTCTGTCTGCTGCATTCCTGTACAGCAGCATTCCGTTCTTTCATAGCTGTTTGCTTTTGTTGCATGGGAGTGAGCAGTTCAGCTAAATGCTGTCTTCCAAACGCTGTCTTTGCGACGCACAGATACTGATACAGACTGGCATCACCCAAAAGATCCAAATCATATGCCTGTGTCTTATCATCCTTTAAAAATTCCGAGCCGGTATCCGCAAAGCTCTTCCACCCGCTTTTTTTCCGCTGTATGATGTCCTTTAGAACCTCTGCCATCACCTCATCATCCTCAAGCTGCTGCTTGAGAGCTCTGTGCCTGGCTGCAACATACAAGAACAATGAAAATGACAGCAGACAAACAATATAGAAAAGCTGTTCATAATAATATCCGCGAAACAAGGAAAACAGTGCAAGCAGTATCAGAGCTCCACGTTGCATAGCATAAGCGGAGGAACGCTTTTTCCCGGCTGCAATCTGTTTCTTTTGTTCATCAATTTTTTTCTGTATAACTCGTATCTCCATATCTTCCCTCCTAACATGGAGTCTATTATATCACACCTTTTCGTGATTCTTATGTGAGAAACAATATTTCCCAGATGAAAACTCTTTCAAATTCATGTATAATAATACTGGTGATGCAAAATGAAATTAGAAACCCGTGTCCTGCAAAATCTGACACAGCAGCAAAAGCTGTCCCAGCGCCAGCAGCAGGATCTGAAAATACTGGAAATGAATAATCAGGATTTGGAATCCTGGATAGAAGAGGAACTAGAAAAAAATCCGTTGCTGGAATTCGACGAGGCTTATGAAACAGGTGCCGCCTCTTGTTCTCAGGGAGATTTTGATCTGCTTCTGAATTTTGTGACGAATGAACAAACCCTCACCGATGTACTTCAGGAACAGATTGATACCTGCTTGCATCCGCTGCCGAAGGAGCTTGCGGAATTTATTATCAATTCCCTGGATGGTAATGGATATCTTCCTCTAACGGATGAAGAAATTCATAAGCTGATGCCACGCTACAATCTGGATGAAATCGAGGACACCATCAATGAAATCCAAACCTTTGAGCCTGCCGGCGTCTGTGCCAGAAATCTGCAGGAATGTCTGCTGATCCAGCTCTGCTTTGAAGATATTCCCTATTCCCAGATTGCCATTATGATTGTCAATTTTTATTTAAAGGAGGTAAGTGAAAACAAGCTGCCGCAGATTGCCGAAGCATTGCAGATTTCGCTTGCGGATGTACAGCATGCCATCACGCTGATCCGTTCTCTGGATCCAAAGCCAGGCTCCCGCTATGCGCATACAAGCGCTTATGTAAATCCGGATATGCAGGTAGATGTGGAGGACGGTGAAATCCACATTCAGATGTTTCGCAAGAATTATGGCTTGCGTATTCAGACGCCCGTGGATACAGGTGCCGATGCCGAAGCCGCAAGGTATCTGAACCAGCAGAAAAAGCAGGCGGAGTCACTGCTTGGTAGTATTGAAAAGCGCAATTCAACGATAGCAAGGATCATGGAGGTCATAGCAATCGTGCAACAGGATTTTTTCCTGCACCACGGGCAGCTAAAGCCTTTGAATATGAAGGATATCGCCGCAAGGCTAACGCTTCATGAGTCCACTATCTCCCGGGCTGTATCCGGTAAATCCATCCTGTTTGAACAGCAGATCATCCCCTTGAAGTTTTTCTTTCCATCCAGAGTTAGTGAAGATGCCAGTGCAAATGAAATTCATCTGCGATTGCGAACGCTGATTGACCAGGAGGATAAGAAAAAGCCGTATAGTGATCAAAAGCTTTGTGATTTACTGAAGGAGGATGGTCTGGATGTATCCCGCAGAACGATTGCCAAATACCGGGATCAGTTGAAAATTCCGGCAGCTTCCAAAAGAAAGCAGTTTTAAAACAATTTATAAAAGTGATAGCACAGAAAAACAATCTCTTGATTTATAAGAATATTATAAGGGAGATTGTTTTTTTATATTCCTGTAGATGGCTTGTGTGCCCTGTCTGTATGTCTGCCTCACTTCATTTACTATGTCAGGGAGCCACTGCTTCGCAAGCAGGTTTCCTGCTTGCTGTAATTCACTGACCTAGAAAGGTACAAAAAAGGGGGTAAACGATACACGTTCAATATAATGAGCGATATAATGAACGATTCCAAACGGTACCATTCTCTGCAATTTAAAATATCACATAAACCTGAAGACTGTAAATCGCACGTAGGGTATCCTTCCCTGAATAAGAAGATCACATACATCTGCAGAGACTGTAAAACGTACAAAAGGATACTGCATACTGTTATGCTTCATAATGAATGCATGAAATTTCTTTTATGTATACGATAACATCCACTAGCCAGCATTCACCACCCTGCGAATATGAAACCCTTGATATTACCATTTCAATATGTAGGTTTATGTACGTGTGCACATTATGAAAATTCCATGGCACGCAGTATGCCATGGTTTATAACAATATATGAAATTATGAGAACTCATAGGAAAACGACTGCTAATCGTCAAACAATTCGATTTCCTCAAACTCCTGCGTTGTATCCGGTACAGCCTGGGCTGTTAATGCACGCTGTTCCACTGTAACGAGTGTACGCAGGAAATAATACTCCTGTGTGGCATGCAGTAAAGAGGAGAAGGTCGCATCCTTACTCATTAAGCTGATATCCTTCGCAAGGATTTTCTGCGTTTCCTCATTGATGATTACCAGCTCATCATTTAGCTCATGCAAGGCGATATGTGCAATCTGGTACGGCTTGGATTTCACCTTCTTGCAAATCATAGCGCCACGCGCAGGACGTCCTGTAACATCGATATCGCTCAGTTTGATACGCTTCACCTGACACTGATCCGTAAACACAACCAGCTGGGAAGCGTCCGCGTGATGAATGCAGGCACTGACAAGCTCATCCATAACCAGATTCATTGCCTTAACCCCCTTGGAGCGCGGGGATGTCTCCGGGATCAGGGAAACCGGATAACGGCTCACATACCCATTCTTTGAAGCAATCAGAATTTCATCATAATCGTAGGCTGCCATCGTGGTAATGACTTCATCCCCCTCCAGCAGCTTCATGTTGCTCATGGTTTTGTTATTACGGGAAACCTCATATTCACGAACGGCCGTCTTTTTCACAAGACCGTTTTTTGTCACGGAAATCATATAGGCATTGGTCGCAAAGCTGCGTATGACAAAGGCATCCGTGATTTTCTCTTCCCCGCTGATACGTATCGTGGAATTGATATGACTTCCGATTTCCTTCCAGCGAGATTCCTCCACCTCATAGACCGGTGTATATCCATAGGTACCCTGTGTTGTAAAAAACAGCACATGATCCAGCGTATTCACCTCGCCATAGCCAACCAGATGATCGCCCTCCTTCAAGCCGGTCATATCCTCTTTGCCCGCATTGTAGCTGCGCATGGATACCCGCTTGAAATACCCGTCTCTTGATATGGTAAACATTACCTGCTCACTGTTGATCATTGCCACCTTATCAATCACAATTTCTTCGATTTCATGTTCAATTCGTGTCAGACGCGGAGTCTTAAATGCCTTTTTCACCTCATGCAGCTCCCTGATCATCACCTTTTTCAGCATCCTTGGATTTTCCAGAATATCGTGCAGCTCCTCGATTTCATTCAGCAGCGTCGCATATTCCTCACGCAGCTGTGTGATATCCGTAGAGGACAGACGATACAGACGCATGGTCACAATAGCCTCTGCCTGTGCATCGCTAAAGGCAAAGGCATCCATGATGCGGCGCTTGGAGTCCGCCTTATCCTTGCTCGCACGAATCAGTGCAATGATTTCATCCAGAATAGAAACCGCTTTGATCAGACCCTCTAATATATGACAGCGGTCTTCCTTCTTCTTTAAATCATACCGGCTGCGCCGCTCAATTACCTCACGGCGGTGTTCAATAAAGGCATCCAGCATCTGTGCCAGCCCCATTTGCACAGGACGCTTGTCCACGATCGCTACCACATTGTAATTATAGGAGACCTGTAAATCGGTGTTCTTATATAAATAATTTAAAATCACATCGCCGTTGGCATCCTTTTTCATGTCCACGACAACACGCAATCCGTTTCGGTCACTCTCATCACGAACATCGAGAATTCCTTCGATTTTCTTATTCAGACGGATATCGTCAATTTTCTTGACCATATTGCTTTTGACAACCTCATACGGGATTTCCGTGATAACGATCTGCTGTACGGTTTTCTTCTGCTCGATCACTGCCTTGCCGCGGACGATGATACGGCCTTTTCCGGTTTCAAAGGCTTCTCTGATACCATCCAGACCCTGAACGATACCGCCGGTTGGAAAATCCGGCCCCTGTATGTATTCCATCAGTTCCTCTAAGGAACAGTCCGCATGCTGAATACGATAAACGGCTGCATCGATTGCCTCACTCAGATTGTGCGGCGGAATATTGGTTGCATACCCGGCAGCGATACCCGTTATGCCATTGACCAGCAGATTGGGATAGCGGGCAGGAAGCACAGTCGGCTCCATCGCGGTATCATCGAAGTTTGGTGCCCATAAAACGGTTTCCTTTTCAATATCCTTTAACAGGTGCTCACTGATTTTACCAAGTCTTGCCTCGGTATAACGCATTGCTGCTGCAGGATCATCATCGATGGAACCATTGTTTCCCTGCATATCGATCTGCGGTGTACGGATTTTCCATTCCTGCGACATACGCACCATCGCATTGTATACGGAGGAATCCCCGTGCGGATGATAGTTACCGATTACCAGACCGACAGTTTTGGCAGATTTTCGATAGCCCTTATCCCAGGTGTTGCCATCCTCATACATCGCATACAAAATTCTTCGCTGCACCGGCTTCAAGCCGTCTCTGGCATCCGGCAGTGCACGATCCTGAATAATATATTTGGAATAGCGCCCAAAGCGGTCGCCCATGATTTCTTCCAGCGGAGAGGAAATGACACTGCTGTGATGCTCGAGCTGCTGCTCTTTCTTCTTCATCGTCTCGCCTCCACTTCATAATCATCCTCCAGCGTGAAGGATACGTTTTCCTCAATCCAGTCACGGCGCAGATTGGCCTTATCCCCCATCAGCACGGAGACACGCTTTTCTGCCACGACTGCATCATCTATCGTCACCTGAATCAGCGTACGGGTTTCCGGACACATCGTCGTATCCCACAGCTGATCCGCATTCATTTCACCAAGTCCCTTGTAGCGCTGCAGACTGAAGCCCTTCGGGAATGTTTTACGCAGCTCATCCAGCTCCTCATCCGTCCATGCATATTGAATATCCTTACCCTTTTGCAGCTTATACAGCGGTGGCAGAGCGATATATACCATCCCCTGCTCGATCAGCTCGCGCATGTAGCGGTAAAAGAACGTCAATAACAATATCTGGATATGCGCTCCATCGGTATCGGCATCGGTCATGATGATAACTTTATGGTAATTGGAATCCTCCGCATGAAAGTTCGCCCCCACACCGGCACCCAATGCGTGAATGATGGTGTTCAGCTCTTCATTCTTTTCGATGTTGGTAATGCTTGCCTTTTCGGTGTTCAGTACCTTTCCGCGCAATGGCAGAATGGCCTGATATTTACTGTCTCTGCCCTGCTTGGCACTGCCTCCGGCGGAATCTCCCTCGACCAAATACAGCTCCTTCTTGCGGGCATCCTTGCTTTGTGCACTTGCCAGCTTTCCTGACAGGATTTTTTCGGTTTTTCCTTTGGATTTTCCCTTGCGGGCATCCTCACGGGCCTTGCGGGCTGCCTCTCTGGCGGTTGACGCACGCTGCATCTTCTTAATCAGCGTAATCGCAAGCTCCTTGTTTTCCTCCAGGAAATAGCTCAGCTTCTCACTCACGATGCTGTCCACTGCAGCCTTGGCCTCCGCTGTTCCCAGCTTGCCCTTGGTCTGTCCTTCAAACTGTAAAAGATTTTCCGGAATACCCAGTGACAGGATAATCGTCAGTCCCTCGCGGACATCGCTTCCCTCAAAATTTTTATCCTTATCCTTCAGCAGGCCGTTTTTTCTTGCATATTCGTTAAATACCTTGGTGAAGGCATTCTTCGCACCGGTTTCATGTGTTCCGCCATCCTTGGTACGAACGATATTAACAAAAGAAAAGATATTTTCCTGATATTCATCCGTATACTGAAACGCACAGTCCACCTTGATTTCATTCGCCATACCGCTGAAGGCTACCGGCTTATGAAAGACCTGCTTATCCTCATGCAGATACTCCATGAAGGCAACCAGTCCCTGCTCATAATGATAGACCTCCTCGCGCTCCTTGCCTTCCCGCTCATCGCGGACAACCAGCTTCAGGCCTTCGAGAAGGAAAGCATCCTCCTGGGCACGCTCGGCAATCTGATGAAAGGAATACTTTGTCGTTGAAAACATCGTCTTATCCGCTTTAAAGCGCACCTTGCTTCCGGTCTTGCTCGTTTTGCCAATGACTTCCAGCTTGGATACCTTACTACCCCCGTCAGAGAAATTCATGCGGTAGACGCTGCCGTTTCGATACACTGTAACCTCTACCCATTCACTTAAAGCGTTTACCACACTGGCACCGACGCCATGCAGTCCTCCGCTTGTCTTATAGCCGCCCTCGGTACTGAACTTTCCTCCGGCATGCAGCACCGTATAAATGACCTGCACAGCAGGAACTCCGCTGGCATGCATATCCACAGGCATACCGCGCCCTTCATCCTCTACACAGATCACGTTATCTTTTTCTATCGTTATGCGGATCGTATCCCCATGTCCGTTCAATGCCTCGTCAATCGAATTGTCAACGATTTCCCAAACCAGATGGTGCAACCCTCTGGAATCCGTGGAACCGATATACATCCCCGGTCTTTTCCGTACAGCATCAAGGCCGTCAAGAATTTGTATACTGCTTCCATCATATGCATTTTCTGCCATACCATCACCTCTTTCTATTACACTTCTAAGGCTGCTTCACAGCCCGCTTTGTTCAGTTTATCAAATTTAAAACCTTCCTGCAATCGATTTTTCTTTAAAATCGATAAATAGAGCCTAATCATTATATACTAAATACGTGAAAATAAGAAGATTTGTTTCTTTTTTCTTTTCCTTATGTGGTTAAGGTGTTAAAATATAGTCGATAATGAATGAGGTGAAGCTATGAATATCAACTGGATCTGGTATCTGGGGCTGGGGTATCTGCTTGGTTCTATACCGTTTGCCCTCGTCATCGGAAAGTTTTTCTATAAAACGGATGTCCGTAACTTTGGAAGCGGCAATCTCGGCGGGACGAATGCCGGACGTGTATTAGGAAAAAAAGCTGGAATATCCGTTATTGCCTGTGATGTCTTAAAGGTCGTGCTTGCGGTAGGTGTGGTTTCCTGCTTTGATAAGGAAGCGAGCATCTGGGCAGGCTTTGCGGCAGCCTTCGGTCACTGTTATCCAATCTTTGCGGGCTTTCGCGGAGGAAAAGCTGTTGCGACCATGTTTGGGTTTCTGTTGTCCACATCGATTTTTACATTTCAGAGCGCATGGTATCTGATTGTGCCGTTTGCTGTATTTCTGGTTGTCCTGTATGCTGGGAAAATGGTGTCTCTGGCAAGCATGTGTGCTGCGCTGACAAGCAGCATCTATATTACCGTGATGCAGCTGTCGATCAGTTTGGAAATCGTTGTTGCCAGCTGGCTGCTGACCATTCTGGTCATTTACCGGCACCGCGCAAATATTGTGAAAATTAAAAACGGTACAGAAAATAAAATTTCCTGGCTGTAATACAAAAAGAGAAAATAGGAAGTGCAGAAAACAAGCTGTACTTCCTTTTTCTATTCGCACTGATAGTATGTTACAGCCAAAACCTAATATAAAATATGCATCAAGATTTTTTTCTATTCAAGCTCATACTAGATTACAGCTCCACACGAAAAGCCTCCAGCAGCTGTCGCTGCCGCTTTGCGCTCATTCCCGGCAGAAGCCGCATCTTTGCATCATAGCGCATACGATTTTCTAGCTGTTCTTCCTGCACAAATATCTCATAAGGAAGCTGCCCCAGAAAGCACTCCTCATCCAGATCATAAAATGCCACATACCATTCCTCAACCTGTATATCCCTGCCGCTTACTGGATCCTTCATGCCAAAGGGAGCCTCCGGCTGCAGGGGCAGCAGACTGTCCACACCTGAGGTGATCGTATATACACCGAACAAGCCGTGATCTGATTGATAGATGCGCGGTGCCGCATAATAAAAATCCTGTTTCTGATGTGCATGCAGCCAGGCGCCAAAATCCTTCTGCATGTCCTCATGATCTACTGCATCAAACCAGAGCGGGTGCATGGCAGAAAAGAAGCAGCCCTCTGTATGCTCACGTAGAAAATTGTCAAGACATTCCCTGCTGAAATCACAAAGCTGTTCCTGCAGCATATCCAGCTTGCGCAGCTCCTGTGTTTCCCCATCCTGTTCAAATGCACTTGTTTTCCAAAGCCTGCACAGATGGCGAATGAGTTCATAAAAGGCATGGATTTCCTGCTTGCAGGTTGGCAGCAACAAATACAATTCTACTTCATATTGCTTCCACACCACCTGAATACCTCTGGCGATACAGTGGGGATCATATAGCAGAAACTCATCCGGATGCTCATTTTCCAGCGGCTGCATGCGCCATGCATCATCCATAACGCCTGCCACAAGTCCCGTATCAAGAAAATTCTGCAGCTGCAGCTTCTTTTTAAAAATACCTTTATTTATTATTTTTACATCTACACTCATCGTTTGATTCCTCCATATACATCCTCGCCAAGCCGCGTTAATTCATTCCGATTTAAAATCCGATAGCTGCCCTTCCCTGTTTTTCTTAACAGCCTTTGTTCACAAAATTGTGCCAGACAACGCTGCAGCTGACGATAGCTGCAGCCTATCATACTGCTGACCTCCCCATGATCCTCCTGAAATTCATCCTGCTCACAAACCGCCAGTAAATAGGAAGCCAGACGGTTTTCTACCGGATAGGCTAGGGATATGGAGGCATTCCGGTTACTGTTTTTCAGCTTTTCCGATAATTCTGATACAAGGTATCGAAGAAAACGGACATCCTGCTTCAGAGTATGTTCACATTGCACAAGCGGCAGGCGCAGGACCTTGACCTCACTTAATGCTTCAACCTCATTCAGTACGGGTATCCCCTTCCACAGCTCTACCTCTCCCACAATGCTGAGCGGATACAGAAAGGAATGCAGGGTCGCAAAACCGTTCGCGTTGATATAGCTGGTTTTTGCCTTACCCTCCACAAGAAACAGCAGATAAGGCAAATCGGAATTCGCATGCAATAGAATATCATTACGCTTCCAGGCTTTCAATTCCAGCAGTAAAAGATGGTGTTCCTCGAGAAGCTGATCAAGGTGAAACTTACGAATATACGATAGCACTTCCTCTTCCATTGCTGTCACCGCCCTATTCTGTATATGCATCATGCCGCTTTCCAACATATATGCTTTCTGCTTCCATTATGACATATGTCCTATCCTTATACAAGAAAAAACCGTATCCTTATATCTGAGGTGATATTATGGCAATCTGGATGGCTATTCTCAGCGGTATAATCGTTAGTATCATGATGGTCTTCAATGGTCAGCTATCGGATGTGACCGGGCTGTATGTGGCAACCGTTCTCATTCATGTCAGTGGTCTGATAACCATGTGTTTCGTAGTAAAGGTAAAGCATATTTCTCTTGCGTCGCTTCCTTGTGCCTCGTGGTATTTATATGCCGGAGGTGTTGTCGGGGTACTGACCGTGTTCTTTCAAAGCATGACCATTACTGTTCTGGGAGCATCTTTAGTTACTGCATTGGGATTATGCGGGCAAATTCTGGCTTCGGTTGTACTGGAGGCTACCGGAGCCTTTCATACCAAAAAACAGAGCTTACAGCCAATGAAGGTGGTTTCTTTGCTCATTATTCTGATAGGGATCGGGGTGATGCTGAAATGACAGTGGTGTTATCAGTTCTGCTTGCTCTTCTGGCAGGGATCAGTATCGTCATCAGCCGCAGCATCAATGCACTGCTCGCTGAAAAAACGAATGCCTTAACAAGCAGCTTTTTCAATTACGTGACCGGCTGTGTGACAAGCATGCTTTTTCTGCTGCTGTTTGGCATATCCTCATTGTCCAAGCTTTCACAGCTGCAGGATAACGGTAATCTCTTTCTGCTTCTGGGTGGTGTGATTGGCGTTTTGAACATTATACTGTTAAATCGTATCGTACCCCGCATTCCTCCTGTACAGCTGACACTGCTTGTATTTATCGCACAGCTGCTCAGCGGTATGCTGCTAGATTCCTTTCTGCTCAATTTATTTTCTTTACAAAAGCTGGCAGGATGCTTTCTTGTCGTGATTGGAATGCTGCTATACACCCATGTGTCACATCCAAGAAACACAAAGGACGATTCCCATTTCCGTTAGCGAAACAGATCATATTGCA
The DNA here is from genome assembly GCA_017161075.1 of Erysipelotrichaceae bacterium 66202529. Taxonomy (NCBI): domain Bacteria; kingdom Bacillati; phylum Bacillota; class Erysipelotrichia; order Erysipelotrichales; family Erysipelotrichaceae; species Erysipelotrichaceae bacterium 66202529. The sequence goes on along the minus strand of CP046174.1, from coordinate 2,226,872 downwards.
TACAGAGTTCCTGCTGCAATGCGCGAATGACCTGTGGCAATACGCTGGTAAAGACCGCTGTATAAGGTAAATCCCCTGAGAGCTTTACAATATCCATCCTGATAAAAAGACCGGTACGCTATGGATTCCGGTCTTTTTTGTTTTAAACGCATAAGCAATCCTACGATAGCCTTACTACCCGCAGGTAGGCAATCCTGATTTTGCATACGCTGAGCGCATCTGTAGTCTTTCCTTATAAATTTGTATAGCCCATCAAATAGGCATCTATTTCTCTGGCACACTCTCTGCCTTCGACAATACCCCATACAACCAGCGACTGACCCCTTCGCATATCTCCCAGGGAAAACACCTTTTCCTGAGATGTCCGATACCCGTTTGTTAGCACCCGTCCGCGTTCGCTTTGGATTCCAAACGCATCCATCACCGCATCCTCACAGCCTATAAAGCCTGCCGCAATCAGAACCAGATCCACATCGATGCTTCGCTTTGTTTCCTGTTTCTCCTGCATAATGCGCTGGCCTGTCGCATCCTCGTGAAATGCAAGCTCTATCAGCTCCACCTGTGTCAGCTGTCCCTGTGCATCCGTAAGGAATTGCTTTACTGTTGTCTGAAAGAGGCGCGGATCTTTATGAAACACCTCTATGCATTCCTGCTGACCATAGTCGGTTTTCAATACGCGGGGCCATTGCGGCCATTCATTACCTGCCGGGCGTTCCACTGGCGGCTTCGGCATCATTTCCAGCTGCACAACATCACTGCAGCCCTGCCTTATCGCTGTCGCAATGCAATCATTTCCGGTATCACCGCCGCCTATGATCAATACCCGTTTCCCTTGTGCGGAAATCGCTGTTTCACGCTGTTCGAGCAGCGCATGGGTCTGTTCACTCAGATAATCCACAGCAAAATAAATCCCCTTCGCTTCCCTGCCAGGTACCTGGATATCCCTTGGTTTTCGTGCTCCACAGGCAAGCGCTACAGCATCATAAGCCATCAGCAGCTTGTCCGCCCTTTTCTTTTCTGCGATTTCTTCACAAAAGCGGAAGCTCACGCCCTCCTTTTTCATAAGGGAAATACGGCGTTCGATAATGCCTTTATCCAGCTTCATATTGGGGATTCCATACATCAGAAGTCCCCCGGCCCGGTCTGCACGTTCATATACCGTTACCGCATGCCCTCTGTGATTCAGCTGATCAGCCAGTGCAAGTCCGCTGGGACCGCTGCCGATCACAGCAACCCGTTTGCCGCTGCGAACAATGCGTTCCTGCGCCTTCATGAGTCCGTTTTCGTAGGCATATTCCGAAATGGCATATTCGTTATCCCGTATGCTCACGGCATCCGCATGAAGCGAACAGGTACAGGCCTTTTCACAGGGGGCAGGACAGACGCGGGAGGTGAATTCCGGAAAATTATTTGTTTTCTGCAGGCGCTGAAATGCGATGTCCAGATGATCGCGATATACCATATCATTCCATTCCGGTATCAGATTGTGCAGCGGACAGCCGGTAACCATACCGGAAAGCACCATACCGCTTTGACAAAAGGGTACTCCGCAATCCATACAGCGTGCTGCCTGCTGCTGCCGCAAGGCATGCGGCAGGGGCGTATGAAATTCATGATAGCCTTTGATCCGTGCATTTACATCCAGCTCCTGATTATCCTGCCGCTTATATTCCATAAATCCTGTTTTCTTTCCCATAAGACACACTCCTATCTGCATACCGCATGAAATGCCTTTAGCTCTGCTTCATCCTTTGACAATCCATCGCTTTGATACTTCCTGATCGTTTCCACCATGATGCGGTAATCATGCGGAATGATTTTATAAAAGAGTGGCTTCCACTCGGCAAATCCGTTTAAAATCCGCTGTGCCTTGCTTGAGCCGGTATGCTGTACGTGCTGTTCCAGCATGCTTTTTACCTGTTGGATATCCGCATCCTGTTGTAATGCACTGACCTCTACAAGCTCTGTATTCAGGCAGTCATACAGACACTTGTGTTCATCCAGAACATAGGCGACACCGCCGCTCATACCGGCAGCCAGATTTTTTCCAAAGCTTCCCAATATAACAACACAGCCTCCAGTCATATATTCCAGGGCATGATCTCCCACACCCTCCACAACGGCACAGGCACCGGAATTACGCACCGCAAAGCGCTCTCCTGCCATACCGCTGATATATGCTTCTCCACTCGTTGCCCCATACAGGGCTACATTACCGATGATGATATTCTCATCCGGCTGAAAGGGACTGTTTTTTGGAACCTGCACACTCAGCGTTCCTCCGGACAAGCCCTTTCCAAGGTAATCATTGGCATCTCCTGTCAATGCGAGGGTGATCCCCTTGGGAAGAAACGCTCCAAAGCTCTGCCCTGCGCTTCCATTTGCCTGAATGCGATACGTATCTGCTGGAACAGCGTGCTGGCTTCTTGTGATTCTGGAGCCAAACAGGGTTGCGAACGCACGGTCCTGATTATCCACTGCCACCTGCATTGTATGCGGGATTCCCTGCTCCACATACGGCTGCATTTCCTTCCATATAACAGCCTCATCCTTTGTTGCTTTTGGATCAAATACTGTTTTTGCGACATCTGTGTGCTCTGTAAGCGGGGCAGACAAAATACTGTTAAAATCCAGCTTGGCGGCAAGCGGTGTATCCTGTACCTGGATCAGCTCCCTGTGCCCTGCCATTTCCGCAACGCTGGAAAATCCTAAAGCGGCCATATATTCCCGCATTTCCTGTGCGATAAACCGCATGAAATTCACGACATATTCCGGCTTTCCGCGGAAGCATTTGCGCAGCTGCGGATTCTGCGTGGCAACACCCACCGGACACGTATCCAGATTGCATACACGCATCATGACACAGCCCATAGTAATCAATGGGGCAGTCGCAAAGCCGTATTCCTGTGCACCAAGCAGGGCGGCTATGATCACATCCCGGCCGCACATCAGCTTCCCGTCTGTTTCAAGTATTACCTGTTCCCGCAGCTCATTCAGCTGCAGCGTCTGGTGTGTTTCCGCAAGGCCCAGCTCCCAGGGCAGCCCGGCATGATAGACAGAATTGCGTGGGGCCGCTCCGGTCCCGCCGTCATGTCCGCTGATTAAAATCACATCCGCTCCGGCCTTGGCAACGCCTGCCGCAACTGTTCCTACACCTGCCTCACTGACCAGCTTAACAGAGATACGCGCATCCTTATTGGCACATTTTAAATCATAGATCAGCTGTGCCAGATCCTCGATAGAATAGATATCGTGATGCGGCGGCGGAGAAATCAGCTGCACGCCCGGTGTGGAATGCCGTGTTTTCGCAATCCAAGGATATACCTTACCGGCAGGAAGCTGACCGCCCTCTCCCGGCTTTGCACCCTGTGCCATCTTGATTTGAATTTCAACAGCATGATTCAAATAGGCGGAGGTAACACCAAAGCGTCCGCTTGCGACCTGCTTGATTGCCGAGCAGCGGTTGATACCGTCTTTGACAACAAAGCGCTCCGCATCCTCTCCGCCTTCTCCGGTATTGCTTTTCCCATGCAGCATATTCATCGCAATAGCTAAGGTTTCATGTGCCTCTTTGGAAATGGAGCCATAGCTCATCGCTCCGGTTTTGAATCGCTTTACAATACTGTCCACACTCTCCACTGCATCCAGTGCTATAGGCTTGCGCTGTGTGTAATCCAGCTTCCATAAGCCCCGGATATGCGTTGGAGCCAGCTCCTCACAAATTAGCCTTGTATATTCCTTAAAGGTGGCATAGCTCCCCTCCCGTGTGGCACTTTGCAATAATGCTATGCTTTTTGGATGATAAAGATGCTGTTCTTTTCCGGTACGCAGCTGATGAACCCCTTGTACATCCAGCGTCGTATCCGTTGCCAGACCCAGCGGATCAAAAACCTTACTGTGATGCTGTATCACTGCCTGCTCGATATCCTGCAGTGTGATACCACCGATACGGGATATTGTATTGGTAAAGTATTCATCAATCACACTGGATGCGATGCCGATGGCTTCAAAAATCTGAGCGCCCTGATAGGACTGCATCGTGGAAATTCCCATTTTGCTTGCGATTTTCACGATTCCATGCAAAATACCGTTGTTGTAATCCTCTACTGCGTCTTCATACTGCTTCTGCAGCAACCCCTGATTGATCAGCTCCTGAATGCTGTCCTGTGCAATATACGGATTTACTGCACTTGCGCCATATCCCAAAAGGGTTGCGAAATGATGTACCTCTCTTGGCTCCCCGCTTTCCAGAATGATTGCCACATGCATACGCTTTTTCGTACGGATCAGATGCTGCTGCATGGCACTGACGGCAAGCAGAGACGGTATCGCTACATGGTTTTCATCTATGCCGCGATCACTTAAAATCAAAATATTGCAGCTCTCATTGATTGCCTTGTCGGCATCCGTAAACAGATGCTCAATGGCCTCCTTTAAGGCGATATTCTTATAATACGTAATCGGCAGGACACGCACCTTAAAGCCTTCCTCATCCATGCATTTAATTTTTAGAAGATCCTGCTTGGAAAGGATCGGGTTGCGTATTTTCAGCAGGCGGCAGTTGCCCTCCTCAGGCTTTAACAGATTGCCCTCACTTCCCAGATATACACTGGTACTTGTTACGATTTCTTCCCGTAAAGCGTCGATAGGCGGATTGGTAACCTGAGCAAACAGCTGCTTGAAATAATCAAACAGCGGATGAACCTGTGTGGATAAAACAGCCAGCGGGGTATCATTTCCCATAGCAATCACTGGCTCAATACCATCCCTTGCCAGTACGAGAATATACTTCATCAAATCCTCATATGTGTAATGAAACGCCTTCTGCAGCCGTGTAAGCTGTGAACCTGCATAGGCTACAGGCATCTTTTCCGTTACACGGATATCCTTCATATGGAGAAGCTGATTCTTCAGCCAGGTGCTGTATGGATGCTCGCTTGCATAATGAAGCTTCAGCTCCTCATCTTTGATCAGCCGTCCTTTCCGGGTATCCACCAGCAGCATTTTCCCAGGACGCAGGCGATCCTTTTTGACAACCCGTTCTGGCTGAATATCCAATACGCCGACCTCACTGGATAAGATAAGCATATCATCCTTTGTTATATAATAGCGGCTTGGACGCAGACCATTTCGATCCAATACAGCCCCCACCACATCGCCGTCACTAAACAGAATAGAAGCAGGGCCGTCCCACGGCTCCATCCCACAGGCATAATACTGATAAAAGGCTTTTTTACGTTCCTCCATCTGTACATCATGCTCAAATGGTTCGGGAATACACAGCATGACCGCCTTGGGTAAATCCATACCTGCCATCGTCAGAAATTCCAGCGTGTTGTCCAGCATCGCAGAATCGCTGCCATTGGGATCAATGACGGGAGTTATTTTCTTCATATCTTGTGCGAGCGTACTGCACTGTAACAGCTCCTCCCTGCTCAGCATCTTATTCGCATTCCCGCGTATTGTATTGATTTCACCGTTGTGTACGATCATCCGGTTGGGATGCGCACGCCGCCAGCTTGGAAAGGTGTTTGTAGAGAAGCGAGAGTGAACGAGTGCGATTGCCGATATGAAATCGGAATCCTGCAAATCCTTATAAAAAGCACGCAGCTGATGTACCAGAAACATTCCCTTATATACAATCGTTCGTCCGGACAGGGAGCATACATAGGTCTGCGCATTGCTTTTCTCAAAAATACGGCGGATCACATAGAGCCTGCGATCAAACTCCAGATCAGACTTCATCGTATCCTCACGCTGAACGAATCCCTGCCAGATCTGCGGCAGAGAATCCAACGCCCGGCTGCCCAGAACCTCGGTATGGACAGGAACCTGTCTCCAGCCCAGAAACTTCAATCCTTCCTGTTCTACGACGATTTCAAACATCTTCTTTGCCTTACGGCATTCCAGCTCCTCCTGTGGAAAGAAGAACATCCCGACTCCAAACTGCTTTTCCAGCTGCATATGGCTGCATTGCTTCTGAAAAAAGCTGTGCGGAAGCTGCATCAGAATCCCGACACCGTCTCCAATCTCCCCTCTGGCATCCTTTCCCGCGCGATGCTCCAGGCGTTCCACGATCGTCAGTGCATCACTGACTACCTTATGGCTTTTTGTTCCCTTTATATGAACGACAGCTCCGATCCCGCATGCATCATGCTCCAGTGAAGGATCATATAATCCCTGTCGTTTTATAGTACATTCATTTCTCATACGACTTCCTCCTCATTTTAACAACAAAAAAAAGACGCAATAAGGACCAGCCTTATAAACGTCTTTGTTTATGTGATGCTTATTTTATCGTATTCGTGAGCTGTCGTCAAGAGCTTTCCTGTTTTTTTACATTATTTTCAAGAAACTATTTTCAAACAGCTGCTTTCCCTTGCTTCATTCTTTGTGGTTGTGTGCAAAACGGATTCTGCGATCGCTGCTTCTGAAGGTGTTTTTATTTCAGAAAAATTTCGTTTGCTTTTGGGTATTTTTTTATAATGTCTTTGAATATTTTTACATTTTGAATGTTTTTTCATTTTGTGTCAACCATTTTTTTCATTTTTCCATTGACAAATCAAAAGTCAGCGCATATACTACTTGCATACAGACAGCAAAGGCGCTGCAGGAACATTTCCCGCGGTGCCTTTTTCTTTTGTTTTGTATGAAAAGGAGGACTTGTATGAATAACGTATCTGACTACTTCGGCTCTATGGTATTTGATGATTTCACCATGAAGGAAAAGCTGCCGAAGGCAACCTACAAGGAATATCACCAATGCCTGTATGACAATAAAAGCCTGTCACCGGAATGTGCAGATGTCATTGCGAATTCCATGAAGGACTGGGCCCTGTTGAAGGGTGCCACCCACTACACACACTGGTTTCAGCCAATGACCGGCATTACAGCAGAAAAGCATGAGGCTTTTATATCTCCGAATAAGGATGCCCGTGTGATTATGGAATTCAGCGGTAAGGAGCTGATTCAGGGGGAACCGGATGCATCCAGCTTCCCAAGCGGAGGTCTGCGTGCCACCTTTGAGGCACGGGGCTATACAGCCTGGGATCCTACCAGCTTTGCTTTTATCAAGGACGGCGTCCTGTGCATTCCAACGATATTCTGTTCCTATAACGGAGAATCTCTGGATAAGAAAACACCGCTTTTAAAATCCCAGGAAGTGATTGACCGTCAGGCACGCCGTGTTTTAAAGCTGTTTGGCCATGATGTGCACCGTGTAAATACCACCGTCGGGCCGGAACAGGAATATTTTTTAATTGAACGTGAGCTGTATTTCAAGCGCAAGGATCTGGTGTATACCGGACGTACACTGTTTGGCAATAAGCCCGCGAAAACACAGGAGCTGGATGATCATTACTTCGGTGTGGTAAAGCCTCGTGTGCTTGCGTTTATGAAGGATCTCAATGAGGAATTATGGAAGCTTGGTGTACTGGCAAAAACACAGCACAATGAGGTGGCGCCCGCACAGCACGAGCTGGCACCTATCTTTTCCCTAGTCAATGTTGCCGCAGACCACAACCAGCTAACAATGGAAATTCTAAAAAAGACAGCCAGTAAGCACGGCTTTGCGTGTCTGCTGCATGAGAAGCCGTTTGACGGTGTAAATGGCAGCGGAAAGCATAACAACTGGTCGATTGCCACCGATTCCGGTATGAATCTTCTGGCACCCGGGAAAACACCGTCTGAAAATGCACAGTTTCTTTTATTCCTGTGTGCGGTAATCAAGGCAGTGGATGAATATCAGGATCTGTTGAGGATTTCGGTATCCAGTGCCGGGAATGATCATCGTTTGGGAGCGAATGAAGCACCGCCGGCCATTCTCTCTGTATTCCTGGGAGATGAATTAAATGCCATCTTGGAAGCTATTGAACAGGGTACCCCTTACGATGAACGAAAGCAGGAAACCATGAAAATCGGTATCCATACCCTGCCGAAATTCAAACAGGATACAACGGATCGAAACCGCACCTCCCCATTTGCCTTTACCGGTAATAAATTTGAATTCCGCATGCTGGGAAGTGCCAAGGATATCGCCTGTACGAATGTCATGCTAAATACTGCTGTTGCAGAGGAATTATGCCAGTTCGCAGATAAGCTGGAGGCAACTTCTGATTTCAACAGCGCACTGCATACCCTGATTAAGCAGACCATTCATGAGCATAAGCGTATCATTTTCAACGGTGACGGCTATACACAGGAATGGGTAAAGGAAGCACAGCACAGAGGATTGCTCAATCTGCGTACCACGGCAGATGCTCTCCCCTGCTATATCAAAGAAAAAAATATTGCGCTGTTTGAAAAGCACAAAGTATACACCCGCGTGGAAATTCAGGCCCGCTATGAAATTGGTCTTTCCAATTACAATCAGGTTATCAGCATTGAATCACAGACGATGTCCCGCTTGGCAAAAACACAGATTTTACCAGCTGTAATGCGATATACAAAGGATATCAGTGATGCCGTTCTGCAAAAAAAGGCAGTCTGTGCCGAGCTGGATACAAGTGGTGAGGAACAGCTGATCAGGGAATTATCCGAATATACAAGCGAGCTGATCAAAGGCTATCACACGCTGGACGAGAAGATCGAAGCCATCCATACCATACAGGACTCACAAAAAATGGCAGACTTTAACCGGGATGAAATACTTCCGGCGATGGCTCAGCTACGCAAGGCTGCGGACAAGCTGGAATGCATAGTAGCAAAAGCCTACTGGCCGTATCCAACCTATGGTGATTTGCTGTACAGCTTCTGATTGCTCTATCCTATAGGTTACCGCCACCTTTCCTTAGAGCGGCAGCCTCTCAATCATTGAATAATAACGATCTGCTCCTAAAAAAGAGCCTGTCAATGCGGCAGGCTCTTTACTATCACCTACACTATATTAGCAGGTTCTTCATTTATATTATAAAATTTTGGTTGTCCATTCCTCCAGATTCCAAACCTCATCCACGATTTCACCATAGAAGTCCGGGTCATGGGAAACAAGGAGAATCGTCCCCTTATATGCCTTCAGAGCCCGCTTCAGCTCCTCCTTTGCATCTACATCCAGATGGTTGGTCGGCTCATCCAGTACCAGCACATTATGCTTGCGGTTCATAAGCACACACAAGCGTACCTTTGCCTGCTCTCCACCGGATAGTACACACATGCCCGATTCGATGTGATCGGTTGTCAAACCGCACTTTGCCAGCGCTGAGCGCACCTCTCCATTTGTCAGTGCCGGATACTCTTTCCAGAAATAATCCAGCGCACTCTGTGTATCACCTGCTTCCTCCTGCTCAAAGAACCCAATCGTTGCATAAGGATCAACCTCTACCTGCCCGCTGACACCCGGCAGCATCCCCATCAGTGTTTTCAGCAGGGTTGTTTTTCCTAATCCGTTAACACCCTTTATCGCCACGCGGGCATTTCGCTCCAATTCAAGCCGTATCGGTTTCGTCAGCGGCTCATCATATCCGATCACCAGCTCCTGCGCATCAAAAATCACACGGCCCGGTGCACGGTCTGAAAGAAAGGAAAAGCTCGGCTTCACCTTCTCCTTAACCTTTTCGATCCGTTCCATCTTATCCAGCTTTTTCTGACGGGAATGCGCCATATTCCGGGTAGCGACTCGCGCCTTGTTGCGGGCGATGAAATCCTCCAGATTGGCAATTTCCTTCTGCTGCTTTTCATAAGCAGCCTCTATCTGGCGTTTCTTCAATGCATGCTGCTCCAGGAAATAATCGTAATCTCCGACATAGCGTGTCAGCTCGCAGTTTTCAACATGATAAATGATGTTGACAACACTGTTTAAAAATGCAATATCATGTGATACCAGAATGAAGGCATGCTCATAGGATGTCAGAAAGCTCTTTAGCCATGCAATGTGTCCCTCGTCCAGATAGTTGGTAGGCTCATCCAGAATCAGAATCATCGGATTTTCCAGCAGCAGCTTGCACAGCAGCACCTTGGAACGCTGTCCGCCGCTCAGCATCGTGACATCCTTTTCCAATCCGATGTCCATCAGACCAAGCCCCTGCGCCACCTCCTGGATTTTGGCATCGATCATATAAAAGCCGCCGTGCTCCAGAATATCCTGAATCTCACCGACATCCTGCAGCAGCTCATTCATGCGGTCTTCACTGCAATCCCCCATTTCCTCATATTTCTGCAGCATTTCCGCCTCCAGATCAAACAGATGTGAAAAAGCATCCTGCAATACCTCGCGGATCGACTTTCCCTTTTCCAGAACCGTGTGCTGATCCAGATAGCCACGTGTAATTCTGCGGCACCAGGATACGCGTCCCTCCTCTGGTACCAGCTTACCTGTCAGTATATTCAGAAAGGTGGATTTCCCTTCCCCGTTGGCCCCGACTAGACCAACATGCTCCCCACTCAGCAGACGAAAGGATACATTTTCCAGAATCTGTCTTCCGCCGAAGCTGTGTGAAACGTTTTCTACCGTAACAATACTCATACCTACCTCCACAATTTCTACCTGACAAGTATACCATGCTAAGAAAGCTGCTGTAAACATATCCTGTTCAATCCATTATGTAAAATAGCTGTCAAATAGGGATTGCAGGCTTTACTAAACAGGGCTACATAATTTATGTCCTTCTTCATATACTAAGGAAAGATGTTTAGAAATATTTAAGAAAGAATAAGAGAAAATTACAAAAGCGTAAGGCCCAAAGTTAAAAGGATTTGCTATAATATACATATACGAGGTGATTTCATGCACAACAAGGACGACTTACAAGAATGGATCGATCCTGCACAGGGTCTGAGCGATGCTCAGGTTCAGGAGCGTATGGATGCAGGCTGTGTCAATACGCAGGAGGAACGCATTACTAAAAGCTATGAGGAAATATTCAGGGATAACGTATTTACCCTGTTTAATTTAATCAATGCCATTCTGGCAGGGCTGATTATCTTTATCGGCTCCTTTAAGAATCTGCTGTTTCTGGGCGTTGTGCTTTCCAATCTGATTATCGGTATCTTTCAGGAAATCCGGGCAAAGCGTGTTCTGGATAAGCTGTCTCTGATCACCCAGCCCTATCTGAACGTATTGCGAAATGGAAACGTTACCGAGCTGCATATGGATGATATTGTTCTGGATGATATTATATGTCTTACCAGCGGCTCTCAGGTATGTGCGGATGCCATCGTTGTAGAGGGACGTCTGGAGGTCAATGAATCCCTGGTTACCGGGGAATCCGATATCATTGTGAAGCGCAGACATGACACCCTGTATTCCGGAAGCTTTGTCGTTAGTGGTCAGGCAAAGGTACAGGTACAGCATGTTGGCAAGGATAATTATGCTGCTACAATTATGAAGGATGCGAAAACCTTTAAAAAGCACAAATCACAGCTGCGCGATTCTATTAACTTTATCATAAAAACGATCGGTATCATTATCATTCCAGTTGGTATCCTTCTGTTTTCCAAACAGTTTTTCCTCACCGAAAGCACCCTTCCCCAGGCCATCGTATCTACGGTAGCGGCACTGCTGGGCATGATTCCGGAGGGACTTGTTTTATTAACTAGTGTTGCACTGGCAGTCGGCTCTATCAATCTGGCTAAACGAAAAACGCTTGTACAGGAGCTGTACTGTATTGAAACACTGGCAAGAGTGGATACCCTGTGTCTGGATAAGACCGGGACGATCACCGAGGGCAATATGCAGGTGGAAAGCATTCTGCCTATTTCTGGTAATAAAGAGGATACCCTGCTGATTCTGGCAAATATGATGGACGCTTTACAGGACGATAATGCAACCGCACAGGCAATCCGCAAGTATACACCTGAGGAATATGAAGCATTTTTGGTTGTACATACCCTGCCCTTCTCCAGTGCGCGAAAGCTGAGTGCTGTCAGCTTTGCAAATAAGGGAACCTATATCATGGGAGCTTATGAATTTGTGAACGGAAGTGAAAATCCTAAGCTGCAAAGCATGATTGAAAAACAGGCAAGCCTGGGAAACCGTGTGCTGGTTCTGGCACACAGTGATGAAATGTTAACGGATGCTCCATCCACAGACAATACCATTCTGGCCCTGATCCTGCTCAGTGATCCCATCCGCAAGGAAGCTCCAAAGACGCTGGATTACTTTTTGTCACAGGGAGTCGATGTTAAAATCATCAGCGGAGATGATCCCCGCACGGTTCATGAAATCGCGCACAAGGCGAATTTGAAAAACTATGAGCGGTATGTGGATGCCAGTACCTTGCAGGATGAGGACATTCCGGAGGCAGTAAAAGCCTATACGGTATTCGGGCGCGTTTCCCCTATGCAGAAAAAGCTCATGATCCGCGCGTTAAAGGAACAGGGGCATATTACGGCAATGATCGGCGATGGGGTCAACGATGGCATGGCGTTAAAGGAAGCAGATTGCAGTATTTCGGTTGCGGAAGGAAGTGAAGCTGCCAAGAATATCGCCAATCTGGTCTTACTGGATAACAATTTTGCAAATATGCCGCATATCGTGGATGAGGGACGAAGAGTTATTAACAATATTCAGCGTGCCGCTTCCCTGTTTCTGGTGAAGACAACCTTTTCTACCATCCTGAGTATTCTGACGCTTTTCTTTATGAGCCGTTATCCATTTGAACCAATTCAGCTGACACTCATATCCTCCTGTACGATTGGAATTCCCTCCTTCTTCCTGGCACTGGAAGCAAATCATGCCCGTGTGGAGGGGAACTTTTTGATCAATGTATTGGGCCGTGCCCTGCCGGGTGCATTGTGTGTTGTGCTCAGTATTCTATATGTCAACATCGCTTCGCTGTTTTTCAAAATAACACCGGCTGCTATGTCTACCATGTGCGTGCTGCTTACAGGTACCAGCTCGTTGATTGTCCTGTATCGCGTATGTACACCGTTTACCAAAAAGCGGTTTCTGATTTTTACCATCATGACCGCATTGTTTGTCACATGTATCGTCTTTTTACCAGGCATCTTCTCATTGGTACGACTAAGCTATATGCAATTTGTCTTGACCGGTGCCGGTATGGCTGCGATACCGTTCGTTATGGATTTCTTCTACCGCTTCGGCAACCGCTTCAAGCTGAAGGAACGGCTGATTAAGGTTGGAAAATAGTTAACGCAAAAAAAAGGTACTGCATGATTGGATGCTTATGGAAAATCAATGCGTTTGTAAATATAGAAAGTAGAAATGAAATTCCTAAATTATAAAAGGGAGCTGATTGGCATAACACACCTTTCCACTCCCTTTTGTTTACTCATATTTCATTTTTCTCGTTACTATCAAACTCTTTTCCCTGGTACTTAAGCTCCTTCATTCTAATAAGAATTTCACTGTTCCTTTTTATTATTTCTATTTGTACTCTAGGGTTAGGAAGATTCGCTGTCTTCTCTTTTTTTATTGTTGTATACTTGTATCCTCCAGCACATCCTGTGTGCGGCGGCTTTTCATTATGACAAGCGCAATGCACAGGAAGGCGGCAGCATACAGCAGAAGGATGCCATAGGTCATCAGGGCCTCCTTAAACAAAGAATCTGTGACATGGACTGCTGAAGTCAGTGCATCGTTCAGCTTTACATACCAGTAGCTAGGCAGAAATCTGGATATCACAAGAATATTTTCTCCAATCATATCCAGAGGAACAAAGGCACCGCATAGGAAGCTGGAGCCAAGACCGACAATGTTGCTGATTCCATTCAGCATGTCATCTGGATGTCTGCTTTTCGTAGAAATCACACAGAACATAAAGGACATGGCAACACACATCAGCATAAAGACAAATGCGTTTATCATTTCCAGTACTCCACCTATGGACAGCATGGACTCCCGTGCAGCTCCCAGAATCATCAGCATCATGACGCCCCATAAGGCGATACCAACAGACAGGTTACAGAATACAAGCTTCAAATTCATACGGTTCTGAGAAACAGGTGCCACCAGATTGCGCTTCATGATTTCCTGATTGAAAATGGAATGCATCGTCAAGCCAATGAGGAGAATGCTGACAACAAGCATAATATAAGACGCATAATTAAAGTAGGAGCCACGCAGCATGGTGGAGGTTGCGATTTCCTTGGAATCCGACATCGTTACCTCGGCGACTGTATCCAGATTTTTTTGTACCATCGCATGCAGGTCTGCCACCGATTCCTTTGGATACAGTGCTGCATAGGAATGCATTGTATCCAGATACTTATCAATCATCTGCTGAAGCAGAACACCGTTCATATCATCCGGCCGCTGCTGCATCGTTATCGCTGCTTTATCCGATGCGTAGTCCTGTGCAAAGCCCTTCGGTATTGTAATAATCGCAGATATATCCCCATAGAACAAGGCATCCTGTGCCTCGCTATAGGCTACATCATCGTGCTTGATGTTCGTCTGGGTATTGAGATAGGATTTCAAATATGCACTAAGCTCACTGTGGTCTTTATCCACGAAAGCGATACTGGGCTTTGCGCCCTCATACATTTTGATATCACTGCGCTGTGTTGCGGCAACTCCAAAGGCAATAAATATGGTAAAGAATATGGAAAGATAGATTGCCAGCGTGAGCCAGTGAGACTTCATGATTTTATAATATACCTTAAATACGCTCATTTAACGCACCCCCAGACTGTCATAGCTTTTTCTGCTCAATGCGCGGAAGCTGATTAGGTAACAGATTATTGTAAATGCCGCAAGCAGTGCAAGATTGAGATAATAGCGCTCACCGATACCGTAATAATACAGAGAATACAAGCCGTCAGTTATCATATTCACAGGATTGATATAGGCCAGAACAGGCGCATATTCCTGTACATAGTATTTCATTTGAACCATCATCATGCCAGCCAGTGCACTGCAGATCAGGGTAACTGCTGTCATGATTCCTGTCTTTCCATCCGGCGGTATTTTGGAGCTGATACTGCCAAGCAGGATTCCAAAGGCATTTCCGGCGAATGCCCCCATGACCATCATGAGGAAAACATAGCCAAGCTGTGCACCGAAGGATACATCCAGTATGAAATACATATATGAGAATTGTATCATCAGAAACAGCAGCTGCATACCGATATCAATCAGGAAATCCGCAAGCAGAGCCTTTCCCTTATGCATTGGTGAAACAGAGACTCTTGCCGCACGCTCGCTTTGGTTCGCCTGCAGCTCATACATGGAATTGATTGCCCAGTAGCCCCCAAACATCGCATTCATCGCAAGCACGGTATAGAAGAATACGGCCGAAATATCCGTATGATCCACCTCTGCATCCTCCACGTGGGAAGCCGTCTGTGGAAACAGTGTCTTTAGGGCAGAGCCATCCGGATGCAGCTTCATCGCTTCCTCAATCAGACTGGTCTTTTGTGCGTATTCATCAAAGAAGGTTTTGGTAATCGTCTGATTTAACCCGTTTTGATTGATTGTAATCTGAATCGGATCCTGCATACTCACAACTGCGCTTACCTTATTATCCTTCAACAGCTGCTTTGCCTGCTTTTCTGTTGTATAGCTGACATCGAACAAAGGCGTATCCTTTTGCTTTACTTCCTTTAAAACACTTTTTACATCACGCAGATTCCCCTGCTCCACAACCGCAATCGGTACAGTCTGAAAGGTATCGACAGTATAGGCATCCTTCAGCACCATTCCAAAGAAGGTTGTCAGCAGCATGGGGAACAAGAGCGTCCAGAACAGGAGCACCTTGTTTCGCAGCATCAGGCGGAACCTGTATTTTAATAAATGCAGCATATTCATTCCTCCTTTAATCCCGTAGCTGCTTGCCTGTGATTTCCAGGAATACGTCATTCAATGTCGGCTGTTGGGAATACACCTTACCATAGGTGATGTTCTCCTCAGTAAAGTAATCCAGCAGATTCGCAAGATTTCGTTTTCCCTCTGTGAATTTGACCTGCAGGACATTGGCGTTATACTGAACAGCAAACACATTGGCAATATCCTGAATATCCTTTACCTGCGCCTCCTGCAGATGTACCTGTTCAACCTCGATTTTTTCCTTCATCATAATGCCGGCCTTCAGCTCCTCCTTGGAGCCTGCCGCAATGGTCTTACCTTTATCAAGGATTATGATACGGCTGCAGATTTCCTCTACCTCCTCCATATAATGCGACGTATACACGATGGTTGCCCCCTGTGCATTTAATCGGCGGATTCCCTCCAGAATTGCATTACGGCTTTGCGGATCGACCGCCACCGTCGGCTCATCCATAAAAATCAGCTTTGGCTGATGGGCAATCCCACAGGCGATATTTAACCGTCTCAGCAGACCGCCGCTCAGCTTGCCGGGACGAAACTTACGAAAATCCTCCAGAGAAACAAAACGGATTGCCTCCTCTACCAGCGTTTTGCGTTTTGCTTTATCCGATACATACAGACCGCAGAAATAATCGATGTTATCCTCAACGCTCAATTCATGAAATACCGCGACATTTTGCGGCACTACACCGATCTGCTGCTTCAGGTCATAGCTATCCGCCTTCATTTGCTTTCCAAATATACGGATTTCTCCCTTATCATATTTCAGCAGCGAGAGTATACAGTTGATTGCCGTTGTCTTACCGCTTCCGTTTGGCCCTAACAGACCAAGAATTTCTCCCTGCTCAACCTCCAGTTGAAAATGATCCAGTGCAATCAGCTCCTTGTATCTCTTCACCAGATTGTTTACCTCAATAATCATGATGATACCTCCTCTTTTGTTACCTTTATTATAGAAGAAGCAAGCTGTCCGCGGTAGTGTATATGTTCACAATCCGATGTGACAGATGTCATATTCGCACATGACAAATTGTAACAAACCGAAAACAATGGTAAAATAAGAATGGAAAAAGGAGGAGAGGCCATGAAGCAGCTTGTTAATTATCTGTTATTTCTATGCATCGGCTGTTCCTTCAGCTTTTTTTATGACATCCAGCTGTACCGGCTGCTGGCACTTCTGGCAGCTATCATCTTGGCATCCCTCTCCTATCTGTTCATGCGGCACAGCTATATGCTGTATGTCTATGTGCTGTTTGGTGTATTGGCTGCTATGCAGCAGAGCTTTTTATGCTATTTGCCGCTGCTGCTCTATTGTGTCAGCCGGCAGCATTTTTCTATAAAAGGTCTCCTGTTTTTTCTTCCGCTGCTGTTTCATCTGCGAATGGAGACTCTGTTTCTTTGCAGCATCACTGCCGTATTCTCTTTGTTTGCCGTACTGCTTCGCCAGCAATGGGAGGACAATGAGGAAATAAAGCTGTCCTTCATCCGGCAGCGGGATACCACCAAGGAGCTTGCGGATATGCTATCTAATAAAAACAGAAATCTACTGATCCAGCAGGAACAGGAAATCCGCATCGCAATTCTGGATGAGCGAAACCGCATTGCCAGAGAAATTCACGATCATGTCGGACATTTGCTGAGCAGCTCTCTGCTGCAGATCGGAGCCATACAGGCGATTCAGAAGGATGAAATGCTGAAGGAGCCACTGCAAAATCTCAGAGATACCCTTTCTCAGGGAATGGATAATGTCCGCAACAGCGTCCATGATTTGCATGATGATGCGGTTGACCTGCATCTGACACTGGAACGGCTGTTAAAGGAATATACCTTCTGTAAGGCCACCCTGGAATACGATGTGCTGCATCCTTTGACACAGCAGACAATCTATCACATTTTAGCCATTGTGAAAGAAAGTATGAACAATACAATGAAGCATTCCAATGCGACACTGTATGCGATCACCCTGAGGGAACAGCCGGCCTTTTACCAGCTGATACTTGCAGATAATGGTACAAGGCAAAGCAGTATCCCCTTGTCTGCGAAGGGCATTGGGCTAAACAATATGCGGGAGCGTGTAGAGGATATGCATGGATATTTGAATATAACACAGACACAGGGGTTTCAAATTTACATCACCCTTCCAAAGGAGGACATAAAGCATGAGAATATTGATCGTAGATGATGACAGACTTGTATGCAGCTCTTTGAAAACAATATTGGAAGCACAGGGGCAGACCATTGCCGGGATCGGCTGTAACGGACAGGAGGCTGTTGCGCTTTATAAAGAAACGAAGCCGGATGTTCTCCTGATGGATATCCGCATGGAGGGAATGAACGGTGTGGATGCCAGTGAGGAAATTCTTAACAGCTATCCGGATGCCCGCATTCTGTTTCTGACAACCTTTTCCGATGATGAATACATCATACGTGCACTGAAGCTCGGTGTAAAGGGCTATATATTAAAGCAGAACTTCGATTCCATCATCCCTGCTCTCGAGGCTGTATACATGGGGCAAAATGTATTTAATACGGAAATCATCGCAAAGCTTCCCGATTTACTAAAGCAGGGGGTAGCGGATGAAACAGGATGCTATGATTTGAATGAACGCGAGCTGCATTTCATTCAGCTTGTCGCAAAGGGCTTAAACAACAAAGAGCTGGCACAAACGCTGTTTCTCAGTGAAGGTACCGTCCGCAATTACCTTAGCAGTCTGCTGGAAAAGCTGCAGCTGCGAGATCGTACCCAGCTGGCTATCTTTTATTATCAAAACTTAAATCAAAAAAGTTAACGAAGCCATATACACAAACAGGCAGGTTATTCTGTACTCTTCCAGGATTGGAACAGCGCAAATAGGAGCAGTTAAGGCTGTATACCAGATTGTGTTATCTGGTACTGTGTCGTAGGCAAATAAATAATTGTTAAATACAGAAATTGTGAATGTCATGCTCGTACTCATTATCTGCTATTTATCATGCAAAGGCATTCAGAAGTATACACGCAGCTGTACAATAGCCGTTTGTTTCAAAGTATGCATAGTGTCTGAAAGGCATGAAATAAGACGCCGTATTTAGCGGCTGTCAATAAAAATAGCTAAGAAATCATGACCATCTGTAATATAAAAGAAATGGACAAGCAACGGGCTTCACATGGATAAGTAGCTTCACAAGGCTTTCCTTCACGCTCAGGTATGACGAAAACAGAGACCTCCAAATCCCTTGCTCTAAACGATGGATTTAGAAAGCTCTGTTTTTTTTCATACTGTGAAAGCAGGCACATGTGAACAGCTTTCTTTTGTGTGCATATACCTCAATGTATATGAAAAAGAAGCCCTCAGCTTTATGCCTGTGGCTTCTTTTCCTTGTCTTACTTATTGATTTCGCTTATAATGCGTTCAATTTTATTACCGCGTTCCAGGGAATCATCCAGCTTGAATATTAGCTCCGGTACCTTGCGGATTGTCATCCGCTTGGCAAGCTCGCTGCGCAGATATCCCTTACTGCGTTCCAGTGCCTTCATTCCGGCTTCCTCTCTAGGCTTCTGCCCCAGGAAGGAAACATAAATCTTGGCAATGGATAAATCATTCGTCACCGTTACATCGGTAATCGTGATGAATCCTATTTTTGGATCCTTCAGAGAAAACTGGATAATCTCCGAGATTTCCTTCTGAATGATGCCTGCTATTTTTTCAGCCTTTAATGTCATGCTATCACCTTATTCTTATTCTGGCTCAACCTGCTGATCTTCATACGCCTCGATCACATCGTCCACCTTGATATCATTGAAGTTTTCAATCGTCAGACCGCACTCATATCCACTGGCAACTTCCTTGGCGTCGTTCTGGAAACGTTTTAAAGAGCCCAGCTTACCAGTGTAAACGACCACGCCTTCACGGATCAGACGGACACCGCACTCCTTGCGCAGACAGCCATCGGTAACCATACAGCCGGCAATCGTTCCGACCTTGGAAACCTTGTAGATCTGACGTACTTCTGCCTGTCCGATAACGACTTCCTCATATACAGGGGCCAGCATACCTTTCATGGCATTTTCCATTTCTTCCAATGCCTTATAAATAATGTTATGCAGACGGATTTCAATGCCTTCCTCTTCTGCTTTTTTACGTACCAGTGCATTTGGACGTACGTTGAAGCCGTAAATCACGGCATGAGATGCACTTGCCAGCAGAATATCAGATTCTGTGATGGCTCCTGCCTGGGAGCGGATGACATTGACACGTACTCCCTGTACATCAATTTTTTCCATGCTTGCACGGACTGCTTCCGCACTACCCTGAACATCCGCCTTGATAATCAGGTTAACCTCCTGCACTTCTCCCTCTTCAATCTGGCGTGCCAGATCATCCAGAGACATCGCAGCTCCGGTCGCATTGCGCTCGGAAGCAATTTTATTGTTCAGACGCGTTTCCGCAATCTGACGTGCCTTCTTTTCATTATCGAAAGCCTTGAAGATATCACCGGCAATCGGTACATCGTTCAGACCGATAATTTCCACAGGTGTGGAAGGCAGTGCCTTTTTGATTTCACGGCCGTGATCATCTGTCATTTTACGAACCTTACCAAATGCCGTACCAACAACGAGAGCATCTCCGGTATGCAGGGTTCCTCCCTGTACGAGCAGCGTGGTTACCGGGCCTCTTCCCTTGTCCAGCTTTGCCTCGATTACTGTTCCGGTTGCCAGCTTGTTTGGATTTGCACGGAAGTTATAAACCTCGGATACGACAAGGATGGTTTCCAGCAGATCACTCACACCGGTACCTAATTTTGCAGAGATATCCGCATAAATCGTATCACCGCCCCATTCCTCAGGCATCAGTCCAAGCTCACTCATTTCCGAAACGATGCGGTCACGGTTTGCCCCGGCCTTATCAATTTTATTAACGGCTACGATAACCGGCACACCGGCTGCCTTGGCATGGTCAACAGCTTCCTTCGTCTGCGGCATAACACCGTCATCGGCAGCTACGACGATAATAACCAGGTCTGTAACCTTGGCACCCCGGGCACGCATAGCGGTAAAGGCTTCATGCCCCGGCGTATCCAGGAAGGTAACCTTCTTGCCCTTGACGTTTACCTGATAGGCACCGATATGCTGGGTAATACCACCGAATTCCCCTTCTGTAACATGGGTTTTCCGGATGGTATCCAGCAGTGTAGTTTTACCATGGTCAACGTGTCCCATGATTGTAACAACCGGCGGACGGTTTTCCAGAAGCGCCTCGTCCTCTTCTTCCTCCAGCTGTTCCTCAAAATCACTTTCTTCGATGATGATTTCCTTATGAACATCCACATTCCACTCCATGCAGACAAGCTCGATCGTTTCATCATCCAGTGTGGAGTTGATCGTTACCATTGTTCCCATCATGAACAGCAGCTTAATAATCTCACTTGCATTACGATTCAGCTTTTCTGCCAAATCCCCTACACTCAGCGGGCCGCTGTATGTGATTTCCTTTACCTCCACACGCTCCTTCTTTGGTGTGAAGGAATTGTTGTTTCTTGATCGGTTGTTGTTATTCCCCTTCCGATTATTGTTATTTCCTCTTCTATGCTGTTGTCTTGCCATATAATCACCTAGCCTTTCAAGCAAGCTGCAATCTTCTCTGCAAATCCCTTGTCCAGAATTGCGATTGCTTTCCTGTTGCGATCACCGATCGCCATATTCATCAGGGCTCCGTCCATGTAAACACAGGGAACCTTGTAGAAATTGCATTTATCGCTCAGCTTCTTTTTTGCATTGTCACCGATGTCCTCTGCCAGTATAAGCAGATGAACATGCCGGGCACGCAGCTGTACGTAGACAGTTTCCCCGCTGGCTGTTTTTCTTGCACGCGCCGCAAGTCCCAGCAGTCCTGCCGCATCCTTCATCAGCTGAACATCTCCTTCAGCTTCTCATAGACCTCATCGGGAATTTCGCATTCCAGAGAACGTACGAGCGATTTTCTTTTCATCGCAACCTCCACGGCTTCCACACTGCGTTTCAGATAGGCTCCACGGCCGTTGCGCTTTCCGCTTTCATCGATTTCCACCGTACCCTCAGGTGTACGAACGATACGGATCAGTTCTTTTTTAGGAAGGCTTTCATTGGTCGCCACACATTTACGCATCGGTATTTTTTTCATGTCGCATCTACCTCCTTACTGTTTTATTCCTCGTAATATTTATCGTATTCATCGAAGTCGATCTCATCATGGATCCAGTCGTTTTCTTCAATCTCGCGCTGTTCGCGTTCGATTTCCGCAAGCTCCTCCTCAGAGTAAATCGGCTTCATTTCATAATCCTTTTTATTCAGATCGAATGTTGGCTTACGGCGTTCATCCTTCTCCTCATGCTTATCATATTTCTTGTATCGCGGTTTTGCGGCAGCCTTCTCCTCCTGCTTCGCGGATGCATCTGCCAATGTTTCAAACTTGGAGCGATATTCCTGTTTTTCCTTCAGGTTCAGCCCCTCCTGCTTCTGCTTTTCTCTTGCGATACGGGCAGCCTTTTCCAGATCAGTTTCTTCTCTTTCTTCCGGCTCCTCGCTCTGTACCTCCTCTGCTTGTGCAGGGTCGATTTCTTCCACCACTTCTGCAACGGCATCTACAGCTGTCTGCGGCTCGCTTACTTCCTCTTCTGTTACGACTTCCTGGAAGTTTACGCCTGCATCATCCAGACTGACAGCCTCCTGCGGCTGTGCGTTTTCTTCAAAGCGCTCCATCTGTGCAGCCTCTTTTGCCTCCTGCTGGCGAGCCAGGAATTCCTCGCGCTGTTTCATTGCGATTTCCTTCCAGTTGATACCTGCCGCATTTACATCGGTTTCCGCCTTGATATCAATTTTATTGCCTGTCAGCTTAACGGCAAGACGTGCATTTTTCCCACGCTTTCCGATTGCCAGTGACAGCTGGTTATCCGGCACTACGACAAGCAGACCGCCTTTGCGTTCTTCACTTGGAATAACAGCCAGCACCTCTGCCGGAGATAATGCATTTTTAATCAGCTCGGTTACATCCTCACTCCATTCGAAGATGTCAATTTTCTCTCCGCCCAGCTCATCGATGATAACCTGAACACGCTGTCCTCTTGGCCCAATGCAGGCACCGATAGGATCGATGTTTTCATTGTGAGAATAAACAGCCATTTTCGTACGCTCACCGGCTTCACGCGCAATCGCCTTGATTTCGATGATTCCCTGGAAAATCTCCGGAACCTCTTTTTCAAACAGACGCTTTACCAGTGTTGCATCCCCACGGGATACGAGCACCTGTGCACCCTTGGTTTCCTTGTTTACTTCCGTAATGACCACGCGGATCATTTCACCCTCGCGATAGCGTTCATTAGGAATCTGCTGATTCTTTGGCATCAGAGCCAGTGTCTTACCGATGTTGACAACACAGAATTTCTCCTCGACGGATTCAATGGTACCCATGACCATTTCCTCCACCTTATCACAATATTCCTCATATACAACCAGCTTCTCCGCTTCACGGATTTTCTGCTTCATAACATTTTTAGCAAGAATGACAGCAGCACGGCCAAGGTCCGCAATGCTGACCTCCTCCTCTACTACGCCGCCAAGCTCCAACTCCTGGTTGACGCGCTTTGCGTCCTCCAAAGAGATTTCCAGCTCATCATCCTCTACGTTTTCAACAATCAGACGCTGCTGATAAACCTTGATATCACCGGACTTCTCGTTGACATCCACGCGTACCAGCGCATCCGGAATTTCGATATGCTTACGGAATGCCTTTGCCAGTGCTTCCTGCAGGGCATCGACGACAACTTCCTTGGAAAGCTTTCTATCCGTTTCAATTGCCTGCATCGCAGCCATAAAATCTTTCAGTTTCATTTCTTATATCTTTCCTTTCTAAATTTTCACAGACAGGCGGATCAAGGTGATGTTGTCCATCTCAATCTCTGCCTTCTTTTTTACGGCCTTCGCCATGTAATCCAGATATACCGTATGGTTTTCAAAAGCCGTCAGTGTACCCTTGATATCATCCATGCCGGCCTTTGGATTTTTCAGTTTCACATATACAAACTCGCCGATGGCATCTATAATCTGGTCTTCGCTTTTCAGCTCACGCTCTGCCCCGGGGGAACAGACCTCCAGAAAATACTCACTGGAAATCAAATCCAGTTCATCCAGCATCGCACTGATTTTTTCGGACTGCGCAGCACAGGTATCTATATCCATACTGCCGTCCTTATGCATAATCGACACCTGCAGAATGCGCATCTTGCCTTCGGTATGCCAGGCAACATCGTACAGTACAATGCCATCCTCTGCCACAAGCGGAGTGATCAGTTTTTTCAGCTTTTCAATTTGATCCATAACATTCTCCTTTACAAACATAATGAAGGAGTGGGTTTTCCCCACTCCGGTTGAAGTATCTGTACATAATATACCACGAATCACAGGAAACATCAACCTTTTTTCCAAAAGGCAGAAAAAAAGCCGTTATTACGGCCTTAACTCTATTTTTCTACGATGGTTTTTCCGTTGTATTCCCCACAAGAACACATTTTGTGCGGCACTTTGTACTCACCGCAAGCTGGACATTTAACCAATGTCGGTGCAGCTAATTTATAATGAGTTCTACGTTTTGCTTTTCTTGTTTTTGAATTACGTCTCTGTTGAACAGCCATGTTAGCACCTCCTACTTAATCTTCCAATTTGAATTCTTTCAACTTTGCTAAACGAGGATCGATTTCCTTGGATTTCTCTTTTATGTAATCTTCCTCTTTGACAACTTCCCAACCGTCACCTTTAGGATACTGTGTAAGTCCTTCCTTGACAATTTTCAGAGGAACCTCCATCACTATCAATTGAAAGATCACCGGCAATAGCTCTACGACATCACCTTTAACCTCGTGAACATCTTCGTCATCTGTCTTTTCGAAAGAGAACACTTCTAAAGATTTTGTATGGAAATCATATTCTACATCCTCCAGGGTTATAGAACACGGTACTATCATCACGCCTTCAATATCCAGATCCGCAAATACCCGCTCACTGGAGCTATCGTAATGAACATTTCCTGATACCGTAACATCCTGCAATCCTCTGATCTGATGCATCTTAGAAAATACCTCAGGCTCAAATTGGATCCTCTCGTCAAATTCGATCGTTGCATCCTTTGCCTGCAGCAGTTCCATTCTGGACCATTTCAAAAGAATCACCTCGTTGTCTGACCTATCCTATTATAAGGAAAATCTGTGATAAAGTCAACAGAATCTTCTCATCCATAGGCTGGCTTATATATTAAACCACAAAACTGCGGGAATGAAAAGTATTTTTTTCATTTTTCTTTTCATTTCTCCCAAATTACGTACGTTTCTTTCCTGCCTTTGTCAGAAAGCAGAGAATATCCTCATAGACCAGCTCATGCAGCGGTTCGTTCAGTATTTCATGGCGCATTCCCTCAAACAGCCGGGCACTCACTGCTGTATACCCCAGCGTTCGCAAAAGACCTGCAGCTTCCTGAAATTTATCAGGACTGATAATGCAGGGATCCTCCTTCCCGGCAATAAAGCGAATTGGCAGATGCTTATTGCGAAGTGTCCAGTGCTTTTTATCATAGACAGTCTGCATCAGGGAAAAGAGATTCTCAAAGCCGTTCAAGGTAAAGGTATAGCCGCACAGCGGATCCGCATCATAGGCACGCACAACATCCATATCGGAGCACAGCCAGACATTCTCGCTGCATTCCTCAATAAAGCCGTCGCAGTTTTTTCCAAATGCCATTTTCTGAAGGAGCGGGCTGCGGTAATGAGCACCCTTGATTCCCATCATCAGCCTTGCCAGAAGCCGCCCGGCACCGGCTGCTGGATTTTTGCTTGGACTGCCGCAGACGATCAGTGCATCTATGGTATCATCATAGCGCTTCAGATAGGCTCTCACCGCCAATGAGCCCATACTGTGTCCGAACATATAAACTGGCATTGTTGGGTATTCCTGATGAAGCTGTGCATTCAGCTGCCGTATATCATCAATGAGATATGCACCGCCGCTGTTGTACATATATCCCAGATCAGCTTCCTCTTTTACGCTTTTCCCATGTCCCCGATGATCGTGAAGCACGCTCACATAGCCGTGCTCCGCAAGAAAACGCATAAAGTCCTCATAGCGCTCCTTATGCTCCGCCATCCCATGCACCAGCTGAACGATGCCCTGCGGCTGACCTGCCGGCTCACAGCGCAGCACCGATATGTTTAATCCGTCAGCGTCGCTGATAAAGCTGTATTCCTGTAATGCTGTTGTCATCATCATCACTTCCTTATTCCTGCATTGTACCATATTCCGCGTGCTTTCGATATGGCTCTGTTCATCATTTTGACAAAGTGGTTACTATGTCAAAATTTTATATGCGTATGGTTACCAGCAGACAGCTGTGGTATACTGAAAGGCACAGGAGGTGATTTGATGCGATGCTGTGGTATCGTAACAGAATACAACCCGTTTCATAACGGTCATGCCTATCATATCAGGCAGGCCCGCAAAGTCTCCGGCTGTGAGGTGCTGATTGCCGTCATGTCGGGAAATTTTGTACAGCGCGGGGAATGTGCCATCGTTGATAAATGGACACGGGCAAAGGCGGCAATTCAGGCTGGCTGTGATCTGGTAATTGAGCTTCCCTATCCTTATGTGGTACAGCGTTCGGATATCTTCGCACAGCAGGCAGGCAGTCTGCTGCAGCTGGCAGGTGTTACTTCACTGGTGTTTGGCAGCGAAACAACGGATATGGAGCAGCTTTCCAGACTTGCGGATATCCCCTATGAGGACTATGTTCAGCAGCGCAAAAATGGGATTTCAATGGCAAAAACACTGGAGGTAATGCATGGCCGGGTAGCCAGCAATGATATTCTGGGGATGGCGTATGTCCGTGCAGTAAAAGGAACTGCTATTACCCCCATAGCCATACAGCGTACCAACGGCTATCATGATGAGGATATCGTACAAAAAATCAGCTCTGCCACCGCCATACGAAAGGCGGCAAAGGAAGGCATCTGCGTTACACACACAACCCCTATGGCAGAGGAGCTAAAGCATGCTGTGTATATGGAGGATTATTATCCCTATCTGCAGACGCTGCTGCAAAGCACTCCCGCTAAGGATTTGAATAAGCGGTTTTTGGTAGATGAGGGCATGGAGCATATGCTGCAGCAAAATGCCCGTACCTACATGACCTATTCAGATTTTCTGCAGGCTTGTATCAGCCGGCGGTACCCAAGAAGCAGCATTCAGCGCAGTCTGACGCACATTCTGACACATACCGATAAGCAGGAAATCGACGCACTTCCACCCTGTGACTTTCTGCGGATTCTGGCCTTTAACGATACAGGAAGAGCCTGTCTGCGTGAGCTGAAGCAAAAAGGAATTCAGATAATTTCCACCTTCCATCAGATACCAAAGGCACATCGAAAGATTTTTTTACGAACGACAAGTGCCTACGCCTATGCATTTCCGTTATCAAAAAGAAAGGATATCCTGGACCGTGAGCTGCAGCGTCCTGTCTATTTGCCATCATGCGGGAGCTAGCAGCCATCCTCATCGTATTCCTTATAACGGCCAACCTTATCCTGTATCATTATTTTCCTAAGCCGAAAAAGCCAAAAGCAGGCAGAGTATATGATGCAGCCATCGTTCTGGGCAGCCCTGCAAAGGAAGACGGCAGTCTTTCCCGGATGCAGAAAACAAGGATGGATGCGGCTATACGGTTATACAAACAACACACGGTACAGCGAATCATAATTAGTGGAGGCAGTGTGCGAAACGATTATGCAGAGGCTGAAATCATGGCGGCATATGCAATAACGTGCGGTATTGCAAAAGAGGTTCTCCTACTTGAACAAAAGGCCAGAAACACCTATGAAAATTTAAAATATGCAAAGGAAATCTGCAATGCTCATGACTGGCACAGCGTAGTCGTTGTGACCAGCAGCTTCCATGTGCGCAGGGCAAGCTATATGGTGCGAAAGTTTTTCGATGATTTCGCCATGCAGAAGACTACGGACAAGGAGCCATACAGGCATTATGTGTCAGAATATTTCCGCATGTGGAACAGCTTGCGCTGTGAAATCATGCTGAACAGAAAAAACAGGCGGTAACCACCTGTAATTTATAAATCAAAAAAAGGATTCTAGCAGTTGTCAGTGCTTTCACATAAAACGATATTTCATATTACACGCTCACTCATACTGTATGTCGTGCTTACAAAGAAATATCGAAATAGAGATAGCATCCAATTAACAGAATCCTTTTTATATTCCTTTTCCTGCGATTTTGAAACACGCGCGCTGTCAGTAAGCGCGCATTTCTTACACTTCCTTAGAAAAGGGATAGATGTACAGCGCTGTTGTGAATGCAGGAAGAAACCTGCCGGTTTTGTATAGCTGAAATCCGTTTCGTTCGTACATACGGCGCAGCTTATCCTTATGCTCGCGAACATCCAGACGCACATCCGGATAACCTTCCCTTCTTCCCTTATCAATGAAGTACTGAATCATCGCATCCGCATAGCCCTTTCCAGCGAAGGCCGGATCCACACAGATTTTATGCAGATACAAGGAGGCTCCCTTTTTCATGTCCGGCCAGTACAGTGCATCCTCATCCACAATGAACAGTCCGCAGACAACTCTGTCCTCCTCTACACCGACATAATAATCCGAAATGGTGTACAGTTGGGAAAAGGCTTCCCAGTTCACCTCGTTTAGATCCCACTGGTGAATACCGTGTGCATCATTATACCGTACTCTTTTTTCATACATGGCTTCGATTGCCTGCTTATCCGCTTCCACTGCCTGTCGTATCTGCAGCATACTATTCCTCCCTTTCAAAAAGACCTTCTCAGAAGGTCTTACTGAATAACACGTTCGACGGATTTTACACTGTTCACCTTCTGCAAATTCGCCATCAGGCTGCGCAGGTGCTCTGAATTTTCTACAACCACCGTCATTTTTGTTGTAGCGGAAATCTTATCCTCTTCAACCGTGGAGTCCACATGCTGCAGTCCCGCCTTACACTGGGATACCACAGTCACGATATCACTCAGCAGGAAATTACGGTCTGTGGATTTGATGACCAGCTTGACCTCATAGGTCTTCTGCTCGATATTCTCATCCCATTCCACCGGAATCAGCCGCTGCTTTTCATTTATAATGTTCGGGCAGTCTGCACGGTGTACCTTCACACCGGCACCCTTGGTGATATAGCCGATGATTTCATCGCCTGGCACCGGTGCACAGCAGGCCGCAAGTGTAATTTTCATAGATTCAATACCGGCAACGCGGATTCCTGTTGCAGACGGCTTCTTCTTGCGCTCCTGCCGGTTAAACATTTTCGCAAGCTCCTCATTATCCAGCGGTACGCTTGTCTTATGCTTCACCAGACGATCAATTACCGAGGGCAGAGATACCTGCTTTACACCGATGGCATACATCAGATCCTGATAGGAATTAAAGCTCAAAGATCCGGCAATGCTTTCCAGCTTTTTCTGCTCCGTATACGTGTCGGCATCCAGATTCCGCCGTTTCAACTCCTCAACGAGCAGCTCCTCCCCCTTTTTCACATCCAGGGAACGGCGTTCACTTTCTTGCTTTTGAAAGAACGAACGTATTTTATTTCGTGCATGAGCGGATTTAACAACCTTGATCCAGTCCTCACTCGGCCCGGGAGATTGCTTGGAGGTTCGGATATTGACAACATCCCCGGTTTTCAGCTTGGTATTCAGCGGCATGAGTACGCCGTTGATTGTTGCACCGACGGTATGATGTCCGACCTCGGTATGTACACGATAAGCAAAATCAATCGGTGTAGAGCCGTTTGGTAAGGCAATCACCTTCCCCTTTGGCGTCATTACATACACATTGGCTTCAAAAATATCCTTTTGCAGTAAATTCATGTATTCCATTGCATCGTCATTGACCTCATCGCTCATGACACTGAAATCCTTGAACCAGTGCAGCTGCTCCTCAATTTCCTTCTGATGCACCTCACGGCCGCCGTTCAGGTTTTCCTTATAGCGCCAGTGCGCCGCAATACCCTGCTCGGCAACAGCATCCATGGCTTCGGTACGAATCTGTACCTCAAAGATATTGCCGTCCTCTGCCACGATCGTCGTATGCAGCGACTGATACATATTGACCTTCGGCATAGCGATGTAATCCTTAAAGCGCCCAGGAATCGGCCGGTATTTCGCATGGATATACCCCAGTGTTTCATAACAGGCGGTATCGCTATCCGTTATGATACGAATTGCCAGCAGATCGAGAATTTCCTCAAACCGCTTATTCTTGGTTATCATCTTCTTGTAAATGCTGTACAAGTGCTTGCTTCTTCCAAAAATCCGATAGCCGATATGATGCGCATCCAGCAAAGAGCTGATATCCGCAATCATGCGCTGTACCTGCTCATCACGCTCTGTTTTACGCTTCTCTACAAGCTTTGCAATCTCATAATATTTTTCATTGTTCAAATACTGAAAGCACAGATCCTCCAGCTCATTCTTTATATCGCTGATACCGAGACGGTGCGCAATCGGTGCGTAAACCTCCAGTGTCTCCGAGGCGATTTTCTTCTGCTTTTCAGGTGTCATATACTGCAGAGTACGCATATTATGCAGACGGTCTGCCAGCTTAATCAGAATGACTCTAACATCCTTTGCCATAGCAATAAATATCTTACGATGATTGCTGGCCAGATATTCCTTTTCATCCTTGAATTTCAAAGCGCCGATCTTCGTGACGGATTCCACCAGAGAGGCAACTTCCTCTCCGAACATATCGCTCATTTCCTGTATGGTAACGTCGCAGTCCTCCACAACATCATGCAGAAAGCCTGCTGCAATCGTTTTCGGCCCTGTTCGTAGCATGGTCAGTATATAGCCCACCTGTATCGCATGAATAATATACGGCTCTCCGCTCTTGCGGTACTGTCCCGTATGATTTTTCTCTGCACACAGATACGCCCTTGTGATCAGATCGATATTTTCTTCCTTTTTGATATACTTTCTGACCTCGACCATCATTTCATCAAAGGTCACGACATTCTTACTTACCATAGTATCACCCGCATTCAAGAAAAGGGGAAGCTCCCCTTTGTTTTCATTATTCGTAAGACATTAAAGAGAATACATTGAAATCCTTCAGATGCTCACGTCCCTGTAAGCCCTCCAGCTCAATCAGAAACGCACACCCGGCAACCTCGCCGCCCAGCTCCTGCACGATTTGAATCGTCGCATCCACTGTACCTCCGGTCGCCAGCAGATCATCCACGATGAGAACCTTCTGCCCTTTTTTAATACCGTCCTTATGCACATGCAGCTCATTGCTTCCGTATTCCAGATCATAGGACACACTAACGGTCTCTCTTGGCAGCTTGCCCGGCTTTCTTACCGGTACAAAGCCGATTCCCAGCTCATAGGCAACCGGACAGCCAAAAATAAAGCCTCTGGATTCCGGCCCGACGATGACCTGCGCCCCTACGGATTTAGCAAATGCAATGACCTCATTGCAGGCCTCCTTGAACGCCTTTCCATCTGCCATCAGCGGCGTTATATCGCGAAACAAAACCCCTTCCTGAGGAAAATCAGGAATGCTGGCTATATAATCTTTAAAATTCATGTATGTCTGCCTCCTAGCACTTATGCCTGTATTATATCAAATTCTTTCTGAAAAAGCATTAACTAAAACGCTTCTGTTACAAAAATATTCACTTTTTTTCTTCCCATAAAGGAATTGATTCGCAGATTTCCAATAAAATTTACATTGTTTTTTTCGTGCAGACGCTCATACGTGCTTCCACAGCGGAAATACATCGCTTCAAAGCTGTCATTCAGCGTCCATTTTGCATGCTCCCCGTTTCCTAACAGCCGACAGCTTTTGACAGCCGCCTCCTCCAGATAAAACAGTGGTTCTTCAAAGCCGCAGCCAAAAGGGGCAAGTACGGAAAGACTTTCCACCTCCTGCAGGGATGCCTCCTGTACACGGATGGGGATTACCTCATAGCAGGACTCCTGCTGAAAGCGGATATGCTCCATACGAGTGTTGACATAGTCCTGTATGATTTGCTTGTTCTCATACGGAAAGCCGATTCCGGCTGCCGCCCTGTGCCCGCCATAGGCAGAAAGCGAAGGGCGCAGATCATTGAAAAAGGTCGTCAGATCAAGGAGATCAAGCGAGCGGATGCTTCCCTTGAACATCTGTTCCCGCTGTGCCGCAACCATAACCGGCAGCTGCAGCTCCTCACTCAGTTTACCCGCCACAAGGCCTGCCATACCTTCATGGAAGGAATCATGAAACAGCAGTTGAAACCGGTATTCCGAGCGTACCAGCGTCCGGGCCACCTTTACCATGTCATCGCTCATCGTCTTACGGCGATCATTCAATTCCCGAATCTGCTTTGCCATATGCTGTATCTGTTCCAGCTTTGTACTGAGCAGATACCGTACGGTGTTGTTGGCATTTGCAAGATCGGCAAGCCGTCCGGTCGTGTTCAGCTTTGGTACGATCTGAAAGGCAATCAATGTTTCATCCCATTTTGGATAGCGGTCATTGGCCAGCAGCTGAATCGGCTGACAGACACCCTGTCGCAAATACTGAAGTCCAAGCTGTACGATTGCTCTTGTTTCCTTACGCAGCGGCATCACATCAGCAATGGCAGCTACACAGGCCAGTACGACATGCTCCTTCACCTCACCTAAAAGAGCACGCGACAGCTCTAATGCGACCCCGGCACCCGAGAGCGTTTCAAACTGCTCTCCCATACAGACGGGATGCAGCAGATACAAACAGGGAAATTCCTCATCCATGGAATGATGGTCGGTAACGATTACATCCACCCCTCTGTTTTTCGCCTCCTGTAGGGCATCCAAAGCCTTGACACCGTTATCCACTGTAATCAGCAGGCGGTAGCCCTTTTCATGTGCCTGCTGTACCGTGTGCTTCTGCAGACCATAGCCCTCCGCAAAACGATTGGGTATATAAAACCCCGCCTGAATGCCATAACGGCGCAGGGCATCCACCAGTATCGCCGTGGAACAGATGCCGTCCGCATCATAATCTCCGCACACCATTACCTGCTCCTTATTCTGCCTCGCCTGATAAATCCGCTGTGCGACCTCCTGCATTCCTTTGGCGGAAAAGGGATCCGCCAGCTGCGGTTTTTTTAAAAGCTCTGTGATCTGTTCATCTGTAAGCTCCTTCGCTGCCAGCACTCTGGCACACAGCGAGGTCAGCTGAAATGTATCCTGTATCTGTTTTGAGCGTTCGCTCTGTAATTTTTTTATCTGCATGTTTATCACCGCTGAATATCATACCATACTTTCCCTCTTTTTGCCTTAACAATGCAAGAAAAGAGGCATCCGCATATGCAGATACCTCTGTGTTTAATAATCGTTCATTCCTGGAATGATCATTTCCTCCAGCTCGTTCTTTTTCTTTTTGTGCTTCTTCTTCACATGCTTTTTCGGATTCTCATGGATGCGAATCTGATACCAGAGCTGTGCCGCAACAAACAGCGAGCTTCCTGCACCGCAGGCAATACCGATAAACAGTGCCAGACAGAATACACGAATTGCACTGCTTCCGAAGAACAGCAGGCATACAACCGGCAGAATCGTCGTCAGCGTGGAGAGAATGGATCTGGTTGCCGTTCTCTGCAGCGCCTCATTGATAATTGCACGGTAATCCTCTTTTGTTGTAGTCGCAAGCTTGCGTCCCTTCATCTCATCACGGATACGGTCAAAAACAACGATCGAGTTATTGATGGAATAACCGATAACCGTCAGTAATACGGCGATGATTTCCGTATTGACCTCCAGACGGAAGATGGCGCAGGCCGCCAGTACAAAGAAGACATCATGAATCAAGCCGACAATACCGCTGACGGCATAATCCCATTTGAATCGGATGGATATATAAATTAGGACACCAATCCATGCCAGAATGGAAATCAGAATCGCACTGCGCACCAGCTCCTGTCCGATGATTGGTGTTACCACGTTGTCATTGACATCATGCTGATACGTTTTCTTCAGACTGTCCTTGACCTTATCCATCGCATTCTCATCAATGGCATCCTTCACAAAGACATTGGCGATATTATCCTTTTCTCCATTGATTTTAATGCTGCTGGCATTGATACCTAAGCTCTTTAGCTGATCATTGAGCTGATCCTTGGAGATAGCCTTATCACTTTGCACTGTCAGCTTGGTACCACTGGTGAAGTCAATTCCCCAGTTTAAAATACCATTGCCCTTGACACCCTGGAACGTCATACAGCCAACACCGATGGCAAGCACGGTTACGGAAGCGATGATGAAATATTTTGCATTCTTGACAAAATCAAAATTCTTAAAGAATCCAAAATAGAAGCGCTCCTGTCCCTTGCTCACATCCGGAACCTGATTCTTTTTAACACCGAACCAGCTCAGCTTATCGTTCAGCAGGCCGCTTTTTACAAGCAGGGACAGTAAAAACTTAGTCACAAAGACAATCAGTACGATGGTGGAAATCGTAGATACGATCAGCATCGTCGCAAAGCCCTTGACACTTCCGGTTCCCATCATGTATAAGATCAGGGCACAGATAAAGGTTGTCACCTGTGCATCGAAAATGGTGATGAAGGATTTTGAGCTTCCCTCATAGAACGCCGTTTTCACACTTCTTCCCGAATACAAAGCATCCTTGATGCGCTCAAATGTCAGAATATTGGAATCGGCCGCCATTCCGACGCCAAGCACCAGGGCTGCAATACCTGACAGCGTGAATACCGCACCCATGGCATTGTAAATCAAAAATACGATAAAGACATACGTTGCCAGTGTAACTGCGGAAATCAATCCCGGCAGACGATAATACAAAATCATAAACAGCATGATGAGCGCGATACCGATACCGCCTGCCAGCATCGTCTCACTGAAGGCATTGATACCGTAATCGGCAGTTACCGCATTGCTGTATTTCTCACTCATTTTTACCGGCAGCGAACCGGAGTTGATCAAATCCTTCAGCTCGGTTGCTTCCTCCTTGGTAAAGCTTCCGCTGATCTGGGCACTGGTGGAATTGATTCCCTCACTGACCGTCGCAGCAGATATAAATTTCGGATTTTCCGAATTTTTTTCCTTGGCGTAGGAATCGGTATTTGCATCGAAATCCAGCCAGGCTACCATCAGATTATTGCCGCTTCCCATCTGGGAAACCTTCTGTGTTACCTCATAAAACTTTTTCTGGTCAGACAGCTTCAGGCTGACAATCGGTTTCCCGTAATTGTCATACATGACGCTTGCTCCGCCCTCCTGCAAAACGGTGGAATCCATTAACAGATTGTCGTTTACATCACGGAATGTCAGATTGGCCGTGGATGAAATGACTCTTCTTGCCTGATCCGCATTTTTTACACCGGCAAGCTGTACACGGATCCGGTTGTCGCCTTCCACTGTGATTTCCGGTTCATTGACACCCAGGACATCGACACGCTTTTCCACGGATTTCGCAACGGCTGTCATGGAAGGAAGCTTTTTGCCTTCCAGCGGACTTACTTCATACAGGATTTCAAAGCCCCCCTGCAAATCCAGCCCCAGCTTCATATTCTTACGAATAGAAGGGGTACAGGTCACGATCAGTGTCAATATGGTCAACACGGATATCACAAAGACGACGAGACGTGATTTCTTCATTGTTTATCTCCTCCAAATAAATCATCAAAGTCGTTGAGGTTCATGCGGGAGCCCAGAATCACTGCCTGTGCTGACAGATAGGCAACCACATCACTTGCACTAAGCTGCTGGATATCCTCCACCGCCTCATGGATACTGGCCGGCTTACGGAAACGCCAGTGCTCCTGCAACGAGCTTTCTACATGCTGATATGTCAAGGAAGAGAGTTCTTCTCGTTTCAACTGATTTGTTTTCAAAGCAATAGCAAGTTTTATGTATTTATCTTCGATTTCACTTTGACCACTCATAAGCTCCTCCTTAATATCATAAACATTATTATAGCTTCAATTATGAATGAAAGCAATGTATTTTTTTATACGGCATCTGCACTTTGTTTCTGAAAATCATTACATCGCCAATTTTTTTCATGATCTGCAAGCTGGATTGGAGTGATTTATTTGAAGAAAACCGTACTGCGTTCAACCCTGCTACTGGTGATTGTCTCCATCATCGCCAAGGCGCTATCCTTCATCGTGCGCATCATGCTCGCCAGAACCCTGAGCCCTGCCGGCATGAACTATTATACCCTTGCTGCACCGACCATGGTCTTTTTCATCACCCTGGCACAGATGGGGATCCCGGGAGCCTTATCCAAGGTTATCGCACAGAGCGAGCATCCGCATCAGCCGCTAAAGGCCAGTGTGATTTTATCCCTGTTGAACAATGTCGTCATCATCCTTGCCTTTTTGCTGGTGCTTCCCTTTCTCGCTCAGTATATACTCAAGCAGAAGGAAATCCTGCCGGTGCTGTACGCCATCATCCCCCTCATTCCACTGGTGTCTTTGTCCGGCATTTTAAAGGGCTATTTATTCGGTCTGCAGCATCATATCCAGGCAACCTCCTCACAGCTGTTTGAGGAATCCAGCCGGATTGCATTTCTATTTATCGTATTTTATCTGCATCCCTATACCGATGCCATCGCCATGGCCCGTATCGCAATGCTGTCCGTAAGTGTGGGAGAAGCCTGCAGTGCCTTATATATGCTGCTTTCCCTGCGCCGAAAAAAAAGAACCCTTTCCAGGATTCCCCGTCTGTTTACCGATTTAAACCGTGCACAGTTTGATGAGGTGCTCATGGTATCCATTCCGATGACCGGCAGTCGGCTGATCGGCTCCCTCACCTATTTTTTAGAGCCGATCGTCATGGTGCTGGGACTGGGGACAGCTGCTTCCGCCACCATGGTAGCTGCCTATGGCCAATTGAACGGCTATGTGTTACCCATCATCACGATGCCAAGCTTTATCACGGTAACCTTGAGTAATTTTCTGCTGCCATCCTTTACGTATTCCTATACCAGAGGCTATTACGACCATGCCCGGCGCCTGTTCACCATGATTATCGGCTGCTGCTTTCTGGTAGGGCTTGGCTGCAGTGCAATCTGCTATCTGTTCCCCGAACAGCTTTTGTATCTGTTTTATCACAATACACACGGCGCATTGCTGCTGAAGCAGCTGGCAATTCCCTTTGCCCTGTATTCCCTGCAGCCGCCGTTATCCAGCATGCTGCACGCGCTTTCACTCAGTAAGCAGACCGTATCCGATACACTGAGCGGATCACTGGTACGGATTTTATGTGTACTATTTCTTACCAGAGGATTCATGGAGGCATCGTTGCCGATCGCATTGACTGCCGGCATGCTCATCACCACCATCATGCATGCCATACGCCTGCTGTACGCCTTTCGCAATCACTAGAAAAACGTATCCCTGGAATTCATTTCCTTTTTGATAACAAACATGCCGTTATTCTGATACAGACATAAAAACACATCATCCACACTCTCCACGCCCTCGCTTTTCAGGGCGTTTTTCAGCCACTGCTCATCGCGTGAAAGATCCTGCAATGCCTTGGTATTGATCGTCCCGTCACTGATCAGCGGATCGGGATGCTTAACCTTGCATTTATTTTTCGGCAAAATGGAAAGCTGCCCGTTATTTTCCAGTACCGCAAAGGCAACCTCATCGGGAGAGCACAAATCCTTACTGCGAATCTGAGACATCAGATCATCGATATTATAGCGCTCCTTTTTCATAATTTTCTGATTGATATGCCCGTTATGAATCAGAATGGCATTTTTTCCATCAAATACATCGCGTGTCTTTTTACTTTTCAAAAGAATCCATGAAATCACAATCTGTAAAAACGCCAGTGTGAAAATCGGCACCAGAGATTTCAAAATGCTCTCATGCGCATCCGTAATCGAGATTGCCAGCAGTTCACTCATAACCAGATAAATAACGATGTCAAAAACCGACAGCTCCCCCACTTCCCGCTTTCCCATGACCCGCAGTGCAAATATAATAACAAAGTAAACGATAAAGCACTTGACCATCAGGTTGATATATTCCTGCATTAAACCATCCTTTCCTGCATAGTTTGTACGTGGATTTCATACAGTAGACTGAGGTGACTTCTTATGAAATCAAAACTACAGACCTATGTGCGCTCCATAGCCGTACTGCTTGCGCTCACATTGTTATTCTCTCTTGTATTTGCAGCTTTATACTATTTTCATGCAGTATCGACCTCTGTTTTTCACATCGCGAACTGGATTGGCGGTATATTAGCCTATGGTGCAGGCGGTGTGCTGCTGGGAATCGGCGTAAATAAAAAAGCGCTGTTTCATGCGCTTCCTGTTGCTGTATTCTTCTTTGTACTGTCTCTGGTGCTATCCGGCTTTTCACTTACCGTTCTGCTGGAAAATGCAAGCAAGGCACTGATTTATTGTATCGCAACGCTGCTTGCCTTCTCCCGCACCCATAAGGGATAATCATTCCGTATGCAGAAACAGCCCTTCTCGCAGGTCGTAGCCGAGATGGCGGTAGGCCTTCTCGGTTACCACACGTCCGCGCGGTGTACGGTTGATAAAGCCGATCTGTAAAAGATATGGCTCATACACATCCTCCAGCGTCATCGTTTCTTCACCGATGCTGCTGGCCAGCGCTTCCAGGCCAACCGGCCCTCCGCGAAAGCGTTCAATGATTCCCTTCAGATACTTATGGTCGACATTATCTAAGCCAAGATGGTCGACCTTTAATTTATCAAGGGCCATTTCCGCAATCTGCTTACTGATGATACCGTCATTCATAACCGTCGCAAAATCCCGCACCCGGCGAAACAGTCGATTCGCAATACGCGGGGTACCACGGGAGCGCAGGGCGATTTCCAATACAGCCTCCTCCTCGATTTCCGTATCCATGACGCGGGAGGTTCTGGAAATGATCTGCTGCAGCTCCTGCAGCTCGTAAAATTCAAGCTGGGAGACAATACCGAAGCGGTCCCGCAGCGGTGCAGTAAGATCTCCGGCGCGTGTGGTAGCACCGACAAGGGTAAAGGGAGGCAGCTCTAAGCGAATGCTTCTGGTTGTCGCACTGTCCTTTCCCACTACGATATCTATGCAGTAATCCTCCATGGCAGGATACAGAATTTCCTCAACCTGCTTGGGCAGACGGTGTATTTCGTCAATAAACAAAACATCTCCCGGCTCCAGTGTTGACAGGATTGCAGCCAGATCACCACCCTTTTCGATGGACGGCCCGCTCGTCGTCTTGATATTGCCGCCCATCTCATTTGCCAGAATATACGACAGCGTCGTTTTCCCCAGACCGGGCGGCCCGTATAACAGGACATGATCGAGCGCCTCATTGCGCTGCTTGGCTGCTTCGATAAAGACTGAAAGATTCTCCTTCAGTTGTCGCTGCCCGATATATTCACGCAGACTCTGCGGACGCAGGGATGCCTCCTCGTCCATACTCTGCGATTCATTCGATAAAATTCTCTCCATGTATTAGACTCCTTTTCTCTTTGCCAGAATGCCCAGCCCCTTTCGGATATACTGATCACTCGTCATAGGCTCCTGCGTGCTCAGCTCCTTTTTAATGCTGTTCAGCTCTGCATTCTTATAGCCAAGTGCCTTTAATGCCTCTAACGCATCCAGCAGCTGCTCGTTTTCCTTGATTTCCAGCTCTGTTACCTCTTCCACGAGCTTACCCTTTAGATCGAGTACGATCTGACTGGCTGTCTTGGCACCGATCCCCGGCAGTCCCTTCAATACCTTCACATCATTGTTTTCGATTGCCGCAATCATGTTTTTGGCAGGACATACCCCAAGCATCCCCAAAGCTGTTTTCGGCCCGACCCCCTTCACACTGATCAGCTGCAGGAACAGATCATGCTCCTCCATCGTTGGAAACCCAAACAGTGTAATGGCGTCCTCGCGTACGTGCTGGTAGGTATATAAAATAACTTCGGCATTAAGCCGGACTGCCATGGGATTGGATACATACACCCGGTAGCCGATGCCGTTGTTCTCGATAATCAGAGAATCGTTGCTGTAGCTATGTATAATTCCTTTAATAAATGCTATCATTTTTATCACCGCACTTATTTTATCATGACTGAACAAAGAAAAACAGTGGGAATTCCACTGTTTGCTGTATCACGCACTCGATGAGGCGGCTTCCTTTGTCTTCAGCCTGCGTCCCACACGCAGCAGCATGGTCAGATAACAAATGCCGCCGCCGATGAAATTGGAAATCGGCTCTGCCAGAAAAACACCGTATACCCCCAGTCCATAGACCTGCGGCAAAAGCAGTGTCAACGGCACGACAATGATCGCCTTGCGAAACAGTGAGAAGAAGATAGCATAGCCTGAGCAATTCAGCGCCACGAAGGTAGACTGTCCGCTGAACTGGAAGGCCATCATAAAATAGCCGAAAAAATATACCTGTATAGCAGGAATACCGATTGTAAGCAGCGAGCTGTCTGCGCTGAAGATCCGTATGAAAAAGGACGGTGTGAGAACGATAACGATCCACATAACAAGCATGTACAGCACACAGACGATACTCATAAAGCGAATACAGCTGCGCACCCGCCCGTATTCCCTGGCACCGTAATTATAGCCCATAACCGGCTGAGAGCCATTGGTAATGCCGCTGACCGGAAGTGTGATGACCTCCCGCAGGGAATTGATGATCGTCATAACGCTGATATATAAATCGCCTCCCACCATCTGCAGGGTTGCATTGCAGACGATTTGTACGAGTCCATTGGTCACTGACATGACGAAGCCGGACAAGCCAAGCGTCAGAATACGGCGTACCAGAGACAGCTTTAAACGCATATGGGAAAGCTTAAGCGTCAGCGGACTGCTCTTTGTCAGAAACAGCAGCACCCATACAGCGGATACGAGCTGGGAAAGCACGGTAGCCACAGCCGCTCCCTGTACCCCCATATCCAGCGTGAAGATAAGGATTGGATCCAGCACGATATTGACAAGCGCTCCGAGTGCGACAGTCAGCATACCCGTCTTTGCAAAGCCCTGTGCATTGATAAAGCTGTTCATGCCAAGCGATATCATGACAAAGACAGATCCGGACAGATAGATGGATATATAGGCATCCGCATACGGATAAATCGTATCACTGGCACCGAACAGATAGAGTAGATCATGACGAAACAGCAGAATGAGAATTGGAAGCGTGATGCCAAACAGCAGCAGTAACGTAAAGCTGTTGCCCATAATGGTTCTGGCATACACATGATCCTTTCTTCCCCGCGCAATGGAAAACAGCGGTGCCCCGCCCATCCCGGCTAGATTAGCAAAGGCGATAACGATCGTGATGATGGGAAAGGTGATGCCAACACCGGCGAGTGCGTGTGAGGCCACATGCGGCAGCCGCCCGATGTACATCCGATCGACAATGTTGTACAGCACATTGATCAGCTGCGCAAGCGTCATAGGCAGGGCAAGGCGCAGAATGGTGTGGGATATCCGCCCCTTTGTAAAATCCTGTTCCTGTTTTCCCTGCATGCTATCACCTCCATCATTTCTGGTATTATAGCACGAAAAAAAAGAAATGAGAAATGCACTGGCAGCTCTCATCCGAAAAAATCAAGAAATTCAAATACGGCGCCGAAGGGAATCACCCGCTTACGTATGCCGTATATAATCGTAAGCATGAGGATTTCCGCAGGAAGCAGACAGCATATAAAAGCGATGCCGCCATCCTGCATCCATTGCGGCAGGCGGTTCAGGAAAAGGAAATATAACAGAAAATATAACACACATACGATACAAATTCCGGAAACGACCTTTTTTCGCTTCCTTTCACACTCCTGCTTTTCCTGTAGGATCTGTTTCATCCCCCGATGATTTTGAAGCTGTACCACCTCTACCCCCTCCACGTTTTGTTGGGAAGCTGTAAATAGCAGGATATGCTTTGCGTTTCCTGGTGTTCGTTTCACACTGTCCTTTGCAAGCACAGCATTCAGATCCGTTTCATATACCGTCCGGCATATATACGCATAGGCAGGCAGCTTTTTTAAGGCTTCCTCCTCCCACACATCCCGTACATACAAAATCAACTGGCAATAATGCTCAGCCAGAGTCTCCATCAGGTGCACTGCCCCTGGATCACGCAGGGAGGCAGCATCGAAATATATATACAGCTTATTTGAGAAATCCATACTTTCCCCTCTTTTCTTATAATTCTTATTTTTCTTATATTATCACATCCTGCTCTACATTACAATATGAATTGTTGAATCCTTCCACGCTCAATGAAAGTCATTATTTCTCTTTAAAGTATTTCAGCTAAGCATATGCAATAGCAAGTTCATTTATCTGCCTGTATCATCCGCATGCTCTAAGCACTGCAGCTTTGCAAACACGCAAGTACTATGGTTTTTATATTCCTATCCAAAAAAACAGCACTCTATTGCGTAACGCCACAAGAAAAGACGGGCCGAAAGCATTTGCTTCTCACCCGTCTGTTTAAAGTCTAATTGACAGCTATCCGAATCTAGCTTGCCATTTGATTCTGTTGTATGTTCAGCTTTCTTACACAGTCTTTGTTTCAAACTCCAGCGATACCGGACAGTGATCACTTCCATATATATCCGTATGAATCTTTGCTTCCCGTATGCCGTCCTTCGCATCCTCGGAAACAAGAAAATAATCAATCCGCCATCCGGCGTTTTTTTCACGCGCCTTAAAGCGATAGCTCCACCAGGAATAGACTTCTTCCTGCTCAGGATACAAATACCGGTAGGAATCAATAAACCCGCTATCCAGCAAGACGCTCATCTTATTGCGCTCCTCATCTGTAAAGCCCGCATTTCTGCGATTTGTCTTAGGATTTTTTAAATCGATCTCCTTATGCGCTACATTGAGATCCCCGCATACAAGAACGCTTTTTGTTTCATTCAGCTTATGCAGATATGTACGAAATGCATCCTCCCACTCCATACGGTAATCCAGCCGCAGCAGACCGTCCTTTGAATTCGGCGTATAGACGCATACCAGATAGAAATCTTCATATTCACAGGTAATCACACGACCCTCATGATCGTGCTCCTCAATCCCAAGACCATAGCTGACATGAAGCGGCTCCTGCTTGGAAAACACCATTGTTCCACTATACCCTTTTTTCTCTGCGCTATTCATATACTGATGATAAAGCGGCGTCTCAATTTCCAGCTGCCCCGGCTGCATTTTTGTTTCCTGAATGCAGAAAATATCCGCATCTATTTCATTAAAGAAATCCATAAACCCTTTTTGCATACAGGCACGGATTCCATTTACATTCCATGATACCAATCGCATATACATAACCTCCCGAATATGGTTCTATCATACCGTATCTGTCTGAAAAAAGCCAGTCAAACAACCACTTGGGAAATGATTTATAAATGAATCTTTTATATTACTATTTACAACAGCCTCTAAAAGGGAGATTGGATAAAAAATGATTATTGCCCTGTAACTAGCTCTTTTATTCTTTATTACTTATTTAGCATACCACAATATTTGTACCTGACTGTGAATCAAATCCTTTTATAAGTATCACAGAATTTGG
Source organism: Erysipelotrichaceae bacterium 66202529 (assembly GCA_017161075.1). Lineage (NCBI taxonomy): Bacteria > Bacillati > Bacillota > Erysipelotrichia > Erysipelotrichales > Erysipelotrichaceae > Erysipelotrichaceae bacterium 66202529. Next base: position 2,183,574 of record CP046174.1, on the reverse strand, counting down.
AAGTATTCAAATAATAAAAACAGGAATCGCAGCATTCCTGTGGTTCCTGTTTTATCTGAATGTTTCTGTTTAATGCAGATTGATTAGCCCCTTTTCCGTACCCCATGAACCAGTCTGCACCTGCAACTGCAGGCTTGCATCATCAATCGTATCCTTTGTTACATCGAAAGCGATTTTCCCTTTTAAAGAAGCATCCGGATTGATTTCCTTTGCAAAGATGCTGTCATCGCCAAGATACATTATAGAAGAGGAATCTGTATTGTAGGTCTTATCCCCTTTCTTCAGTTTGAAAAAGCTGTCTAACACAGTCAAAGCCTCATCACCATTATTTTTTACAGTAATAGAGATAATCAGATAAGTCTCCTGTGCCTTTTGGTTCAAATACTCATTACCGATGGTATCCGTTGTTTCAATTTTATTAACGGTATATTCTACATCACCAACCCTCAGCGTATCCTTGATGCCGTATGTCTTCTCTTCTTCTTTCGGTTTTTCTTTCTCAGCGGTTTTTTCAACTGCCGACTCGCTCTTTTTTTCTTCGTCGCCGCCTCCGCCTGCCAGAGCTCCAATAACTCCAAGCGCAAGAATCACAATCAGCACAATCTGCCATTTCTTTAATTTTTTCATAAGTCCCTCCGGTTTCTCATCCTGTTTTTATGGAATGATTATATTATACCGACTGTCACCTTTTGGTTGGTATGCTTTCAGCATACTTTGCAAGTGTTTTGCATTTATAGCATTCAATCAGAAAATCATTCCGCATCTGTGATACCTTCAAGTAGCGTTTCTCCTGCTGCCTAACAGTACTTCTCCGTATAATATCCTGAAATACAAATTGTTCAACATTCTGCCATGCCGTACAATAACACAACTCCTTCAATAAGATTCCCATGGAATAAATATCACTTTGTTCATCTGATAACCCGTAATATTGTTCTGGAGCGGCATAACCAACACTCCCTGTACGTAGAATATCCTTTCGTGTTGTCATCAATTTGGCGATTTCAAAATCAATCAGAACAACATAGCCTTTGTCAATCAAAATATTGTCAGGCTTAATATCCCGATGAATGACTGGCGGTGTCAATGCATGAAGATGTTCTACAACCGCAAACAGCTGAAGCATAATACCAATAAGCTCTTCGATACAAAGTTTTCTTTGACTGAGCTTATATTCCAGAGTACAGCCATTTACAAATTCCTCAATCAATATGGTTTTCTCATAGCTGCAGCTGAAATCAATTACATTAGCAAGGTGTTCACACGGATGATTCTGCAGCAGCTGATACAAAGAAAGATCGAGCTTCATTCGCACAATTTTCTTAACAAAGAATAAATTTTCAATCATGTGCTGTACGAGCAGAATATCCTTTTCTTCACTATGAAACAGCATGGCAACATCATCATATACTTCTAATCTCATTTGCACGCTTCCCTCTTTATCACAGATAAAATTATATAAAAAAACTGAAAAGCTTTGGTATGCTTACAGCAGACTTTCCAGTATTGTAGCCAGAATAACGAACAGACTTATGATGATAAATGCACAGAGAAACCATAGAATAACACCTTTGATGAAGCGGATATCCTTTCGCCCATAATCCCGAAAACTAAGAAGTTCCAAAACATTTCCTGCATTGATAGCGATTGCAGGAATAACAGCGAAGCATAAGCCGAACGAAATTCTCTGACAAAACAGCATATACAAGGATGGTGGAGGCGTTATGGTCAGTGTGGAGGCAAGGATGGCGCAAAAAACATAATACCCAAGGAACAGCAGCCGTTTGCCAATTACATCGCCATGGAAACCCGGTAGTTGTTGAAACAAAAGATGAATCGAAAACCGCTTTCGCTGTGATTCAGTCGCACAGCCATATCCTAGAGCCTCTGAAAGCTCTGAAATATCTTGATATCGTCTTTCCGGATCTAACTGCATACATTTTTCAATAATTGCTTTAAACGAACTATCGATATCTTCCACATTAACATCCATTTGCACCATTGTTTTCAAAACAGCTCCCAGTGCATAGATATCACTGCGGCAGTCGCTTTGATGAAAACCATACTGCTCCGGAGAAGCATATCCTGCACTCCCCATAACACGGGTATCCCGATTTTTGTCAAGCTTAAATTCACGGGCAATTTCAAAATCAATCAATTTAATCTCCAGATGATCCAACACCATTATATTTCCCGGTTTGATATCACGATGGATAATAGGCGGCCGCAGATGATGTAGATGGTTGACAGCGGAAAGTAGCTGTCGCATGATATGATGAATATCCTCATTACCTAGAGTGCGCTCACTCAGAACATATTCTAACGTTTTCCCATTGATAAATTCTTCTATAAGAATACATGCATCTCCTCGATAAGCTGCATCATACAATATAGGAATCCGGGGATGAGGATGCTGGATCAGCTGGCGATAGATTGCCCGATCCGTACAATCCTTTATGATTTTTTTGATGTAAAATTTCTGTTCAAGACAGTTTTTAACAAGCAGAACTGTTTTTTCTTCCGTTTGGGACAGCGTATATATTTCTTCTAACAAATCCAGACGCATAATTTCTCCTTTAGCTTGCAATAATTTTGATTTGATTATATCATAATATCTGGTGATTGTATGCAAAAACAAAAAACGAAGGACTTAGAAGATATTCTAAAGAAAGCCAGCGCGCTGGATAAAGACCGTATTTTGAAGGAAATTAGAGATGTTTCCTTTGTAGATTATATCAATGAAATCATGTTGGAAAAAAATTTAGAAAAATCTGATATCATTCGGGATGCTCAGATACCGAGAACCTATGCATATCAGATATTTCAAGGCAGCAAACAAGCTGGAAGAGACAAGATTCTTCAGCTTTCGATAGCCATGAAACTTAATCTAGAAGAAACAAACCGATTGCTGACAGTAGCGCATCATAACCATCTGTATGCCAAACAGCAGCGGGATGCCATTCTTATATTCGGCATCAGCAAGCAGTATTCGCTGATGGAAATCAATGAGTTGCTGGATGAATTTCATCATGAATTGCTTGGTGATTTCCGTTGATTGAAGTAAAAAATAACATAGTCTTGCTTTAGAATAAATACAAAAAAGAGATTTCTCATATTACTTTATCATTAAAATAGTAATAAGTGAAAATCTCTTATTTTTTAATAATATCGAGTAAGACCTGCTTGCACAAGCCTCGATTTTTTTTAAAGCTTTCTTCTGCTTTATTCTACAAATTCAAACTGAATATCGCAGATGGTAACCACATCGCCGTCCTTACAGCCGGCAGCACGCAGTGCCTCATCAATTCCCATCTTCCGCATTTTACGGGCGAATCGCATGAAGTCCTCTTCATTATCCAGCTTACTCATCTTAAAGCTGCGCTCCAACTCTTCTCCGCTCAGCTCCCAGTTTCCATTCCCCATGTTATGCACCTCAAAGGCAGGCTGCTCCGGCTCAAATTTATAAAGCACACCTTCTGCCTCATCATCATTTGCATCATCGTTATATAATGGGAACTGCGGTGTTGTTTCCAGCAAATCGGCAGCACGATATAAGACAGGCTCCAGCCCCTCCGCAATGATGGTCGTAGTTTCAAATACCTCCACCTCAGGGTAGGCCTCCTTAAAGCGCTTCAGATTTTCCTGAGCGTTGTCCAAATCCATTTTATTCGCAAGAACGATCTGCGGCCGCTCCATCAGACGGTATTCATAATGTGCTAATTCATCATTGATGATTCGAAAGTCCTCAACAGGATCCCGTCCGTCATTTGCGCCCATGTCCACAACATGGATGATGACACGGCAGCGTTCAATATGACGCAGAAACTGATGTCCCAGTCCCTTGCCGTCACTCGCTCCTTCAATCAGTCCCGGTAAATCCGCCATAACGAAGCTTCTGCCATCGGGAACCTGTACCATGCCCAGATTCGGTGCCAGCGTCGTAAAATGATATTCCGCAATTTCCGGCTTTGCCTTGGAAACAACGGATAACAGCGTAGACTTTCCAACGGATGGAAAACCGACCAAACCGACATCTGCCAGTACCTTCAGCTCCACCATGATATCCCGTTCTTCTCCCGGTGCGCCAAGCTCGCTATACTGAGGTGCTGTGTTCTTACTGGATTTGAAGTGGAAATTACCGCGGCCGCCCTTTCCACCCTTGGCGATGACTTCCTTTTGTCCCTTGCGGGTGAGGTCTGCCAGAATTCTTCCGGTTTTCTCATCCTTAACGATGGTCCCTTGCGGCACCTTGATCACGCAGTCTGCGCCATCGGCACCATGCATCTTCTTTGTCTTTCCCTTTCCTCCCGGTTCTGCCGCCATTTTACGGTTATAGCGCAAATCCAGCAGCGTCGTCTTTCCTTCGTCTACCATAAAAACGACATCGCCGCCAGCTCCGCCGTCTCCCCCGCTGGGGCCGCCGTAGGCAACATATTTTTCACGCCGGAAGGCAACAATTCCATCGCCGCCCTTTCCAGCCTTCACATGTACTTTGACACGATCAATAAACATTCAGGCACCTCCTGTCTCTTTCTTTTATCCTGCTCAAAAATAAAATCCCCATACCGGGGATTTTTTCATTACGCCTGTGGGTAAACGGACACTTTTTTCTTGTCTTTACCTAAACGTTCGTATTTTACAACACCATTCACTTTTGCGAATAATGTGTCGTCTCCACCTTTTCCAACGTTTGTTCCCGGGTGAATTTTCGTACCACGCTGACGGTAAATGATACTTCCTGCATGGCAGAACTGTCCATCAGCCAGTTTTGCTCCAAGACGTTTGGATTCAGAGTCACGGCCGTTCTTTGTAGAACCAACACCCTTTTTGGATGCGAACAGCTGAATATCTAATACAAATTTCATAATCACACCTCCTGATCGTTTATTGTAATATAGTCTGCATAGCTTTCCTGCATGGTTGACAGCTGATAATACATTCCCTTTAACAGGATACCTGCTGTTTCATCCTGCAGAATTGTTTCAATTTTGATGTATGCTTCCTTCAAAACGAAGTCGCATGCTTCAGGCACCATCTCATCTAAAGCATTCATCATTCCTACAGCTATGGAACTCACTCCGGCGCATACCAGATCCTGACCTGCATCGCCATAGCCTGCATGATCTCTGATTTCCACTTCCTGTATGTTACCCTGATGCCGCTTTACATGGACTCTTACCATAAATTAAGCCTCGATAGATTCGATTGTCAGTTTTGTGTAAGGCTGACGGTGTCCCTGCTTGCGGTGTGAGCTACCTTTTTTAGCCTTGTATTTGTAGACGATGATCTTCTTTGCTTTTCCCTGCTTTTCAACCTTTGCGTTGACCTTAACTCCCTTTACATATGGAGTACCAACACGAAGGGAACGGTTGCAGTAAGCGACTACCTTGTCAAATACAACAGCTTCGCCTTCCTGAACGTCCAGCTTTTCTACGAAGATTGTGGAACCTTCTTCTACACGGATTTGTTTTCCGCCTGTTTCAATGATTGCGTACATAAATCGCACCTCCTTCTAAAAAATTTAAGACTCGCCATGCAAGGTGATGTTTCCATACTTAAACCCTGTTCTGAGCGGTTGTAAATCCGGGAGGACATACAACGTAGTTATGTTATCATAAACAGCCCTTGAAAGCAATACTTTTTTCATTTTTTTACATAGCAGCATCCCATCCTTCCCTTGCATCCATCAAGAAAGACAAGACAGGAACTTACGCGAATAGGAAATGTTCTCCCCTGCTATGTATGCAGATCAGAAAATACAGCTGCTGCGGATTTCTCCTACTCTTTATACCCTGCAGTGAACCTTACGATTCACAACTCCAAATTAGCATAGCCGCCATGCTCATGCAAGCTTTAAAAGCATATCATACCAGACAGCACCGCCGTGAACTGAGGCGCTCACTCCCATATTCTGAAAGCCAAATTGCTCATAGAAGGATACGAGCTGCTCCTTACAGGTGAGGACAAGACCCGCTCGGTTTGCCTGTTTCGCCCTTTCGATCAATGCATGCATCAGCATTTGTGCATAGCCCCGATGCTGAACATCAGGATGCACATCCAATCCGAATACCGTCTGATAGCGCCCCTCTGGCTCATGCAGGGCTGCATCCGCATACATCTCATCATGAATCACACTCGCATTGCTTACACAGCCATTGATCATACCGATGACAGCACCATCTCTTTTCATCACCAGAAAGCTATCCGGGAATGCACAGGCACGCTGCCGCAGCGCTTGCTCATCTGCAGCCTCCTCCTTTGGAAAGCAGCAGGCCTCCAGTGCCGCAAGCTCCTTTATATCCTTCATTTCCACTGGTTGTATCGTTATCAAATCATCCACATCCTTTATTCCCTTTCTATTTTCGTCAGCTTTTTCACCAGGCAGCTTGTTTCCTTATCCACGATTCCCTCTACATACAGATACGTCCCCTTCACAAGATCATCCGCATGCTGGCGGTATATATTCGGCATACAAACAAGGTCGAATTTTCCTGTTTCATCACTGCCGACCACAAACATCATCATATCTCCGTTTTTCGTGCGATACTGGCGGCAGCGGTCAATTAGACATACAAACTTCACATAGCGTCCCTTATGCTTTGGAAGGGAAACAAGTACAGGCAGCTCTCTCCCCATTTTGCTTCGCACATCGGCAATCGGATGTCGGGAAAGATAAAAGCCGATTGCTTCCTTTTCCTTTTCTGCACGTATGACCGCATTGTCCTTCACCACCGTCATTGCCGGCTTGGATACCAGATCAAAGTCGAACAGCACCTGATCCACATCCTCAATTTTCACCAGATCTGCATAACGCAGCGCATCATCCAGTGATGCCATCAGACTTGCACGGGCAAATTTAAAGCAGTCAAGTGCTCCTGCATATATCAAAATCTCAATCGTTTTCTTTCCAATCTTATTCCCATTCATGCGGGCGGTAAAATCAAAGAAATCACGAAACTGTCCTTTCTTTTTCCGTTCCTCTACAATCTGTGACGATACGGCACTGCCGATTCCCTTGATACCGACAAACGGGAAGCGCAAAGCATTCTCCTCAATAACATACTGATTACAGGAGCGATTAACGTCCGGAAGCAGAATCTGTATGCGGCGCTTGCGTGCCTCAAACACATATTCACTCGTTTTGGTTTCCGAGCCGATGACACTGTTCAACAGACTGTTGAAAAAATACAGCGGTGCATTGGCCTTCAGATAGGCAAGCTGATAGGCAATCATACCATAGGCTACAGAATGGGAGCGGTTAAAGCCGTAATTCGCAAATTTCATAATCAATGCATACACCCTTTGCGCCAGTGCCTCCGTATATCCCTTTTGTAAAGCCCCCTGAATGAACTCCTCCCGCATTTTTTGCAGCTCATCGCCTTTTTTCTTACTGATAGCCTTACGCAGATTATCCGCCTTTCCGAGTGTGAAGCCGGCCATCGTCTGCGCCACCTGCATGATCTGCTCCTGATAAATCATAATGCCGTATGTATTTTGTAAAATCGGCTGCAGGCTTGGATGAATATAATCAACCTTTTCCGGATGTGCACGCCGATCCAGATATTCCGGGATATTTTCCATCGGCCCGGGTCGAAACAGCGCAATCGTCGCCACGATATCCTCAAAGCTTTTTGGCTGCATCTTGCGGATCAGATTTTTCATTCCTTCACTCTCCAGCTGAAACACTCCCACGGTATCCACAGCACGAATAAGCGCATAGGTTTTAGGATCATCCAGCGGTATGTGCATAATATCCAGCTTCTGATCGGAGGCCGCATTGATATGCTGAACGATTTCGTCAATGATGGTCAGATTGCGCAGACCGAGAAAATCCATCTTAATCAGTCCAAGCTCCTCCAGATATTCCATGGTGAACTGTGTTGCACATACCCCTTCATCCACATCGATGAGCGGACATACCTGTTCAATATCCTCATTGGAAAAAACAATACCGGCCGCATGCAGCGATGCATGCCGCGGCAAGCCCTCCAGCTTTCTGGCAACGGCATACAGCCGTCCCATTGTTTCCCCATTGTTTATAATCTCCTTAAAGCGCGGTTCATTGTGGTAAGCAAAATCAAGGGTTGCCTTTAACACATTGGGTACCAGCTTGCACAACCGGTCAATCTGACGCGGATTGATTTCCATCGCCTTACCGACATCCCGCAGCACCTGCTTGGCAGCCAGCGTATTAAAGGTGATGATATGGGATACCCGATGCTTCCCATACAGCTCCTCCACATAGCGGATCACCTCATCACGGCGGTTATCCGGAAAATCGGTATCGATATCTGGCATGGAAATACGTTCCGGATTCAAAAAGCGTTCAAACAGCAGATGATAGCGAATCGGATCAACGTGTGTGATGCCAAGACAATAGGCAACCAGAGAACCGGCAGCACTTCCCCTGCCCGGTCCGATGTAAATATGCTGTGTCTTTGCGAATCGGATAAAGTCCCAGACAATGAGAAAGTAATCTGCATACTGCATACGGATGATGACATCCAGCTCGTAATCCAGTCGTTGCTGATAGACATCGGAAATCGTCTGAAACTGCATACGCTTCTGCAGTCCCTTCTGACAGAGACTGCGCAAAAACTCTTCACTGCTGACACCGTATTTATTATGAAATTTCGGCAGTACCGCTTTTGGAAAGCTCATTTCCACATTGCACATCGCCGCAATATGATCGCTCATTGCCAGCTCCGCATCCTCATACAGCTCCTGCATTTCCGCAGGGCTGCGGAAATAACGACGCGGACTGTAATTCAGCATCTTATCCTGAAGGGATACCCCCTGGTCAATAGCACACAGGGTCTTGTAGCTTTCCTCATCCTCGGCATACTCAAAATATACGCGGGAGAGCGCGGTATAGGGAATGCCCAGCTCCTTGCACAGCTGCTTTAAGACCGGATTTTTCTTTTGCATCAGGCCGGAATCATTGCGGGAAACCGCTACATAAAAATCCGCAAACTGCGCTTGACACACCTTTAACCAGTGGCGCAATAAATCCAGCTCTTCCTTCACGATCAGCGTCTCCATCTGATTCTGATCTCCGTTTGTAATCACGATGCAGTCCTTTGCATAAAAGGCAAGGGTATCCAAATCCAGGGTTCTGGTTTCCTCCCCTGTATTCAGCCAGGTGGATAATTTCATCAGATTCTGGTAGCCGTGATCATTTTTAGCCAGCAGCACAAAGCCGTACACATCATCCTTCTCCAGCACGTCCACTTCCATTCCGAAGATCGGTTTGATCTGTTCTTTTTTACAAGCATGATAAAATGCCATGGCCCCATGCATGACATGCTTATCCGTCAGTGCGACAGCTGTATAGCCGCAGCGTTTGGCCGCAGCCGCTATTTTCGCTACCGTCAGGGTGCTTTGCAGCAGGGTATAGCAGCTGCGCACATGTAAGTGGACACTCATTCACAACACCTCATTTCTTCTTATTATTTTATCATAGATTCCCCATTCTTAATACACGCGTGACCATGGTTTCTTTATATTTTTCATTTATTGTGTATGCTGTACTCCTGCCTTTTTCCAACGCAAGCAGTTTTTCGCAAATACAGGGAAGCCGGCTTTGCTGTAGCGGCTTCCCTGTATGTCTATAAATGAAACAGAACAGATTATTCTTTATCTTTCATTTCCGCTTTGGCAGCTCCCTCCAGCATCTTTTTCATCTGTTCCTGCTCCTTTTTTTCTAACTCTTCCATAGCTTTTTTCTGTATTTCCCGCAGTTCTTCTTGTTCCTGTTCCTTTTTCACCCGTTGCTGCCTTGAATAATTCATAAAAGATGGGATCAGGAAGGTAAGAAGCAGCATGATTAGCAAAAGCAGAGTCAATGTTCTGCGCTTTTTCATATAGGCTTGGGGCTGTGCTTGAATTGCCTCTTTAAATTCCTGTTGAACCGGCAGCAAATTATCTTTTAATTTAAAATAGGAAAAAAGCAGCTTCTGTGTAGCCTTTACATAGTGATAATTTTTAGCCTGTCTGCCAAGATGAACCAACAGCTCCAGATCCTCTGGATTCATGTTCTGTTTTTTTAGCCACTTTTTCCATTCTTCCGGTGGTCTGTTCCGGCTGGAAATCGCTGCAAATTGATGTACCTGCCCATAGATTTCCCTTTTCCAGCTTATGAAATCCTGCTCGGAAAAGGAGGCATCTTTACTAAGCAGAAGCTTCAGCCTTGCGTAGGTTTGCTTTTCATCCGTGAGAAGATGCTCCCGGATATGAAGAAAGGAATAAATCTTCCCGGCTACTGCACTGCTATGGGCGTACATTTTTCTCATTTCCAATTCCACGATTTTCTCAGCCATCTGTGCATCCGGATCATCATCCTCCCAGTTCCTTTGATTCAAAAATTCAAGCCATGCCTCTGTATCTTCCTGAGGCTGAGAACACAATTCCTCCCACGTTTGCAACAGATATTCCTGGTCCCTTTTACACGAAAACCGATAGCTTTGAAATACAGGAATCCCTTTTTGAATACTGTCTAACAGTTCCTCCTGCACAGGGCGTAATTCGGAGGTCTTTAAATGAAAAGCCTGTTGCAGCTGTTGCCTTATGGTAAAGGGTATTTCGTTATCAGATTTACGTAGTTCTCTGCCTAATGCATTTAAAAATATATCTTCTTGAAACAGCATGCATTTTTCGCATTCCTGTAACAGCTCTTGCAGCTGATGATGATCCTGCAGCCTCACTGCTTCAGCGATAGCCTGGGGAAGTCGTTCATGATTTACTGCAGTGTCATCCTCCAGCGTTTCAGTTGCCTGTGCTGCTTGCAGGAAGGACTTTTTTTCAATTTTTGTAAAAGCTTCTTCGCCAGTTGTTTCTTCCCTTGCAGGTATGGATTCCTGAACAAGTACAGACTGCTGTGCGCGGGCATAGCGGATTGCCTCATGATATGCCTGCTGCAGCTCCTGGAAAGCGATTGGATCTTCCTCTGGATGATACAGCTTTACCTGCTTTGCATATGCTTTTTTTACAGCATGGATATCATGGATTTCATCAATATCCAAACGTTTTAAAATTTCTTCTACTGTCACGCTATGTACTCCTAACTAAAGAATATCGGTGTATCCTTTTCCAATTCGTCAAAAGCAGCTTTGACTTTTTTGTAAGATTCATGAATCTGATGCATGTTTTCTCGCTGTAAGGCCTGCTCAAATTCGTCCAGTAAATCAGAAATATTTCTTCTTCGCTCCCCAACACTTTCATAAAACAACCGTTCCCCGCGCTCCAGCAAATTTCGGAAAACTTCCTTTTCATGAGAAGGCAGTTTAAATTCCTGCAGCTCCTTCAAACGGAGTTTAACTTCCTCCTCCTTCATACGATTCATTTTGTTTTGAATCACGATGCGCTGTTCACTCTTTGTCTCATAGGTATTGGTTTCCACTTCCAGTAATCCGTTTATATCATACGTGAAACGAACGGAAATCGGCTGATATTCCTCTCTGGTCTTGGGAACCTTGATTTCAACTGTACGCATAAGAAGATTCGCCTCTGCCTGTCGATGCTCTCCCTGTAAAACTCTGATTTCCAATTTTCCATTTTTTGAACGGTAGGTAAACAGACGAAGCACACTGCACGGCAATGTAGAATTCCGTTCTATGATAGGCGCCAGAGCATAGCTTTCTGTTGCATCATCATAAACAGCTATCCCCAATGTAAAAGGACAGATATCACTTAACAGAAGATCTCGAACATCACGATTACGCTCCTTAATTCCTCCGGCCACCCCGCATCCGATGGCAATGGCCTGATCAGGCTCATGTGACAATGTTACATTGCGTTGTAACAGGTACTCTAAAAACTGTATGACCACCGGCATACGGCAGGTACCTCCCACCAGAATAATTTCCTGAATATCTTGAAGATGTAGCCCGCTGTCCTTTAATACCCTCTCCATGGGGATGCGGATGCGTTGCAGCAGGGGCATACAAACAGATGTCAATTTCCCACGATTCCATTTCATTTCGCATTTTTGTTCATGCAGCATGACCTGAAGAGTACAATCCGTTTGTACACTGAGCTGCTTTTTTGCTTTTTCCACTTCATTCTTGAGAAGACCCAGCTCCTGTGCCTGCAGCTCCTGCTTTTTCATTCCCTGTTCCTGTAAAAAGCTTTCCAGTATCGCTTCATCAAAATCACTGCCGCCAAGATGATTATCCCCACTGATTGCACGGATTTCCACTACATTGTCAAAAGCTTCCACAATGGATATATCCAGTGTACCTCCACCAAAATCCACGACCAGAGCAAGCATATCCTCCTCTAAATTCACCATATGGTGTGATAATGCTGCAGCACTGGGTTCGTTGATAATTCGATCTACGCGAATACCAGCTAATTGTCCTGCGATTTTTGTGGCCCATCGCTGGTCATCATTAAAATAAGCAGGGACACTAATGACTGCTTCCTCGATATCCTCATGCAAAAACACACTTGCATCCTCTACCAGCTTACGAATGACCAAGGCACTTAAATCTTGGGGCTGATAAGCTTTACCATATGCCATATAGGTTTTATCCGTTCCCATATAACGTTTAAATTCAGCGAATGTCGTAGAGGGATGTGTTACTAAACGCTGCCTTGCAGCTTCTCCTACCAATATTTCCCCGTTTTCCAGGAAGCTTACAACTGACGGTGTAAGAAATGCTCCAAATGCATTCGGAATCAGTACGTATTTATGATTATCCCATATACAGGCTAATGAATTTGTTGTACCTAAATCTATTCCTAAAATTGCCATACACACACCTTCTTTCCTTTATTCATCCAGTTTGATTGCTTTATCCACAACAGGCTGGATATAGCCATACTCCACATCATAGATACCTCCTTCTGCATACGTTCAACACAGCATGAAGAGCATACAGCGCCAATAAGCAGCCGCAATCTGAGCTGTAGCCACATTCGCGTGATATATGTGTTCTGCATATAAAACAGGTAACTTAAAGCAGCGAAACCAATTTGGAACAGGAGTCATTGTTCCATACCGCATGAGCATTCTTCAGAAATCGGATAAGCTTCTAAAGCATTGTATATTTTATGGATTTCCATTATGAGAGGTGTATTTCTTTATAGCCTGTAATAAAACGCAGTTCATCTGATTTTCCACCTTTTGCATAAAGCTTATCATAGATTGTTTGTCTCCACAACCTTGCATTATAAAAAGTTTATATTTGCAGTAATCTCTGCATTAGCTTTGCTTGGTACTGCCAGGGTTATTATATTCATCTTCTATTATATGATAGTTTATGCAAAACATATGCCCTTCATTTTGTTGCGTAATCATCGAAATAATCATTGCTGCCTGACACCAGCTCATGCAGTGTGTAAAAAAGAACAGCATATACTGGATATACTGTCCTTATTTTTCATCCTTTACACGCTCGCATAAATCCTGCAGCAGGCTCTGAATCGTTTCCTCATACAAGCCCTTCACGCCACAGGCAAAGCGATGTCCCCCGCCCTGATATTTATTCGCTATATCATTGATGGTACGGTTTTTGGAACGCAGACTGCCGTTATACACACGTCTGCCGTTTTCATCCCGCTCTTTTTCTGTAAATAGCGCCCATGCTTCAAATTCATCGACACCACCCATTACAAACACCTTTTCCTTTGCTTCATTGAAGGTCAGCCCAAAGCGTTCGTAATCCTCGCGGTTGATAATCATATAGGCAACATGCCCCTCCATCAGCTGGCAGCTGCTGCGGATGTAGTTTTCAAAGCAATACAGCCGGTAGGAGGTTGAAAAATTATCCTCATTTGCTTTTTTTACATCAACGCCCATCTCCAGCAGATACGCTGCTGTACGCAAAGTGCGCGGCTTTATGGTCGCTATGGAAAAGCGCAGGGTATCCGCAATGATCCCGCCATACAGATACTGTGCACAGCGCGCAGACAGCACCAGCTTTTTCTGTTCAAACATATACGCCAGCATTTCACAGGTAGCTCCAAACAGATCCTCAACGACCTCCACATCCGCAAAGCGTTCGACAATGATGTGGTGATCGATTTTCAAGGTATATGCAGCCGTACTCCAGCGCTCATCATCCACACGGGCACCGTTTGCAGTATCCAGAATGATAGCGAGTGATACAGCAACCGTTTCATCGTCTGCGATATCCATATCGGGAAACAGGGACTGCTTGCTGCCGGCATCCCTGCCAAGCGCATATACCTGCTTATCCGGATAGGTCTCCTGTATCCACTGCTTTAATCCAAACTGCGAACCGAGAGCGTCTGCATCGGGAGATACATGTCGGTAAATCGTGATGATATCATATTGTTCGACAAGCTCAAATAGAATATCGGTATTCATGATTACGCAATCAGACGGTATGTATCACGGGCAATCATGAGTTCCTCGTTCGTTGGAATCAGCCATACCGCTACCTTACTTTCCGGAGTGGACAGCAGAACCTCCTTGCCTCTTGTCTTTCCATTCAATTCTTCATCCAACTGCACACCGAATGCCGCAGACAGACGATCACAAATCATCTTACGCATATTGGTGTCGTTTTCACCGATTCCTCCGGTAAATACGATGGCATCTGCACCACCAAGCTGTGCATAATAGCCGCCGACAACATTGATTACACGGTTTACATATACTTCCGCAGTCAGTAGAGCTGCTGGATTTCCTTCCTTGCAGCCATCCTCGATGTCACGCGCATCGGAGCTGATGCCGCTGACACCCAGCATACCGGACTGCTTGTTCATGATATCATCCATTTCATCCGGTGTTGCGCCGGTTTTCTTCATGATGTAGGTTACGATTGCAGGGTCGATATCTCCACAGCGGGTACCCATCATAACTCCGGCAAGCGGGGTAAAGCCCATGGAGGTGTTAATGGATTTACCGCCGTCCACAGCAGTAATGCTTGCGCCGTTTCCTAAATGACAGGTAATGATTTTGGTATCCTTTACATCCTTGTTCATCAGCTCTGCACAGCGCAGAGAAACATATTTGTGGCTGGTACCGTGGAAGCCGTAGCGGCGAATCTTATATTCATCGTAATACTTCATCGGTAAAGCATAGATATAGGATTCCTTCGGCATTGTGGAATGAAACGCCGTATCAAATACAAATACGTGCTTGCAGCTTGGCAGATTCTCCTTAAACGCACGGTATCCGACAAGTCCCGCTGGATTGTGCAGCGGTGCCAGCTCATTTAAGGATGCGAATTTTTCAACGACATCCTCAGTTACCGGAACGCTTTCCTTGAAGATTTCCCCACCGTGTACCGCACGGTGTCCGGCACCGGTAATTTCATCCAGACTGCTTACAATCTTATATTCCACCAGCGCCTCCAGCAGCATGCTGACAGCCTTGGTATGATCTGGAATCGGCAGCACTTTTTTTATTTTCTCGCCGTTTACCTTAATGGTGAAGATTGCATCCTCAAAGCCGATTTTCTCAACGATTCCGCTTGTCAGAACCTCCTCGCTCGGCATTTCAAATAACTGAAACTTTAATGATGAACTCCCTGCGTTCACTGAAATAATTTTTGACATATTCTCCTCCTAAAGTCATTCTAAATTTTCTAGCTGTTCTACCAGTTGTTGTATTTCATCGTTTCCGACTGTTTTCATTTTATCATAAATCCTGCTTCTTGTTTCATAATTTTGCACAAGATGCAGCTTTTTTTCGTATTCTGTGAGAATATGCGTACTGCGCTTAATGTGATCATTGACCGCTGCACGGCTGATTCCCAGATTTTCCGCGATTTCAGAAAATGAAAAATCCTCCTTGTAATACAGATTCAGGATTTCCTGCTGCTTCTCTGTCAACAGCCCTTCATAGGCATCGAGCAGTGCATTCATCCGTTCCATCTGATCAATCATGCTGTAAGATGTCCTCACACAGACCGTACAGATAGGAATCAATATCAAATGGACGAAGATCGTCCTCCTTCTCTCCCAGACCGATATATTTTACCGGCAGACCAAGCAGATCACGTATGGCAATGACAATGCCGCCCTTTGCCGTACCGTCCATCTTTGTCAAAATGATTCCCGTCACCTTGGTCGTTTCCAGAAAAATCTGCGCCTGTGAAATACCGTTTTGCCCTGTTGTGGCATCCAGCACCAGCCACACCTCATGCGGTGCTCCCGGAATTTCCCGTTCGATGACTCTGCGCATCTTGCTGAGCTCCTGCATCAGATTCGCCTTGTTCTGCAGACGTCCAGCAGTATCACCAATCAGATAATCCATGCCGTTATCCTTGGCATATCGACAGGCATCCACCAGAGCTGCACTAGGGTCACCGCCTTCTCTTCCCTTGATACAGGCAACACCCAGACGGTCTGCCCATTTCGCCAGCTGGTCGATTGCCCCAGCACGAAACGTATCCGCTGCCGCTAAAACGACACTGCTTCCTTCATTCTGAAACAGCTTAGTCAGCTTCGCCGTGGTCGTCGTCTTCCCGCTGCCGTTGACACCAACCATCAGAATTACCGTAGGGCCATCCTCATTTTTATGAAAATCCGCATCCTCATAGCTGGTATACAGCTCATGCATAACCGCAATCAGACATTCACTGATTTCATCAAAGCTTTTCAGCTTTTCATCCATCGCACGGTTCTCCACCTCATCGACGATTTTCTGTGCTGTTTTGATCCCGATATCAGCCTCCAGCAGCACAACCATCAAATCCTCTAAAAATTCTTCATTGACTCCGGTAAATCCAAGCGCCAGTCTGCGTATACGCTCGGAAAATGATTTTTTTGATTTATCCAGACCGCTCAGATAACGATCTCCATCCTTTTTGGAGGAGAAGGTCTGCTTTAATTTGGAAAAAATACCCATTATGCTTTCACCTCTTCTTTATCTATCATGTTGATGGCATCCTGCAGCTTCACCTTCAGCAGCTGGGACACACCGTTTTGCTGCATAGTTACACCATACAGGGCATCACACTGTGCCATGGTTCCCGGACGGTGTGTGACGACGATGAACTGACTTTCTCCGCGAAACTGGGCGATATACTTAGCAAAGCGCTCCACATTTGCCTGATCCAGCGCTGCCTCCACCTCATCGAAGATACACAGCGGCATCGTTCTCGCCTTCAAAATGGAGAATAATACACAGATTGCGATCAGACTCTTTTCCCCACCGCTGAACAACCGGATATTCTGCACGGTTTTTCCCGGCGGCTGTACATCAATGTCAATTCCGGTATTCAGCACATCCTGGGGATCCACCATAAACAAGCGTGCCTTTCCGCCGCCGAACAATGCCCGAAACACATCGTTCAGCTGTGCATTGATCTTATCAAACATTTCCTGAAACTGCTTCACCATGATATCATCCATCTCATCGATGGCTTCCAGAATCTTATCCTTTGCGGCTATCAGATCATCGCGCTGCTTACTCAAAAACTCAAAGCGCTCGCTGACCTCTTTATATTCCTGCGGTGCATCCAGATTTACATTTCCCAGGGAGGAAATCTCCTGACGCAGGACAACCACCTGCTTGCGCGCCTCCACGATATCGATATCCGCTTTCTGGCTCTGCGCATATTCAAAGGTCATTTCATAGGTGGAGCTTAAACGCTCCAGCGTTGTTTCCAGCTTGGTTTCCGCCTTTGCCTGAGAAACCTCCACTTCACGCTGCTCATTCTGCAAAATGTTCAAATCCCTGCGAAGCTGGCGGATCTGCGCATCCTTGCGCTCCACCTCACTGCCTGCCTTCATACGGCGTTCCCGTTTGCTTTTCATCGAGGAGCTGACCTCGTCAATACGGGAATGCACATTACTGAGCTTGACAACGATATCATCCTGTAAAAGCTCGGTTTTATCCAGCTCCTCATCCGGTGCAATTTCTTCATAATCGCTTTTCAAACGATCATATTTTGCCCATTTCGCCTTTACGATCGGATCCAGCTGCGCACTGGAAATCTGCATCTGCACCAAATTGGAGCTGGTCTGCTCTTTTTTCGCCTGCAGGGCATAGAGCTGATTTTTCAGCCCCTCCACCTTCATCTGCTGACCTTCCAGACTTTGCAGCACCTGATGCAATTCCTTCTGTATGGTTAACGGTGTCGAATTGTTACGGTTTTTTCCACCGGTCATACTACCGCCGCGATTGACGATATCCCCCTCCAGCGTAACAATCTTATACTGGAAGCGAAGCAGCTTGGCAAGTGCATTGGCATTGATCAGATTATCCGTAATGACCACATTGCCAAACAGCGCATCCCGCAGGATATCAAAGCGGCTGTCATTCTCTACAAATTCACTTGCCACGCCAAGAAAGCCGACGCTGTTCTCCGCAAGCATGCGGTGCTCCTTCTGCATCCCTCTTGGCTTCATAACCGTCAGTGGCAAAAAGGTAGCCCGCCCGGACTGATTCTTTTTTAAGAAGGTGATGGCATGGCGCGCTGCTGCCTCATCCTCGGTAACGATATGGTATAAAGCCCCGCCCAGAGCATTGGATATAGCAGTTTCGTAATTCATCAGCGGCTTGAATAGCTGGGAAACAACTCCCAGGATGCCCTGCAATCCGGCATCCAGAACAGACTTGACAGCCAGCTGGTGATTAAAGGGCTGCTTTGCCAGATTTTCCAATACAGCCTTGCGGTTTTCCAGACGGTTCAGTATCGAGGTAGCCTGTGCATTCTCCTGGTTACAATAGGAGAGATCATGCTCCAGCTTAGCTGCTGTCTCCTTCTGCAAAGCGATATCCGCTTCCAGGTTTTTTAAACGCCGTGAGCGGTCCTCATATTCATAATGCGCTTCCTCCATCATCGCTTTCAGCTCTTTGGCCTTTTCCGCATTGCTGGCATATTCCAGCGCATATTTTCTTTTTTCATCCATTTCAATTTTACGGGTTTCCAGCATCCTGGACTCCTCGCTCAGCTTGGCATACTGCTCCTGCAGCTTGTTGATTTCACGATCCAGCTGATACATCTCATTGCGCAATTCACTGTTTTTAAGATCCTCCACCTGAATCGTGGTTTCATGCATTGCCTTCTGGCTGTCAAGATCAAATGCCTTTTTCTTCAGCATGTCGATTTGTTCACTCAGCTTTTCGATTTCATCAACCAGTACGCTGACCTCGATCACCTCAAGCTGCTTTTTCTTTTCCAGATAGACCTCGGCTTTTTTAGCCTGCCGTTTCAGCGGATTCACCTGGCGTTCCAGCTCTGTTATAATATCCTCCAGACGGCTCAGGTTATCCTGTGTCCGGTTCAGCTTGGATAAGGATTCATTCTTGCGCTTTTTATACTTTGCCACACCGGCCGCTTCTTCAAATAATGCACGGCGATCCTCCGGCTTCGCATCCGCAAAGGCAGAAATGTTTCCCTGCGATATGATAGACAGAGAATCCCTTCCCAGACCAGTATCCATGACCAAATTGATAATATCCTTTAAACGGCAGGGAGCCTTGTTGATAAAGTATTCCCCTTCCCCGCTTTGTCTGTGTAAACGGCGTGTTACCTCCACTTCCTCAAATTCCACGTTCATAATATGCCGGGAATTATCAAAGACAAGCGTAACCTCCGCCATATTGACTGCCTTGCGCGCTGTGGAACCGCTGAAGATGACATCGCTCATATTATTTCCTCGCAGGGACTTTACGCTCTGTTCTCCAAGCACCCAGCGGATTGCGTCATTGATATTGCTTTTTCCGCAGCCATTGGGACCTACGATACCGATCACATCGGAATCAAAGGTGATAATGGACTTATCCGCAAAGGACTTAAAGCCCTGCAGTTCTATACGTTTTAAAAACATAGATGCCTCCATTCATTTACAGAAAATAAGTCTGTAAATATCAATGGATATTATAGCATAAGTTTATGACGTGCGCATTAAAACTTGTGAAGAATTCGGTCTTTTTTAACTTTTGCCGGTACGATTTACAAAACAGTTCTGCTTCTGCACTGACTGGGAAGGTGATCGTTTCCATACGATAGAGAACAGACGGTTGCACCGCAGTATTCACACAGCATTGCCTTTCTATACTCATAAGCATATGTAAGCTCAACGAACTGCGATAGCACAATCATATTCTATATCAAATTACGCATATTATAATATAAAGTATTTAATACTATATCATTGAGTTATCATCACAAAATGATGCATATTGAATAAAAAGCATTGCATTCCGTTTGCGATTGTATTATACTGACCACAGGCATAAGAATCTGGAGGTGATACTCATGGAGGAAAAATCTATGCGGGATATGTTCCGGCTGGGCTTTGGAGAAGAGGTTGCCAACTGTGTAACACACGGGATTATGGCGATACTGTGCATATGCGCTCTCCCGGCAGCGGCCATATATTCCTATAACAAGGGTGGAAGTGAACTGGCGGCAGGAGTATCGGTGTTCATCCTGTGTCTGTTTCTGATGTTTCTGGTATCCACATTGTATCATTGCATGCCCTTTGGTACTACGCATAAATATGTGTTCCGTAAGCTGGATCACATTTGTATCTATTTTGCAATCGCGGGAAGCTACACCCCAATTGCACTGACGCTCATTGGCGGATGGCAGGGGTATTTGATTCTGGCAATCGAATGGATTGCAGTGCTTGGCGGTGTTTTATTAAAAGCAATCAGCTCCAAAAGCTATCCCAAGCTTTCTATGACCATCTATATGATTATGGGATGGACGGCAGTCTTCTTCCTGCCGGCATTGTTATCCAAGGCAACGCCGTTATTTCTGGGACTGATCGTCGGTGGCGGTGTGATGTATACGATTGGTGCTTTCTTTTATGGAAAGCCGCAAAACAAATACTTTCATTCCATATGGCATATATGCATCAATCTGGCAAGCATTCTGCATTTCATTGCCATTGTATTCGTTATGTAACAAAAAGCGCTTCTCTGCTAGATACAGAAAAGCGCTTTTTTTATGTCGTTACACAATTTGCAGGACGCCCTGTTTTAGCATCGCTTTCTGTTTGCCAACGCTTGTAATTTTACGGAATGAAATGCCATTAGGATACCGCCGCATATTTGAAGCTGATCTTTTATGTATACGAAGCATTATGAAAAACAAATTCCTATATGGATTCGTTTGCAGGCATTTCTCTTACAGACCTCCCTTTTCACACAGCTTCATTTTTTCAGCACGGGTAAGCCTTTTGATTTCATATTCCCGGCGCATAGCTGATCGTTTATCTGCAAAGCTTTCATAGTAGAAAAGCTCAATAGGGAGATGTGCGCGGGTATAGCGGGCACCTTTGCCAATGGCATGCTGGTGAAACCGATGGCGAAGATCCGTCGTCCATCCGGTATATAAGGAATCATCACTGCAGCGCAGGATGTAGATGTAAAAGCCTGTCTCGTAGGGAATCTCAGCCAATCGCTTTGGCAAATGCTCTTGCATTGGCAAGATCCTGTTCATCCGGATGTGATTTTCCATTCTCATAATTGGCAAGCTGCTGCCTCCTATGCTCATCCTCGGGATGCTCAGCAGCCATTCTCCGGTAACGCTCAATCACTGCCTCACTCACAGCACCCTGACATAAAAAGTGACCCAGGATATGACAGTGTGCGGCATGAGCTTCAACACTTGCCTTAACCCTGTCATAATAGTCTGTACATTCGGCAGCACCAAGCGTACCGAACAAGACGATTTTACAATCCTTTAATTGTTCCAGCACATGCAGACTGGCCGCATCACAATCCCCTTTATCCACCCAGTAACCGACATAAAACAGATCAAAATTTGCGCGCATGGAAGGCTGAAATTCCTTAACGGAAATCAGTTCTCCATCCTCTGCCACCTCTGCGATTGCTTCTGCAACCTTCCTTGTATTTCCACTCAGCGAGGAATATACAATCAGACCCTTCATGACTTGCACTTCCTTTCTACTTTAAAGGCACAACGCTTGCCAGTCCTCCCAGAGATGTTTCCCTGAGCTCGATCGGTATTTTTCTGCCTGTATAATTCATGGTGTTAACCACCATGTCAAAGCTGACCTTGTGTTTTCGCAGGTCGCTGATTCCCTCCGCCAGAATTGCTGCATCTATGGAGCGCAGCACACCGACGGCATTGCGTTCAATACAGGGAATCATAACATAGCCACCAACCGGATCACACGTAAGTCCCAGATGGTGCTCGATTCCGATTTCTGCAGCATATTCAATCTGGTGTGTTGTCTGTCCGCGCAGATAAGCAGCCATTGCGGCTCCCATAGCAACTGCGGCACCGATTTCAGCCTGACAGCCTCCCTGGGCGCCGGATATCGTTGCATTTTCCTTGATCAGATTTCCAAACAGCCCGGCCACCTTTAAACCGTTACGCAGCTGTTCTCTGGAATAGCCCAGGATGCGGTGATAATAGCATACCAGTGCAGGAAGGATTCCACTGCTTCCTAGTGTCGGCGCAGTTACCGTGGTACTTCCGGATGCATTCTCCTCACTGGCACTGTAGGCATAGGCACATAAAAGCAGCTTTTCCTGCTCCGCGGCACTGCGGCACACATCTGCCTTTTCCTTTAACTCCCTTGCAATACGCTTCAGCTTCAAATCACCTGGAAGCACTCCCTCTTTTTCAAGACCGCCATCAACCGTAGCCATCATCTGATTCATGATGGTAGCCATATAGTCATCCAGTGGATCAAAGTGATTGACATACTCCCACAATTCCATGGAATGAGCCTCACAATAGGCCTCAATCTCCTTCATGGAATGATGCGGATAAACATCTGCCCCCTCCTTGCTTTCCTCTCCTTCAATCTGTATGGCTCCTCCGCCAATGGAATACACCGTCCATTCACCAAGCAGCTTATGCTGCTCATCCATTGCCATCAGATGCATAGTATTGGGATGCTTTAAATCCCTGCGGTTTTTAAACAGGACAACGCAATCCTTCGGTTTCATCGTCTTTATGATAATATAATCCGTTAAATGTCCCTTTCCTGTCAGTGCCAGCGATCCAAACAGCTCCACCTCAAAATGATGCGCCATGGGATAGCGTTCCTTAAACAGACTGGCAGCGCGCTGCGGCCCCAGTGTATGTGATGAGGACGGCCCCGGGCCAATCCTGTAAAGCTCCTTTAGTGATTTCATTGTCGTACTCCTTGTATTCCCAGCAAAAACATTTCAAAGCCCAGCTTCTTATCCAGTCGCCCGGCCTTTAAATTCTGATCCAGTGTCGCCAGCTGTTCCAGTATTTCCATCAGATAGCCAATACTCAAACGCTGTGCTGTTTTCATTGTCAGCTGCACACGGTAGGGATGCGCCTTCAGCTCATCCTTGATGGCGTCCTTGCCCTTTCCCTGCAGCATCAGTGCCTTGACCTCATACAGAAAGCGAAACTGTGAAGCCAGCAGCGCAATCAGGTAAATAGCGTCCTTATTCAATACGCATAAGTCCTGCCACATATGAAAGGACTTCTTCAAATCACGCTCCACTACGGCATTCACCAGCTGAAAGACATCCTCCTCCAGCGGGCGGGTAACCAGCTTTTCTACAACATCAGCACTGATCATGCCACCATACAGCTCCAGCTTTTCTAGCTCAGTCTGTATCGTTCGTATATCCAGCGGCAGACGGTTCAGCAACACCTGCATGGCGGATGGCTCCACCTGAAGTCCACGCTTTTTTATCTGCTCCTGTACATAGCTGTACTTCCCCTGCTCATCCAGCTTGCGGTATTGCAGCACTCGGCAAGTCTTTTGTACCTTTTTTACGATTTTCTTTCTGGCATCCAGCTTTTCAAAATCACCGATCAATACCATGACCGTGGATTCCATCGGCTGATCAAGATAGCGTTCCAGTGCTGCTGTATCCACAGCATGCTCATTCGCTGTCCCAAGAAAATTCGCATGATAGACAAGAATGATTTTACAAGCTGAGAAAAAGGGAATCGTTGTTGCATCCTCCAGAATGGTTTCCATATCTGTGATGTCCGCATCATAGACGATTTTATTCAACTCGTTGGCATCCGGCACATGCTCTTTGACAATTCTTGTCAGCGATTCCTGCAGCAGATACTGTTCTTCTCCATATAGCACATAATTCATTCTTATCACCTACCGAATATTATAAACGAAACGCGTATAGAATGCCATGCCTTTTCTTCATATCGAATCAAAAAATAAGCAATCCATTCCGTATGTAAAAGTTTACCAGCTGATCACAAGGCTCACCTCCAGACAGCATCCAGAATACCAAGTGTTCCCTCTGCACTCACATAATAGCTGAACCAGGGTGTAAAGCGAATGCTGACGACTCCATCCCAAGCACTGACAAGAGGATGGATTCGCTCCTGCTGCATACGCTGTAACACTTCGGAACTGGGATGATGATAACGATTATTTCTGCCCGCAGAAATCAGTGCCAGCTGCGGCTGCAGTGCATGCAGAAATGCTGGCGAGCTGGAGGTGCTGCTGCCATGATGACCGGCCTTCAGCACATGCACATCCTGCAGCTCATAGCGCTGCAGCAGTGCTTCCTCTGCATCGCTTCCCGCATCTCCCATGAACAAAGCATTCAGCGTTTCTGTCTGCATATAAGTAATAATGCTATTATCATTTGTATCCGTGCCCTGATAATCCGTTAATAAAAACGCAAGCGGAAATCCCTTCAGCGGTACTGCCGTTTCCTTGGTATCAATAATACGGGCAACCGCAAGCTCCTGTAACAGCTGCTCCTTTCCTCCGCTGTGATCAAAATCATCATGCGTAAGAATCAAAGCATCCAGCTTCTGATAGCCCTTGGCCTTGACGATAGGAGCAACGACCTCCTTTGGTATGTTGCGGTAGCGGCTTCCCATGATGTCAATCATGACAGCACCCTGATGAAATGGCAGCGTGATCAATGTACAATCTCCCTGCCCCACATCGATCATCAGCACTTCACCAAAGGGATTCAAATAAGAGGAAAATGGTGCATATACAAACAGCACCAGCAGGGTGAAAACAGGCTTTCTGTGCACGTAGCTGATGAGCTTCGCACTGCTTTGTATCCAGAGATAAAGCCAGAGCAGCTGCGGCGTATAGTACAATGTTATTCCCCATTGCTGGACAGCCTCCAGCACCTGCGCAGCAGGTACGATTACGGAGGAAAAGCCAATATACGGCAGCAGTAAGGATGCAAGGCAGCACGCATACAGGAAGGTATAGGCATAGTGGAATAAGGGAAACAAAAGCAGCTGGAAGGGATTGCAGGAGGTAAAGAAGAGAAACTGCATGGGAATCAGCAGGAGCAAACTCTGTACGTATCGGCCTCGCTTCTGCACATTGAATATCGCCAGCATGCGAAATCCAAACGGCAGCAGAAAAGCCAGCTCCCATGCCATATAGGGAAATAAAAGCAATAGCACTGTCATGCTGATACCAAGACGATCCTGCACGTTCCATTTGTAACAGCAGATGCTGACGCTGCGAAAGATTAGAATACGGATCAGTGAGGAAGAAAACACAGTGACATGGCCGCATACTCCCAACAGCACAAGAATCAGAAGGGATGCATTCATCTGGGAAACAAACAGCTGTAAAATTTTGGAAAGCAGCATGGCAAGCGTTGCAATATGCAGACCGCTCGCAGTAAGAAAATACGAAGCCTCCTCATCCCGTATCCCATACAGCATAGTGCTGAGCCATGTACGCTGTTCCTTGTCCTCCATCGCTTGGATATGCGCATATAAATCATGACGCAAGCCACTTCCTTTTTGTATGAACTTATAGGATTCTGCCTGCAGCTGATAATGGATTCTACGCTTTTTCAGCCAGTCGGGAAAATAGAACTGATGAAAATTATGCAGTGAAGCTGTTTTCGCATACGTGCCCTTGATCTGCAGGACATCATTGTAGCCTGCCTGTGTCAGCCCGTATACCAGAACATCCTGTCCATCAACCCGTGCAATCACATACCCTGTTTTGATTTCTCTCACCTGTACAATGGTATCCTGTGGCATGGAGGGCGCACGCAAAAGCAGTCCCATGCGCACCTGAACAAGCATCAGAATCACAATAAACAAAGGCTGTATGACAAAATGCCTGCGATAGTATACAAACATAAGCAAACAAAGGAACAGGGAAAACCAGAACGAAATCCAGTGTGCCCAAAGCAAAATTAAACAGCACCATCCGCAGGGCAGCCAGCTCTGCCTCACAGGGTGATCAGCTCCCTGATTTTAGCGAACAGCTTCTCCTTGATTCTCTTCACCTTCATAATATCCTCCAGGGTATGAAAGGGCTGCTGCTTTCGATATTCTATGATACGCTGCGCCATGGATGGGCCAATGCCAGGCAATGTCTGTAGCTGCTCAGAGGTTGCGCTGTTTATCGATATCCTCTGCTTTTCTTCTTTTTTTCCTATAACCAGGACACTGTGATCCGGTAGATCCTGTGTTTTGTTCAGTGCGGAGTCATCCGCCCCCTTTTTCAAGCCGCCTGCCAGCTGCAGCACCGCTGCCGTATCCGCATGGATATCCACGGTATACACTCCGGGCTGCATCACTTCTCCTTTTACCTCAATCTGTTTTGTCTTACGCTCGACCCTGGAAAGATCAACCAGCTCATAGCGTCCGTAAAACAATATGAGCAGACAAAATACAAGTATTACCTTTTTCATATAGACACCTCCACTTATCTATACGAAAAAAAGGTATAAAATTCCTAAAAAAAGAACAGAAAATTTTTTCTGTTCCTTCTCCTTATTTTAAATCGATGACTTTTACCTGGTAAGGCTCTTCTGCCAGCTCAATTTCAACAACATCTCCAACCTTGTGATCCATCAATGAGGTTGCCAGCGGTGTGATATTGGAAAGCTTCCCATTCAGCGGATCTGCTTCTATGGAACCGACGATTGTGTAGGTTTCCTCTTCATTCGTAGACAAATCCTGAATGGTAACGGTAGATCCCAGTGAGATTGTTTTCTTGTTTGTAGACTTCTTATCTCCGGAAATGATTTCCGCATTCGCAATCATAGCTTCCAGATCGCGGATTCTGGCTTCTACACGTGCCTGACGGTCACGGGCAGCATCATAATCAGCGTTCTCACTAAGGTCACCCTGAGCACGGGCTTCCTGCAGCTCGCGGATGACCTCATCACGTACAACATGAATCAGATTATCCTGCTCCTTAAGCAGTTCGTCCAAGCCCTCCTTGGTTACTAAAAATTTCTCATCAGCCATGGTTTCAACTCCTATTCGTTCGCTATTATAGCACGTTTTATGAAATAATACTACTGATTTTCGTAATCAGCAAATCAATGGCAACCACGTTGTGGCCGCCTTCGGGAATGATCACATCCGCATAGCGCTTGCTTGGTTCAATAAACAGGTTATGCATATCACGTACGGTAGAGGTGTACTGCTCAACAACCGATTCCAGTGTTCTGCCCCGCTCATTCACATCCCGCAGCAGCCTGCGGATAAAGCGGATATCCGCATCGGTATCCACGAATATTTTAATATCACACAGGTTGCGCAGCTCCTCATTCTCCAGCACAAACAGCCCTTCAATCACAACGACATCACTGGGCTCGATGGTTTCAATCTTATCGCTTCTTGTATGATGGACAAAATCATAGGTCGGCTTACAGATGACCTGCCGATTCAGCAGCTTCTTCAGCTGTGCCGCCATAAGCGCATTGTCAAAAGCGAAGGGATGATCGTAATTCGTTTTTATGCGTTCCTCCATCGACTTATCACTTTGATCCTTGTAATAATCATCCTGCCGTATGATAACGACCGAATTGGTATCCTCATAATGCTCCTTCAGCCGCGCAGAGATGGAAGTCTTTCCGGAAGCGCTTCCCCCTGCTATGCCGATCAGTATTGTTTTCTTCATAGCTCCACCTATTTTCGCAGATTGTACTTATCGATATTTGCTTCCTGCTCCTGCAGCGTCTTTGCATAGTATACCTTGCCATCACCATAAATATCCGCTACAAAATACAAATAGTCATTATCCTTGGGATGCAAAACGGCATCGATTGCAGCCGCCCCCGGATTTAGAATCGGCCCGATGGGAAGCCCGGCATTCTTGTAGGTATTGTAAGGAGAATCGATATGGGTATTGACCTCACAATCCTCACCGGATGTCATATCATCATACAGCACATAGCAAACGGTCACACTGCTGTCCAAGGACATTCCCAGCTTCATACGGTTTTGAAAAACGCCGGCGATCATTTCCATGTCCGTCTTTGTGCTTGCCTCATACTGTACAATCGATGCAAAGGTGATCAGCTCCTGCATGCTCATATTGCTCTTTTTGATATCCGCTTCATACGGCTTGATCGCTGCTTCAAATTGATTCAGAAAGGTTTCCGTGATTTCCTTCGCTGTCGCATCCTTATGAAAGCTGTAGGTTTCCGGATACAGATATCCCTCCAGCTTCACCCTATACTGAGCATTCAAAATATCCTCGTTCAAAAATGAATATTTTTTTATCAATGTTTTCAAATAGGCATCATCGTTCCATAAAGCAAGCAGCTCTTTTTTACTGACACCTGTTTTCTGCTCGATCAGTGCCGCAACATCCTTTGCCCACATGCCCTCCTTAAACGTGATTTTGATATCGCCGGCATCCGCCTGCTTCACATCATTTAAGGCTTCCAGAATCTGCGGTGTATCCCAATCCGCCTCCAGCTTGAAATTTCCTGCCTTAATGTCATTCAATCCATGAAATTTCATATACAGCTTGGCCACCGTCTTGTTTCGTATCAGCTTTTGTTCCTGCAGCCTGCTCAGCACGATATCACTGTTTTCCCCCTGCTCCACGGTAAAGGTTACCGCTGTTTTTGAGCCTGCTGCCTTCAAGCCGGTTTTGTAATATACGAAAACAGAAAGGGCAGCGGCTACGATAATACATACGCTGACGAGTGCAATCAGCACCTTTTTATTCTTCAACTGCGTCTTCATCTTCCTGGAAGGCTCCTATCACTTCTTCAATCATCTGCCATTCCGCATCCGTTTCTACCGGAATAAGATTTCCGTCATCGTCATAAGCGGAAGCGTATACTTCCCCCTCCTCCTCTTCAGGATCCAGGAACACCACATATTTCTTACCGTGATCCTCATCCTCAAAGGTGAATAAAATCTCCATCCGTTTTTCGTTTCCATTTTCATCATTTACATACAGACTGCTTGAATCCAACATCGTTTTTTCCTCCTATAAAGGGGCTCTTTCAAGCCCCTAGTTCTTACTGTCAAGATAGCTCTGCAAAATTTGTACAGCCGCCATCTGATCAATGATCTTCTTACGTTTCTTCCGTGATACATCTGCAGAGATCAGTATCTTCTCTGCCGCAACCGTAGTCAGACGTTCATCCCAAAGGACTACCTCCAGACCGAGAGTCTCCAGCTTTTCCTTAAACATGACAGAAATCTCCCCGCGTATGCCAACATCGCCGTTCATATGCTTCGGAAGACCAAGCACTGCGGTTGTTACCTGAAATTCTTTTATGTATTTCTGCACCTGTTCAAATGCGGCGTCATAATCATCGCTTTCAAAGCGGATCGTCTCCACCGGCCGTGCAATCATGCCAAGTGCATCGCTGACACTGACGCCCAGTGTCTTGCTGCCCAGATCCAGTCCCAATATGCGCATTACTTATCCTCTTCCAGGTAAGCTCTTACCAGTTCCTCAATGATCTCATAGCGTTCCACACTCTGAATGATCGTACGTGCATTGTTGTGAGATGAAATATATGCCGGATCATTGCTGATCAGATAGCCTGCCAGCTGGTTCACCGAATTATACCCTCTTTCATCCAATGCCTCTTTGACTAAGCGTAATACATGCTTGATATTGTCTCTTTTTAAATCATCCGATTTAAAAGACATCGTTTCCGTGATATCTCTCATAGTATTACCTCCTTTTGTTTTCTTCCTTTATTTTATCCTACTTTATGCAAAATTGAAAGCCTTATGACAGCATATTTTTGATTAAATGCAGGGCTTCCTCCACCTTGGAAGCATCTTTTCCTCCAGACTGCGCCATATCCGGGCGTCCGCCGCCCTTTCCACCGCAGATAACAGCAGCCTCACGCACCAGATCGCCACACTTAATACCGCTTTGTACTGCAAGTGCATCCGCACCAGCGACAAAGGTAACCCTGTCATCCTTGACAGCTGCCAGGAATACGATACAGTTTTCCTTTTGTGAGCGGATATTGGAAACAATATCCTTCAACGCTTTCGCATCCGCTCCATCCACACGCTCGATCAGCACCTGGCGGTTGTTGAGCGGCTGCATCTTATGAACAAGATCATTGGCCTTCAATGCGAACATGGAAGCCTGTAAAGCTGCCAGCTCCTTTTTCAGCTGAGCAGCTTCATCCAGCAGCTGCACTACCTTTTCCTCCACCTTGGAAATTCCCTTCAGCTTCAGATCAGCTGCTATACTGTGCAGCGTAGCATCCTCCTTCGCAAATTCATAATAGGCATCATAGCCTGTCTTTGCAGTGATACGGCGGATACCGGAGCCGATGCTTTCTTCGCTGATGATTTTGCAGACACCGATTTCCTGCGTATTGTTCACATGACAGCCGCCGCAGAATTCCTTGGATACATCCCCCATCGTAACAACCCGGACGACATCCCCGTATTTTTCATCGAATAAAGCTGTTGCCCCGCTTTTCTTTGCTTCCTCAATCGGCATTTCCACCTTACTTACTGTATAATGAGCACTGATATACTGATTCACAAGCTGCTCGATTTCCTTCAGCTGTTCCTCATTCACCTTTTCATAATGTGTAAAGTCAAAGCGCAGATATTCCTCGCTGACAAAGCTTCCTGCCTGCTGGATATGCGTTCCCACAACCTGCTTCAGCGCACTCTGCAGCAGATGCGTACAGGAGTGATTGCTCGTAATGATATCGCGTTTGCGCTCATCCACCTGCAGAGTAACTGTATCCTTCACACGCAGTTCCCCCTCTGTGATAACCACATGGGACAGGTGCTGCTTATGCGGAGCCTTGGTTGTATTGTTCACAACAGCCTGCACACCCTCTGCACGAAGTGTACCGCTGTCACCTACCTGACCACCGCTTTCCGCATAGAATACGGTCGTATCAAAGATTACATCCCCCTCATCGCTGATGGCATCCACCCTGACACCGTCCTTAAACAGAGCGATTACCATAGCTGAGGTATGCCGGACATCATATCCGATAAAGGTGCTCTCCCTGGTGAATTCCATCAGATCAATGGACTGACTTCCCATGGATTCTGCAGCCTCACGCGCTGCACGTGCGCGCTCTCTTTGCTGCTGCATCTCTGCATCAAAGCCATCCTTATCAATACTGTATCCACTCTCCTGAGCAATCTCCACCGTCAGCTCCAGCGGAAAGCCATAAGTATCATACAGCTTAAATGCTGTCTTTCCGTCGATTACATGACTGTCCTTTTTCTCCTCCATCACCTGCAGCAGCAACTTTTCACCATCTGCCAGCGTCGCATGGAAGCGTTCCTCTTCCGCCTTTACCAGCCGTGCGATATAGTCCAGCTTTTCTTCCAGATACGGATAATAATCCTTCATGATATCATAGACCACCGGAACCAGTTTGTACATAAATGCGCCCTGAATATTCAGCTTCTTCGCAAAACGCACACCGCGGCGCAGCACACGGCGCAGCACATACCCTCTACCCTCATTGGAGAACAGCGCACCATCCGCCAAAGCAAAGGTTACCGTACGGATATGGTCTGCAATAACACGAAATGCCATCTTATTTTCGGCATCCGCATAGCGCAGGCTTGTATACTGCTCCGTCGCATGAATAATCGGTAAAAACAGATCCGTGTCGAAATTGGTTTCTCCACCCTGTACCAGACAAACCAGACGCTCCAGTCCCATTCCGGTATCGATGTTTTTCTGTGGAAGCTCCTTATATTCTTTACGGTCAAGCTCCGGCTTGCAATCAAACTGGGAGAATACAACATTCCAGACCTCAATGTAGCGATCATTCTCCAGCTCCTCAAAAAACAGACGCTCACCCAGGCCCTGCGGGTCATACGCTTCTCCACGGTCATAGAAGATTTCACTGTCCGGTCCGCCCGGCCCTTCACCGATTTCCCAGAAATTATCGTCCGTTTTTAAAATGTGAGAAGGATCTACCTTACACACCTCTGTCCAGATACGATACGCATCCGCATCATCCGTATATACAGAAACATACAGCTTCTCCTTTGGAAAACCAATCCATTCAGGACTTGTCAAAAACTCCCAGGCAAACGGTATTGCCTCCTCCTTGAAATAATCACCGATAGAAAAATTACCAAGCATTTCAAAGAACGTATGGTGACGCGCTGTCTTTCCTACATTCTCAATATCATTGGTACGAATGGACTTTTGTGCATTCGCAATCCGGTTATTCTTCGGCTTTTCACTTCCGTCAAAATACTTTTTCAAAGCCGCAACACCGGCATTGATCCAAAGCAGCGTTGGATCGTTGTGAGGCACCAGGCTTGCTCCTGGCTCAATCATATGTCCCTGGCTTTTAAAGTAATCCAGAAACATCTGACGAATCTGACTTCCAGTTAATTGTTTCATGTTTGTATCCTCCTTATAAGCATAAAAAAACGCTCCCGAATCCAGGAACGTATAGTATACGCGGTACCATCCCAGTTCACCCGTGTATATATCCACAGGCACACTCACTTACTCTTTTAACGCCAGATACGCGCAGAACTCCAAAGCAGCTTCCACCGTTCACCATGAAAGCTTTCACCCGCCGCTTTCTCTCTGCAATGGCTACCCTGATGTACTCCTCTTTTTCATCGTCCTGATGAACGTAATCATTATAACAAAAACCAAAACACAGTGCAAATATTTTATTCATATTCTTCCTGCTGCATCGCTTCATCAAAATCCTGCCAGATATCCTCCCATTCACCAACCCTGTCACTTGTTTTTGCATGCAGCCAGCTGCGAAACGCAATCTGGGCAATGGCGGCAAATATAGGAGAGAGAATCACCCCGACAACACCGAAAAAGGCTTCCGAGATAAAGATGAAAACAAAGGTGAGGATCGGGCGGACATTCATCGTCCGGTTAAAAATCATCGGCTGTATGAAATTGGATTCTACCTGCTGGATCGTCCACACGATGGCAAAGGCCAGAAAAGGAAACACCGGATAGCTCAATGCTCCTACAATCGCAATCAGAATCAGTCCGAAGGTTGCCCCCACATAGGGAAATAAATTCAGTAAGGCAAGTATGACAGCATACAGCAAGGCGTTGGGAAAGGCTAAGAGATACAGTGTAATTCCAACACTCACCACAATAAACAGCATATCCAGAAAGGTGCCTACCAGATACTGATAAACGATGTTGCTCATCGTCAGATAAAAGGTGGAAAACTGATGAAGATTCGGTATTACCTTTTTTGCGGTCCGCTTCCAGAAATCCAGATCAATCGATATAAAGAAGGCTGTTATATATGCAATTCCGTAATTAGTTGCCGTGCTCATCGTATTACGCAGGGAATCGATTACGATAATATACCCCTCCTGTAAATATTTTTCCTTCAGGGTATCCAGATTGCCGATAGCGATATGATACCGGTCAAGAAAGGCCTCCAGGTGCTTCATCCATACCGGAAGCACTGCAGCGAAATCCATAACCTGCCGGTAGATAATGGGAATCATACCGATCACAAACACTGCCAGAAGAAGTGCGATGCCAATATATACAAGCATAACCGCCATTTTTTTGGAAGTATGCTGCTGCAGACGGTCAATCAAGGGCTGAAGCAGAAATGCAATGACCACACCCATAAAAACCGGCAGACAGCTGTTGTATATATCCACCAGCCAGTCATAAAGCTGCATCTGTTTCAGCAGTAAAACAAGGAGTAATGCAAAAGCCAGGGGAACAAGCAGCTTCCGGCATAGCTGGGTCAGAGAATCCAGATAATGCATCAGTCTCATAAAAGAAAAACCCGCAACGGGGTTAATCCAGATCCATACAATCACATAAATGATCGTAGGTCTTATGCATTTTCTTCATAACCTTTTTCTTTTTCCTTCTAGATTCACGGCAGAGATCCTCAATGCCTTCCTCCTGACTGTATCCGATATACATACCGACAGCCAGTCCCATCAGGGCTGCAACGACACACTTGTTCATAGTATCACTCCTATCACTGATAGTATGGATACTCACAGGCTTCTTATCCCATCATTTCCTTTATTTTCTCCTGCAGTGTGCTTTTTCGTATATGGCGGTCCTCCACCTGCAACGCATGCAGGAAAACCTCTTTTTCCCCCAGCAGCACCAGACTTTTTTTCGCACGCGTTACACCGGTATAGATCAGACGCTTCTGCAGCATATAGCGGTAATCCTTTACAATTGGCATGATCACGATTGCGTATTCACTGCCCTGTGCCTTATGAATCGAAGTCGCATAGGCATGTGTGATATTATAAATCTGTTCACCGCTGTACTCTACAAATATACCGTCAAAATCCGCTGTAATACAGTTTTTCTGATGTACATTGTCGTCACGGAAGCTGATTTCTACGATTTCTCCGATATCTCCGTTATACACCTCATCCTCCGGCTGGTTTTTCAGCTGAAGTATTTTATCATGCTCACGAAAGAGGCGGTATCCGACCTTCAGCTCTTTTTTATACGGATCTGAGGGATTCATCATTTTCTGCAATGCATTATTTAACGCATCGATACCCGCCACTCCACCATACATCGGCGCCAGCACCTGGATTTCCTTCGGATCATAGCCTTTATCCAGCGCATTGGATACGACACTTAAAATTAAGTCACGAACTTCATAATTCTGACATTCAAAAAAAGCGATATCCTTAGCATGCTCCAGTATGTCCGCATGTCCTTCTCGAATCTGATGCGCCAGTGTCACGACATCACTTCCCTCACTCTGGCGGAAAATCTTATTCAGACGCACCAGGGGAAAGCACGCGCTTTCAATCAGATCCTTCAGCACACAGCCGCAGCCTACACTTGGCAGCTGATCCTCATCTCCGATTACAACGATTTTCTTTACCAGACGGCATGCTCTGAGCAGATGGTAGAACAGCCACTGATCCACCATGGAAAACTCATCAATAATTAACAGATCAGCCTGTATCGGCTCCTTATCATTTACCAGAAAGGTATTCGTTTCCAAATCCCATTTGAGAAGGGAATGGATTGTCGTTGCGGCAGTGGAGCTCAGCTCGCTCAGACGCTTTGCAGCTCTTCCGGTCGGTGCACAAAGCGCAATCGTATCGGACGGATAATAGCGCTGATATAAATCCAGAATCCCCTTTACGATCGTTGTCTTTCCTGTACCCGGGCCTCCTGTCAGAATCAGAAAGGGCTCCCTGAAAAAGGTGGCAATAGCCTCCTTCTGCTTTTCTTCATAGCGGATATGAAGCTTTTGTTCCATCAACTCAATATCCTCTGGATCAAAGCTGATTTCTTCCTCTGCATCACGGTAAGGAAAGCCCGCCAGAAAGGAGGCGATTCCATTTTGTGCATCGTACTGGGTATGATGATAGATACGGCCGTCCTCCATCATGATCAGACGATCCATCTGCAGCTCCTCCAGATAAGCATCTATATCGACAGAGCCGTCATATTCCTTGCGAAACCGCTTCTGAATCTGTTCCAGACCGGTATACGTATCCCCACTTGCCATACACAAATCCAGTACGCAGGATAAAATCACTGCTTTGATACGGTAAGGATGATCATCCGCAAACTGCAGCTCCTTTGCCAGCTTATCCGCTGTCTTGAATCCAATCCCGTCAATTTCCTCAATCAGTCGATAAGGATTTTCCTTCACCAGTGAAATCATTTCATTTCCATATGCAGCCTCCATCTTCATGATGGTTTTCACACTGATTCCCATACGTGTAAAAAATACGACGGAATCATCCGCCTCCTCATGCTCCATGATCCCCTGAATAATAGAAGCGCGCTTTCTTGCATTCAAGGCGCCTACCTGCTTCAGCACCTCATGATCTGCCTTGATGATTTCGATTGCGTCCTCACCCAGACAATCGACAATCGCTTTGGCCGTCTGTCTGCCGATTCCTGGAAACAGAGAGCTGGAAAAATAACGGATCAGTGTGCTTTCATCATTAGGCATCATTTTTTCATACGCCGTCACCTGAAACTGCATACCGTAGCGTGGATGATCCACATAATCACCGTGCAGCTTATATAGTACATCCTCATTCAGCTCCCCAAAATATCCGGTAGCTGTAAAATCCTCTTCATTGGCATCATATGTAACAAATTTCGCAACGGTATATCCATTGGAATCGTTGCGAAAAATCGTATGCAGATGCTTTGCCTTTAAAATGATATCTTCTTCGTCCATTTGCTTACCTCTGCAATCGTATTATAAAAGCATAAAAAGCATGGATATGATATTGTTTGCGGCATGTACCACACAGGGTACCATGCAGGAAGAGCTTTTCTCATATCCATAAGCCAGTACCATGCCGATTCCGGCATATACCAGCAGATAGCTTACATCCACCAGGTTTCCTGCCAGAAGCGAATCCACGATATGGATGGAGCCAAACAGAATGCTGCTGATCAGCGCTGCTATCCAAAAGCCCATCTTGCCCCGCAGACAGGAAAATGCGCCGGCACGAAACACTGTTTCCTCAATAATCGGCGCAAACACACACGTCGATAATATCGTCATCAGCGGAAGCACTGTGCTTGCATTGCGGATTTCCTCCTGATTGACACTGTTACCGGTCTGTGTCAGAAGTCCGATCAACAAAGAAAGCACCATGTTGACGGCTAAAATCACAACAACCAGATAGGCACTCATTTTCAGGTTGGACTGTGTGTGCTCCCGAAACCGCACCCAGGAATTTTGCAGGCTTGGCCAGGCCAGAGCCATCGCCACACTAGCAGTAAACAGATAAATGGCAAGCTGTACGGAGGGCAGTAAAATCGTTGCGTCAGGGTCTACAGCCAGCGTAATTTTCGTTGCTATGATACGGTATACATACAGATAGCCTACAAAATAATGAACCAGCAGCATCAGCATACGCCATACAGCTAAATGCTTCATGTTATTTTTCATGCTCCACTCTCCTGTTGATTCGATGCTGCAGACTGATTCCTTCCTTGAACACATCCTCTATCACACCCCCGCCCAGACATTCCTCGTTTAGGTAAAATACCGCCTCTTGTCCTGCTGTTACAGAGCTAACCAGCTGCGGATAGCGTACATATACGGTCATATTGTCGATAAAACGTAAAATGACATCATTATCGGGCTGCCGGTAACGAAATTTTGCTGTACAGACAAGCTCACCCTGCGGTTTATTCTCTGAAAACCAATTTACACCGGAAACGATACAGCTGTCGGAATATAGCCAGTCACTTTCACTGCCGTTTGTGACATACAAAATATTCTTTTGCACATTCTTACCAACCACAAACCACGGTCCCCGGTTACCACCGATTCCAAGACCCTTTCGTTGTCCGATCGTATAGTATAAGACACCGCCGTGACGACCGATCGTTTCCAGTGTTTCAATATCCACAATATTCCCGTCCTGGCTCGGCAGATAATTTTTAAGAAATTCCTTAAAATTCCGTTCGCCTATAAAGCAGATTCCGGTGGAGTCCTTTTTCTTTGAAACACTGTTCAGCTCCATCCGTTCGGCAATTTCCCGCACCTCATGCTTTTCCATATGTCCTATAGGAAACATAGAGTGCCGCAGTGCATCCTGCGATACCTGACACAGAAAATAAGTCTGATCCTTATTGCTGTCTGCACCTCTCAGCATACGGGATTCTTTCCCGCTGTGATCAACCTGTGCATAATGTCCGGTAGCCAGCACATCAAAGCCCAGCTTTCTTGCATAATTCATGAATGCATCGAATTTAATATATTTATTACAGAGAATATCCGGATTCGGCGTCCTTCCCTTGCGGTATTCATCAAGGAAATAGGTAAATACATGATCCCAGTATTCCTTAACGAAATCCACACGCAGCAGCGGCAGCCCCAGCCTATCCGCAACCTCCTTTGCATCCAGATAGTCCTGCTCCTGAGGACACACATCATCCTGAATGGTCGGATTTCCCATAATATCGTTATTAGCGAAGGAATCCCAGTTTCGCATGAATGCACAGGTAACATCGTATCCCTGTTCTTTCAAAAGATAAGCAGCTACCGCTGAATCCACACCGCCTGATAATCCCAATAATACCTTCTGACTCATATTCATCACCTGTCTTTTCTAACATTCCAGCCATGTTATTTGTTTATATCCGTAGTCAAAAACGATATCTCCTATTATAGCATGGAATTCTTCCATTGTTTGTGTATACCTGCAATTTCTGCGTATTTTTTTATAATTATACGTGTGCGTTTTTATAAATATACATAGAAACCTTTAGCAATCATTTGCTTATATATGGCGAATTTCAATATACAGAATCATATAGGATACTAAAGCCTTTCATAATCTGTTGAAAAAAGACCCAATCATATAGAATAGTGGATCTGTCTTAATCTTTAAAAAAAGACCCATCCAAGGATGAGTCACTTTACCTGGCAGCGTGCTATCTTCACTGGAGCAAGTCCAGATATTGTCGCCGCTGATATGCTTAACTTCTGTGTTCGGGATGAGTACAGGTGTGTCCACATCGCTATCGCCACCAGATCTCTTTGAGGTCGTTCCCTCAAAACTGAATAACAGTTGACAGTTTCTTTGTGATTAAGTCCTCGACCTATTAGTATCAGTCAACTCCATGTATCGCTACACTTCCATCTCTGACCTATCTACCTCGTCGTCTTCAAGGGGTCTTACTTCGTTTGACGAATGGGAGATCTCATCTTGGAGTAGGCTTCGCGCTTAGATGCTTTCAGCGCTTATCCCTTCCCTACTTAGCTACCCAGCTATGCTCCTGGCGGAACAACTGGTGCACCAGCGGTAGGTCCATCCCGGTCCTCTCGTACTAAGGACAGCTCTCCTCAGATCTCCAACGCCCACAACAGATAGGGACCGAACTGTCTCACGACGTTCTGAACCCAGCTCGCGTACCGCTTTAATGGGCGGACAGCCCAACCCTTGGAACCGAATTCAGCTCCAGGATGCGATGAGCCGACATCGAGGTGCCAAACCTCGCCGTCGATGTGAACTCTTGGGCGAGATCAGCCTGTTATCCCCAGGG
Source organism: Erysipelotrichaceae bacterium 66202529 (assembly GCA_017161075.1). NCBI lineage: Bacteria > Bacillati > Bacillota > Erysipelotrichia > Erysipelotrichales > Erysipelotrichaceae > Erysipelotrichaceae bacterium 66202529. The sequence goes on along the minus strand of CP046174.1, from coordinate 2,144,469 downwards.
TAGCTTTTATCCGTTGAGCGACGGCCCTTCCATTCGGCACCGCCGGATCACTAATCCCGACTTTCGTCCCTGTTCGACTTGTCTGTCTCACAGTCAAGCACGCTTCTGCATTTGCACTCGTCGATTGATTTCCATCCAATCTGAGCGTACCTTTGGGCGCCTCCGTTACTCTTTAGGAGGCGACCGCCCCAGTCAAACTGCCCACCTGACACGGTCCCTCACCCAGCTTATGGGTGCAGGTTAGAACTTCAATCAAACAAGAGTGGTATCCCAACATCGGCTCCTCGTATACTGGCGTACACGTCTCTTCGCCTCCCACCTATCCTGTACATCTTTGATCAAAATTCAATATCAGGCTACAGTAAAGCTCCATGGGGTCTTTCCGTCTAGTTGCGGGTAACCTGCATTTTCACAGGTACTAAGATTTCACCGAGTCTGCTGCCGAGACAGCGCCCAAATCGTTACGCCTTTCGTGCGGGTCAGAACTTACCTGACAAGGAATTTCGCTACCTTAGGACCGTTATAGTTACGGCCGCCGTTCACTGGGGCTTCAATTCATTGCTTCTCCTTTCGGATGACAAATCCTCTTAACCTTCCAGCACCGGGCAGGCGTCACCCCCTATACTTCGTCTTGCGACTTTGCAGAGAGCTGTGTTTTAGTTAAACAGTCGCTTGGGCCTCTTCACTGCGGCTCTCTTTTACAAGAGCACTCCTTATCGCTAACTTACGGAGTCATTTTGCCGAGTTCCTTGGCAACAGTTCTCTCGCTCACCTCAGGATTCTCTCCTTGCCCACCTGTGTCGGTTTTGGTACGGGCCGCTATGGAATTATCACTAGAAACTTTTCTTGGAAGCTGGCATCATGTGCTTCAGTACTTGCCCGAAGGCGTTCCCTTACCTGTCACATCTTACATCCCGCTGACGCATTTCACTGTCAGCCTGCTATATGCTTCGACCACAATCCATTTAGTGGCTCACACTAGCCTTCTCCGTCATTCCTTCATTTCCATCGCGGGTACAGGAATATCTGCCTGTTTTCCATCCACTACGCCTTTCGGCCTCGCGTTAGGTCCCGACTTACCCAGGGCGGACGAACCTTCCCCTGGAATCCTTGGGCTATCGGTGTGTAGGATTCTCACCTACATCTCGCTACTCACACCGGCATTCTCTCTTCCATGCTCTCCACCACTCCTTACGGTATGGCTTCTACGTGCATGCAACGCTCCCCTACCACTCAACTCTGAAGTTGAATCCGCAGCTTCGGTAGTATGCTTAGCCCCGGTACATTTTCGGCGCAGGGTCACTCGACTAGTGAGCTGTTACGCACTCTTTCAAGGATGGCTGCTTCTGAGCCAACCTCCTAGTTGTCTGTGCATCCCCACATCCTTTTCCACTTAGCATACATTTTGGGACCTTAACTGGCGGTCTGGGCTGTTTCCCTTTTGACCATGGACCTTATCACCCACAGTCTGACTGCCGAGTATATCTGTATGGCATTCGGAGTTTGATTATACTCAGTACCCCGGGATGGGGCCATCGTACATTCAGTGCTCTACCTCCATACGACTCTTCCTCGACGCTAGCCCTAAAGCTATTTCGGGGAGAACCAGCTATATCCGTGTTCGATTGGAATTTCTCCCCTAGCCACAACTCATCCGCCAACTTTTCAACGGGGGTCGGTTCGGTCCTCCATTCAGTTTCACCTGAACTTCAACCTGGTCATGGCTAGATCACACGGTTTCGGGTCTACATCATCGTACTGCCGCCCTATTAAGACTCGCTTTCGCTTCGGCTCCGTATCTTCTACTTAACCTCGCACGATAACGTAACTCGCCGGTTCATTCTACAAAAGGCACGCCATCACCCTTTAACGGGCTCTGACTTCTTGTAAGCATACGGTTTCAGGTTCTATTTCACTCCGCTCCCGCGGTTCTTTTCACCTTTCCCTCACGGTACTGGTCCACTATCGGTCACTTGGGTATATTTAGCCTTGACGGATGGTCCCGCCTGCTTCCGACAAGATTTCTCGTGTCTCGCCGTACTCAGGATACCACTAGGCTTCGCTAGACTTTCAGATACGGGACTTGCACCCTCTCCGGTCGGCCTTTCAATGCCGTTCTCTTAGCCATGCTCTTGCCATATCGTGGTCCTACAACCCCAGATCAAGATCTGGTTTGGGCTCCTCCGCGTTCGCTCGCCGCTACTTACGGAATCATTCTTATTTTCTTTTCCTCCGGATACTTAGATGTTTCAGTTCTCCGGGTACCTCCCGCATGAGCTATGTATTCACTCATCGGTGACAGCTCACTACTGCTGCCGGGTTTCCCCATTCGGATATCGACGGATCTTTGTGTACGTACCACTCCCCGTCGCGTTTCGCCGTTTGTTGCGTCCTTCTTCAGTTCCAAGTGCCTAGGCATCCACCGTACGCCCTTATTCACTTAATCACGATTAAGTTTAAGCGTTCTTTTCTTGCTTAGGTTTTTGCTTGAGTTTTCTGTTTTGTTTAACTTTCTACTCGTGAATATCTATGTTCGTTTACAACTTTCGTTATAGACCTTCATATGTCTTCTGTTATTCAGTTTTCAAAGATCGACTTCTTTTTCGTTTGGAAAGTCTCAGCCTTCCAAAACTGAACAGGAAATGTTCCTTAACCATCTTACTTCTTTTGTACTTTCTCCTTAGAAAGGAGGTGATCCATCCCCACGTTCCCGTAGGGATACCTTGTTACGACTTAACCCCAGTCATCGGTCCTACCTTCGACGGCTCACTCCTTACGGTTATGCCACCGGCTTCGGGTATTACTGACTCCCATGGTTTGACGGGCGGTGTGTACAAGGCCCGAGAACGTATTCACCGCAGCATGCTGATCTGCGATTACTAGCGATTCCGACTTCATGAAGTCGAGTTGCAGACTTCAATCCGAACTGAGACGACCTTTATGAGATTCGCTTCTTGTCACCAAGTCGCTGCTCTTTGTGGTCGCCATTGTAGTACGTGTGTAGCCCAGGCCATAAGGGGCATGATGATTTGACGTCATCCCCACCTTCCTCCGGTTTGTCACCGGCAGTCTCGCATGAGTCCCCAACTTGATGCTGGTAACATGCGACAAGGGTTGCGCTCGTTGCGGGACTTAACCCAACATCTCACGACACGAGCTGACGACAACCATGCACCACCTGTGTGATCCATATTTATCTCTCTATCTCTAGAGCCTTTGCATCCATGTCAAGGCCTGGTAAGGTTCTTCGCGTTGCTTCGAATTAAACCACATACTCCACCGCTTGTGCGGGCCCCCGTCAATTCCTTTGAGTTTCACACTTGCGTGCATACTCCCCAGGCGGAGAACTTATTGCGTTAACTGCAGCACTGAATTCCTCCAACACTTAGTTCTCATCGTTTACGGCGTGGACTACTAGGGTATCTAATCCTATTTGCTCCCCACGCTTTCGTGCCTCAGTGTCAGTTACAGACCAGGCGACCGCCTTCGCCACTGGTGTTCCTCCATATATCTACGCATTTTACCGCTACACATGGAATTCCATCGCCCTCTTCTGCACTCTAGCCTACCAGTTTCCATAGCTTACAATGGTTGAGCCATTGCCTTTTACTACAGACTTAGTACGCCACCTACGCACCCTTTACGCCCAATGATTCCGGATAACGCTTGCCACCTACGTATTACCGCGGCTGCTGGCACGTAGTTAGCCGTGGCTTTCTGGTAAGCTACCGTCACTCCCATAGCATTTCCTCTATGAGCCGTTCTTCACTTACAACAGAGCTTTACGATCCGAAGACCTTCTTCACTCACGCGGCATTGCTCGTTCAGGGTTCCCCCCATTGACGAAAATTCCCTACTGCTGCCTCCCGTAGGAGTTTGGGCCGTGTCTCAGTCCCAATGTGGCCGTTTACCCTCTCAGGCCGGCTACGCATCATCGCCTTGGTGGGCCGTTACCTCACCAACTAGCTAATGCGCCGCAGGTCCATCCATGTTCACACCTTGAGGGGTGCTTTAATATACAGAGCATGCGCTCCGTATACCTATCCGGTTTTAGCTACCGTTTCCAGCAGTTATCCCAGACACATGGGCAGGTTACCTACGTGTTACTCACCCGTTCGCCACTAAGTCTCTTTGGAAGCAAGCTTCCTAGAGACTTCGTTCGACTTGCATGTATTAGGCATGCCGCCAGCGTTCATCCTGAGCCAGGATCAAACTCTCCATTTGATTTAGCTCTAACGCATGACTTGCGTTTGAATTTCATTTTAGTTATCGTTATTCCGAGAATATTGTTTTCTCAAATAATTGACGTTTCCTGTTCAGTTTTCAAAGACCGAAATTTCTATTTCGTGCGCCGCTGTTTCTCATCAGCGCTCGTATATAATACAACGAATCATTCCTTGTGTCAACTGCTTTTTTAACTTTTTTTACTTTTTTGTCGAATTATAGTTACTATTCATTATCCTGTGAAGAATTGACAAATAACAGAGCATGAGATAAACCACTATTATATGGCCTATTCCTGCAGCTGTTCATCCCGAATAGTCACAAGTCAAATCGCATATATATGGCTTTGTTATGAATAATTACGTATTTTAACATCATATGTAAATGGCTGTAGCTTGATTGCTATCTACTATCGTGATGCAAACATACCTCTTTCTTATATATGATATGAATCCATTCTATCAAATACACTCTATCGTATATCGTTCTATGTTCTATATCCTTTACGCTATAGAAGGATTTTCTCTATATTCCCTCTATATAAAAACATTATCTATATAAAGATATTAAAGAATATAAGAAATAAGGAAGAAAGAAGTCAAAGAAGAAGTAAAAGCTGCAAATGGATATAACAAAGATCTCCAGAGCGATTGCCAATTATATCTGCCATAGTCAGCAGCTATTCCTGTCATGAAAAAGACACTCTATGTGAGTGCCAGTATTTATGATTTCTGAACATCCGGTTGTGAACGCTGACTAACTGCAGAATCTGCCATCTGATCAACGTCCTGCATACCGCGCAGCAGCTTTTTAAAGAATAGGATGAACATAGTTACCGTTGTAAGAACTGCCAGAGTATCAGCAATCGGTTCTGCTAGAAAAACTGCCATGACCTTATCCTCCAGAAACATCGGTAGAATATATATTAGCGGAATCAGCACGATAATTTTCCGAAACATGGCAAGAAATGCTGAAATCTTTGCGTTGCCAAGCGCGATGAAGGTTTGTTGACATGCAATCTGTGCTCCAAACAGCAGGCAGCCACCCATATATATGCGTAAAGCCCATACCGTAATTTCTGTCAGTGCAGGATCACTGGTAAAAATAGCTGCAAACAGATCAGGCACCACCATGGCAAGCAGCCAGAGTATTGCTGAATACGTCAGACAGCTAATCAGCAGCAGACGAAACGCCTTTTTAACACGACCGGCATTGTTTGCGCCATAATTATAGCTGATAATCGGCTGAGCTCCTTGTGTAAATCCGGATAATGGCAGCATAGCAAACTGCATCACACTTGACAGAATGGTCATGGCACCGACAGCCAGATCACCACCATACTGCAGTAAAGAGGAATTAAAGCATAGCACAAGGATACTTTCTGTTGACTGCATAATGAAGGGAGCAACTCCCAGAGCAAGGGATGGGAGCAGCACATTTGCTTTTAATTTGAAATTTTCTAACCGCAGCTTCAGCAGGGTCTGCTTTCCCATCAGAAACCGCATGACCCAAACAGAGGAAATCCCCTGTGATATCACTGTTGCCAGTGCTGCTCCCTGCACACCCATATCAAAAACAAAGATTAAAATTGGATCCAACAAAATATTGGTAATTGCCCCAATCACGACAGTCAGCATGCTAATCCGGCTAAACCCCTGCGCAGAAATAAAAGCATTCATTCCTAGTGTCAGCTGAACGAAAATGGTTCCGGCGGCATAAATGATCATATAGGACTGTGCATATTCAATCGTATTTTCACTGGCGCCAAACATATACAACAGAGGTGTATGAAAGCTGATAACCACAACCGTCAGTACAAGGGCCGTAATCAGCAAAGCACAGCAGCAATTCCCAAGAATTTTTTCTGCGCCCTTTACATCCTGCTGTCCCATCAGTATAGACGCACGCGGTGCGCCTCCCATTGCCACCAATGCCGCAAAGGCGGATATGATCATAATAATAGGAAAGCTGATGCCGACACCGGTTAGTGCTGTCGCTCCAACCTCTGGAATGTGCCCGATGTACATGCGATCCACCATATTATATAGGGCGTTTACCAGCTGAGACAGAATAGCCGGTACTGCCAGCATAAAGAACAATTTACCAATCCGTTCCCTGCCTAAATCTACTTCATTTGACATTTTCATTACCTGTTTCTCTCCTCTACATGTTCCTTTGTATTACTGATTTGTTCAACATTCTCATTGATACGGTCAAACGTCTGAACCACGATATCCAAATGCTCCTGCGGAATCCCATTTAATATGTATTGCTCAACCTCTTTTCGTTTTTCCAGTAATACGCTGATAATCTCTTGTACTTCCTCTGTAAGATACAGATGTTGTATGCGATGATCTTCGTTATCTATTTCTATATATAGATATTGCTTCATTAACAAAGCCTCAATGCCGCGGGCTACCAGTCCTTTGGATATCCCGAGAAAAGCACTCAGCTCCTTCGCTGTATTGATTGTCCGGTTATTTGATAGAAAAATCAGAATATCCACCTCGCTGGGAGATAGCTGATACCGTTTCAAATCAGGTGCACTAATTCGTGCATATACCTTACGAAAGGCGGCACAGCGCTTTACCAGCGTTTCCAGATTTGCATGATCAAGCATCTTATATCACTCCTTTAATTTACTTGTAAACAATTATAGTATAGCACGTATTTCAGAACTTGCAATATGAAGTGGCCCTTATGTCCTATGCTGCCCTTTATTTTCCCTTGATCTAAAGTGTCCCACCTGCCCTTAAAGGGCTCATAAAACATGCTGCTTCAAGCTCTGTGTATATTACATAAAAAGATAAGGTTGATCGGAATCTATTATGGAAACGCAGACTAAATGCAAATTTTGAATGAAATAGCAGGTAGCTACAGCTTAGACGATATAGGGCAGCTAAACACACTGGATAAAAAAGAATCCCGGTATTATAAACACACAGGATTCCTCATGAATATTATTTACTTTTTTATAACAGCATGCGTCTATTATGCTTGAAGAAGCCCTTCCTGCACTAGAAATTCATGTGCAACCTCAGCAGGCTCACGCTTCTTTACATCCACCTCATAATTCAGCTTACGCATCCCTTCACTGCTGAGATGTGTACTGAGTTCATTGATAACAGGAATGGCATCCGGATATTCCTCCAACAAATGCTCACTCACCATCGGTACCCCGTAATATGGAAGGAAATACTGCTTATCATCCTCCAGCACAACCAGATCGTAATAGGAAATCAAGCCATCTGTGGAATATGCATCAATGACATCACTTTCCTTGTTTGCTAAAGCAACATAACGAGTTGCTCCATCCATAGCGATATTATCCTTAAACCTCATATTTGGATATTTGCTTTTAATGCCGGGCAATGCCTCCTTGCGGTTATTAAACGCCAGTGTCGGTGTGATAACCAGGCGGTCGGATACCTTTTCCAGATCACTAACAGTTTTTAAGTTGTATTTCTTCGCAGTATCCTTACGCACGGTAAATGTATACGTATCATTAAACGGAGTCTGATCAAGCAGTGTGAGATTATACTTCTCTTTGATTTTCTCCTTTGCTACCTGATACACCTCCTTTGCATCACTGTTGGATTCCATTTTCAAAATATCTCCATACAGCGTACCGGTATAATCGACATACATATCGATCTGTCCACTCTGCAGGGCACTGAAGCAAATTTGCACACCGCCTAAAGAAAGATCCCGTTGCACCTTGTAGTCGGTTTTTGCCTCAATCATATCTGCATACATATTTCCCAAAATCAGCTGTTCACTCATATCCGAGCTGCCGATATGCAGAGCTTCCTTATTGCTGCCCGCCATGAGTCTACTACCGATGGATGCCAGAAGCAGGCAGGCACAAAGGATAGATACAATGATTTTGGTTGATTTCTTGACGGGACGCGTACTCTGAGAATTGCCAATCGTAAGTCCCTCAGGTACAACTACACGTTCCAATATGCCCATAAAGGCATCAATAACGAGCGCAAGGATACAGGCAGGAATCGCTCCGGCAAGAATCTGCATGGTATTGGAGGTTCGGATACCGGAATATACCAGATAGCCCAAACCGCCTGCACCGATGAAGGCGGCAATCGTCATAAGTCCCACGGCTGTAACAGCAGAAATCCGCACGCCTGCCATAATAATAGGCAGAGCCATAGGGATTTGCACCTTTAACAGGATCTGTGCTTTGGTCATGCCGATTCCCTTTGCGGCTTCCAGAGTCTGCTCCGGTATGCTCTGGATTCCGGTATACGTGTTTTTGATAATCGGCAGCAGTGAGTACAGGATTACCATAAAAATTGCCGGTTTTGATCCAATGCCTAAAAACGGAATAGCAAACCCAAGCAAAGCAAGGCTTGGAATTGCCTGTACGATATTTGCTATGCCCAGGACAGGCTTTGTCAGTTTTTTCATATAGGATATCAGGATTCCAAGAGGAACACCGATTGCGATTGCAAGGATAACAGAAAACAAGGTAAGCTCTACATGCTCCCAGCTTAGAGACAGTATCTGCCCCTGAATAGACTGTACATATTCCAGAAATTCACTCATGCCTGTTCACCTTCTTCCAGATCGAACTGCTTGGAGAAGGTCGTTACCAGCGAGCTTCGTGTAATAAGACCGCATAGTGTTCCCTGCTCATCCAGAACAGGCACATTATAGAAATCATGCTGTTTTGTTTTCTGCATGACATCCACAAGATTGTCCTCCTCCTTTGCACAGTATGCGGGCTCAATCATGATATCTTTGACGAGCAGATGGTTATCCCGAGGCTGCCGCCGGATCATGCTGGCTGTAATCATCCCCTGCAGGGAATGCCTGTGATCAACCACCATAAGCGTATCTACCTTGTTGTAGCGCATATATTCATATGCACGCACCAAAGAGACGCCGGGATATGTTGTAATGACATGCCGTATCATAATATCACTGGCACGAATCAGCTCCGGGGAGTCCCATATACGGTTTTTACCGACAAAATTGCTGACAAATTCATTTACCGGATGCTTCAATATTTCCTCCGGTGTATCAAATTGTACAATATGACCGTCATGCATAATACAGATACGGTCTGCAATTTTGATCGCCTCGTCCATATCATGCGTTACAAAGACAATGGTTTTTCTGACATTCTCCTGGATTTGCAGAAGCTGATCCTGCAAAGAAGAACGCGTAATCGGATCAAGTGCTGAAAAGGGTTCATCCATGAGAATAATATCAGGATTCAGGGCAAAGGCTCTGGCAACACCGATTCTTTGCTGCTGTCCCCCACTGAGCTCCTGTGGATAGCGGTGAGAAAATTCATCATAGTCCAAACCGACCATTTCCATCAGCTCTCTGGTTCTTGCCTTTCGCTGTGCCGGCTCCACATGCTCCAGTCTGGCAATCACCTCCATATTATCCTCGATATTCATATGAGGGAACAGCCCTGTCTGCTGTATGACATAGCCCATATTTCTTCTCAGGCGTATCACATCCTCACTGCGTATATCCTTTCCATTTAAAAGTATCTGACCACCTGTAGGTGAAATCAGACGATTGATCATTTTCAGAGTTGTCGTTTTCCCACAGCCACTGGGGCCGATCAGTACAACAAATTCTCCATCGTGAATCTCCATGCTAATATCATGAAGCACCTCTTGACTTTTAAAAGTTTTGGAAACATGCTGAAATTCCAACATTCATATTCCTCCTCTCTTTTCTCAACAGAAAAAACTGTCTGTCGACAGCAAACCGGCGACTTAAACAGGAAATATCGTTTTGTCATAGCCCTGCCATAAACGAATCCCATCCTTATCACCATGTGTAGTTATAAGTATAACACAGTTTGAAAGAAATGTAAAATCGCTGACAAACGATGTGGCTTTTTTCATTCTTTTTCAGTTCACCACTTTTTCTTACATCCTTGAAGGATTTCGTTCTTATTCTATGCATTTTCATAAAAAAAAGATTGCAAAGCATAAAAAAATAAGCTATAATAATTAAGCAATCGCCCGAGTGGTGAAACTGGTAGACGCAACGGACTCAAAATCCGTCGGTAGCAATACCATGCCGGTTCGAGTCCGGCCTCGGGCACCAGAAAAAAAGATGGCAGATACAAGGTATCTGCTTTTTTTCTATATATGATGCTTTTCCATATTGTACTCTTTCCTTCATAAAAGAGCTGATTTGCAGTAATCCTATGCTTTTATTCCTAGACTTAAAATGCGGCAATCTACTTTCATACGGAAATCTGCACTCTGCCTGTTTCCTGCTACTCATGCAAGAAACTGTTATTACGATTATAACTTGCTGCTACAAGCATTCAATCATCAAAGCATGAGGACAATGACATCATTTTTTTATAGTCGTCATTCCCATTATATTTTATCAAAAGAAGAACGCCAGGAATCAACACTTCCTGGCGTTGTGTATAGAGGATAACAATAGGTCATAGGCATTCCTAGAGAAATACCTTTTCTTACATGTGATTGCTTTCATGTTTATTTGTAAGCAGGTTGATTTTCTTTCTGCTTATATGATATGAAAAGTAAAAGCTTTATCCCTGCTCCTGATTCTTTTAGCGTTCATGATATTCCATTCCATCTGTTCACAGAAAATTTATGCAGGCATTCTCCATTTTTCTTTTCTGGATAAAGGAGCAATGTGTTATCAATCATCATACGTTTATTTCATCCTGCTGGAGTATCCTTATCTGTCAGACTCTGCCTGCTTTATCACTGCCATTTTTTCATCCTCGTTGATCATTGACTCTCGAACCATTGCATTCAACACCTGAATCTGCCGTCTTCTTGCCACATCCTCATGATTGCTTAGCTGATAATTGGCAGGAGATTGCGGAAGTCCCGCAAGTAAGGTTGCTTCATCCAGTGTCAAATCCTTTGGTTTCTTATGGAAATAGCCTTCACTAGCTTCCCGGATGCCGATATGATTGTCCCCATAGTTGATCACATTCACATACAGCTCCAGTATTTCCTTTTTGCTCAGCTCCTTTTCCAAATCATACGCCGTGAAAATCTCACTGACCTTGCGTAGATAGGAGGGCTGATAGGTATAGTACATATTCTTTGCCAGCTGCTGCGTAATCGTACTGCCTCCACCGCGGATTTCCCGTGCAACCACATTCTGATAGAGGGCTCTTGCCATGGAACGATATTCCACACCATGATGCTCATAAAAACGCCGATCCTCTATCGCAACCGTTGCCTTTAACAGATTCTCATTGATTTCATCATAGGATACGTAGGAATCCCTGCTCTTTATTTCTTTTACCTTTTCCTGTATGCTGACATCATTGGTCGCCTTGACATAATTCACAAAGCCGAGTCCTATAAAAAGCGTAAGAAGGATTACAATGATCAGCAGGAAAATCAGGAACAGCTTTCTTATAATCTTCACTTTATCACCACTGTTATTATAACATACTTATTTCGTTGTACACTTAACTTACACATTCGTTAGGAAATTGTCAGAATAAAGAAAGCTGTAAAATATTTCTACAAAGGATAGATTTAGATAAAATAAAACACGGCCATCACCGTGTATTATCTGTTTGCGTTCACTGACTTCATTATCTGTTTAATCTGAGCCTCAGATGGTTTTCTTCCCATTTGTAAAAACATCGCACGAATCATTTTCTCGTTGATAGGCGGGTTTTCTCTAAGTTCTTTCTCGAATTTCTTTTTTGTGAAATAGAAACCGAGGAATCCCCCAATCGCCAATCCTACAAGGGTAAATAACACAGAGCTTAAAAAATCCATATGTAATCCTCCTTACAATAAGGATATTTTACTATTTTTAACGAGATTTTACAATACTTTTCGCCCTATTTATCCACTTCTTGAACGATAAGACAGCGATATTTTCTTTTCAGCAGCTGATAAAACGGATTCGTACAATCATTCAGACATGCTACACCATCCTGAATCTCTACTTCATAAATGCAGGATTTTAAAAAATGATCGTAATACAGACAGTTTCCGCTTCGCTGAATTTCCTTTTGAAAGAAAGCCTCCGCACTTTTCTGCAGCGATGCCACATCAATAGCGATCAGAATTTTGTTTCTCTGCTGCTCCTGCATCTCATGAAAAAGGACAGTAATATCCCCTGCTTTGCTGAATGTCTGATAGAAGCCCGGCTGCAGTGCATAACACATTTTCATATCCATCACCTGCCTGAATTATACAGCTGTATATGGTATGAGATTTGTAGAATTTTGTAAAACGTTCTTCCTTTATGACAAAAAACAGCCGGGATAGCACTATTCTGTATTATGATATCCTTTTCCATCACCTTGCTGTGCGTTGTGATTTTCCGATATAAAAATACGGTTCTCTTTGTCAGCGATAGAAGTACCACTGTTTTAGAGAACCGTATTGCTTCCGTAATTTTATTTATCTGTGAAGATCAATATCAGAGAAATCATATTTCTCCAGCGTTGACGCAATCGTCTTATCCTTGATTGCCATATTTTCCTTTGTCATGCGTGCTTTTGCCTTTGGCATATTTTCAATGGTAGCCGGACCGCAGATACAGCCCCCCTGACACGCCATACCTTCCAAAATATCCGCCTGGAAACGATTTACCTTCATCATCAGCAATGCCTTCTTGCATGCATCACTTCCATCCGCATATTCCGCTGTCACAGCTTCATCGTTATTTTCCTGCAGTGCAACTGCCACAGCCTTGGAAACACCGCCGCCCACAGAGAAGAAGCGTCCGTATGCAGATGCAGTGTCCTCATCCTTTGCGACTACATCCTCCGGAGAGATATGCTTAGATACAAACATTGCCCCAAGCTCCTCAAACGTGATGCAGAAATCAACTTCACTATCCTGCACCTCCTGCTTTTTCGCAACACATGGGCCGACGAATACCACCTTGCATCCCGGATGATGCTTTTTCAGATAACGTGTTGTCGCAACCATCGGGCTGACCATATGGGATACACTGCTTTCATAAACTGTCGGGAAGTGCTGCTTTGCCATGTTGACAAATGCCGGACAGCAGGAGGTGGTGATTTTTTGACCCTCTGCCTTATGCTTTTTCGCATCTTCTTTTTCATACCATGCAACAGCATCTGCTCCGATTGCCGCTTCATATACCTCATGAAAACCAAGCTCACGCATTGCCTGCATGATCTGTGGCAGCGTCGCACTGTCAAACTGTCCCTGAATCGCAGGGGCAAATACAGCATATACCTCTTCACCGCTTTTCAGTAATTCAATGACATCCAGCATCCAGGACATATCCTCAATCGCCCCAAACGGACATTTTGCCTGACAGGCACCGCAGTTAATGCATTTCGCTTCGTCTATTTTCGCAAGACCGTCCTCTCCCATACGAATTGCGTCCACCGGACAGCTTTTCATACAAGGACGCTGTGTTTCAACAATAGCATTGAACGGACATGCATTTTTACAGGCACCGCATTCCTTACATTTATCATAATCGATGAAGGCATGATCCTCTCCCATGTGGATTGCATCAAATTTACAGGCGGAAAGACACGCCTTCGCCATACATTTCCGGCAGTTATCCGTGACCTGGATCTTATGAATGCTGCAGCCGTCACAGGCCGCTTCGATCACACGGACGATCTGTCGCTTGTTATCGTTCTCTACCGGTACCGGTGGTTTTCCCAGCGCCATTCTGGTTCTCTGCCGAATAATTTCCTTTTCCTTATAAATACAGCAGCGAAATTCTGCATGTTTCCCCGGAATCAACAGATTCGCTACCTCATCACAGACGTCATCGTTCAGTCTTCCATCAAACGCACGTTTACTAACCTCTCTCAATACGTCGAATTTAAACTGTCTGGCTTCGTGATCAAATAATGACATAATATCCTCCTCTATACAAAAGCAGCTTTCCTAACTTGTGCTTTTTTTAACATGTTAATTATATCACAAAGCATAGGCAGAAAAAAAGCGGTAAATAGAAAATTTACAGCTTTTTATGTATTTATATTTTTTTTCAGCAGGTTTTTGGTCCTTCCTCTTTTTTTCTGCGCTTTGGCTTGTATTCAATATAAAGAATGGAGGAAAAAATCAGACAGGCACCGATAATCATCGGCAGACTCATCACCTCACCGAGCAGCAGAAACGAGAAAATGGATGCAAACAGAGCCTCCATAGACAGAATCAAGGATGCACTGTTGGCTGTTGTGTACTTCTGTGCAAAGGTCTGCAAGAGATAAGCGAGGAGCGTGGATACAAAAATCAGATATGCTACATTCCCAGCAGCATGCCAGTCAAAAGAGACAGGCGGCTGTTCCATGGTCAGCGCACAGATGGTGGATATCACCCCTGCTGTCAGCATTTGCAAAGCAGTCATACATACTGTGTCCACATGGGCGGAGTAGCGTTCCAGCGCAATGATGTGCAAGGCAAAAAACAAAGCGCATATAAGTGAGAGTATATCACCGATTCCCAGCATAAGGGCATCCTTTTTCAGTGTCAGCAGCGCAATGCCTGCTATGCACAGCAAAGAGGCAATCAGCTCTTTTCGGGATGGACGCCGGTGCAGAAACAGCCAGAGCAGATATGGCACAAAGACCACATTTGTCGCTGTTAGAAAGGCATTTTTGCTCGGGGTGGAGTACTTCAACCCAAAGGTTTGAAAGGCAAAGGCCAGAAACAGAAAAATCCCGGTTATAATGCCATGACCTATGGTTGTCCGATCCAGATTGCGCAGCTTTTTCCAGCAAATCAGCAATGGAAAAACAGCAGCCCCCACAAAACGTATCATCATGATATAAAACGGAGAGAGCGCGTCCAAAGCCCCGTCCGTGGCAATAAAGCCGCCTCCCCAGACAACGGTAACAATCACCAGTATCATATTTGCGTATATTTTTTTCATAATTCACCTCATTGTTCAACATCATACCACAGGCATTCTTCAGCCGCAAGTATTCCCGCATGGAAACTGGCTGCTTTTTCCAGAATCTTTGCTTCCGGTACTCCGTTCTTATGTAATTAAAAAAGGATTGCTATTTCCCTTTGTGCATATTATAATTATACCCATGAGTATCAATCTCGTTTTTTTATACAGTTTAGTACATAGGGAGAGAGGAAGCGTTTGTATGAGATTACTGGAAGAATATATAGAAAAATACGGCAATGCTTTGAATGAGGACGTTTTAAAGGTCGATGCCTTCTTAAATCATCAAATTGATGCTCAGCTGATGATGGAGCTTGCGAAGGATTTTCAGGAGCATTTCAAGGATAAGCATATCACAAAGATAGCAACGATAGAAACAAGTGGGATTGCACCGGCAGTCATGCTGGGCTATCTGCTTCAGGTTCCTGTTGTATACTTTAAGAAGGATACCTCACGCATCATGAAGGATGATTTGTATACGTGTCAGATTCATTCCTTTACAAAGAACAAGGATTACGATATCATTTGCAGTAAAAAATATCTTTCTGCCGAGGATCATGTTTTATTTCTGGATGACTTTATGGCAAACGGAGAGGCATGTCTTGGCGGCATTGAGATTTTAAAGCAGGCCGGAGCAATCATTGAGGGAATCGGTATCGTTATTGAAAAAGCCTTTCAGCCGGGTCGCTCCAAGGTGGAGGCACTGGGATATCCTGTATATTCACAGGCTCGCATCGCTTCTCTATCACAGGGAAGAATCACCTTTGTCAGTGAGGAATATCAAACAGTATAAGCAGAATATTATAAAAGCCGGACACATCAGCTGTTCGGCTTTTTTCATTGCTTTTAGTATATGGATTATTTGAATATCGTGATCCGTACCATACGAACTGAAGCCTTTGGAATCCGATGAATCACTTACCTCCATAAGGTCTGATATACAGCCTAAGGTGCAGTTATATGATAGCTTCTTACCTTACTAAAAGGCAGCTTCAGATTCACTTGCATACGCTTTCCACACATCACCGGTTACCCTGCTCTTTTTATGCAGAACCGCCAACGATAAAGCTGCAGGAACCTTGCGTACATCAATCCTCCGCTTTTCTGACCTCTACCTTTTTTACAACGCTTACCAGCAGCGGTACGATTACCAGCTGCAGTAAAATGCCCGGTATCGCAGTTATGAAAGCTGCGGTCAGAAAAATATGCAGTGTATAGGCCTTCCCCGCCATACTCAGCAGCACCAGATTTGCCAGTCCGCTGACTGCTCTTCCGGCAAGCATGGTGATAATTAAAGAAGGATACAGCGGTAGCTTTTTTGTCATGAATCCGCTTAACAAGCCATAGGCTGCCAGCTCCAGACACATGGCAATCCCTGTCGGCATCAATGGCGGCATACCGGTCAATGCACTGGAAAGTAGCGGTGTTACGACACCTACCAGCGCTCCGTAGGCCGGCCCACAGACAAACCCGCACAGCAGCACAGGAATATGCATCGGCAGAAATACAGCTCCTGCCTGCGGCCCAAAGGAATGAAAAGCAAAGGGCAGAACCAGTCCCAATGCCAGAAAGAAGGCCGACAGTGTCAGCCGTTTAACCTGATTACTCATACAGCGTACCTCCCTATTTACTTACTGCGGAAAACATATCCTCATACAGCTTTTTCAGCTCCTGTTTTTCCTTATCCGTCATGCTGCGCTCATGTGCATCATGACCATCCACTGTCCCGATATGTCCGGATACAGCTTTCCCATCCTTTACTACAACAACAAAGGGTACATATAACTGATACTCCCCTTCATCGTCCTTTTCCATAAACTGCTTCGTATAGGAAATCATTTCTTTTTTCTGATCCTGTGTATACAGCAGCTCCTTTTTGTCATCTCTTGTTTGTATGTATAAGATATGCTGCTTATCTGCCTTTGCGACCTCATTCATGATGGGCAATGCTTCCACACACCATGGACAGCCTGGATAGCCGAAATACAGAATTGCACTTTCCTTTTTCTGGAATACGGAAAGCGCCTCCTTCATATCGGATTCCACAAACTGATTTTTGGTATCCTTGAAATCCTGATAGCCACTCATATCTGCACTTTCATCAATGCCGCAGGCACTGCTTTTATCTGACTCATCCGTACAGTAGGAATCCTTTGTGTTTGTTTTTGTTTGCTCTTTTTTTGTATTTGCACTGCAGGCGCAGAGCAGGCTAACCATCAGCAGCAGAACGATTTTTTTCATATGTTCACCTCATTTGTCTGTGTTGATTATATCATAATTCCCTGTATTACACACGAAAAACCATAGAAAATACAGGCTGCTACTTCCTAAAAAAAGCGGATGATATCCTTCATCATCCGTTTTCTCATCAATCCTTCATCAGTGTCACAAGGACTGCCTTTTGTGCATGCAGACGGTTTTCCGCTTCATCGAAAATTTCATCCGCATGTGCTTCAAACACCTTTTCGGTGATTTCCTCTTCTCTGTGTGCAGGCAGACAGTGCAGCACCATAGCATCCGCTTTCGCCGCTGCCATAACTGCATCATTGATCTGATAGATGCCCTCAAATATTTTTCTGCGCTGTGCTGCTTCTTGTTCCTCTCCCATGCTTGCCCATACATCGGTTACCAGCACATCCGCATCCTTCGCAGCCTCCAGTACATCCTGTGTCAGTGTAAAACGCCCGCTTGCATTCGCACGCTTCACGATATCCGCATCCGGCAGATATTCCAGCGGACAGGCACATGCCACCTCCATGCCGGCCAGAATACCACCGTTGATCAGGGAATTGGCCATATTGTTTCCGGCACCGATGAAGCACATCTTCAAGCCCTCCAGAGTCCCCTTATGCTCGCGTATCGTCTGCAGATCCGCCAGCACCTGACAGGGATGCACATAATCCGTCAAGCCGTTGATAATAGGAATGCTGCCATACTCGGCAAGCTCCTCTAAATCCGATTGCTTGTACGTACGAATCATAATGCCGTCAAGATAACGGGATAATACCCGGGCAGTATCCTTGATTGGCTCCCCGCGCCCCAGCTGCATATCATTGGCATTCAGATAGAGCGCCGTACCGCCCAGCTGTGCCATTCCGGTTTCAAAGGATACACGGGTTCTTGTGGATGATTTGGTAAAAATCATCCCCAGCGTCTTATTGCGCAGATAAGGTGTGAATACTCCCTTTTTTACTTCCTTTTTCAGACTGTCCGCCAAATCCAGCAGACCGTACAGCTCTTCCTTGGTGAGATCTGCAAGTGTCAGTAAATGTTTCATAGCCTTCCTCCTTACGCCATATGCGTCAGTACATCCTCTATTATATCCATCGCTTCCTTCAGCTCGTCCATCGTTATGGTCAAAGGAGGCAGCAGCCGTAGCTTGTCCTTTGCCGTCAGAAGCAATACACCCTTTTCAATACATGCAAGTACAACATCCCTTGCCGTTAGTCCATCCAGGACGACACCACGCATCAGTCCCAGACCGTTGACCTGTACCACATGCGGCATTTTGTTCAGCCGCTGCTCGACATATGCACCCTTTTTGGTTACATCCGCAAGAAACTGAGCATTGATCCGATTCAGCACAACACGTGCACCGGCACAGGCAATCGGATTGCCGCCGAATGTCGTACCATGATCACCCGGACCAAACACATTTGCTGTTTTTTCAGATAACAGGACACCGCCGATGGGAAGTCCGTTTCCCAGACCCTTTGCGGTTGTCACGATATCCGGTCGGATTCCATATTGCTCATATGCATAAAAGGTTCCGCACCGTCCAACACCGGTCTGCACCTCATCGACGATTAACAAAATATCCTTTTCCTTACACTGCTGTGCGAGCGCATTCACAAATGCATGCTCCAGAGGAAGAACACCGCCCTCTCCCTGAATCATTTCCATCATAACAGCACAGGTACGATCACTGATTTTGCTTATCAGGTCATTGATATCATTCGCAATCACATGGACAAAGCCCGGTGTAAACGGATCGAAGTGCTGATGAAAGTGATCCTGTCCGGTAGCGCTCAGCGCTGTTATCGTACGGCCGTGAAAGGAGTTGACGAGTGTAATAATTTCATGGCGTCCTGTTCCATAGCGGTCACTGGAATACTTGCGGGCAACCTTGATAGCACCCTCATTGGCTTCCGCGCCGGAATTCGCAAAAAACATATTGGAAAAGCCGCAGCGCTCACACAGCAGCTTTGCTACATCACTATCCGGCTGTGAATAATACAGATTGGATACATGCGGAAGGGTTTTGGCCTGCTGTGCTACAGCCGCTGTCCATTCCTCATCCGCAAAGCCCAGGGCATTTACCCCGATCCCTGCTGTTAAATCCAGGTATTCCTTTTCCTTTTCGTCATATACTCTGCACCCCTTGCCATGCGTCAGCACAACATCAAAGCGTGCATACGTATGGGCGATATAGCGCTGATCATTTTCTTTTATACCCATCTTTTCACTCCTCTACCATCGTTCCGATTCCTTCTTCACTGAACATTTCAATGAGAATGGAATGCGGTACACGTCCGTCGATAATCACCGCACGCTGTACCGAGCCCTGTACTGCTGTTGCCAGACAATCCACCTTGGGAATCATACCGCCCCCGATGACACCGGCTTCCTTCAGCTGTTCAATTTCCGACAGGGTAACACTTGGAATCAGTGAATTTTCATCCTTCGGATCACGCAGCAACCCAGGGATGTCACTAACCAGAATCATATTTTCCGCATGCAGCTTAGCCGCAATGCTGGCGGCTGCCGTATCAGCATTGATATTATAGGCATGTCCGTTTGTATCACAGCCGACGCTGGCTATAACCGGAATATATCCCTTTTCTATCACATCGAGAATCAGCTCCTCATGAATGTCCTCGATTTCACCGACATAGCCCAAATCTCCCTCATCCACGGTATACTGCTTTGCCTGAATGATATTGGCATCCATACCGCTGATGCCGACCGCTCTGGCTCCCTTCTGATTGATCAGAGCAACCAAATCCTTATTTGTTTTTCCTGCCAGCACCATTTGTACAACATCCATCGTTTCCTCATCTGTATAGCGAAGCCCTGCTACAAAGCGTGACTGCTTGCCGACCTTTTCCAGCATCCCGTTGATTTCCGGGCCGCCGCCATGCACAAGGACGACATGTACACCGATTTCTGACAGAAGCACGATATCCGTCATGACATTCTGCTTCAGTGTTTCGTTCTTCATAGCGTTTCCGCCGTATTTGATAACCACAATTTTGCCGTTGTACTTTTGGATATACGGAAGTGCTTTCGACAGTATGGTTGCTTTTTGTATGGCATCTATTTTCAATGTACTCACATCTCCCTTACTTTATGTGCGATAATCCCCGTTGATTTTCACATAATCATAGGTCAGGTCACAGCCCCAGGCAATCGCCTGTGCAGCTCCCTGCTTCATATCGATTAAAATATCGATTTCACTCTCACTCAGGATGTTTACTGCTTCATCCTCATCGAAGCCGCACCCGGCTCCATCCCGGCATACCTGCATACTGCCTGCTTTACTGGCAAGCGTTACATCGACACGGGTAATGTCAAAATCACCCTCCGTATAGCCGATAGCACACAGAATACGACCCCAGTTGGCATCGCGGCCAAACATGGCTGCCTTAAACAAAGAGCTTGTCACAACAGACTTGGCGATTGCCTTTGCAATTGCAGTTTCCTTTGCACAGGATACGGTGCAGGTCAACAGCTTGGTTGCTCCTTCCCCATCCTTGGCGATATTCCGGCTGATTTCTACACAGATTTCCATCAGCGCCTGCTTGAACACGTCATAATCCTCTCCACGTTCACAGATTTCCGGATTGCCTGCTAATCCGTTTGCCAGGATACTCAGCATGTCATTGGTAGAGGTGTCACCATCCACACTTACCATATTGAAGGTGTCCGCTACCACCTCGTGCACGACCATATCCAGCATGTGGGAGGATATTGCTGCATCGGTGGTTAGAAATGCCAGCATGGTTGCCATGTTGGGATGGATCATACCGCTTCCCTTTGCCATACCTCCGATATGACACTGCTTTCCATGCAGGGTAAATGTAACAGCAAACTGCTTTTTAAAGGTATCGGTTGTCATGATTCCCTCACAGGCATCACTGCCGCCCTTTACATCCAGTGCCGCAACAAGCTCACGCATATGCTGTTCAAACGGGGTGATGCTCAGGGGTTCACCAATTACCCCGGTAGAGGCAACGATGATATCCTCACTACGCAGGTTCAATTCCTGTGCACAGAGCTCGCACATGCGCTTTGCAATTTCAACACCGTTGGCATTGCATGTATTGGCATTACCGGAATTACAGAGAATTGCCTGGGCGTGTCCGTCCTGCAGATGCTCCTTCGTAACACCGATCGGCGCTCCCTTCACCTTGTTTAATGTATATGTGCTGGCAGCCGTACACATGACACTGCTGTAAATAAGAGCCAGATCCTTTTTGGAACGGTTCTTGCGTATCCCGCAGTGAATGCCTGCGGCCTGAAAGCCAAGCGGTGCACAGATGCCGTTTTCCATCCAAGTAACCATAATCAATTTCCTTTCCCTAGAAGGAGGCAGGCACATACTTCAGCCCGCTGTCCTCGTCGTATCCAAACAAAAGATTCATATTTTGTATCGCCTGTCCGGCTGCCCCCTTGACCATATTATCGATTGCGGACACCAGAATCAAACGATTATTTCGTGTATCCATATGCAGCGATACATCACAGTAATTAGAATATTTAATATATTTCAGATCTGCCGTCTGTCCCAGCGGCAGAACACGGACAAAGTGTTCATCCTGATAGAACAGCTTGTACATCGTCCAAAGCTCCTCCAGATCTGCCTCATCCTGCAAATCCACATAGATCGTGGAAATGATACCGCGGTTGATTGGCAGCAGATGCGGCGTAAAGGTAATGCTTGCTTTATGACCACACAGTTCGGATAATGTCTGCTCGATTTCCGGTGTATGCCGGTGTGCTGCAACCTTATACGGTGCAAAGGCTTCATTGCAGCGTGCAAAATGCGTATTGTCGCTCAATCCCTTGCCGGCTCCTGTCGTCCCGGATTTCGCATCAATGATGATGTGCTGTTCATTCACCAGCCCCAGCTTCATAATAGGTGCCATGGCTAACGCGATGCTGGTTGGATAGCAGCCCGGATTTCCTATGATATCCGCCTGCTTGATCTGTTCACGGTACAGCTCCGGCAAACCATAGACCGCCAGCTCATGAAGCTTTTGGTCATGATAGTCCAGCTTGTACCATTCCTGATAATCAGCTTCCTCACGCAGCCGGAAATCAGCACCCAGATCGATAAACTTCACATGCGCATTATAGCATTTACGTGCCAGTGGTTCGCTCAGACCATGCGGCAGAGAAGCAAATACGATATCAGAAGCGGCAATCACCGCATCCTCATCACTGAAGGTCATATCACAAAGCTGATAAAAGCCGGGATACAGTTCACTGATGCTTTTTCCGGTATAGCTTTTGGAGCTGATGGCGCATAGCTGTGCATACGGATGCATCAACAGCAGCCGTACCAGCTCTGCACCGGCATATCCGCTGGCTCCGATTACTCCTGCCTTAATCTGTTTCATTTGTTTCCATCTCCTTCAGCTTTGCTTTCACAGCCGCTATATGAGCCGCAACGACTTCCGGTGCCGGGCCTCCGATCACCTTACGCTGCTTCACACAGGTATCCAGTGAAATGGCCTCGTATATGTCTTCTTCAAACAATGCACTATAGGCTTTGTATTCCTCCAGAGTCAGTGTCTCCAGTGTTTTTCCTTCATCCTGTGCATAGCTGACAAGCCTTCCCAGCACACGATAGGCGTCCCGGAAGGCCATCCCCTTTTTGGTCAGATAATCAGCACAGTCAGTCGCATTGATAAAGCCCTTCGCGGCGGCATTGCGCATCGCATCTTTGTGGACAGCTGCCGTTTGCAGCATCGGTGTAAAGGTCGTCAGACACAGCTGTACGGTGTGCAGTGCATCGAATACTGCCTCCTTATCCTCCTGCATATCCTTATTATAAGCAAGCGGGAGTCCCTTCATCATCGTTAAAAGGGTCTGCAGATTTCCAAAAACACGGCCACTCTTACCGCGAATTAGCTCTGCAACATCCGGATTTTTCTTCTGCGGCATTATACTGCTGCCGGTCGCAAAGGCATCATCCAGCTCCAGAAATTTGAATTCCCAGGAGCACCACAGGATGATCTCCTCGCTGAAGCGTGACAAATGCATCATGATCATGGACATATCCGAAGCGATTTCAATACAGAAATCACGGTCGCTGACACCATCCAGAGAATTCATGCTGATGCTGTCAAAATGCAGCTGCTCCTTTACAAAGCTTCGGTCGATTGGATAGGTTGTGGCAGCCAGAGCACCGCTTCCCAGGGGAAGCGTGCGAATGCGCTTCTGTGCTTCCTGCAGGCGCTGTAAATCCCGCAGAAACATTTCTGTATACGCCATCAGGTGATGGGCGAAGGTAATCGGCTGTGCACGCTGCAAATGCGTATAGCCGGGCATGATCGTTTCCGTATGCTCACTCGCCTTCTCACAGAGAACCGCAATCAGCTCCTTCAGCTGTGTACAAACTGTTTTCACCTCATCACTGCAATACATCCGTGTATCCAAAGCGACCTGGTCATTGCGCGAGCGCGCTGTATGCAGACGCTTTCCTGCATCACCGATCCGCTTTGTCAGCTCCCCCTCCATAAACATATGAATATCCTCTGCTGTTGGATCGATTACCAGTATGCCGGCTTCGATATCCCTGTGGATTTCATCCAGTCCCTGCTGGATTGCTGCACCGTCTGCCTGTGTTATGATGCCCTGCTTTGCCAGCATGGCAGCGTGCGCCTTTGAGCCTGCGATATCCTGTGCAACCATGAAATGGTCAATGGAAATACTGGAATTAAAATCATTCAGCCGCTGATCCGCTTCCTTTTTAAAACGTGCGTCCCATAAATTCATATGTCGTTTCCTCTCTTTTCTATTTTTTCACTTTCTCATCCATCATCGCCTTTACCTTAATTGGCAGTCCATACAGATTGATAAAGCCGGCAGAATCATTCTGATCATAGGAATCATCCTCTCCAAAGCTTGCAATCTGCTCAGAATATAAGGTATATGGCGAGG
The DNA here is from genome assembly GCA_017161075.1 of Erysipelotrichaceae bacterium 66202529. Lineage (NCBI taxonomy): Bacteria > Bacillati > Bacillota > Erysipelotrichia > Erysipelotrichales > Erysipelotrichaceae > Erysipelotrichaceae bacterium 66202529. The sequence goes on along the minus strand of CP046174.1, from coordinate 2,120,184 downwards.
AAATGCTGGCCGGTGTCAGATTTCCCTTATACAGCTTGATTTTCACCTCACCGCTTACCGTTTCACTTGTCTTATCCACAAAGGCACTCAATGCCTCACGTAACGGTGTAAACCACTGCCCGTTATACAAAATCTCACCAAACTTAATGCCAACTCCCTGCTTGTAATGCATGGTTTCCTTATCCAGACAGATGGATTCCAGCCACTGATGTGCCTTATACAAAATCGTTCCACCCGGTGTTTCATACACCCCGCGGCTCTTCATTCCGACCAGACGGTTCTCTACCATATCGATGATACCGATGCCGTTTGTTCCACCGATTTCATTCAGCTTTGTAACCATGGCCTGTCCGCCCAGCTTTTCACCATTTAAGGCAGTTGGAATTCCCTTTTCAAAGGTCAGGGTAATATAGGTCGGTGTATCCGGTGCCTGCTCCGGCGTAACCCCCATCTCCAGAATATCATCGTACTGCGGCTCATTCATCGGATCCTCCAGATCCAGTCCCTCATGACTTAAATGCCACAGGTTCTTATCCTTGGAATAATTGGTTTCTCTGGAAATTTTCAGAGGAATGTTATGTGCTTCCGCATAATCTATTTCATCATCTCTAGATTTCAGCTCCCATGTTCTCCATGGCGCGATAATCGGCATATCCGGCGCAAATGCCTTGATTGCCAGCTCGAAGCGAACCTGATCATTCCCCTTACCGGTACAGCCGTGGCAGATGGCATCCGCACCCTCCTGCTTGGCGATTTCCACCAGCTTCTGTCCAATCAGCGGACGTGCAAAGGCGGTTCCCAGCAGATAGACATCCTCATACACTGCATTTGCCTTTAGACATGGATAAATATAATCCTCGACAAATTCATCCTTTAAATCCAGAATATACAGCTTGCTGGCACCGGTCTTGATTGCTTTTTCCTCCAGACCGTCCAGCTCCGTTCCCTGTCCGACATCGGCAGATACGGCAACAACCTCACAGTTGTTATAGTTTTCCTTCAGCCACGGGATGATGATGGAGGTATCCAGCCCTCCGGAATATGCGAGCACTACTTTTTTAATATCCTTTGTTTCCATGTTTTTCTCCTCTACTTTCTCTTGTTCTTTTCCTATACCTTCATTGTAACACTTTTTCAAATTTCATCATCAGTTTCATCGTCGTTTCACAAATTTTCTCATATTTCACCTCATGTACAAAAAAAGCGTCGTTCGATTTACTCGAAAGACGCTTGCACGCGGTACCACTTCCGTTGCTCTGCCAATGGCAGAACCCCTTATTTCATAACGCAGAAAGATCGCGTCCCGTGATACTTGATTCCCACAGGCTCTAGCAGGTGCGCTTCCTCATACCCTTCACAACAGCCTTCCACCAACGCTGTCTCGCTTTTGATTCACGGTATGACTACTCTCCTGCATCATCGATTTGTTGAATACATCATACTACTGTGAAACCGCAATGTCAACTATAAATTTCATAATTTTACATTATTTATCATTTCTTTCATTTTTATTACAATGCATTTTCTTTCATTTCCGCTTTCCCGCAAACAAGGCTTTGACATTCCCCCTGGAATACAGTAAAATTTACTTATATGTATGGTATGGAGGGATTCTTATGAACTTTATCTTTATTTCCCCGCATTTTCCGGAAAGCTACTGGCTGTTCTGTCAGGGATTGAAAAACAACGGTGTAAATGTACTGGCAATTGCGGACACTCCCTACAACTCGCTGAGTACGAATCTGAAAAATTCCATCAATGATTTCTATCAGGTTTCCAATTTGGAAAATTATGATGAAATGCTCAAAGCGGTGGCATGGTTCACCTACAAGCATGGTAAAATTGACTGGATCGAGTCGAACAATGAATACTGGCTGCGCCAGGATGCACGGCTGCGTAGAGATTTCCATGTGGTGAACGGGTTTCCCTGCGAGGCACTTGACAACTGTCAGAGCAAACACCGCATGAAGGAGTTTTTTGCGGCAGCAGGGTTACAGACAGCCCGCTGGCAGCTGGCAACCACATTGGAGGATGCACTGCATTTTATCGAACAGGTCGGCTATCCCATTGTCATGAAACCGGATATCGGTGTCGGCGCCAGTGACACACATAAGATCCGCAATGAGGAGGAGCTGCAAAACGCCTTTGCGGCCGGCTTTAAGGAAGCGATGATTATGGAGGAGTACATAAACGGAAGCTGCTTTTCCTTTGATGGCATCACCAATAGTAAAAAGGAGCTGCTGTTTGTGACCTCGCATCAGTATACGGACAGCATCATGGATGCCGTTAATGAGCAGAAAAACATCGGCTGTTATTCGTATAAGCATATCCCGGATGACATTATGGAAGCCGGAAAACGAACAGTAGAGGCCTTTGATACACGCAGCAGATTCTTTCACTTTGAGTTTTTCCGCCTAAATGAGGATCAGGCAGTCGGCAAAAAAGGTGACATCATCGGCTTAGAGGTCAACATGCGCCCGCCTGGCGGCTTTCTGCCAGATATGATCAATTATGCCAATGACAGCAATGTATATCAGCTATGGGCAGATATGATCGTCCATGATACGATTCATTACCAGCAGGAGCGCAAATATTCCTCCGGCTTTATCGGACGAAGAGACCGTTTGCAGTATGCACATACCACTCAGGATATACAGGATACCTATCGGGACAGTATTCTGATGATTCGCCGTCTGCCTGCAGCACTTGCAACAGCGATGGGTGATGAGGTCATTGTCGCACGCTTTCAAACAGAAGAGGAAATTCTGGATTTCTTCCGCTACGTTCAGGAATAAAAAAAGCTCTGACACACTAGCTGACAGAGCTTTCTTTTTATTGTACAGAGCTATTACAGCGCCTTCCTACAGGCAACCGCTTAAATGTCAGAACCCTGCACAGGAAATAACCCTTACATCTATCTGCACTTCCTCCTGCTTTACAATACTCAAACGGGTTCTTTACAGTGCTGCGCGCAGCACCCTTTCGATTTGATCAACGGAAGGAACACCCTCCAGCAGCTTTTCACCATCTACAAAATAGGTGGGAACATACCAGTAATCCAAAGAATCCGCAAGCTCCTTGTGTTCCTGTTCCTCAATTGTTTCAATATGAATATCCCGTAACTCGGGGTATGCTTCCTGCAGCTGCTTTACCATGGCAAATGCCGCCTTGCAATGCGGACAGCCCTTTAAATACATCATACGTACATGCTTCATAACGACCATCTCCTTTGTACTTACTATAACACAGCTTTCCCCAAAACCACAGCTATATGCTACCGCAATAGCATACTCAGTGCCAGCAGCAGCTGCGCCGTATAATACAGACTCAGATTACAGCGCGTCATAGCAGAGGTGTTTTTATCCCCAAACAGCATAAAGGCCAGAATGACATCACTGAGAACAAAGCACAGTGCCGCAATATTCAAAACACCGCCATACAGCCACCCGTCCTGCAGATGCCAGAGCGCACAGGCTTCCATAAAGAGAATGACAGAAGCATACAGGGTACTCGGTGCACGCATCCTTTTAAAATCAATGTGCTGCTTCTGCAAGAGTGCAATTACTACAACAGCCAGCACAAGGGAACCGATTGCAGTTATCACACCTATATTCCAAGGCATGGCATACAGCGTCATTGCATACGCCAGATGTCCAAACAGAAAGGCAGATAATCCACCAAGAAAAAAATAATCCTCATATCGCGGATAACAGAATGGCAGCGCAAGCAGTACATCACCTGCTGCACCAAGTACAAGACCTGCCAGCATGAATCCGCCATAGGATGTATTATTGCTTTGCATATACGCACAAAAGCCGACAAGCACAAAACACGCAGAGGATGCGCTTTTCCAGGCAAGCGATACAAATGGTGAGGCATGCTCCTTAAAAATATAATAGAGAACAACCGCCAGAAACAGTATACAAGTCATCCAGATCATAAGTCATCCTCCCTTCTTTCTCTCATTATAACAAACCTTAGCGCCATTTGACATTATTTTTGTGCTATAATACTGTGCATGAGGTGATGGTATGATTGAAAAAAGAGAGATTTATATCCCCTGCTTTCAGACGATGCGGATGCTGCACATTTATCTTCCGCAGGATTATGAGCAAGGGAATAAGCGATATCCTGTTTTATATATGTTTGACGGTCATAATCTATTCTATGATGAGGATGCGACCTTTGGCAAAAGCTGGGGCTTATCGCGCTGGTTGGATGAACAGGAAGCCTCGCTCATCGTTGTCGGCATCGAGTGCAATCATGAGGGCAACCGCCGTTTGGAGGAATTTTCCCCCTATGATTTCACGGATACACAGGTTGGATTTATCCATGGTCAGGGTAAGGAGCTCATGGAGTGGATGAGCACAGATTTGAAGCAGTGGATCAATCATACATACCGCACCCTGCCCCATAAACGCCATACCGCAATCGGGGGCAGCTCCATGGGCGGTCTGATGGCGTTGTATGCAATCGTACATCATGAGGATGTCTACAGCAAGGCTGCCATATTATCTCCCTTCATCTATTCTTTAAAGGAGGAGCTTCTTGCGGAAATAGAGGCCTGCACCAGCCTGCGCTCGCATCAGCTTTATATCTCCTGGGGAAGTGATGAATATCGCAGCAAACAGCAGCTCGCACTTGCCAGCGGCAGAATCCTTGCCATCATACGAAAGCTGCTGGATAAAGAGGCAGCAGTATACCCTAACCTTGTTTACAAGGGAAAACACAATGAAGCAAGCTGGGAGCAGGAGCTTGATACACTCATCCCCTGGCTGTTTCAAAAGCAAAGTACAAAATAAAAAGGCTTGTGCAAAAAGGAATAAGACAAACAGGCTTTTTGGATATCGTAGGCACTGGCTCACCTTATGAAGAAGATAAAAAACGTAAAAATATGATAAAAAGCTCTATGCTGTTGTTCCTGCGTTAGGTACAGGTATGATATAAAACGAAGAAATAAATTCCAATGCCTTTGGAAATCTTATTTCTTCTATTTTTTTTACAGCGCAATCACATATCCGTTATTGACGAAGAGCCTCTTTGCGATCAGGTGTATGTTCACTTCTTTTATATTTATAAATATATCCTTTTGCATTCTTGTTTATATCCCCATCATTCAAGCCTGACACTTTTCGTGCTTACGTTTGATCCTATTTAAAAGCAAGCTCATCCATTAAGCTGACTTTCTATTCTCTGAAAAGGCCAGAAAGGAAACGGCAGCACCACAGTATACGTGAATGTTACCATTTCCCTGTTTTTTTCAGTATGAGTTGAGTATGTGATAAAAAGCCGCTGTTCACAATGCAGATGTATGGCAGACAGAATGCATTTTAAAACATATGGCAGCGATCAGAATCAGAATGATGTTGTCCTGTGGATTCGTATTTCTGCATGGAAGCGATGCTTGCACAGTCGTACGCAGCCGCTTTCCAATACGCTTTTTCTTTCATTCTTCACTTTTGCTTCCTGCTCTCCTGTATACTTGGATATCAGAGGTTTTCAGGTCATACGTGTATTTCCATATGTTCATCAGTAAGCTGTATCTTTGATAGGAAGCATTACGGTATTAAGGTGATGTAATACGGCACGATATTTGCATACCTGCCATCCAATTGACGAAAGCCTTTGGGTATCATTCCCAATGCAGTAAAGCCAAGACTTTCATACAGATGACGGGCAGCAGTATTGCTTTCAACGACTGCATTGAATTGCAGGATGCGAAATCCGAGCGCCTTCGCTGTTTCCATACAATCCTCTACCAGCCTTCTGCCAAGCTGTTTCCCCCGCTGATTGGCATCCACCGCAAAGCTGGCATTGCAAATATGCGAACAGCGTCCTACATTGTTGGGATGCAAGATATACAAACCGCACACCGTGGTATCTTCAAGAATACAGACACGCGTTTTACTTTGTGCAGAAAAGAATGTTTCTGCCTCAGCCTCATCCAGCAACTCCTCCTGTGGAAAGGCCATCCCTTGCGCTACGATTGCATTCCAGATGGCACACATCTGCGGTAAATCCTGGTTCTGATAATCACGCAGCATCCTTCTTCTCCTTGGAAAGTATCAATTCCTCAAGAGTGCGCTTTGGCACATGGTGAACATCCTGTGCATCCCGATAATATGTGGTATCTCCCTGCTCATTCACATCCTCAATCACGATGGTTTCATCCGGCTTACCAAGTGCGACTACCAGCAGCGGACGGATATGCTCCTCCATATGCAAAGCCTCATGCAGCGCATCCTTTTGAAAGCTGCCAATCATGCAGCCGCCCAGTCCCATCTCAACAGCACGCAGCAGCATTGTCTGTGCAACGATCCCGACATCCCTCTGATATGCCTCTAATGCATTTGATATATGGGTATCCTGACAGATTATAACAAATGCCCTGGGACAATGATGCTTATACGGCACTTCCTTTTTTAATGCTCTAGCCCAGGCAGTCAGTGGCTGTATCTTATCTGTTTCTTCTCTTGTACAGGCCAGGTAATACTTTAATGCCTGCATATTGACGCTAGATGGTGTCAGTCTGGCACACGCCACCAGATCCTTCAACTCCTCCATCGTCACTTCTCTTGTTTCATCATATCCCCGATAGCTTCTGTTTTTCAATAACAAATCCTTTAACATAAACATCCCTCCTTGCTACTCATTATAGCACTGCTTCCACTCAACTCATAGCTCCTGGTTGTAAATTTGTGAAACACTCCTTCTGTTACGGACAATCAACAGGAAAATGGAAAGCATGGCAATGGATGCAAACAGCAGGGCCGTCATCGGATATGACAGGTACTGTGCAATCACACCGGCGCTAAATCTGGAGGCCATCATAATCAGGGCAACCAGTACCTGAAACAAAGCATTTACTCTGGCGCGCATATGCGAGGGGATATAGTTTTGTGTACTGGACTCCCGGATATTCAGGGAATTGATACCCAGAAACCCACAGGTGAAGCGATTGACAACCATCAGGGGATACGGAAGAAACAGAAAAGCCATATCCAGAGCTTCATAGATGGCATATACGCCAAGAGCTACCCGATAGCGTTTATGCGCAGGGATATGCAGCACATAATGCACAACACCGCCAACCATACGTCCCAGGGTATCTGCTGTTGTCAAAAAGGCATACATGGTTGTCGTAAGGATGAACGATGATTGAAACATCGCCATCGTTACCAGACTGATTCCCTCTGCGGATGCATTGGTTACCGCCATATAGCCGTAAATGGAACGGATCCCCTTTTCCTTTTTCAGATACCGGAATCCATAGAGCAAATCCTCCTTGTATTTCTGAAATGAGAATACACTGCTCCCCCCTTTTTCCCGATACCGGATATTCGCCTCAAACAGTGCCGCAAGAAGAAGCAGAACCCCCTCCATCATACAAATCCAGGCGATTCCAAGATATACATACAGCAGGGATGCTATCGGAGTGAATAGGGCTGTTACACTAGGATAGATCAGGGAGGATACCGAGTACCCCTTTTGCGCAAAGCCTGCAGGGATCAGATCCGGATACAAGGACGTATATGCCAGTGAATAAATCGCGCCGATGGATGCGGTGATCAAAGAGAACAGCAAATATCCGATATAGGAAAATCCATTCAAAAACAGAAATACAGCAAACAGCAGATACAGAATCCCATTTCCTCCATCCAGCAAAACAATCAGACGCTTTCTGTTGCCTCCATCGACAAGCGGAGCGGCCAGGATAGGAATGAGAATCGTAGGCAGCAGGGAGATAGCAGAGAAAACACCGGTCATAAAGGTAGATGCAGTGTAATCAAACACCACCAGAGATAACGCAAAATTCATCGCAGTGGAGCCGACAGCACTGATCAGCGTGCCAACTGTTATAATCGTAAAATCATGTGTCCATAAAGTCTTTTTCATATACATCCCCTCCTGCAAACAGTATACTGTATCTATTCAAACAAAAAAATCCCCTGTATTTGGGAAAATCACCCAACAAATACAGGGTTTAAGTGTCATAATGTATCTATTTCAGGAAAATGCTGTTCCTCCATCAGCTGCAGTGCCTCCTTGTAGCGCCGCTTCCTTTTCAAAGCATCAATGAGATAGGGCAAATGAAACTGCCGTAAGCCGTGAAAATATTGGCTGCTGGCACAGAGATGCTGTAGACAGTCGATATAAGCATCCTCATCTACTGCCTGTTCATAGCGGTATTTTACAAATCTTAGAATTTCTTCACCATTCGCAAATGGGTGCTCCTGCAGCTGGTTTTCCATCTCTTTCACATAACGCTGTCCCTCTTCCCTTCTTTGAAGCTGCTCATATACAAGTGCCAGCTTATGACAGCATAGAAAGGTATCATTCAGAACAGCATAAGCCTTTAACAGCAGTGGCAGTGCCTTTTCATATGCGTTCCACTGCTGATAGGTCGAGCCGATATTATACCATACATAGGCCTGCATCTGCTTATTATGGGAGCTGCGGCACAAATGCTCACAGCGTTCATAATATTTCAGCATGACCCCTTCCGCATGCATGCCGGAATAACAGTTTGCAATATGCATGGATGCATCGATCATACAAGGGAGAAAGCCTTCCTCACACGCCAGATCATAGGCCTTCACATGATGATACAGAGCCTGGGAATAATCACCGAGTCTGGCATATGCAATGCCCTTTTCCTGATACACAATGCTGTAATCTCCGTATTTCTGTGCCTCCTGCAGTTCAGCAAGCATATGTACAAATGCATCCTTTTCTTTCGATGCATACTGCTGCCGGGCACAGAGAAAGTGATATAGGAAGCGTTGTTCATTATTCATATAGTCCAGAAAGACCGCCAGCTCCTGCAGCAGCTTTTCCGCTTCCTGCTTCTCATATAGCGCTTTGAGCAGCAGGGCATCCACACACAGGGGAGAATGCAGCAATTCTTCCATATGCTCCCGCAGCTCACAAGCATCACATCGTTCCTCATAAAACCAGCTCTCTGCCAGCTCCTGCAGCATCCCCCTTGCCTGTGCAATCCAGAGTCCATCTGCTTGAAAGCTAATGCCCAGTGCCTGAAACAAGGCTTGATAAATTTCATCCGCTGCCACTACCCTGCCCTGTTCGATTTTACTCAGATAGGATACTGCACAGATGCCATGGCACAATCCCTCCTGTGAAAAATTTTTCTGCAGGCGGTAATAGCGAATCAGAAAACCACGCAAGTCCTTCATAATTGCCTCCCCTCTCTTACTACACTTGAATACAAATATTGTGTGAATGTTATTTCAAATTTATTGATTTACTATATTTTTAGTATTCGCACACGTCCTCATATCCACCCAAAATGATACAGAGCTTCACGAATGCCATCTTCCGCTGCACAGGCTGTCACATAATCCGCCTCCTGCTTCAGTTCCGCAACAGCGTTCCCCATCGCAATCGAAAATGCTGCCTGCTGAAACATCTTTACATCATTTAAGCCATCCCCGAATACCACTACATCCTGCAGATTTCCCCGCCAATGACGCATCATCGTTTCGATACCGTGAAATTTATCATCCGGCTCCACAACTACATAGGTTTCGTGATAGCGCATGGGAACCAGACTGTGATAATCGCGGATCATCGTTTCCTCCCCCGGCTTCAGGGCAATCAGTATACGATGAATCTCAGGAATTTTTGTATAATTCAGATTGGGCAGAATTTTCAGTGTACCGCGAAATATGCAGGGCTGTACAGCCTCCAGAAAGCCCTCCTCATGAGAATAAAAGGCAAAGGTATCATCGCAGGAAACACAAAACGGTATATGCGCAGCTCTGCATTCCTGTATGACGTGCAGGCAGTCCTTTTTATCAAGACCACGGGATTCCAGACAGATATCCTGCTCATAGCAGGCATACCCTCCATTGCATACCATACAATCTATGCCAACCAGCTCCGCCATAGGCTTGGCTTTTTCATACGGCCGTCCAGTTGCGATTGCGACCTGATGGCCGTTTTCCTTCAAACGCTGAATTGCTGTTACGGCACTATCCGGAATACCGCCATAGAAATCCGATCCATCCGTTAACGTTCCGTCAATATCAAAAAAGAAATATTTTTGTTTCATAAGCCGCTCCTCTATTAGTTATAGGATACCGCAGGATTTACAAGTTTACAACGTTTTTCTTGCATGGCGAAGGGAAATTCACTATAATTGAGCCAGAGACAAGGAGGCCGTCTATGTTTGATCGATCCATTCATTCCTATTCTGTATATGCAAAGGACAGACGTATCATCGCCATCAGTGATATTCACGGCAACCTGCCGGTGTTGAAAAAGCTGCTGAAAAAGATTGCCTTCACAACGGCAAAGGATGAATTATTTCTTGTTGGTGATCTGCTTGAAAAAGGGCCGTACAATCTGGAAACCCTACATTATATCATGAAGCTATCAAACAGTCCCCACGTACATCCGATGATTGGAAACTGTGATGTAGTCTGTCGCAATGTGCTGCATGACACACGACTGGAATTTCTGCGTGAAATTCTTCTCGAACGAAAAAACAGCGTCATTCACGAAATGGCACAGCGCATCGGAATGAGTATTCATAAGGACACTGATATGAAGCTTCTCAGTGAACGCATTCGTAATGTATTTCTCAGGGAATTGACGTTTATCGACAGCCTTCCCCATGTGATTGAAACCGAGCGCTTTATATTCGCACATGCCGGGATTCGGGATGAAGCCTCCTATGGCAGAGATATGCGTGATATCATGGTACAGGATTTATTTATGAAAGAGGATGTACACTTCCATAAATATGTTGTTGTCGGTCATCTTCCTGTCAGCGAATACAGAAAGCAGATTTGCTGCTTCAACCCTATCATAGATGCTCATAGACACATCATATCCATTGACGGGGGGAATGAGGTAAAAGCCGCCGGTCAACTGAATGCCCTGCTTTATGAACGCGGACGGTTTCAGTTCGCCTGCAGTGATCATTTAAGAAAAGCACGCATCCTACGAGATATCCTTCCCTTAAATACCTCCCCTTTTTTCATAACCTGGCATGAGGGAAGAGTTCGTGTCCTTCAGGAAACGGATACGGCCTGCTTCTGCCAGCACGAGGCCAGTGGAAGAACCTTCTGGATTGCTAAGAAATTCCTGTTTTATAAAGGCAACGAGCTTCACGCATGTGACTTTACCAACTATCATATTCCTGCAAAAGCCGGAGATTTTGTCAAGGTTGTTTCTCTGAACGGTGATATGGCTCTTGTGAAACGCCAGGGACTCATGGGCTGGATTCCACGTGATGCCTTCACATTTCTCCATCCGAATCAGGAATGTACAGCTTTGAAAGTCTGAGACTTGAGCATAAAAAGAAAAGCTTATCGAGCACTGCAAATTCTGTTTTGCAAAGTGCAGGATAAGCTTTTTTGTTCTATATCTTTCGCAGCCGATTGCTCACCACGTTGAGATGTGCAATAAAGCGGTCCACTTCCTCCTCCCTTGTTGCCCATGAGGTCACAAAGCGCATCGCAGTATGCTCTTCATCCATCACTTCCCATACCTGAAATGCATAGTCCTTTTGTAATTCCTCAATCAGCACATTAGATAGTATCGGAAAAATCTGATTGGTGGTCGTTTTTATAAAGAGTGGTATATGCAATGCTTCCATCGCCTCCTGCATTCGCTGTGCCATCCGGTTCGCATGCGCTGCAATTTCCAGATACCGGTTTCCCTCAAACAGCACGGCAAACTGCGCACCCAGCAGCCAGCCCTTGGCAAGCATTCCGCCACGCTGCTTAATCATATACCGAAAGTCTTTTTTTAATTCCTCCCGGACAATGACAACCGCTTCTCCAAACAATGCACCGTTTTTGGTACCGCCAAGGTAAAAAACATCACAATAGCGACACAGGTCCGCATAGTCCAGATCATTGTCGGCTGCTGCAAGCGCCGCTCCCATACGGGCACCATCCATGAACAGATAAAGGTTTAGCTCCCTGCATACGGCTGCAATTTCCTTCAGCTCCTCTTTATGATAAATCGTTCCGATTTCCGTCGCATTGGATATATACACCATGGCCGGCTTTACCATATGCTCATCCTCATGACGCAGCACCGTTTTCCGGATTCCCTCCGGTGTAATTTTTCCATCAATGCCCTCTGCTATCAGCACCTTGTGGCCGCTCGCTTCCACAGCACCTGTTTCATGGACATTGATATGCCCGCTGTCTACGGCAATCACTGCCTCATACGGACGCAGAGCGGAAGCAATTACGGTCAGATTTGCCTGGGTTCCACCGACCAGAAAATGAATGTCACAATGCTCACACTGCAGCTTTTCCCGCAGCAGCTTTTTTGCCTGCTCGCAAAGTGTATCCTCTCCATAACCAATATTCTGTTTTTGATTCATTTCCTGCAGACACTCCAAAATCTGCGGATGTGCCCCTTCACTGTAATCATTACGAAAGCTGTACATATTCATTCCTCATTTCTTTTCACCCTATCATTATAATACAGCAAGAGCGAAAAGGAAACGAAAAGGCGGCCGGAAACTCTTTGTCCGCTACCGCCTATCGTTTGCCCTGTATTGCCTGTGATTATTTCTACTACCATTGAGACTTTTACATGCTAATGCTACTCACTACAAGTTACCTTATCATTTCCAACACAATGCTATGCCAGACAATACATGGCTGAGACAGCTTCCGAAACAATCTCCAGGACCAACGGTCTCCACTGTTTCCTTCCGCAATCTCTATATCATCACTTTCATCAAGTGTGATAATCCTTGCTACACCTTTATTATATAAATACCACTAGAAATGTAAAGCGTTTTGGAATTATGTGCGCAAAAATGGAAAAATGGGATGCTTCCATCCCATTTCTTCTATATGCTATACAATTATGCTTTTAATCCCATCAGCTCATCACGGAACAGACGTTCATCCATTGTTTTCAGATGCTCTGCGACAGCAGGCTTAAATTCCATCTGCCCCAGTACATCCTGTTCCAAATCAACACCCGGAGCGATTTCTGTCAGTGTCAGTTTACCGTCCAGCAGCTCGAACACTGCACGCTCTGTTACATACAGAACCTTTTGTCCGGTTTCCGTTGCAAATTCTGCAGAGAAGGTGATCTGTTCAACTTCCTTCTTGAACTTTTTAATTCTTCCTTCCTGTAAAATATGCAGCTTTCCATCCCTGACTTCCACCTTCAGACCACCTGCGGTAAAGGTTCCGCAGTACACAACGACCGGTGAGGTCTGTGTAATATTGATAAAGCCTCCGCAGCCGGCAATCTTTGGCCCGAAACGGCTGACATTGATATTACCGGAGCAGTCGCATTCGGCAAGTCCGAGGAACGCCTGATCCAATCCGCCGCCGTCATAGAAGTCAAACTGATATGGCTGGTCGATAATTGCATCCGGATTTGTACAGGTACCAAACGCAGTCCCTGCATTCGGAACACCGCCGATACCGCCGGCTTCCACTGTCAGCTTTAATCCTGGCAAGCCTTCTTCGTTTGCCACGTTAGCAATTCCCTCCGGCATACCGATACCAAGATTGATAATTGCAGCAGGATCAAGCTCCATCGCAGCACGACGGCAGATCACCTTGCGCTCATTCAGCTTCATTGGAGCAATGGAATTAACCGGAACCTTTACTTCCCCGCTCAATGCAGGATCATACGGATTCGCATATGTCTGCCAGTGATTTTCCGGACGTGCGACAACAATGCCATCAACATAGATACCAGGTATTTTTACTTTTCTTGGATCCAGGGTACCGTTCTGTACCACCTTTTCCACCTGCAGCAATACGATACCGCCGGAATTTTTCGCAGCCTGGGCAATGGAGAGAGAATCCAGTGTAGCGGCTTCCTTCTCCATTGTTGCGTTACCATCCTCATCGCAATACGTAGCACGAATCAGCGCCACGTTTAGCGGGAAGGATTTATAGCGCAGCCACTCCTCGCCATCGATGTGCATCAGCTCTACCAAATCTTCCTTGGAGCGCTCATTCATCTTAGCACCCTCAATACGCGGATCGACAAAGGTTTTCAGACCAACCTTTGTAATCGTTCCTGGCCGATGTCCTGCAATATCACGGAACATCAGGGAAATGGTACCGAGAGGAAGATTGTAGCCCTCTACCTTGTTTTCAAATACCAGCTTTTGCAGCTTTGGAATCAGACCCCAGTGACCGCCGATAATACGCTTCAGCAGCCCCTCATGTCCCAGCTTATTCAGACCGAGACGGTCAGTTCCATCTCCGATCCCCGCAGAAAACATGATGGTCAGATCCTTTGGATGTCCGCTCTTGAGAAAGGATTCCTCGATACCTACAGAAAATTCCTGCGGATGACCGGATCCGATAAAACCGCCAATTCCTATTGCAGCACCATCCGGAATCATGGATACTGCCTGTTCAATACTTATTACTTTACTCAAATCGATTACCTCCTTTGTATTATTTCCTGCTTTCAGTGTACCATAAGTGAAAGCGTTTACGGAAATAATAAGCCCAAGAATCCATCTTGCTTATTTGTTAGAGAATTTTTTATCCTTTGTTTTTTCCAGGAAGCATGTCATACCATAGGTCTGATCCTCCGTAGCGAAGCAGTTGGAGAATTCTTCCACCTCGATTGCAATACCGCCGTCGATATCTGTCTGCAGTCCGTTGTTGATAGCTTTTTTCGAATATGCTACTGCAAGCGGTGCATTTTTCGCAATACCGTTTGCCATTTTCATAACTGCTGCCATCAGCTCATCTGCAGGAACAACACTGTTTACCAAGCCGATTGCATAAGCGCGGTCTGCCTTGATATTTCTTGCTGTATAGATCATTTCCTTCGCAATGCCTGTACCTACAAGACGAGCCAGACGCTGGGTTCCACCAAAGCCTGGCGTAATTCCCAAGCCTACCTCTGGCTGTCCGAAAACAGCATTTTCACTTGCCACACGAATATCGCAGCTCATTGCCAGCTCGCAGCCTCCACCTAATGCAAAGCCGTTTACTGCAGCGATAACCGGACAGCGGAAGGTCTCAATTTTACGGAATACTTCATTACCGAATTTTCCATAGGTAGCAGCCTCTTCCACGCTCTTATCCTTCATTTCTGCAATATCTGCACCTGCAACAAAGGATTTTTCTCCAGCTCCAGTAATTACCAGTGCATAGACATCCTTGTTCGCTGCAACCTCATCCAGTGCCTGGTTCAGCTCTGTTAACACCTGTGTGCTTAATGCATTTAGTGCTTTTGGACGGTTGATTGTAATCGTTGCTACATGTCCTTCATAGTTTACTAAAATAGTTTCCATTGTATTCATCTTCCTTTCCGTTTTTAAAAAGTGAATCCACAATTTCAATGGGTTTCATGTGAAATTACAGATTCACTCGTCATATTTTCTATGCGTGAATTATTTAGCGTAGTCGTAGAAGCCAACACCGGATTTCTGACCCAGCTTACCACCGCGAACCATTTTGCGGATCAGTGTACAGCAACGGTATTTAGAGTCCTTAGTTTCATTGTAAAGAACATCCATGATTGCCTCAACGATATCCAGACCGATCAGATCGCCCAATGCCAGAGGCCCCATCGGATGGTTGGCACCCAGCTTCATTGCTGTGTCAATATCCTCAACAGAAGCAATTCCTTCCTGCAGGATGAATGCAGCCTCGTTGATCATAGGAACCAAGATACGGTTTACTACAAATCCAGGACCTTCTGCAACCTCAACCGGAGTCTTTCCTAAGGATTTAGAGATTTCCAGAATTGCTTCCTTCGTTTCAACAGGTGTGTTGATTCCGGAAATAACCTCAACCAGCTTCATACGGTCAGCCGGATTGAAGAAATGCATACCGATCACATTGTGTTTGATTCCGGTAGCGATTTCTGTAATGGATAAAGAAGATGTGTTAGATCCAAAGATACAGGAATCCTTACAGATTTCATCCAATGTTGTAAACAGCTCTTTTTTAACTTCCATTTTTTCAAGAACAGCCTCTACGATCAAATCGCAGTCAGCTAAATCCTTGTATTCTCCAGCCTTCAGGTTACCCTTTACTTCAGCAGCCTTGTCAGCAGTCATTTTTTCTCTGGAAACCAGCTTGTCCAGTTTTTTTGCGATTTTGTCAATTCCGCCCTGTGCCCATTCAATTTTAATGTCACATACGGTTACATCATAACCATTGGAAGCAAATGCATTTGCAATACCCTGGCCCATTGTTCCGGCACCAATTACACCAACTTTTTTCATAGATTTATCTCCTTTACTTTTTCTTTTTATATACCAAGAGGGGCAGTTTCCCACCCTCTTGTATATTCATGTTATTATCCTTTTTTTGCAGCGATGATTTCATCCTTCAGCAGAGGAAGAACTTCCTTTACATCACCGATGAAGCCCATATTTGCAATGCTGAAGATTTCAGCCTGCGGATCGCGGTTGATCGCGATGATCATATCGGATTTTTCCATACCGGCAACATGCTGGCAGGCACCGGAAATACCGCATGCGATGTACAGACTCGGACGTACAGTTTTACCAGTCTGTCCTACCTGAATTGCCTTGTCAGCAAATCCATCATCAATTACTGCACGGGATGCGCACATTTCGCCGCCCAGCTCTTCAGCAACAGCCTGCACCATATCCAGGCAGTCCTCAGCACCACGGCCTGCACCTACCAGGATTTCAGCCTTTGTGATGTCAACACCTTCCACAACCTTAGCGATGACTTCCTTAACGATTACCTTTGGATCAGTATCTGTCCATGCCGGAGCAAATTCGATAACTTCTCCTGTTCTGGAAGCATCAACAGCATCCATGGAGAATACATTTGGACGAATTGTAGCCATCTGTGGACGAGTATCCGGGCATACGATCGTACCAAACAGGTTTCCACCGAAGGTAGGACGAGTAACCAGCAGCAGTGCTTCTCCGTCCTTTGCTTTTTCCTGATCGATTTCAATCTTAGTAGCATCTGCAGTCAGACCTGCATTCAGACGTGCAGCAACACGTGGTGCAAGGTCACGACCAAGCACAGTAGCTCCTGTCAGGAAGCTGTCCGGCTTGAAGTTGTTGATAACCTGTGTCAGGGCATCCGCATAGAACTGAGTGGAATATCCTTCCAGCAGCGCATCGTCCACAACGATTACCTTATCAGCACCGTGAGCGATCACATCGTTTGCCTTATCTTTGATGTTGTGTCCAAGCAGTACGCCGACAACCTGGAAGTTCATCTGAGGAATGGATGCAACCAGTTTTCTAGCTTCGGAAATCAGCTCGTATCCAACGTTGGCAACTTCGCCGTTTTTTTGTTCTACGAATACGTAAATGTCTTTATATCCTTCAAATTTAGCCATTGTTCCTTCTCCTCCTATTTCGTAATGATCTGCTTGTCTTTCAGTGTCTTTGCAATCAGTTTGGCAGCTTCTGCAGCCGGCAGATCGAATGTTTCTGTTTCAGCAGATACTTCTTTGGTGAATGTAGCGTGAACCTTTGTCGGAGAACCTGCAAGACCAACGATGCTCTCATCGATTCCCAGATCATCAAATGTCATAACTTTCACTTCTTTTGAGAAGGAGTCAACGATATCGTTACAGTTCATGTAACGTGGCTCGTTCATTCCACTTAAGGTAGTCAGAACGCAAGGCAGCTTTGCCTCGATGATTTCTTCACTGTCTTCCAGTGATTTTCTAACAGTAACAGCAGTATCACTAAGTTCAATAATGTCGTCTACATAGGTAACCTGCGGAATTCCCAGACGTTCAGCAGTCTGCGGACCAACCTGTGCAGTATCCCCATCAATTGCCTGACGTCCTGCAATGATCAGGTCATAGCCTGTCTTGTTCAATGCAGCAGCCAGTGTACTGGAGGTTGCGCATGTATCTGCACCTGCAAATTTGCGGTCCGTGATCAGGATACATTCGTCAACTCCACGAGCGTATAATTCTTTCAGCATTCCCGTAGCCTGAGGAGGCCCCATAGAAATGATAGTAACAGTTGCCCCGTATTTTTCTTTCAGCTGCAGCGCAGCTTCCACACCAGCCAGATCATCTGGATTGATGATACTAGGAACTCCGGCACGAATCAATGTACCAGTAACTTTGTCAACACGGATTTCAGTAGAATCCGGTACCTGTTTTACAAGAACGATAATTTTCATAATCTTCGTATCCTTTCTTTTCTCTCTGTATTACTTCAGCATTGCGCCACTGATAACCATACGCTGTACTTCGGAAGTACCCTCATAGATTTCAGTGATCTTCGCATCACGGAACATTCTTTCAACTGGATAGTCACGAGTATAACCGTATCCACCCATCAGCTGAATCGCCTTGGTTGTAACCTCCATAGCGACCTCTGCTGCAAACAGCTTTGCCTTCGCAGCTTCCACAGAGTAAGGAAGACCCTTTTCTTTCTTCATTGCTGCATCGTATACCAGCCATCTAGCTGCATCTGTTTTTACCTGCATATCAGCCAGCTGGAACTGTGTGTTCTGGAATTTTGCAATAGAACGTCCAAACTGCTTACGAGCCTTTACATAAGGAACAGTTTCATCGATTGCACCCTGTGCAATACCAAGTGCCTGTGCAGCGATACCGATACGTCCGCCATCCAGTGTCATCATGGCAATCTTGAAGCCTTTTCCTTCCTGACCAAGCAGGTGCTCCTTGCCTAAGCGTACATTGTTGAAAATCAGCTCACTGGTAGCACTACCGCGGATACCCAGCTTCTTCTCATGCTGACCAACGGTGAACCCTGGCATTCCCTTCTCTACGATAAATGCAGAGATACCATGTGTTCCCTTTGTCTTGTCTGTCATTGCGAAGATTACATATACATCAGCTTCACCAGCATTGGTGATAAAAATCTTCGTACCATTCAGGATGTAGCCGTCTCCGTCTTTGACTGCAGTGGTCTGCTGTCCGGCAGCATCTGTACCAGCATTTGGCTCTGTTAAGCCGAAAGCAGCCAGCTTCTTACCTGTACA
Organism: Erysipelotrichaceae bacterium 66202529; assembly: GCA_017161075.1. Taxonomy (NCBI): domain Bacteria; kingdom Bacillati; phylum Bacillota; class Erysipelotrichia; order Erysipelotrichales; family Erysipelotrichaceae; species Erysipelotrichaceae bacterium 66202529. Next base: position 2,101,237 of record CP046174.1, on the reverse strand, counting down.
TAAGTCAGGCAAATATTTGTTTTTCTGTTCTTCTGTACCGAAGTGCTCGATTGGCCATGTACCAAGAGATGTGTGGGCAGATAATACAACACCTGTTGTACCGCATTTCTTGCTCAGCTCTTCCACTGCCAGAATATAGCTCAGGTAGTCAGCCCCTGCTCCACCGTATTCTCTGCTGAACGGAATCCCCATCATTTTGCAGGCTTTCATTTTTTCGACGTTTTCTCTAGGGAAACGTTCCTCTTCGTCTACTTCTGCTGCAAGAGGTTTTACTTCTTTTTCAGCAAACTCAGCGAAAAGTTTCTTCATCATCTGTTGTTGTTCTGTTAACATGAAGTCCATAAGTGATCTCCTCTCCTTGATTTACTTGAACTTAGGATTGCTTGCATGCGCCTATATAAATATAGTATAAGCAGCGTATTCTTCGTGTTGTCGAGAATACATAATCCATCTACATTTTAGACCTCTTTTTTATTCTCGTCAATATGTTTGTTAAAGTTTTAACAAGTTTTTGTTACAAAATTAACAAGTTGACATTTGTTCCGAATATATTTCTACATTCGCATTTGTTAATTTTTTAACAAGTTTCTTGACAAACGTTTTTTCTTCCGTTACCATAGCCTTGTCAAAGGGTTCTCTTCCCCTTCCCCAAGAAAGACCAGCAAAGAAAGCGGAGGTTATTACATGAGAAAAGCATATGTCGTAGCAGCAAAGCGAAGCGCTATCGGAAGCTTCATGGGCGGGCTTACCAACCTGCCCCTGGTAGATCTGGGCGCTGCAGTTTTAAGCAAAACCATTGAGGAAGCAGGCATTGATCCTGCAAATATTGACGAGGTGATCGTCGGTAACGTAATCGCGGCAGGCCTTGGTCAAAACATCGGCCGTCAGGTCAGCATTAAGGCAGGCGTTCCGGTTGAGGTGTGCGCACAGTCCCTGAATATGCTGTGCGGCTCCGGGTTAAAGGCAGTTATGGAAGCAACTATGCGCATCCAGTGCGGCTTTGGTGATATTTTTGTAGCCGGCGGTGTGGAGTCTATGACCAATGCACCGTACCTGGTACCGAGCAAGGTGCGCAACGGTGTGAAAATGGGCGATATGAAAATGGTGGATTCTATGCTGCATGATGGTTTGACAGATGGTATGTACGGTATTCACATGGGTGTTACCGCAGATAATATTGCGAAAAAGTATTCCATTTCCCGTGAGGATCAGGATGCCTTTGCCTACGCATCCCAGCAGAAGGCAATCGCTGCCATCGACTCCGGCCGTTTCCAGGATGAAATCATTCCGGTTGAGGTGCCGGGACGCAAGGGCAGCGTGACGGTATTTGATACCGATGAGCATCCAAACCGCGCATCCACTCCGGAAAAGCTGGCAAAGCTGCGTCCGGCATTCACAAAGGATGGCACAGTTACAGCCGGAAATGCATCCGGTATCAATGATGGTGCCAGCTTCACGATCATCGCCAGTGAGGATGCTGTCAAGAAATACAATCTGACACCGCTGGCTGAGGTAATCGGCATTGGTCAGGGTGGTGTGGATCCACGCGTCATGGGTCTTGGCCCTACCCCGGCAATTCTGCATGCATTGAAATATGCGGATTTAAAAATTAAGGATATGGAGCTGGTTGAACTGAACGAGGCATTCGCTGCACAGGCTCTGGGTGTAATCCATGAGCTAAAGGAAGCTACCGGCATGGATCGCAGCGCCTTTATGGAAAAAACCAATGTCAACGGTGGAGCAATCGCCCTGGGACATCCAGTCGGTGCATCCGGAAACCGTATTCTGGTCAGCCTGCTTCACGAAATGCAGAAGCGCGATGTAAGCATCGGTCTGGCTTCCCTGTGCATTGGCGGCGGACAGGGTGCTGCTGTCATCATTAAGCGCGTATAAACAAAGAAACAAGCTCAAAAGGGCTTGTTTTCCTCTGCTTTCTCAGACATGACGGGAATTTGAAATATCTGTTTCCCGATAAACCGTGCAAAAAAGCAGAGATACGCTTTATTGCAGTATTGCTTTTACCCGACGGTACTCTAATCAAGAAATATCTGAGATAGCGATTTTCACAATGTTTCCCTTTCCCGATATTCTGGTTATTGACAAACGGAATACATTTCACTTATGAATTTTTTCACAAGTTATTGACAAATGCTTAGATTTTAGGTACTATGTTGATGTATTGAGTGTCGTAAGAGACACATATGAATTTTGAAAGAAAGACAGGTAGAGAAAAATGAGAAAAACTTATGTTGTTAGCGCAAAACGTAGTGCAATCGGTAGTTTCTTAGGTTCTTTAACTACCGTAAAACCAGTTGATTTAGGGGCTACAGTAGTGAAGGCACTGCTGGAAGATGGAAAGGTTGCTCCTGATCAGGTAGACGAGCTGCTGTGCGGAAACGTACTGAGTGCTGGTCTGGGACAGAACATCGGACGTCAGGTTGCATTGGCTGCAGGTATTCCTGAAAGCGTATGTGCACATTCTGTAAACATGGTATGCGGTTCCGGACTTCGTACCGTTATGGAGGGTGTTATGTCCATTCAGACAGGCTTCAATGATATCGTTGTTGCCGGTGGTGTGGAATCCATGTCCGGTGCTCCTTATCTGATTCCTGCAAATACGCGTACAGGAAACAAAATGGGAGACTTCAAATGTGTAGACCACATGATCTACGATGCCCTGACAGATGCTATGAACGGTATCCATATGGGTGTTACGGCTGAAAATATTGCCAAGAAATACAACATTACACGTGAAATGCAGGATGCATTCGGTTATGCTTCCCAGCAGAAGGCAATCGCTGCTGTTGATTCCGGACGTTTCAAGGATGAAATCGTTCCGGTAGAAGTGAAGCTGAGAAAAGAAACCATCGTGTTTGATACAGACGAGCATCCAAACCGCAAATCCACTCCTGAAAAAATGGCAAAGCTGCGTCCAGCCTTCATTAAGGATGGAAGTGTAACGGCTGCCAACGCATCCGGTATCAATGATGGTGCTTCCTTCGTTCTGCTGGCTAGTGAAGAGGCTGTAGAAAAATACAACCTGACTCCGCTGTGTGAAGTAGTCGGTATCGGTCAGGGCGGTGTTGATCCACTGACGATGGGTCTTGGCCCTACGCCTGCAATCCGTCATGCCTTGAAGTATGCAGATATGAAGCTGGATGATGTGGAATTGGTTGAGTTGAATGAAGCATTTGCTGCTCAGTCTTTAGGTGTTGTACACGAACTGGTTGAGGAACACGGCATTGACCGTGAGGCTTTCCTGGAAAAGACAAACGTAAACGGTGGCGCAATCGCTCTGGGTCACCCGGTTGGTGCTTCCGGAAACCGTATTCTGGTTACCTTGATCCATGAAATGATCAAGCGTGACGCAAAAACAGGTCTTGCATCTCTGTGCATCGGTGGTGGACAGGGTACTGCTGTTATCGTTAAACGCCCATAATTTAAAAATTGAAGAGGAACCGTTCAGGTTCCCCTTTTTTATATTCTGCAGGGCTTTTGCTTTACGGCTTTTCCTTACAGATGCTATATGATTTCCACAGATGAAGCAGCTTTCTTAAAATGCTTATCCCCTGTTGACTGCCTGTATTTAAACGTTTTTATATATTTTTATACCTTTTTCTTTATATTTTTATTCCTGATACAACCTCGAATTATAGCTGCCTGCTACTGAATTTTAACCATCCCTGCATTTTCTGCAGCTGAAGGAAAGAATACGGCGGTTTTCTTTTATATCAGCAGAAACAGATGCGCAAGCAGATTGATCAACATACACAGCAGGATGCCCAGTATGGTAGGCAATAGGAAGCTTACTGCTGTCCATTTCCAGCTTTGTGTCTCTTTGCGAATGGTAAGCAGCGTTGTCGCACATGGAAAATGCACCAGAGAGAACATAAGGGTACATATAGCTGTTACCCATGTCCAGCCATTGCTGACAAACAATTCCTTTAAGACGGCAAGATCAGAGATGTCTGTCATGGAGCCATTTGCCAGATAAGCCATGATCATAATTGGTACAACGATTTCATTTGCTGGAAAGCCCAGGATAAAGGCCAGCAGGATTACACCATCCAATCCCATTAAATGCGCAAACGGATCCAGAAACATGGAAATATGCTGTAACACACTGATATCCTGTATCTGAATATTGGCCAGCAGCCAGATAATCGCTCCGGCAGGAATTGCCACACTTACTGCCCTGCCCAGTACGAACAGCGTACGGTCAAAAATGGAGCGGACAATCACCTTGCCAAACTGCGGACGCCGGTATGGCGGTAATTCCAGGGTAAAGCTGGAAGGCACTCCCTTCAGCAGCGTTTTTGACAGAAACCGCGAGGTCAGAAAGGTGAGAAAGACGCCAAATACGATGACTCCAGTTAACAGCAGAGTGGAGAACAAGCCGTTCCATGGTGCAGCAGCAACACCCGCAAAGAACATGGTAATGATGCTGATCAGCGTTGGAAAGCGTCCATTACAGGGAACGAAGGTATTCGTGATAATCGCAATCAGCCGTTCTCTGGGACTGTCGATGATCCGTGCCCCGCTGACACCTACCGCATTGCAGCCAAACCCCATGCACATGGTCAGCGCCTGCTTTCCGCACGTACATGCCTTCTGGAAAAAACCATCCAGATTGAATGCGATGCGCGGCAGATAACCAAAATCCTCCAGAAGTGTAAACATTGGAAAGAAGATCGCCATCGGCGGCAGCATAACGGAAATGACCCAGCCGCAGGTCTTGACGACACCATCTACAATAAAGCTGGTAATAGCTGGATTCATACTCCAGGACGCAAACAGCTGATGCAGCCATGCCTGCAAATCCTCAAACATCCCCGACAGCATTTCGCTTGGAACATTCGCTCCGGAAATGGTAATCCAAAATATTACAGATAACAATACGACCATCCACACCAGACCCCAGCCCTTGCTGGTAACGATATGATCAATGCGCATATCCCGCTGCTGGTAGGATGCATTGTTAAATATAATACATTCTTCACTGATTTCCCTTGCTCGTTGATGCAGGGCATGTACAACGATATCCTCAAAGCGTTCATACAGATCCTTATCCTTTAGGATGCGAATCTGTTTCTCCACCTCAGCAGCTACATCCTCTCGATTTTCAATATCCTCATAAAACAGAGTATTGTCAACCTCGGGATCAAGCAGCTTCAAGGCAGTAAATCTTCGGTCAAGACGGCGTGTTTTCATAACCTCTGTTATGCTTACGATCGCCTGCTCCAGATCATCCATATAGTGAACAACCGCAGCCTTATTCTCACTGCGCTGCTCACCGACCTCCTCGATTGCCTCCTTCAATTCCTCAAAGCCCTCATGATTTCGCGCACTCATACCCACGACACGGACATTCAGCAGCTTCTGCAGCTTATCTGTATCAATGGTGATATTTTTCTTTTTCGCCTCATCCATCAGATTCAAAACGAGTACCACGTGGTCGGTAATTTCCATAGTCTGTAATACCAGGTTCAGATTACGCTCCAGCACTGTGGCATCACAGATTACCAGACATACATCGCATGCTTCAAAGCATACGTAATTGCGGGTGACCTCCTCCTCACTGGAATGTGCCAGCAAGGAATACGTTCCCGGCAGATCAATCATCTGATTTTGCCGGTATTTGTGTGTATAGTGTCCTCTGGCTAGCTCTACGGTTTTCCCCGGCCAGTTTCCGGTATGCTGATTCATACCCGTGAGTTCGTTGAACACTGTACTCTTTCCTACGTTGGGGTTTCCCAGCAATGCAATGGTATAGCCCTTTCGCTCTTTCATATACATTTCATTGATATTGTCATTCGCCTGTATCAGCTTCTCAAACAGCATATGCTTCCTCCCTCCCCTGAACCAGAATCCGCGCACTATCTTCACTGCGTAATGCAATCTTACAGCCCTTGATCAGATAAGCACGCATATCCCGACTGGGACTTTCCAAAACCGGAATTACTCCTGTCCCTGGCACAAAGCCAAGATCCATTAGCCTGCGCTTCATCAGAGCCGTATGTTCAATATCGACAACGTAAACCTCTTCGTTGAGCTCAGCATTTTTTAAACAGTTCATTTCTACCCTCCTGCACCTATACTATCAAATCATGGTCAAACAAGCATCCACAAACGCCTACAGCTATCTCTGCATGATACTTTTACGATTATGTCCTTTGCGCATTCCAGCTGTGAATATACCGGTAAGTGCCGTATGAAAACATAAAAAAATGCATAAAAAAAGGAGAAATTCAGCATTCCTCCGTTTTCTTTATTTTACACCGTTTTTTAATAGCTCCATATCCTTACTCATTCGTGCAAGATCATCACGTATCGCGATATGCTGCGGACATAGTGTTTCACATTTTCCGCACTTTTTACAGAAGCTGCTTCTTTCCTCATCCTTCATTTCTTCAAAATAACGTTTCCTTGCAACCTCTGTATTTCCGTACTTCGCATGTTCATTCCAGATGCGGAAATTTTTTGGAATATCCAGTCCAAACGGACAAGGCATACAATAAGCACAGCCGGTACAGCCGTTCATGGTTCTTTTGTTAATCGCATCCGCAATCTCCTTTACCAGACCCTGCTCCGCTTCGCTTAAGGGCTGAAAATCCCCCAACGTAGAAAGATTATCGCGTACCTGCTCCATCGTGGACATACCGCTCAGCACCACCTTGACGTTTGGCTTGCTGGCTACCCAGCGCAGTGCCCATGAGGAAATACTGCGCTGTGGATCTGCCTCCTTTAGACGCGCCGCAAGATCCTGCGGCAGCTGTGATAAGGAACCGCCCTTGATTGGCTCCATGATAACCATCGGAATGCCCAGGCGTTCCGCCAAAGCGTACCCGCGATCTCCGGTCTGAACGTGTGTATCCACATAATTATATTGAATCTGACAGAAATCCCATTTGCGATAGGTCAAAATTTCTTCAAAAACCTCATATTCATCATGGAAGGAAAAGCCGAAATTCCGGATTCTCCCCTGTGCCTTTAATTCTTCACAATAGCTGACAATACCAAGCTTTCTTGCTTTATCCCATTTTTCCTTATCCAGAGCGTGCAGCAGATAAAAGTCCACATAATCAGCCCCCAGGCGCTGTAGCTGCTTTTCAAACATTTCCTTAGCATCATCCAGCGTCTTTATATCCCATAACGGTAATTTGGTAGTCAGATAATAGCTGCTGCGGTCATACTTTTTCAATACACGTCCAACAAACGGCTCGCTGTCTCCGTGATGATACGGAAAAGCTGTATCGATATAGTTCACACCGCTGGCGATAGCTGTATCTAGCATTCTTTCCGCTTCTGCCTCATCAATATTCCCCTGTGCATCCAACGGAAAACGCATACACCCAAAGCCCAGCAGGGATGGCTGATAGCTCTCATTTAACTTTCTGTATTCCATATTCCTTACTCCTCCTCTAATCTTTTGCTGATTCTATTTATATTATAAACGCTGAGGAAGAAAAAGGAAATAAAGCATCGCTGAAAATTACGTTTATTTTAAAGATACACAATATCCTTCACATGTCGCCAGTATACTTGCACTATGAATTTCTTTATAACAATAATTATAATGCTACAGGATACTCATGAAAGATACATCCTCATTTAAAAATCAGCACTTGCTTTAAGAGTTACAGCAGCGTGTTTTCATGATACAGCAGATGCCTGGAAAATTTGAAGGACAATACGGCCTTATCATTCAGTTATATGCTTATACTATTTATACAATCATCACAGATGCGGTTAAAGGTATAAACGCTATCCCCATAAAGGTAGACAGGCCGCTTATATGATTGCCAGCATAGCGCTTGCAGTAGCTTTATCAGGAATGATACAGCATCCTTTAAGCACACAAAATTTTTAAAAAGCTGCAGCAGGAAGCCTTCTGGTATGCATTACATTTACAGTATATGCGTTCTATAAACGACAAACAGGAAGCACGCAAGTCATGGCACCCCATGCTTTGCATACCTCCTGTTTATTTCTATATTCGTAATTCAGAAGCTCTTTCCTATTTACTATTATGCCGTAATACAAAAGCTCTTTATTGATACGTGCTGAGTTCATTTAGATCAAACGGTGTCATTTGATATACATAATTCAGCCAGTTGCGGTATAACAGATTCGCATGAGAGCGCCATTTCAGCACCGGCTCCTGGTCTGGATCATCCTGCGGAAAATAGTTGAAGGGTATCTGAATCTCTTTCCCCTGCTTCAAATCCCGGAAATATTCCTGTGCCAGGGTTTTCTTACCATATTCCAGATGTCCCAGGATGTAAATTTCACGGAAATCCTTTGTCGCAACAATATTGGAGCCTGTTTCATCCGAGCGTGACAGGATTTCCAGTGTGTCCTGCGCTGCCAGCGCTTTCTCATCAATAGCAGTGTGGCGGGAGTGCGGTGTATAATGTATTTCATCGAAGCCGTTTGTCAGAAAATTATATTCATCGCATAATATCTGTGGATAGATTCCAAACACCTTCTGCTTCATGAGATGCTTTTGGATATGATAATGATAATACAGACCGGCCTGCGCTCCCCAACAGATATGCAGTGTGGAATAGACGTGGGTCTTGCTCCATTCCATGATATCGCACAACTCCTCCCAGTAGTCCACATCCTCAAACTCCAGATGCTCTACAGGTGCCCCGGTGATAATCAGACAGTCATAGCGGTTGCTTTTCAGAGTGGAAAAATCATCATAAAATTTCAATAAATGATCGGCACTCGTATTTTTAGATACATGATTGCTGACCATCATAAAATCAATATCCACCTGCAGCGGAGATTTGGATATCAGACGCAAAATCTGTGTTTCCGTTTCAATTTTTTTCGGCATCAGATTCAAAATAACAACCTTAAGCGGACGAATATCCTGCTTTCTGGCGACATCCTCCTCCAATGCAAATATCTTCTCACTCTCCAGTATTTCCTTGGCAGGCAGACCATTTGGTATATTGATCGGCATACTGTTTCATCTCCTATATCTGTGCAAACGCCTGCTTTAAATCTTCTATTATATCATCGATATGCTCGATTCCGCAGGATAGCCGGATCAGACCAGGTGTAATTCCGCAGTTCACCAGCTGTTCATCAGTAAGCTGTCGGTGTGTGGAGCTTGCCGGATGCAAAATACAGGTACGGATATCCGCAACATGCACCTCGAGAGACACCATGTTTAAATGATCGATGAAGGCAGCAGCACGCTCTCTTCCTCCCTTGATGGAAAAGGAAATGACACCACAGCAGCCCTTTGGCAGATATTTCTGTGCAAGCTCATGATATGGATCCTTCTTTAGACCCGGATAGTTAACAAACTCCACTGCCTCCTGCGTTTGCAAAAATTCCGCTGTTTTTAAGGCATTTTCACAATGGCGTTCCATACGGACAGCCAGTGTTTCCAATCCCAGGTTGAGCAAAAAGGCCGCATGGGCAGATGGATAACAGCCCAGATCACGCATCAACTGCACCCGTGCCTTGGTGATATAGGCAGCATTCTGAAAGGTATCTGTATATACGATTCCATGATAGGAAGCATCCGGTGTGCTCAGTCCCGGGAATTTTCCGTTCGCCCAGTTGAAGCTTCCCCCATCGATGATAACACCGCCAACCTGCAGCGCATGTCCATCCATATATTTGGTCGTACTGTGAATTACAATATCCGCGCCAAATGTAAATGGCTGGCACAGCACCGGTGTCGCAAAGGTATTATCCACAAACAACGGGATATCATGTGCATGGGCAGCGCTCGCAAACTTTTCAATATCCAGCACATTCATTGCGGGATTCGCCATAATTTCTCCAAACACCGCTTTCGTATTTGGACGAATCAGCGCTTCAATTTCTGCTTGGGAAGCATCCGGATCCACATAGGATACCTCAATTCCGAATTTCTGGAAGGTGATGGATAAAAGATTCACCGTTCCTCCGTAAATTGTTGACGAGGCCACCAGGTGATCTCCGCTTTCCAATACATTCATCAGCGCGATAAAGGTAGCGGACTGTCCTGAGGTTGTGCATAACGCACCGACACCGCCCTCCAGCGCTGCAATTTTCTTTTCCACCGCATCTACCGTCGGATTGGAGATTCTGGAATACATATGTCCCTCTGCTGTTAAATCAAACAGCTGTCCGACAAATTCTGTAGAGTCATATTTATAGGTCGTGCTCTGATAGATGGGAAGAACACGCGGTTCTCCGTTTTTCGGTTCATAGCCTGCATGCAAACATTTCGATTCAATTTTCATTACAATTACCTCACCTTTCACTGCGTATTATTTTACTATCTTTATGAAAAATATTCAATGTGTTGTGAAAGCTTTTTCAACTAAATCAAAGAGATTTCACATATTCCAGCACCTTCATGATTTCCAGACTCTGCCGTTCACCTAAAACAGGGCTTTCCAGAAGTCCTTTTTCAATGCATTGCACCGCATGCTCGACTTCTCCTGTGAAGTCGGATTGCATTTCTACCTCGATCGGTGTAATGCTGCCATTCTTTTTTAACACTGCTCTGGTATTTTTCCAAAAATTTTCTGTTTCGATTACGCCTTCACTGCCATACAGAACACCGCGATTATCCATCCATTGCTTCCAGCCGCTGCGCACACTGGCAAATACGCCATTGTCATAGGTGATCAGTGCCTGCGTAAACACATCATAGCCTTTTGGTGCACATTCCTTAACTGCCTGTACTGACTGAATATGCCCCTGTGAAAACCAGTTTGCATAGCAGATGGGATAGACGCCTACATCATAGACACTGCCGCCATCCTCTTTCGAAAAGCACCAGTGATCCTCATTCATTCCAGCAGCATCCATCGGATAGGAATAGCTTCCTTCGATATAATTCAGTGTTCCGATAGCCCCCTCCTTCAGCAGCTGCAACAGCTTTTGATTCAAGGGGGTGAACAGCGTTTTTTCCGCTTCCATTAAAAACCGCTTCTGTGTCCGGGCAAGCTGAAAGCATTCCTTTACCTGTTCACTGTTGGCTACCAGCGGCTTTTCACATAGCACATGCTTGCCATGCAGCAATGCCGCCTTGATATGTTCAAAATGGAAGGAATTCGGTGTACATATATAAATCATATCCACATCTGTATCCTGTAAAAGCTCCTCATAATCTCCATATGCCTTTACCGCATGATATGTTTTCTGAAATTCCTCTGCTTTTTCGATAGTACGGGAGCCTACAGCATATAGCTGTGCATGTTTCGCATGTTGAATCCCCTTTGCCACACGATGGGCAATTTGTCCTAGTCCCATGATTCCTACACGTATCATAATTGTCCTCACTTTCTGTCCTCATTTTAACGCACTTTTATCGAATAGAAAAGGTAAATCTTTTCCGATTATGGTAAAATAGAGATAGAAACGGCAAAGGAGGAGCTTTATGAAATACGAAATAATCGGCGGTCAGCTGCCGGCAGTTGTCTGCAAGCTGGATCGCGGAGAAAAGATGTTTACGGAATCCGGTGGAATGTGCTGGATGGAGGAAGGCTTTTCAATGGATAGCAACACACGGGGCGGACTGCTCAAGGGACTGGGAAGAGCCATGTCAGGAGAGTCTATTTTTCTGACAACATACACAAGCAGTCAGGATGATGCGGAAATCGCTTTCGGCTCCAGCTTTCCTGGAAAGATTCTACCGGTAGCACTGGAACCAGGAAAAACACTGATTGTACAAAAGCATGCATTTCTTGCGGCAGAGGATGGTGTGAATTTACAGGCACATTTCCGCAAAAAGCTTGGTACCGGATTTTTCGGCGGAGAGGGCTTCGTCTTACAAAAGTTGACCGGAAATGGTATGGCTTTTTTAGAAATAGATGGTGATATCATTGAGAAAACACTGGCGCCTGGAGAAACTCTGCAGGTAGATCAGGGATATATTGCAGGCTTTGAAGAATCCGTGCAGTTTGATATCACAACGGTAAAGGGATTGAAAAATAAGTTTTTCAGCGGAGAGGGCTTATTTCTGGCTACACTGAGCGGCCCGGGAAAGATTTGGCTGCAGACTATGCCTTTTAGTGTACTTGCAGACCGTATCATATCTTTGGTTCCAAAAGGCTAAGAGCTATATAGAAAGCAGGCTGAAAACGAGTCTGCAGGAAAGAATAGATGTTCTTGAAAAAACAGACATAACAAAATGCACCTCATAATTTGTCCAAATTATGGGGTGCACTTCAATTTTATACCGGCTGTTTTTTATGACCGCAGGATTATGAACTGCGGGAAACATAAGATCTTCATTTCCTCCACCTTTTTAACAGACCGCTTGCTTTTATGAGGTGCACTTTTCATAATGTTCCTTATGCAGCAGCCTTTCTAAAAGCCTGCTATTTCGCTTTGTATTGTATGGTAAACAACCCGACGAATAGCTTAAAAAAGTTTTATGTTTAATCATAAGCAACAGTTACTGCATTTTCCAGTTTCTTTTATCAGATCTGAGTGCAGCAGCTGAAAAACAGAAAATAGTTACTATTTATAGCCAGACCATAATTATGTGAATTAGCTATGAACTGCCAGAATAGGATGTTAGCAAAACAGGGCCTATCGTATCATTCCCTCTCATATGCTGATGCTTTTCTGTAATCCAAAGAACTGTGTATAGGAACAAAATTTAAAAAAATCATAAAATTTAAAAAAAAGGTCTTGTCAATCAACAGAAAATAGTGTATATTATTAGAGCAAACGAAAGATGCGGGTGTAGTTCAATGGTAGAACTTCAGCCTTCCAAGCTGACTACGTGAGTTCGATTCTCATCACCCGCTCCATTATGAGCAAGATTTATGCTCAGAGCCTATGGCTCTGGGCATTTTTGTTAAATCTTACGAAAAATCGGAAGCGAGTTCGTTTGATATATACACGGGATGTGTAAGGAATATTACTCCTTATGCATCCCTTTTTTCTTTTCCTCCTCCGCTGGTTATGATCTTTGAAAATAAAATAGCGAGTACTAAAACAAGAAGTGAGCGACATCTGATGATACGCCAAGACGGTATTTTTAAAATCGCAAAGAAATAAATAATACAAGAGCGATCCATATCAGGCAGAAAAAGCGGTCTCGAAAACCGATTTGCCATGACCTTCGTATAATGATACTTATAAATAAAATGCCCCGTGGAGGGGTTGGTGTGAATCCAATGAATGCTAGCGATAGCTGTTTAGTGCTGCCCCTGCCGAGGGATACGAAAGATATCGGTGATTTATCAGATACCATAGCTTACAGCGGATCCATGATTCGTTGTTACATAGAACTGCTGAGACTTTTTTGCTTTCGGCAGTTTTCTTGTACCAACAAGTCAAGATATGGCTTTGTAGATACAATATGGAAAGGAGGATCGCAAATGCCGCATGAAGATGAAGACCGATGTGTCCATGGTACCTGTGTCTGGTTCAACGACGAAAGAGGCTATGGTTTCCTATTATCTGACGGTGGTGTTTCCAGTATGGTACATTACACGAACATAAAGGAACCCGGCTTCAAGAGACTCTATAGAGGTCAACGCGTGGTCTATGAGGAACTTGATACAGAAAAGGGAAAATCAGCTCATCGGGTAAAATATGAAAAAGATTTCACTTATATAGCCGATCATCGCGACGATCCGGCTGCTTGAGAAATAAAAGAAGATCAGAAGAAGATAGCGGAAGAAACCGCACGGAGGAAAAATATTATGAAAACGATCGCGATCTATAACATCAAAGGCGGAGACGGAAAAACGACCACCGCAAAACACCTGGCTGTCGGACTGGCCAAAAAAGGTATCCGTATATTACTTGCTGATGCTGACGGCCAAGCCAACTGTTCAAAGTCTTTCATCGACAAAAAATTAAAACGAGACCCTGCGTATTATGAAAGCAGTCCCGATGGAGATAAAGAAGCAGCTTTCATCCGTCGTTATATGAATCAGGATCATGGCGCAACGATCTCTACGATTTTCGAAAGTCCGAAAGCAGTAAGCTCTTGTATCCAACATACATCCTATGCGAATCTGGATATCATCCCCAGTGATCTAACGCTCTACCTGGCTGATACGAAACTCCGTCTTAGTGATGGTACCAGAGAGAATAAGTTGAAGAGAGCTACGAATTTCATCAAGAACGATTATGACTATATGATCTTCGACTGCTCCCCTGTCAAATCTCTCGTATCGGTCAATGTCCTATATACGGAGCCTTTGGTCATCATCCCAGTCAGCCCTGCAGATGACTCCATGCAAGGCCTGGCATTGACGCTCAATGAGATCAACGCTTTGAAAGATCTGTATGAAGACTTGGATATCGATTACAGAATCTTGATCGTCAAACGGAAAGACAATATCGAATATCGTGAGAATATCGCAGAGATACGCTCTGCCTTCGGAGGCAAGGTATTCCAAACGATGATCCGTGATCAAAGCAAGCCGGTAGAAAAAGCAGTCAGAGAAAGAAAAACCGTACTGGATCTCCCATCGTCATCCATCGCAGATGACTACCGAAACTTTCTTGATGAACTGGAGGTGATGTTACATGACTGATGTCATCGGAGAAATGCTGAACGATACCTCGAAGGATATGCGTTATAAGCGGATCTTTATCTACGACATCGACCCCTGTGAGTATAATATGTATCCGATGCAGGAGATCGAACAGCTCGCACAGAACATAAGCGAATGCGGACTGCTCCACCCTATCACCCTATACCGCAAAGCAGATGGGCGCTATATGATACTGAGTGGAGAACGACGGTATCGCGCGATGCTGCTAAATTATGAAAAAGGCGATGAGCGTTGGGAAGAGATCCAGGCCATCGTCAAAATGCAGGAGCTTACGATGCGTGAGATCCGAAGATTCGTCCGCAGAGGGAATGCGAACCGGGAAACCTTACCAAAAGAGCTGAAATTGCAGATCGTAAGAGAAGCATTGCTGGACTACCAACAAACGAAAGAGGAAGGGCTCATACCTACCGGAACACTCAAAAGAGAGTGGATCGCAATGGATACCGGATTTAGTGCACGTTCCGTTCAGGACTATCTCAATTTATTGGAGGAGCATCCGAACAAGGAGAAAAAGGAATCGCGATCTTCAAAATACGAAGATATACAGAATACGATGCATGATGTACTCAAGCTTCCGGTGAAGATCACGGACAAGCAGATCAGTATCAAGATAAAGGATGATCTCGATCTTGCGCGCGTCCTCGAGTTGCTGGGAGTAGAGAACTTATAACGAGAAGCGGCTATCTACGCTTATAGAAGGAGGGAGAGAATGACATCCAAAAAGAAAAGAAAGAAGAGAAAAGGACCAAGCCCACAAAAAGGGATAACGAACGAAAGATTAGCCGATAATCTGAAACACATACTGTGGAAGAAGAAGATATCGAAAGAAGAATTTGCCAGAAAGCTGGATGAACCATTACCTTATATCCTGGAGGTATTGAAAGGCAGGAGGAGTATCCAGCTTCCTACTCTGATACGGATGTGTAAGGTATTGGACGTACCTATCTTACATTTTGAAGATTGTATTCGAAAGGATGACGCTGCATGATCTCCGGATCAGCGAAGAAGGTGATGCTCATAGGAGTAGTCTTCTTTCTCGTGATCATGATGTTTGTGGCGGTCGGTATCGGAGGTGGCAGTACCGAAGATGATATCGATCTTTCGACTTCCCTATTGAGTGAAGCAGTCGAAAGATATCGTCCCTATGTAACGAAAAGAGCAGAGGTCTATGACATGGCGGATCATGTCGAATTGATCCTCTGTGTGATGGAAGTGGAATCTCATGGTGAAGGTATGGACCCGATGCAGGCTGCAGAGGGTCCTTTCAACAAGAAATATCCAAAGGTACCCAATGGCATCCGTGATCCTGAATATTCCATAGATTGCGGGATACAGGAGCTGCGCTCCGTATTGAAGAAAGCAGGAGTGAAATCCGGAGAAGATAAGGAAAGGATAAAGGTGGCTTTGGCCGGATATAATTTTGGAAGTGGCTATATCGAATGGGTCGATGCGAACAAAGGTGGAAAATGGACATTAGAGAATGCGAAAGAATTTTCTGCAATGATGGCAGCCAAAATGGGATGGTCTGTTTATGGCGATCCGAACTATGTCGATAAGGTCATGGAATATTACGAAACAGCTGCTATCGGGATCGAAGGAAAAGATGCTTTTTTAGTACCGATGAAGAGTTATACACTGACGAGCAGTGTAGGACAACGAAGTCTCGGAGATTATCACTATGGAACGGATATCGATGGAGGCTATGGCGCAAATATCTATGCACCTGCCGCAGGGATTGTCTATGAGGTATCTAACGATTGTCCGCCAAGCGATGGTTATTTGGGGAATTCCTGTCCCTATAGCGGAGGCTATATCGGTGGTGGAAATTACGTCATGCTGAAGGTCACCAACAAGAAAGAAGATTATTATATCTTCTTATGCCATATGAAAAGGACCCTAGTCAGCAAGGGACAGAAAGTAAAGAAAGGCCAAAAGATCGGCGAACAGGGACATAGCGGTAACAGCACGGCATCGCATCTACATATCGAGATCCACAAAGGGACTGCGCATATTGCAACGAAGGATGGACTCGTCGATCCTGAGAAGATCATGAACTTTAAAAAACGATGAGGAAATGGAAGGTGATCCGATTTGATTGAGAAAAAAAATATCATCCTACCAGCCATATGCATCTGTCTGGGTGCAGGAATAGGGTTTGGTACTAAAAGTATGCTTATGGAAGAAAAAGAACAGGAGCCTGCAGCTTCAGAGGTCCAAAAGCAGAGGAACTCTGCGAAGGATGATAGTGAAGAAAAGACAAAGCTAGTAGATGCAGAGCAGAAGGAAGCTCCTGAGCGTTATACAGAACCGGCAGTACGATATATCAAGGTGATGAAGAGCGGAAGCTCAACAGATATCTATTACGAGCGTCTGGATAAAGTAAAGGATATACTGAGTGACAGCATGTATGAGACATTGTCCCCTGAGATGAGCAAGGAGGAAATACAAGCCGAAAAAGAACAGGCTGCAAAGGTAGATAAGGATTCTATCACGAAAACGAAGATCACAGATACACGATACAGTTATCGATGGAAGAAAGAAGGAAGCTACGAAGTCTCTGTGATCTATACACAGCGCGTCACACGAGGAGATTTCAGCGATCAAGAACGATATCTGTGCCGTATGGAGGTTACGAAAAAAGATAAACGATATATCATCACGAACATATATGAAGACAGCGCTCTGTCTGATGGTCTATATTGAATATGACATTTTGATGAATATCAATATATAGAGTGACAGGAGGTGGTTCAGTTGTTTATCAAGATCTGTGAGTATATCTATGAGAATATCGTAATGATATTTATGATAAATAACGGTATATGGCTTTGCCTTCTCTTTGATGATCAGCCAGAGTGGAATCTCGGCCTCGGTCCCCGCATAAACAATCTATCTTTTAAAATAGAATACGAAACGAGACGTCTGATCACATATATCTATTCATTCATACGTTTTTTCTATATTTTGATCGTTGTAGTTTGGTTTTTGTATATCGTGTTTAGTATTCTAATCTATATCATAGGTTTGATTTTCTTTTTTCAAGTAATGATGTCAAACGACTATACTTTATCTTAGAACTGAGAATAAAGTTTTTTAGTATATTCATCACTTTATAAATTCCGCCCTCGAAGAAAAAGTGTCTCAAACGAAAATACTCGCTACAACGACCGGAAAAGCCTTGTAGAAGGCTTTTCTCATTTTTAGATAAAGATTTATATATATCATGACAAAACGATGCTCTGAAGCTTTGAAATAAAGTTTGAAATTAAAATTAAACTATGAATAAAGGTCTATATAAACAAGTCGCGTACGAGCTTGTGTATAGATAAGAGAGCGCTGCTCTGATAGCGTATGGCAATCTATCAGTGCTATCTTCAGACATGAAAAAATAAAGAAAGGAATCATAAAATGGAACTCGACCAGATGATATTCGATGATCTCATCAAATGCTATAAGTCGAAGAACTATCGTTTCGACTTCGTATCAGACGAACTCTTCGTAGATGGATATTCCAAGGGTGTTTATATCCACTTCTCCCCTTTGAACAGGGATGCTTTTCTGGAGTATATAGAGGATACTCCTTTTTTCTTCGACATGGAGCTTCCCATGCAGAAAGACACCTTTCTTGATGCCTACCTGGATTTCATGGATCATGCTTGCACGAAGAAACGCAATACCCGTTATGCGGTCTCCATCACAGTCCTGTATCCGAAGAAGCTCCAGACCATTGAGGAACGGAAACGCTTCATACGTCAGTACGTCCTGCAGCTGTGTGGTCTGAAACAGCCGATCCCTTATTTCGTTGAAAATATCACCATGGGATGCGGCACTTATGCTAGAATAACCATGATAGACAGGATCTATATCGCCAGGACACAATGGATGGTTTACAAGAAGGATGGCTGGTTCGACAGCAGGACCGGAAGATTCGCAAGTGCGGATTGTCCGGAAAGATACAAGGTGTTGAAATATAGAGCCGGTGACTATCGACTGGATAAGGATGGTAACCGTATCCCATCGAAGGCCGTCTTCAGCAATTCCCTGCAGAACTTCGTTTACGGGAAAGACATGCAGAGTGGCCGTAATCTGTGGGATGAATTCATTTGGAAGCTGCGTCAAAAGTTCCTGGACACAGTATTGCGAGTGTGTGGTAAGACGGATCATGTCAAGAAAGGAAAACGGCTCCATAAGACGGAATGCAAGCCGGAGTATCATCGCTATGTACGCAGACGCATCGCTGCATTGAATTTCGCAAAACAGACCATCGAATATACGACGAATTATCTATTGAAGAAGTTTTGCGCAGAGGATATCGTATTCACACACTACAATGAAGCGAAAGGCGGACGGACAGAGCATAGCCGGGCTTATAAACAGGTCTTATCGATCTTTCACAAATACAGGACCAGGTTTCGTAACGGAGTCTTCCATGATGAGACAGGGAATGAACATCAGCTGGACTATTATCACCAGAACGTCTATGAATTAGATCGCAGTATCCAATGCCTGCTGGATCAGTTCTTTACTGATATACAGGCATTGTAAGAAGATGAGGAAAGAATACATGAAACAAGCGAAACTATTATTTTTACTACGGAATGACCTGGCATCCACTTCACAAAGGATCATCATCGAGATCAGCGAGGAAGATCATGAATACTGTATCGGACATGGAGATGATGACAGGGAATATGTCCTAAAACAAAACGAGCGATACAGAGTCCTTGAGGATCCGCGTGGGATCCTGGTATTCGGAACGGATGAGGATATCTGTCACTATCTGCTGTTCAAATACTGCAGAGATGTTGCAGCGGATGTAGCATATCCTACAGGATGGCTGAAAGAACTGGAAAAACGATTCGAACAGATCCGCTGTGATGACCTTTCCGTATTCTACAATAAAACAAACGAATAGATATACCTTAACACTGCTTCTCATGCGGTGTTTTATTTTCCTCTCTCAGATTGATCTTTGCTGGGAAAAGGACAAAAACGACCTTTAGCTGGCCCAACAAATACAAAAAGCTGAATCAAAAGACTCTGCCGGCATGAGCGCCGGCGGCTACATGGCAAGTTGCCATGTAGCTATGGAATACCGCATGCGCCTACACCGTCAATGACCGGGTCGTATTTTCCTATCGGAAAATCTCCACCCTACGTTCCGTTCCTTGACTGCTCCGGTTCATCGCGGTTCGTAGAAAGTGTAAGGTACGTAGCTTCACGATAGAAGGAAAATATAAGGAGGACAGAAACTATGTTGACGTTTCATTTCAAAAACAAGGAAGAGTTTTATGAGCAGATCGCAGATGGTTCTCTGCAGAAGATCATGATGGAATATTTTAATAGATCGGCAGACATGGGGCTTCCGGTCGAGGAGGATACCCTGTTCTATAACTTTGAGGTAGAATTTGAATGTGTATTAGAAAATGGAAAGCGTTGTATCACGGATGAGGAAGTAGCACATCTACATGGGGAGATTGCCATAAGACTCTATAATGTGATCCGCAGTGTCTGGAGGAGATATCAGAAAAGTGTCCCTATATCGGGAAAAGATTTCACTCTTACAGAGCTCAGCACGGATATGTAGCGGTTGGTCTGGATAGATTCGGAGATCCCGGAAAAGAAAGCAGAATACCTCTTTTGGAGGCATCAGATCTTCGTATGCAGTGCATTGGGGAATGCCGTCTTCACCTTCCCTCAGAGAGTGAGCTGGAAGGATGTTTGGACCAAGATGGAGACTTCTCAGTTTGCTGATACCCTATCTATTGGGGATTTCATAAGTCATATATGGCTTGGAAGTGCTGCATATGATGACATCATAGAACGTTACCGACAGCGATACCGGAAGGCAGATAAGGAGGGACCGATCTCCCTGATAGAATATGAGCGATATCTGCAGTATGCACAAGAGTCCTCGTGCCATGAAGAATTCCTCCTGAGGATCGAGCTGGATGAGGACCTGCCCTACCGTCATGACCGGGAGGAGCGATGGCTGCGGACAGAATGCGGGATGCGCCTGAACCCAATCGTTGCGTTTTACTTACATGGGCTTCAAGTCTTCTACAAACGTCAGATCGAGGGCAGATATCCGCTAAACGAAGGGAGCTGAATGATATGAAGAAAATATATAACGATGACGCACTACTGAAACGAATCAAAAAACAGATCCGTATATGGGAAGCGTATTACAATGAGACCGGTCATTATCGGGAGGAAACGATCTTTCTGGATTACGGAGAAGAAGCATACCAAGCATGGCTGGAGAACATGAGATCCTATCTAGGCGGTGATGAACTTGGCAAAGAGAATACTTGATGTTTGTTGTGGATCAAAATTATTTTGGTTTCAAAAACACCATCCCGATGTCGTTTATATGGATATCAGGCAAGAACATGGAGATATCCATGGAAAGCATGTCCATGTCGATCCTGATGTGATCGGAGACTTTCGAAATATCCCATATGATGATGGACGATTCGATATGGTCGTATTCGATCCTCCACATCTTCGCTGGGCCGGGCCGAATTCTATCATGAAGGCTCAGTATGGTCAGCTCAGTGAGACATGGTCGCAGGATATCGCTCAAGGGTTCAAAGAATGTATGAGAGTGTTGAAATCAGGAGGCTTCTTGATTTTCAAATGGAACGAATGTCAGATCAGAGTCAATGAGGTCTTGAAGCTCATGGATACGACGCCTTTATTCGGAAACAGACGTGGTGATACCCATTGGCTCGTATTCACAAAAGAGGAATGTCAAAATGAAGAGATATCATAAGTGGAATATATACAAAAACGTCATCATGCTGAGATACCTGTTCCGTGGATGTGATGGTCTCCGGCAGCACGTCCAAATGATGAGATGGATCCATAACAAAGGACTTACCGAGGTCTTCGATTTCATAGAGGAACACTTCGAAGAGACCTGGACGATGCCATATCTGCAAGACGGATCTGATTGCCATCAGACCAGTGACGGCCGGAGATAAAAGCATAGGAGAATACTTGGGATATATACCATATGAATGTGTAGATGGGAGGAACTATCATGATCAATAGAGTTGTATTAGTGGGAAGATTGACGAAGGACCCTGTATTACGGAAGACGACGAATGGCGCATCGGTCGTGTCTTTTACGGTCGCATGTAACCGGCTTTTCAAACAGGAGGGACAGCCAGAAGCTGACTTCATCAACACTGTCATCTGGAACAAGACCGCGGACAGTGTAGCAAAGTATACGCACAAGGGCTCTCTGGTAGGTGTAGAGGGCCGTATCCAAACGCGCAGCTATGATGACAAAGACGGCAAACGTGTATATGTAACAGAGGTGGTCGCGGATAATGTGCGCTTTTTGGATAGTAGGAATGCGGGAGGTACGAACAGTGCCTACGTACCAGGACAGGAAAGCATGCAGAACAGCACTGATACGAGCAACAGCTATCCATCCTTCTCCAATGAGTTCACGAGTATTGCAGCGCTGGATATCTCCGATGACGATCTGCCATTTTAATGAAGGAAACGATACGGATGATCACGCAAAAAGAGATCGATGTGGAGGTGTGGAAGCTGGTCGATACGACGAAGAATCTTCATATCTCCAATATGGGAAGAGTCAAACGTATCTATGCAAACGGAAGAGAGCGGACGAAGAGGGATCTATAAGGTGGATCCGGGAAACAGGAACGTCCTTGCATTTTATAAAAGCTCCAGAGAAGCAGCGGCCAAGGAATACTGCAGCTACCAGACGATCCTGGACAGCTGTAATGGAAAAACGAGAAGAAATGCGACCGGTTATAGCTTCGTATGGTCTGAGGTCGTAGATGATTCTTCAGGGTGAATATAAGAAAAAATCAATACAAAGGGAAAGATGATGAGGAGGATATAGAAATGGAAGAATATAATATCAAGCTAAGACTTACACAAACAGAAGCAGAGCGACTCGTAAAAGCTGCAGCACATCATGACCAGAAGGTTTCCGAGTTGTTGGAATCTTTCATATATGACCTAGTGGCATCCGACGAACACCGCGGAGGTGACGATGAAACAGAGCTTGCCCGACAATGGTATGAGCGATGCAATGAAGCACTCTATCCGCATCATGCGACCCCGTTGACAGAGAGCGAATCTCTAAAGCTGGCAAAGACAGATATACAGAAACGCTGTTTACAGGAAGCCTTCCGGTATACTCCCCTTTACTTCGACTGGATAAAAGCAACGATGAAAGAGGATGGAGTGATCATGGAAGATCAGGATCATGAATGCGTATATGTTGCTATCGATGAGGATGGAGATATCGACTTCGATGATACATACGGAAACAGCTGCGATGATCTGAAGCTCGTTCATGGGTCTGAAAAGGTCACGTGGGAGGAAGTGGAAGCTCGCCTGCGCAGTTATTCGAAAAAACATCAACAGGAGTTACAGTATCACTTGAAAGAATGTCTTCAACGATTGCCAAAACAAGAAGAAGGTATCGACCATGTGCGGATAAAGATAGCAAGCGATATCTATCGTCTGGAGGCGATGCTGCGTGAGATCCTGGAAAGCAGCTGTCATGCATGAAGCTTGTCGAGCGCTCCAAGGTATCATCGGATGAAGTCATACATATATCCGTTTTTTCAGATAAGACCATCGTGAGGAGGGATCATATGAAGAGTGAAACATATACAGGATTATCAGAAGCATTGCAGGCGGTAAAGACGAGATACGTGCAGCTGCCGGAGGAAGGAATCGATCAACAGACGCCGGAACCATTCGCATGCCTGATACGAGCATGTGAAGCTGTCCTTCAAGAGGAACAGATACGCAGAGATCGTCAGTTACGAGAGGTACGGAAAGCACGAAGAGACGGGATCATAGGGCGACCAGTCACCCCCTGCAGGGAAGACTTTCTGAAGCTGACGTATCTGCATGATAAAAAAATGGTGACAGCAATGGAAGCGACGAGAATGGATATAGGAGTTGCCATTTCATGCAGAACGAAAAGGAGATATCAGGAGGACGAGGGATGGAAGATATAAGGAAGCTGATCGTATTCCTGATCATCAACATCTCGGCATTCCTCTGTTATCTGCTGGGAAAAGAAAATCGGAGAAAGAGAGAGGATGGACATGAAGAAGAATAAATATTTAAAAGCGAAACTGACTGCAGATACGGAAGAGGACTGTCTGTACAACACTTTCTGGATCTATGTTGCCGGTATATCGGAGCTGTTACTGATCGTCATGCTGCAGGGAGAGCTGAACTACATCAGTATCCCCTGCCTCATCGCAGCCGGCTTCTCTTTAGGCGTCTGCGCATACAAGATGGGACAAAAAGCAAGGGAGCGATAAAACATGACCTTAGAAGATTACTTACCACAGATACAATTACTTACTTTACAGAATTACAACAATACCATCATCGCTTATGCGGCATATGTGCGTTTCGGGAAAAAAGCGATTGCAGACTATTGCAGGGAGAAGATCGGAAAAGAGGTCAGGGTCATCGTAAAGGATGATGATCCTATCAATGAAGATGGGTCGATCAGTCAAAATCGCTCGAAGCCTTCCAGATCGAGAACAGTGATCCTGGAGGTCATCAGCGAATGACGTACGTGGTCGTCACGATCACGTACTTCCTCCTCATCGGATTCCTTCTATGGAAGAATGAGGCGGGGACCTATATCCGGCATATGACGCCGCATCATTTGGTCTGTATCCTGAAGACCTCCCTTTCCATACTGACCGAAGTGGTATTGACGATGTCCCTGACATTCGCATGCGTCTATACGCTTTGCGGCTTACGCAAAGCGCTCCCTGATGAGAAGGAGATCCTGTTGCTGTGTCGGATGGTCCTGTTGTTCATCGTGCTGGTACGCTACTTGTTTCAGAAAGAGGTGAGCTTCCCGTTCCTCCTCTTCTATATGAATGTGACCATCTTTTCCGACCTCCTCTATCAGGGCGCGGATATCCTACGTTCCCTGCTGTATCTGGTGTTTCTCATACTACATGCACTCTTTTGCGTCTGCGATGAGGGAAGGATGCAGACATACCGCAAAACAGTCGCGATCCTAACAGAGGAAGATATCGATATCATCGCCATCCATGAAGCCGGACATGCCATCATGTCGATGAACGATGGCGTGATACCGATGGAGATCGTCCTCCTGCAGGGGAAG
The DNA here is from genome assembly GCA_017161075.1 of Erysipelotrichaceae bacterium 66202529. Lineage (NCBI taxonomy): Bacteria > Bacillati > Bacillota > Erysipelotrichia > Erysipelotrichales > Erysipelotrichaceae > Erysipelotrichaceae bacterium 66202529. Next base: position 2,076,538 of record CP046174.1, on the reverse strand, counting down.
GATGGTCCGGTGGGAGGATATTGCCGCTATGAGAAACAAGAATTGCCTCTGCGCATGATACTGTGCAAGTTACTCGCTGGAGATATCGCAGCGAGAAGATATGGGATGCTTGCACAGAAGATGGTCTATTCCGAGCTATCCTCAGTTGACGACCATAACCGGTGTTTCGAACTCCTGCAGCAGGTGCCGCGACAGGAGCGCTATACGCTGTATGAAGACTGCCGGAAGCATTGTACACAGGTCCTGTATGCGCACTGGGATCTGGTAGCCCTGATCGCACAGAGACTGCTCGAAGAGAAGAAACTTGAACGACAGGAGCTGGAACTGCTCTGGCAGACATACGGGAAGAAAGACGGGATGGACCATGAAGACGATCGGAAAGGAGGTCAGGGTCACAGTGAAACGTAATGCTCTGTTGAGTGTGGAAGAAATGCGAAGCCGGCACTATAAGAACTCTGGCGCTCCACTGTGATCTTGGAAATCGAATGAAGAAAAAGAAATATCTGGTACTGAGAAACAAGGAGAACGGGAATATCGTAACCGTCGACAAGACTTGGTTCTATGGTCTGCCTAGGCATATCCAAGCGCTGTATCATGCAAAATGGCAGATCGTGATAAAGTAAGACATCACCTGGCAAGTTGCCAGATGATCGATCCAAACCATAAGGAAGAACAGAAGGTGTGAAAAAAACATGGAGTCATTCAAAAAAAAGTATGAAAAAATTCACTTTTGTAAATATACAACTACTGATCACATGGATAATCATTTGTGATATACTTCTTTCAAAAAGAAAAGAGGTATCTTCCATGGAAATTATAACGATCATGGTTTCGGCGCTTTTGGGAGCAGTACTTACCTTGATTACATCCACAGTGCTCTACAAAAAACAATCTACGATTGAAATGAGATGGACATTATTTCAATCGATACGTGATGAAATGTATGCATCAAAAAAGCTTATTGCAACCTATTTCAATGAATTAGGCAAAATTGCAGCAGATATGCGCGAGGAAAAAGAGGCCAGCGAACATGTGCATATTGATTTTACAAATCTCTCCTCTATACATCAGGAATATTCTGTTCTGACGAATAAATTTCTGGCTTATATGAAAATGTATGAACCTGATACGATCTGCAAAATAATGTCGCATCTGCCCTTTGTATTCAAAAACTCTGCACGAAAAATGAAATTCTATTTTTATCTGGAAACATGGAGAACTGCAATGTACTGTGATTTGAAATATCTGCTCGATGTAGAAAATAAACTACAGGAGATTTTGATTCCCTACCTTGATAAGACAGCTGCTCCAGATATATATGACGAAATATTAACAGTCATAAGCAATGTCCATGCATCCGACATGCAAACGATAGACCTTGATGAGATTGGACTGTATGACTTTATGGCAGAAAGCTTCAGAAAAATCGTCTGATAAATTTAGCTGCATGGCAATCAGATATTCTAAAGTCAACAGAAGAACTGCTGGACGACTATAAGAAAAGTGTTCATCAAAGATTGTCATAAAGTCTCAATAACAATGAATTACTTAGCAAACTGCTATGTAACACAGGAGGGAGAAGCATGATATCAATACTTTTTATAGGGATGATCGTTTCCCTCTTCATCATATTGTCCTATGCTCTTTGCAGAGCGAGTGATGAAGCTGACAGAATGTTCGGATATAAAACCATGAGCAGAGATCATGAGATGACGTATGAAGATGACCATAAATCTTTAGAATGACAAAGGATCTTGTATCTACCTGGCAAATTGCCAGGTAGATAGAAAAGGAGGTGCTTGAAAGCAATGAATGACTTAAAAAGCAGAAAAGGATATATCAATACGAACTGTGAACGTAAGTATCCGGGAGTCAAAGACTATTATCTACGCTGCGTCAGTGACGAGGTCATAGACAGACTGCGAAAAGAATCTTTAGATGGTGTTTGCTTTCTATCTTTATCAGATCTCAGAGAAGCATATGATCTCACTAAGAGTGAAGGGCTAAAAGTGATGCTGTTGATCGATGATGAACCGGATATACAGCGTAAGGGTTGGCATAAGAATCTGGTCGAATATAGAATACAGGATCCAAAGGAAATGAAAAGCATAACAGTCCGGCTTCAGGACGAAGCTATGGATCTCTATGACGAAAAGGACGACGCACTTCAACTGCTCGGGCATAAGTTGCTGCCGGGACTTGTCTATTCCCTTGCGCAGGCACGAAAGATCGCAACGGATCTGGTCAACATTCTCCAGCATAAGGAGATGCCAAAGAAAGTACAGGAAGGACTATTGGAAGCGTACGTACGTGCACATAAAGGTTACACGCTGACAGAAGAGATCCAGGAAGATGGCACCCATCTTCAGGTCCTCTTATATGATGGTCTTCCGATAGCAAAAGGAAGCGGCACTGAGCTCTTGAAGATGATAGGAATCGAAGGTGTCACAGTTTCTGATCTGAACGTATACACGAAGGAAGATATGGAACCTGTCCTATCCCGCTATCACGAATATGTCCAAAAAGAACAGATCAGCGAGATACTGAAGGATCGCTGTGATGAGTGGTTAGCTTCACAAGACCTGGATGAAAACAGTTTGGAGGGAATCATCGATAAAGACGATCTAACACTGGAGCTATGGGACAAACGAGCAGCACTGGACCCTACTCTCCCTTTCCGCCCTGCTTTGAACACGGAGGACATGCGATGGATGCAGGAGGAAGCGGACATACAGCTAGAGCAGATGCTCATTACAGAACTGGAGAAAGAGAAGGTGTTATCCTATGGATCCTGATAGACTAGAGAAGTTCATGAGGAAGGACCATGCACGAATCTCCGGCTTTCACGGAGCGTCGTATACAAAAAAAATATTACGTCATCTCTTATGGATAACCGTGGGTGTCATCGTACTCATCCTTCTCACGATCATCACACTGCAGTTCCTGTACGATAGTATACGACTTGCGACTCTATCCCTCCTACTGATCATCGTCCTTGCCATAACGTTCCTGCTATATCGAAGGATGAGAAAAGCAAAACAAAGAAAGAAAATGAAAGAAATCGTAGATATGCAGAGCGGGTAAACACTTGTCTTTGAACTTCTACTATAGTAGAATTTAGTTGGAAAAGAGTGTCTGAACCTAACCTGGCAAGTTGCCAGGTACAGAAATGAGGGAAAAGATCATGAATACGATCATCAAATTACTATTGTCTTCCTTGCTCGTCCTTTCATCGACAGGCTGTTCACCGCATAGTACGAAGAACGAACAAGATGTATCATACATCGATATCTCCGAAATTCCAGCTTACTCCGGTACACCGTATGTGGAAATCGACGGCAATATACCGGCTTTCACGGAAGATGAGCTGTCTACGAAATCTTATGAGAGCTACAGTGAGCTGGATGAGCTAGGCCGGTGCGGAGCTGCGATGGCAAACATCGGAAAAGATCTGATGCCTACAGAAGAACGAGGCTCCATCGGAATGATAAAGCCTTCCGGCTGGCATACCGTCAGGTATGATGACCTGATAGATGGGAAATATCTCTATAACCGGTGCCATCTGATCGGATTCCAGCTGACCGGTGAAAATGCCAACGAGAAGAATCTGATAACTGGTACTCGGTATATGAACATGGAAGGTATGCTGCCATTTGAAGATATGGTTGCTGATCATATCCAGGAAACGAATAACCACGTACTGTATCGGGTCACTCCGATATTTGAAGGTGATGACCTCGTAGCATCCGGTGTACAGATGGAAGCGCAGTCGGTGGAAGACCATGGAGAAGGTATCCGGTTCAATGTCTTCGTATACAATGTACAGCCCGGTATTACGATCGACTATATCACCGGAGAGAGTCATTTGGAAAAAGGAGTAGAGAAAGAGCAAAACGATACCGATGTGGAGATACGCGGAAACAAGGATTCGAAGATCTATCACTGTCCCGGCCAACGATCCTATGATGATATGGAGGACTCAAAAAATCTGATCATATTCAACAGTGAAGAAGAGGCACAGGCAGCCGGGTATAGAAGAGCACAGCGGTAGCCAGAAAGAAGGAAGATGCGATGAGTAGAAGAGATGTGCAACTGCAACAGATGCGGGAACAGCAGCTGGTAGAAACGACCAGCAGGATCTATGCATCGACCGTGGCAGAGGTATTATTTGAGGCAGGCATACCAAAGGAAGATATCGAGTATGTGCTTTCTCAAGTCATGGGCAAAGCAGAGAATCTTTCAAAAGGTTATATCGACGTAGATACGTATGTGGAATCAGTAGAAGAAAAAACAGGAATCACTTTAAAGTGACCTGATATAAAGTAAAAAAACAAGCAAGATCAGCTACCTGGCAAGTTGCCATGTAGGAGTAGACAGCGGAGAGACCGCATGGAGAAGAAATATGAACGAAAACAAAAAAATAGTCGAACATGGACCGACAGGTTTGAAACGGATACCGATCGGTATCTCAGATTATCGAAAATTGAAAATAGGAGATTATTATATCGTCGATAAATCCTTATTGATAAAAGAATTTTTGGATAGTGGCGCAGAAGTAACACTGGTGACCCGTCCTCGACGCTTTGGGAAAACATTGAACATGAGTATGATGGCAGAATTCTTCGACATCACAAAGGATTCAAAGGATATCTTCAAGGATACTGCGATCATGGATACGGAATATATTCGTGAGATGAACCAATATCCTACGATCTTTCTGAGCTTTGCGGATGCGAAAGGCAGTCAGATGAGAATCGTAAAATGTATAAAGGAACAGCTACTGACAGCCTACAGATGTAACGCCCACCTATTGAAAGATCCGGATATGTTCGATAAACCAAAGTTCGACTTGATCATGAAAGGATTATCAAGCTTAGATGATGGAAGCTTAGAAACGATCGACCAGGCGATAGCATATCTCATGGAGAAGTGTCATCAATATTACGGAAAGAAAGTGATGCTCATCATAGACGAATATGACACACCGTTTATAGAAGCGCATGTCGGAAATGTTTATAGCGAGATACACTCCGCACTTGCAGGATTGCTCAGCAGTGCACTGAAAGATAATCCGAATTTGCAAAATGCTATGCTTACCGGGATACAGCGGGTCGCAAAGGAAAATATCTTTTCCGGATTGAACAACCCGGAGGTACGGACTGTAAGTGATAAAGCCTATTCCCAACACTTTGGATTCGTGAAGAAAGAAGTGGATATCCTATTGAAGTATTATGGCTTAGAATGCTCTGATGAAGTGAAGGCAATGTATGATGGCTATAATATCGGTGGAACAGAAATCTATAATCCCTGGTCTATCCTCAATTATGCGAAGAATCATAAGCTGATTCCCTATTGGGTGAACGTAAGCTCTAATCAGCTTATAAAAAAAGCAATGGAGGAAATAAGGAAAAAACCAGAATCACACGGTGAACATAAATCCGGATTCGAAACCAAGTATGAAGAATTGATAGAAAAAAAACAGGTAGAGACCGTAATGGATCTTCAAAAATGTTTTTATGAAGAATCAGATGCTGTAAGTCTATGGGGTCTTTTCGTGAATGCAGGATATCTGACAATAAAACAAGAAAAATCGAGCACGTATTTATTGGAGATTCCAAACAATGAGGTCGCAGAGGAGTTTCAGAGACTTACTCTAAATTATTTGAATAAAGACTATGATATTTTCACTATGATGATGAGAGGCTTATACGATAAAGAACCTAATGTGTTCATAGAAAACTACCGAGACTTCCTATTGAATTCTACAAGTTATCATGATCTGATCAGTGAAAACAGTTACCATACTCTTCTATTAGGGATGTGTGCCTGCCTATATGCAGATTATGAGGTAAAGAGTAATCAGGAGGCTGGAAAAGGCAGATACGATATCGTCCTACAAAGCAAGACGAGTAAGTTTCCTTCCTATATCATCGAATTAAAGTATTTAAAGAAAGAAGAATATGACAAGCATCCGAAACTGTTGAAAGAAAAATGTGAGGAAGCTTTACGACAGATCGAAATGAATCGTTATGATATCACATTGAGCGGACAGATCATCCATATCGCATTAACACACAGTGGTAAAGATGTAGAGATGCTTTGGAAAGAGGCTTGACGGACGATGTTTCAAACAACATGGCAACTTGCCATGTTGAAGAAATGCTTGGAGGAAAAAGCAGAAGGCTATCTGCTTTCCAACAGGCATATGAAAAAGAAGAAAAATTCGAACAGAAATTCATAAAAAAATATTTTGCAAAACGAAAGAAAAAATAAATCGATAAAAAAGTCTAAATGGGTGATGAGGAGGATTTAGAAAATGAAAAAGTTATTAAGTATGATAGCAGTGGCAGCATTGATATTGACGGGCTGTGTCAAAGACCTACAGGTCAAAACGCCAGAGAAGCTGACTGTAGAGTACGGTGATAAGCTGGATAACGATAAACTATATGACGCAAAGGAGTCAGACGAGAATGTCAAAGTCGACAAGGTTTCCGGATATGATGCAAAGAAAGTCGGAGACCAGACGCTGAAAGTCACATTTACAGATGGTGATAAATCTACAGAAAAGGAAATCAAGATAACTGTCAAAGATACCAAAAAACCAAAAATCGTACTGAAGAAGGATAAGATCACGATCACAGCCGGAGATAAGCTGACATTGAAGGACAATGTAAAATCTGTAAAGGATCCCGTCGATGGCAGCTTGAAGTACAGTGACAAGGAAATCAAGAAATCCGGATACTATATTGACAAGGGCAAGCTGGATACGAAGAAAGCAGGTACCTATGAAGTAGTTGTCAAAGCGTTCGATGCAAATGGAAATACTACAGATAAAACATTCAAGGTCACTGTGAAGAATAAAGTTGAGAAGAAAGCAACGACAGAACAAAATTCTGAGGCCGCAACTTCTCAGAACAGCAGCACTGGCCAACAGACGCAGGCAGTTTCCCCTTCCTCTCTTGCACAATCCAATCAGAGTTCAGGATCCAGTGGACAAAGTGGTACAACATCAGGAGGATCATCTTCAGGAAATTCTGGAACCTCCACACCAGCAGAACAGCCTAATGCATGTGTTTCTGACGGAAAGTTTGGTGCTATAGGAAATAGCGGACAAGTGTTTTATTCTGAAGCTGCAGCAGATGCATACGCGAATAAAGTGATTGATCAAGACCACAAAGACTATTGGGATGGAAAATTAGACAAAAGTCAAGTAAGGTCAGGATATCATGCATGGACAGTTTATGATAATTGTGGTGAACGTAATGATGTTTGGACAGTAGACTTTTATTAAAAAGAAATTTATTTTAAATATTAACTATAGTATAATTGAAAGCGAAGATAGTGATAGACCTCAATTTATTGGAAGTAGACCCTTTCGGTTCCAATACTGGAGGTGATTACATGAATTTAGACTTGTATATCATTCTTCTTATTGTGCTAACAATAAAGGAAACGATCAAGATACTAAAAAGTAATCGCCCCTTGACTTTTGACCGAGCTCGGGGCGATTACTTTCAAACTATCTCTATCTTCACTGAGATAAGATATCTCATCTATATTATACACAAAAATACCAAAATAGTCACTATTTTGAAAATTTAATAGAGAAATGAAAAGGACAGATTAGAAATCTGTCCTTTATGCGTAGAAAGGAGAAAAGATGAGTTACTATAAGGTTGGTAGATTCAGGGCCGTAAGGCCCTATACGAATATAAGATAGTAAAAGGCCAGTCACTGGCCTTTTTTCGTGTTTACAGAAAGTGAGGAAAGCAAATGATACGAAAAATAAAAAATAGAATAAGAGATGCAGCTATAGGTATCTTAACTGTTTTGACTGTATTAACAAATATGCAGTTACCAATCTATGCCGCAGATCACACGGCCACTAAGACATTTATAGATGGTATTTCCTATCAGGTTACTAAAGGCTCTCAATCAGCTTGGGGACAGGGTTTCACATTAAAGATGGATGGAGATGTGGTTTTCTGTATAGATCCACAGGCAGAAGTAATCGCAGGTGGAGGATATGCTGAAAGTGAATTTAATGCCTCCCTTAGACATGAGCTTTCTGTTATAGCATATGAAGGCTATTATAAAAACAGAAACAAATCAGATGTCACATACTATAAATTTGCAACGAATTTAATGATTTGGGAAAAGATGGGGTGGAGTGTTACTGCTTCCGGTTTCGACTATAGTGGGTATAAATCTAAAATTCAGAAAGCTGTTGATAGTCATTCTGAAAAACCATCATTTGATTTAGATAGTATAACGTTAAATGTTGGAGAGAGTATCACTCTTACTGACACTAAAGGAGTTTTTGAAGAGTTTCATTTCGTTTCTTCCGATGGCTTGAAGGTAAAAAAAGACGGCAATAAACTTACTATAACTGCTACAGAAGACGCGAAGGATGTATCAACTATAACATATAATAAAGTTCCAGATGAATGTGTTGGAACGAGTTTGGTATACCAAAAAGCCGGTTCTCAGGATATGGTCAAGTTTTTTGTAAAAGACCCCTTGAGAACTCAAATACGTGTTAATGTTAATAAGTACGGATCACTGAAAATCACAAAGCAGGACGAAGATGGAGCGGTAGTTCCGAATACTTCCTTCAAAGTGTCTAAAAATGCAGACATGTCCTCTCCTATCGGAACTTACAAAACAGGGGGCGATGGTACTGTAACTGTCAATAACTTGTTACCACAGAAATATTATGTGCAGGAAACTGCAGTCCCTAGTCACCTGGTACTCGACACTACCATCCGTGAAGTAACTGTCGAAGCTAATCAGACGACAACCTATACTGCACGTAATAACTGGGTCAAAGGTAAGGTGCAGCTGCGTAAGATCGACCCTAAATCTGGAAAACAGGTCGCAGGTGCTACCTATGCCATCTACAATGATAAAGGCCAGGAACTAGAACGTCTCGTCACAACTGCCACAGGCTATGTGGAATCCGGATACTTGAGATTCGGAAATTACACCGTGCGTGAGGTCATCGCTCCATCCGGATATATCTTAAACAAGACCTCCTACCCTGTTACGATCGCAACGAATGAACAAAAGATAACAGTGACCGGTGAAGATGAGCGACAGACCGGGCGCTTAGAGCTCACAAAAGAAGACAGCGTCACCGGCTCTGCAGCACAAGGAGAAGCTACCTTAAAAGGCGCAGTATATGAACTGAAGGCAAAAGAAAATATTCTGGATCCTGCAGATCAATCAGTCAAATATGCGAAAGGTGCACTGGTTGCTACACTGACGACTGATGCTAATGCAAAAGCGTCTGTAAGCAATCTTTACTTGGGTAAATATACTCTTAAGGAAAAGACGCCAAGTACCGGCTACACATTAGATCCTATCACCTATGATATCTCCATCGACTACGCAGGACAATCTGTTCAGGTCGTCACGAAGAAACAAACGGTCAAGGAACGTGTCAAGGCGCAGGCATTCCAAATCATCAAGATGTCTGATAATGGTGCCGGTGAAGCAGATAAACTTGCAGGCGTAGAATTTACAGTAAAAGCCCAGAAGGATATCGAAAAATACGGTTCCTGGGAGAAAGCTCCGATTGCCCAAAATGCAAAAGGTCAGACTGCTGCTATCCTGGTAACAGACAAGAATGGATATGCAGTTTCTGAAGAACTTCCTTATGGTATGTATGTAGTCCGCGAGACTAAAGTTCCGGACGATCATTACGCTGTACCGGACTTCACAGTAACGATCACTGAAGACAGCCGTGATCCGCAGCCATGGCGTATCTTTAACGACGAAAAGTTCCGTGCCATCATCAAGATGGTGAAGGAAGATGCAGAGACCGGTAAGACCGTCGCTCTCGCAGGAACGACCTTCAAGATCAAAAACTTGAAAACGAACGAATATGTAGGTTACTGGGAGTGGAATCCTACTCCAGAATATATTACGGAATGGACGACAGATGAGTCCGGTACGGTCATGACGGGCAAAGAGCTCGATCCAGGAGAATATCAGATCGAAGAGCTTACCGCTCCGAATGGCTATGTCCTGAATATCGCCCCTGTCAAATTCAAGGTGACGAGCAACACCGCATATGAAACACTGCCAGATGGTGAAACACCGGTCATCACAGTCGTAAAACAGGATACCTCTGTCAAAGGGAAAGTGAACGTACAGAAGCTCGGTGAGGTGCTGACCTCTGTCAAGACAGATAAAATGGGAAACAAGCACTTTGCCTATACGGAAGCCGGTATCGCCGGTGCCGTATATGAGATCACTGCCGCAGAGGACATCCTGGATCCATCCAATGATGGGACCGTACTCTACAAAAAAGATACAGTCGTAGATACCGTTACGACCGCAAACGATGGCACAGGAGCGTCGAAGCTGCTCCCATTAGGGAAATATAAGGTGACAGAAAAAACAGCTCCAAACGGCTTCGTCTTGAACGAGAGATCGCAGGAAGTAGAGCTGACCTACAAGGATCAGAATACCTCGATCGTATTCGATGATTCCAGCTTCACGAATAAGCGTCAGAAGGTAGAACTGTCTGTCCAGAAGGAAGATGCAGAGACTTCGACTCCTCTCTCCGGTGCACTCTTTGGTCTATATGCAAAAACGGATATCCAAGACGCTGCAGGAAATGTCGTGGTACAAGCAGATGAGCTCATCTATCAGACTGATTCCGGTGAAGATGGTATCGCTGCATTCGATGTAGATTTACCGTTATCTGAATATTATGCCAAAGAGCTGAAAGCACCGATCGGATATGCATCATCTGATGAGATCGTAGAGTTCGATGCGACATATCAGGGCCAGGATAAAGCAGTCATCAAGCTGGAGTCTGCCTTCCGGAATGATATCACACAAGTAGAATTCTCTAAGGTGGATGCTTCCAGTAATGAGGAATTGGAAGGGGCAACACAGATCGTGTACCCTAAAGATGATCGTGGTGAAGTATTCGAAACATGGGTATCCACAAAAGACCCTCACATCATCAAGGGATTGGAAGTCGGAAAAACATACGTTTGGGAAGAAACATCGGCCCCATACGGATTTGCCCTTGCGGAAAAGATCGAATTCACCGTACGAGATACCGGGGAAGTACAAGTCGCAGGTATCATGAAAGATGAACTCGTATATGGCCAGTTAAAATGGAACAAAGCCGGTGAGATTTTCATGAGTACCGACCTAGGACAGACAGAATTCGGTACAGTTCATTCTCCAATCTGGGAAAAATCCAACCTATTAGGCGCAGAGATCACGATCTATGCCGCGGAAGATATCACCATAGGAAATCACACCTATTACAAGGCTGATGAAAAGGTTCAGACATTAGAAAGTGATTGGGACAGCGTACTGAGTAAGAAGCTGCCTGTAGGACGATATTACTATACAGAGTCAAAGGTTCCGCATGGCTATATCGGTGATACGACAAAACACTATTTCGAGGTCAAAGATAATCAGATAAATGAGATCCAGACCATCACCTCTACTCTTGAAAATGAGCGGCCTACTGTCGATATCGATATGACAAAGGTATTGGAAGAACAGAAAATCTTCAAAAACCCGGATGCTTATAAAGATGTGATATTTGGAATCTATGCAAGAGAAGATATCTACAACTACAAAGGTGATGTTGCGATCCCATATGATACGTTAGTATATACAAGCGGTATCGATAAGGACGGACATCTGACATTGGCAGATACGTTCGATCTTCCGAATGGTGTATATTCCCTGAAGGAGCTGTCTACAAATGGACAGTATGTCCTCAATGATAAGGAATATGATTTTGAAATCTCATATCATGGGCCAGATGTTTCTAATTATGTGGTACAGATCGGTGAAGACGGAAAAATCAATAATGAACTGGCGAGAGGAACAATCCAGGTTCAGAAAGCTGATTCAAGCGATGCCGATAAGAAACTGCAAGGCGTCAGATTCGATATCTCTGCCAACGAAGATATGAAGGATGTTATAAAGACAGTGGAGACCGATGAGAACGGAGTCGCAGCCTTCTCTGAATTGGAGCTTGGTGTGTACTATATTCGCGAAACGGAACAGATCGCCGGCTATACTTTGAATGATCATATCTACAAAGCCGAAGTGAAAGCAGACGGTGACTTATTAACAATCACTTGTGATAATACTCCTACGGAAATGGAATTCTCAAAAGTCGGAGAAACCGGCTCAGAAGAACTGGAAGGAGCAAAGCTGCAGGTCATCGATAAGGAGACCGGAAGCATCATCGATGAATGGATATCAGGCAAGGAGCCTCACATGATTCACTATCTAATCGAAGGAAAAGAATATATCATGAAAGAAATCTCTGCACCATATGGATATGAGATCGCAGAAGAGATCACCTTTACCGCAAAAGACGGCCAGAAGGTCACGATGAAAGATAAAATGATCCGCTCCTATATCAAAGTCAATAAGGTCGATTATTATGATCATAAGGACATCCTGAAGGCCGCAGAGTTTACGCTGTATAGTGACGCAGCATGCACGAAGAAAATCCGCAGTGTAAAGACGGATACGAAGAACGGAATCGCACTGTTCGATGATCTGATCTACGGTACGTATTTCATCAAAGAAACGAAAGCACCGGCCGGTTATCAGTTATCCGATGAAGTCGTGAAGGTCACGATCGATGACGAATGGGTCAATGGTGATGACAAGCTGCGCACAATCATCTATGCAGATAAACCGTTATCCGGTGGGGTCGTTACAGGGGATACGACAGCGACTGGGATCCTGCTCAGTGTCGTAACACTGTCAGGTGCAGCACTCATCTTCGTGTCTCATAAACGCAGAAAAACGAAGAAATCAGAACAGTAGTCTGCCTTTTCTCAAGGGAGATGCAGATACCTGCATTTCCCTCTTTCATTTGAAGAAGAGGTGCATCATCATGGAGCGATCCTTATCGATATGAAGGTCAGAAGGAGTATTGAAATGGTCGAAGACATACTTGACGGCTTTTACAAAAAAGCTCCGGGAATCCTTCCTACTAGCTATTTCCTATCAGAATGCTTATGAAGATCCCCGAATATTGGATTCTAACAGATAGTAATTTCACCACAAAATAAGATTTACATGAAGGATGTGATACATACTTCTTATCCCCTGTCTAAGGTATATGGAAAGGAAGAGAAATATGCAGATTTTAGGTATCATCATAGTCAAATTGATAATATTTTACATTTTGATATTTCTGTTATGTGATATAATATTGATATTCAGAAAACATCTGAGAGAAACAAAGATATATTGGAACTGCGTTGTAATCAATGGAGAAGTCATTATCAAAAATAAAGAGTATCTTGAAATTTACAAAAAGAACTTTTCTGATGATTCTGGCTATGATAAAGATTTTTTAGAAAACTATATAGGACAACAGGATCTTGTAATCAAAATATATGATGAACGTGGTAATGGGTATCATAGTTGTTATATGATAAGTGAATTGATATCTGTGGAATATTACTAATTTCCACTTAATAGGAGAATTGTATGGGAAGTGCAAAACAACAGTACTTCCCTTTTTCTATTATCAAGTCAACCGAACTATTGACATCCAACACACGATTCCGCTTACCAGTCTATAAAACCTATATAGCGTGATTTACCCCTTGTTTACCTCATAAAGAAAGTGAGTAAAAAATGATAAATATGAATAGAGATAAGAAAGCACAGAATCTAAGTTTGATAAAAGTTATAGGTATCCCCGCTTCATTAGTATATGGAATGCTTGTTTTTGGTAATCTATATATAGCAATTACTTCCTCTAAATTAGCAAATAAAGCTATAATAAGTGGCATATCTTATTTGGGATCATTAGTATTTATTCTTGGATTCACATATATTGTTGAATATATAAAACGAAATATCCCAAATTGGCTGCTGTGGCTAAGGGAAAAGCTGAAAAAACATCAACGCATTTCCTTATGTCTTGAGAAGATAGATTATTTGTATGAAGTGTATTTTGATGAAGTCCTCTTTTTTGGTGATCTATTTAATATTGTGCTTTGCGGTGTATTAAGTTGGAAATTCTCTAATTGTTTAAGAACTATTTTAGCTGTTTTATTGTAGTTTCCAAGCAAAAAAAAGTGTGAGTCCAAAAGAAAAAACAAATATTGCAGGAATCAAAGCATATTGACTATCTGTGATAGCATTATAAATGCCTAAATCATAAAACAAATATATTATGTATAGTAAAGCGATAAGAGACATTGTTAAAAATAACAAAAAGCATATACGATACAATGTAACGATTATCATTTCTCTTAATAAAGGAAATCTATACCCCATTCTTTTTTGATATTTAACATATAGTTTTTGGATTCTATAAAATAGTGTTGTAGCTCTTTTCTCTGCTTCAGAGGGGTTCTTAGAATCTTTCAAAGCTTGTAAGAGTTTAAGAGTTATATTATCAAAATAATTTACTAAATGGTAATTATTTTCTATTGTTTCATATAACTTTAAAAATATTTCTATACAATTCTTATTTTTCACCTTGGAAATTGGATTTTCAATAACTGCATAGTATATTTCACTATATATCATAAACATCTTCTTATCTATTTCTGAAACCATCGGTCTTCTGTCCAATAGATATTTAATGAAAGTATTTAAAATCTGACCTACTGAGAAAACAGAGAGGACAGCAATAATAAAACTTGAATCTATAAATTTAAAAAAATCTTCTATAAATAACTCCTCATTTCTTTATAAGAGAGATTTTATCACAGGAAAGGAGGCGATACATATAAAATAGAAGATTTTTTTATCCTACGAACTGTTACTCTCAAGTAACAGTCAAGATGTAGTATAAGCTTTTTGCACTGTATGAGTGTTTATACAGCGGCTCTATATCCGAAAGAAGACACATCATGTGTCTTTTTTCACTGTAAGAAAGAAAGGAAACGATATACCCTATGTTCAAGAAAAGATTAAAACCGACTCCTGCGACTGCAGGTATCCTCATCGCCTTCTATTCGACGATGACCCCTATACTGGCCAAACCAAAGCCGAATACTGCAGGAGTGAAAAATGAGGCAAAGCCTTGGTTGGATTCCTTTACGGATATCTGCCTGTGGGCGATACCTCTCGTTGCTGTCATTGCAAGTGCTGCTCACGGTCTATCGTGGATGGTCAAGGACGAAGATGAGAAGAAACAAAAGCCTGTCTTAAAGATGCTCAAGATCATCTGGGGAATCGCAGTCGTCCTCGAGCTGATCCCGACGATCTATAAAATATACAATATGTAAAAAGGAGGTATCGTATGGATCTAGTAATCGATGGTGTCCGCTGGGTCTTGTGGATACTCGTCAAAGGAAGTATGTTCCTCATCGATAGTGTATATAACATCATACGACCGATCCTTTCCTTCGATATCGGCTCAAATTCAACGGTGTGGCAATGGTGGGACATCCTGATGATGTTCCTCCTGATGTTCACCCTGCTCAGAGCCTTCACGATGTTATTGAAAGCGACTATCGATGAAGAATATGTATTGAAGCTGAGCGGATTACGGATGATCTTCCGTATCATCGCAATCGTTTTCGTCGTTGCCATGACTCCGCTGGTGATCAAAGAATTCACCGCTTTTACGAGCGTCGTGATGGACAGTGTTCCGGATTCCTTCGTAGTAGAGAACAATTTCGCGACTACGAAGCCAAAAACAGACAACAAGCTTCAACAGGAGATTGTTGACAAGCTGTATAAGGAATATGAAGGGATGCCTTCCCAGATCTTTATCAGTTCCGCAAGCAATGGTCAATATCCTCCCTACCAGCTGATCGACATCAACGCCACGGAAGGCGGTATGGATCATTGGTTCGACGGCGTACCGATTGTAGGAGGCTTCTTCAATATCACCTCCGCATTGATCGGAGCTGACGGTGATTATATCTATTTTCCGGATACCACCATGCTGATCTTTCTGATCGTAGAAGGGGTATGCGGCGCTTATATGTTCTTACTGATGGCGATACAGATATCACAGAGGATGATCTCCATCGCGGTCAAGATCCTGATATCTCCCTATCCGATTTCCGGGATCATCAATCCGGACGACAGGAGCTTCGGGTTATGGGTGAAGCTGATCAGCGCAGATCTTATCTCGAACGTCCTGCAATATATCATCCTATTGCTCGTCCTGGCTGTCACATCTTCTAAAACGGTACAAAACTTCGGCATCGTCGGCCAGGGGATCTTCTTCCTGGGTGGCATGCTGGCTGTCTTGGTCGGTCCCGGTCAAGTCGCTCAGCTCATCGGCGGGGATGGCATGGGACTCTTCATGACGATGCAGGGCTTCCAGGCGATGAGCGCATTGAAAGGAGTCACACAGGCAATCGGACAAAAAGGAATCGGGATGGCCACCGGTGCAGCAGCTCTGGGGACTTATGGAGCCGGCAGGATGCTGGGCCTGAACTCGCTCGGGAACTATCCGGATGGAGGTGGTATCGGTTCCAACAATCCTATGACAGGCGCATATGATCCGGGAAGCAATCCGGGAAACGGTCCCGGAAGTGGTTCGGGATCCGGAGGTGCAGGAAACATCCCGCCAAGAGCTTTTTCCGAACCACATACGGAGAAACAGGCGTGTGCAGCGAGGAAGTATGGAATCGACATCAGTGATATGAGCAAAGGAGATGCTTCCCTAGCTTTGGACAAAGCAGGTATGGATAAGAGCTACTGGAGAGGTTCGAATCCAGCAGGTGGTGGCGCATCCGGCACGATCAATAAGAGCAATCCAACCTATGGCTTCGGAAATACGCCGACATCAGTCTCTACAGATGGAGGGTATGATAGTGCGATGGAAGATGGCACAGATATAGGCGCATCAAGTAAAGGCATGGATAGTGATGAAGGGATCGATATCGGAACTCCTGCCGAAGGAAATGACGGCAGCTCAGGTGGTGCTTCACAGGATGAAGGAGGCATCCGTCTGAGTCGTGAGGGTACGACCGCAAGGCGTGTCGGTGATTCCTCCACCTTCCGTGCGAGAACCGTCTCCAAAGTAGGAAGAACGGCTTATCTGGCCGCAGGTAATCGACTGATGGGACAGAAGAGCATCGTCCGTGGAGGACGCTATGTAACGAAGAATACGCGTGCACAGAATCTTTCGAACATGCATGCCGGTATCCAGGATCTGATCCATCCGAAGCGGATCGACGAGCTGTCTTCCACGCATGCAGAAAAAAGAGATATGCAGGATATGAGAGAAATGGAGGACTTTGAACGATCATGAGATTCTACTCACCGAAGAATTTTAAGAAAGGAAGACATCTGGGAGGCATGTTCCGATGGATCGACATCGTGCTGTTCGGCACAGCGACCCTGCTCTTCATCCCGGCATTCCTTTTCAATATGACAGGAGATACGGTCAACGTCCCGCTCCTCATGTTGACCTTACTGCTCTATGGGATCGTGATCGTGCTCATCCAGCCATTCCCTCCCATCTATCACAACTTCCTGGTGTTCTTCTACCTACAGTATCTGTATCTCAGACGACAGAAGGAATATATATGGGGAGGTATCGTAAAATATGAAGAAAAAGAAGAATAAAGAAAGAAGAGCGGAAAAGAAGGTCGTGAAGCAGGCAGAGAAACAAAAGAAATATTGCAGCACGGCATTGGAATGGTCAGATATCGAGATGATCGACGGAGACGCGATCCATATAAGAGACGGCAGCACACGAGAGCGTATCATCGGTTTGAAAGTCACCCCCAGGAACATCTTCATCGATACAAGTTATGTACAGGCCCGTATCGTGAACAACCTGCGCATCATCTTCAATAAGATCCGTTTCCCCATCTATTGGGGCTACGTATTCGTGCCGGTACAGATCGACGATCATATCTCGATGCTGTTGCGGGAAGAGACGCAGGAAGAGGATCCGCGCATCCGTGCGATGATCCAAAATGATTTTGAAAAGGTCACTTGGTTCCAGGATACACATCGTGAGCTGGAATTCTTTCTGATGCTGCGCGATGAGGATGAAGCGACTCTGATGAAGAACTATGACGAGCTGGTCGCAGAGCTTCAGTATGCCGGGTTTCGGACGAAGGACCTGAACATGCACGATCTCTACGACTATGTCGCTTATATGTATGAGAATCCGCTGATCAATGATTATTATTTCTCACGAGGTGTCTTCAGCTGTCTGGCAGAGGAGAGTGAAGATATCTTCCTATCGAAAGACAACTATCATGAACCGGATTTCGATTATGATGATTATTACAGACTTCGGAAGGAGGGAGAACATGTGGAATAATGACCTGTTGAAGAAAAAAAGTACGTTCCAGCCGATCGGACTGAAGATCCAAAGAGGCCACTACATCCTGGGAGACCGTTATATCAAATCTCTGCTCGTCACCGAGCTCCCCCGACAATTCGATCTCGGTCTCCTGAGCTCCTACGTTTCGAATCCGGAGATCAAGGTCTTCATGCGTACGGAGCCGTTGGATCTGGACTGCGCCGGTATGCTGAAGAAGGAATACAATGATAAGAGCAGAGAATATCAGAAGAGCGGGAACGACCCTACGAGGAGAGAAATCCTGGAGAATGAACTGATCTCATTGAATACCTACATCAAGGAGATCGTCGACAATCACGATGTGACCTGGAACATCACCATCGTCTTCAGCGTCTATGCTGACACAGAAAAGGAGGTGAACAAACGATGTCAGGATCTCAATCTCCGCTTACGGGCAGAGGGCTTCAAGCTGACCAGTGCTCCCGTCATGCAGGAGAATCTGATGCGGGTCGCTTCCCCATTGTTCGTCGACAGTCTCCTCCCTGCTGAAGTGGAAAAGAATATCGGTATCCCGCTCCCTTCACTAGGTCTGGCCGGTCTCTATCCGTTCGTATTCGAAACACTGAAGGATCGTGACGGCTTCCTGCTGGGACATGAGCTGATGAATAAAGGAGCGATCCTATTCGATCAATTCCAATGGCTCGATGACCCGATGAGTGCCCGGGCACTGAATCGCCTGAGTGGGAATCTCGTCATCGTCGGAGGTACCGGATTCGGTAAGTCTACACTGATGAAGCTGTTGATCCGTTTCTACATCCGTACACACAAAAAGATCATCTGGATAGACCCGGAGAACAAGAACAACTCCCTGACGAAGCGTTATGGAGGTACGTTCATCAACTGGGGGCGGCGAGGCCATATCATCAATGTCTTCGATCTGAAGCCGATCTCCGTGGAAGAGGATGAGGACGCCAGCGTCAAATGGGATACAGAGCTTGCCATATACAACTGTGTCGATGATGTCAAGATTATCCTGCGCTATCTCGTACCCTCTATCAGTGATGACACCCTTTCCATCGTAGGAGATCAGATGGTCATGCTGTATGCCGATCATGGATTGACGCCGGAAACGGATTTCCGTGGACTTCCGGCTTCTGCATATCCGACCTTCTCCGATCTCGACGTACGTCTGCAGAAGAGCATAGAGGAGTGTCAGAAGCAGCTGCATGCCGATACGAAGGAGCTGGAGCTGCTGCGGGATCTGCGGCTGAAGATAAAGCCACTGCTCAAAGAATGGTCGATCTACTTCAATGGACATACATCGCTGGGTCAGGAGGACTTATCGAAGGATATCATCGCGTTCGGTACGAAGACGCTGCTGGAGAAGCCGCTGACATTGATCAATGCGCTGAATCACATCATGTACCAATTTGCCTGGTCGTTGTGTCTGGATGAGTCCGTAGTGTCTGCTTTCGTTCTGGATGAGGCGCATACGCAGATACTGACGCCGATGAGTGCGGAAAGAGTAGCACAGTACACGCGAAGATCCAGAAAGTATCACAATGTCTGTACGATCGCGACGCAGGAGCCGAAGGACTTTGCGGGGAAAGACATCCTCGTACATGGAAAAGCGATCTTCAACAACAGCGTCTATAAGATGATCATGCATCTGGAGCGCGACGGGACCAACGATCTGAGCAAGTTCATCACCGTCAATGAGAATGAGAAAGGACTGATCGAGCAGCTGCGTATGGGTGATGCATTGTTCGTCTGTGGAGACCGTCATATCCCATTGCATGTCCTTGCGACAGAGAACGAGTTGAAGGAGATGGCATGACCAAGGAATTGAAGACCAGGCACATGGATCTATTCCCTATCATTCAAACATCAGTTTTCATGACAGGTAGTCCACGAGCGTGATAGATCCATCAGGAAAAGACAGTACCTGGCAACTTGCCAGGTAGCTTTTCACAAAAGATAGGACAATGATGGGAGGTAAGGTCATGGACTTATTCAAACATATCTTCCATGTGATCCGCATAGTTACTGTGAAAGAATATCCTCTTTCAGAAATAAAGCAACAGATCAGAAATAAGGTCATAGGACCAGGTGATCGGATCAGAGTCAAAGGATATCTGAGCTGTTTTGCGCCCATATGTGAACCTGATACATTCGTTCCTAAAATGATAACATATGATCGTAAACATGATGAAGTACATGTGGTATCCTGTTCGCCGGTCGTAAGGAACCTTCAATCGGAAGAATATGGAGTTGCATTTCTCTATCCGCAACAGGAAGGGCGTTTTGAATATGAGCTAGAAAACAGTGCGGAGAGATTGCAGATCACAGATAAGAACAGGTTCATCCCAGTAGTAATGAGAAAACAGGAATATAGAAAATTTTCAGAAAAACAGGTCGAGATGATCTGTTCCATCGAAGATATATGTGTATGTGATCCAAAAGATGAATTCATATTCAAAACACGTGAGTTCAGAAAAGTGAATGATTGGTTCACAGACCTCTATATTCCCCAATATTCAGCATATTGTCTAAAGGCGCAATCCATACTTCCGGATAACAACGGAGATAGAAAAGATCCTGTCATCGTACCGTATGCCATCGAATATCAGGTATCTTGTAAGGATGAAGAAATAGATCTATTCGAAGAGCTCCACACAGCGCTTGTAAAAGCCTTCGTAAACGAAAATAGCCGATACAAGATATGGCACATGGGAGAAGAAAGTCATGACTTCATACTGGCAGAAGATCCGGGTCTAAAAATCGTTTATAAGTTCGACGGGAAAGTCGGCTTTTATCAAAATATAGATATAACAGATACTTTGATCTATGAGCAGCAAATGATGCTATTGGAAGAACGATTATTACAGTTCAAAGACCATTTACATGCTTCGATACATCTGGATCTAGTGTATCTATCCGATATCGGCATGTCAAGGGTCCTAGATATCGGTCGTTATAAGCCAAAGGAAAATTTAGCCTGAAGTCGATAAGGCCAATCTATTTCATAGTCATTCTATTGAAAGGATGCAGATGGCAGGTGATCTACGAACGAGGTATCCCTATCTTAGAAAGCATTACCTGGCAAGTTGCCAGGTAACTTATAAAATTGGAATGAAGAAAGGCTATACCTTGATCGATGGTATATGACATTTTCAAAATATGCGGGAGATTTCCCGTTTTTTTGCTCGTCGATCGAAGGCTTTCGATATGGAAAGGAGAATCTGATATGGAAAAGCATACAGAACATAAGCTGCTTCATAAAGCAATCTACAGAATAAACTATCGATATCGTCATGAAAAGGCGTTATCTAACTTCAAAGAAAAGAAACTTCGATACCTCTTTATGGACGAGGATGAATTCCTACTGTGCTATATAGAATTCAGTATGAGATGTATATGTAAGAAATGGATACTCTTCTTTTCTTCGATGATCTGGCTGATGATGACGATATCTTTGTCTTTCTATGTGAAGAAGCTGCTTGCTGTCCTTCCCACGATAGCTGATCAGGAATATCGAAGCACGATCCTGCTCATATCTGTCAGTGTACCTGCGATGATCCTCCTGCCGTGGCTCATCTGCCTGATACATGCGTTCATCAAGCAATATCGACGGACGAAAGAAAAAATGATCATGGATGAGGTAAGAAGATATCTGCAATAGCTCATGCGAAAAGAAAGGAAGAAACATACATGGCAAGATGGCTGAAAGGTATCGCTCATTTATCTGCATTCGATGCGATCGAACAGATCAAACATGCCGCAGATGAAGAAGAAAAAAAGTGTTTGATCCAGATGGAAAGGGAAAGAAGAAAGAAAAATCGGTATAGGACAAATGTGATAATAGTTGCTGGCTTGATCATAAACCTAGTTACTATTCCAATGCTGTTTCTTAGGATCAAACAACGAATCTTTGATATCTTAATACTGGACTATGCAGTAAGCGTCACCGTATCCGGCTGTACGATATGCATGACAGCGCTGACAGTATTTTATTTAAAGGGTCTTATAAAATCAAATCGTTGACCTTTTTATCCCCCCCAAAAAAAGGAGCTGATACGAACGAAACGAATAAGCAGCATAGCTTTGACCATCTTATTGGTCTCGATATCCTTATGTTCATGCGGTCATTTCCGAATCTACTGTATTACGAGCGGATCTATGGAGCCGACGATATCCACCGGTAGTCTCATATTGGTCGATACTGACGCTGAACTGCATACGGAGGATATCGTTACCTTTCAAAAACAGGATTCCATCATCACACACAGGATCGTGAGACAGATCGATGATCAAAGAACCGTCACAAAGGGAGACGCCAATGACAGCGATGATCCTACACCGCTCTATAAGACGCAGATCATCGGTAAGGTCATCCTGGTCATCCCTTACATCGGCTATATCGTCTTATTCATCAGACGATATCTCTGGCTGCTGTGCGCGGCCTTTTTGGCATGGCAGATCATACGAAAAAGGAAAAGGAGATAAGAAATTTATGGAAATCAGAAACAAGAAAAAAGTAGGCATCCTCTCGATTGCGGCATTGGCAGGGATCACTGTCATCGGATCCTCTATCGCATATTTCACTTCGACGGATACGAAGGACAATCTCTTTACCGTAGGCTCTGTGAGGACCGTCCTGCATGAGGACAGATGGGACGATCTCGCAGATACCGATCATAATGGTATACCCGATATGGCAGAAGATATCATTCCTAATAAAACGATCCCAAAAGATCCGACGATCGAAAACACCGGCAAGAACCCTGCCTGGGTCTATCTGGAGGTCAGAGTACCGATCGTAAATATCATCACCGCGCAAGAGGATGGCTCACGGAATCCGAAAGCTGATACAGAGCTCTTCCTCTTCGCGCCGGATCTGGATCACTGGCGACAGCTGAGTAAAATCGTCGAAGAGGATACCGATGGCAAGAAAACAGCGGTCTATGTCTTTGGTTATGAGGCTGTATTGAATCCGGGACAGACGACGACAGAGCTATTCTCATCTGTAACCTTCTGTAATGCCATCGAAGAGCAGGGACTGGAGGACAGCGAACAGACGATCACGGTCAAGAGCATAGCTATCCAGCAGGAGACCGGAACGATGGAGGAAGCTTATGGAAGCTTCATCAATCAGGAACATGTCCGAAAGGATACCACAGCACCACAGATGCCGGAAAACAGAGAAGCTGCTGTCGATGATGGAGGCCACGATGAATGAAGCACAGGAAGAAATGGTTCCTCGTCTTCCTGTTGGCAGGGATCATCCTTATAATGGTCCCCTTCAGTATCGCCTATCTGACGCATGTGGAAACGAGAGAGAACCGGATAACGATTGGACAGAACGATGTCATGATAGAAGAGGATTTCACACCTCCCAAGCAGTGGCAGCCGGATACGACGTACGAAAAGGACGTGAAGGTCCGCAATACCGGCAGTGTCCCCTGTTATATCCGCGTCTACGCAGCGCTTTCCGATACGGCCATCCCTGCGCATATGGACTTCGATACGAAGGACTGGACGCAGGCCGATGACGGCTACTGGTATCATAACAGCATCGTGGAGCCGGGAGCTGTCACCTCCAGTCTGTTCACGAAGGTGACGATCGAGGACATCGAAATAGAGCAGCGGAAGACATTCGACATCATCATCTATGCGGAATCTGTACAGGCGGAGGGCTATCGCGATATACGGGATGCCTTCGCCGGTATACGATGAAGGAGGTATGGAATAGCATGAAGAAAAGAAGATCACTCATCTTATCTCTTGTCGTATCCCTGCTCATCTGCGGACTGATCATGGGGGATTCCCTCTCTTCCCTAGTACGTTCCTTCCAGCAGCGTTTCATCGCACAGACGGATACCGTGGAGGTGACATTGATCGATGACCTACAGCGTAGTGAACCGATCGTACCGGGAAGCAGGATCCCCCTGGATATGGATGTGCAGAACCTGGGAGCTGCCTGTCAGGTACGTTTCAAGGTCTGCGTCTATACCGGTGGAGAACTGCTCCGTGAGCTTACAGAGGCGGAGCTGGAGCTGGCGGATGGCTGGGAACGGAAGAAAGACGGATATCTCTACCATACAGGCATTCTGGAAGAGGATGGCATACTGGAGCTGTATGACGCTGTCATCGCGAGCAGTGACATCATCACGAAAGAAGATCAGACGCTGGTACTGGAGACGACGATCCAGGCCGTACAGAGTGAGCATCTTGAGGTCTCTTCGGATGGCTGGGGAGATACCGAGATCCGACAAACGCTCCGTTCAAGGAATGAGGTGAGATCCGATGCGTAGAAAACTGCTGTTACTGACGATACTGCTGTTGCCCTTCCTCCCTGTAAGGATACAGGCAGAAGGATCAGACAGGGACGACATCCACATCCGGATCACGGAAGCAGGGATACAGAAGACATCGGCAGATGATATCGTGCTGTCACGGATGCTTCCGGGAGATGAACAGACCTATACCCTAAGGGTGGATAACCGAAGCAAGGAGGAACAGGAGCTCTATCTCAAGCTTTGCGCAGGAGAAGGACAGCTTACCGAGATACTGGAGCTGCAAGTGATGCAGGATGGCCACCGCCTCTATGAAGGAACTATGCAGGACGCGCAAAGCGGTATAGAGATGGGGCGCTATGCACCACAGGAGATGACGACGATCCGGATCACACTGCGTCTTCCGAAAGAGACAGACAATGCATATTCGATCAGGGAAGCTGCTGTCGATGTCGAGCTCACTGCACTGACGATACAGGAAAGCGTAGCTACAGGAGATCAGACACAGCGGACACTGCTCATATCCAGCACGCTGGCATCCATCTCCTTCCTGATCATCATCGTAAGAAGGAGGCGAAAAGATCATGAAGAAGCACGGTAGACTACTCATATCGATCCTGTTGCTGTTCCTGCTGATCATCCTTCCCCAGGATGGCCATATCACAGCAGCGACCATCCATGAGGTATCCGGAAGCAGCACCATCATCGATTCCTATTACAGCTTCGCACCGAAGTTCACGCCTGGGGTATCCTGGGCGGAATTCTATGGCTGCAGGAGCTATGACGACGGCGCACTGTTCCGCAATGAGGGAGCATCCAGTGGACGACTGCCAACGAACAGTCACCTCGCCCTGTTATCGAGCAATGCGCTCGTGAGAAGTGGCACGATCGGCGTGCGATACAATAACATCGGTCACTATAACGGATCGGCAGTAGATCTAAAGATCATGCTGGTGGACGGAGAGATCCGCACGGCGACTACGACGACGCATCCGGATATTAACATGCCGAGCGTCGCCTTCATGGATAACAGTATCGACATCTACCAGCAATCCTATCAGAGCAGGAATTTCGTTTGGCAGTTCACCTTCTATAGGAGAGGAACGAACACACCGATATCAGTACCCTTCCATGCGAATTTCAAAGATATCGATAACACGGAGATCTTAGGTCATGGCTATAGCGGGATCGATGGCGTCTATGTGATGAGCAGAGGCAGTGGCGGTAATCTGAGCTATAACAGTTCTCAGGTGTATGCACCGTCTGAATTGAGTGGAGATGATGACCGACAGAACTGGGCTACATTGATAGGAGTGGCCTCGAGCTTCCGGCTGGGGTATACGAGAAGACTGGATATCGATGTCGAGACATGGGACAAAGGAAGTGATTATCGAACGTTCTATCACTGGAAATGGTCCAACGATTCCCTCGTGAAGTTCGATACACCGGTCCCGACGAAACGCATCAATGGCAGCACTTCGGTATCTATTTACAATGATACTGCTTTTAACTATACGGTAGACTTTACAGTACCGCCGGAGGATGCGACAACGTATTACACGAGCTTCAAGCTCAATGATACCCTGGCAAGCTGTCTGCAGCTGGCCAATGGAACAAGCAGCATCACCATCCGAGATTCAGCCGGTAACGATGTGACATCGAAATTCGATCGTACCATCAGCGCTCAGTCCATACAGCTGAGCCTTCGTAATGTCGGTGACGCTTCGTTCTATGGAAAAAGCTATACCGTCACGCTGAAGTGTAAAAAGAAAAGCGGTCATGACCTATCCGCCTGGTTCAGCACATCCGGTTCCGGATCTGTCCGCAATACAGCGTCGATAACGACAGATCGAGGGACGAAGACATCGAATGCAGTAACTGTGGGCTTCTATTTCAAGATAACGACATCTGTGATGAACGGGACGATCACGGCGAGCACAGCCTCCCAGCTGCCGAATACGAGCAGGACGATCAGCTACAGTCCCGTGGATAGCAACCATGTATTGGAGAGCGTCACCGTCGATGGGAAAGCAGTCGATATCAAGAAATATCCGAAGAGCTATACCTTCAGCGGGATAAAGGAGGACCATAC
The DNA here is from genome assembly GCA_017161075.1 of Erysipelotrichaceae bacterium 66202529. NCBI lineage: Bacteria > Bacillati > Bacillota > Erysipelotrichia > Erysipelotrichales > Erysipelotrichaceae > Erysipelotrichaceae bacterium 66202529. The sequence continues at coordinate 2,049,903 of CP046174.1, read as the reverse complement.
GGTAAGTGTGAAATATAAACGTGTCTACAAGATCGAGACCGGTGCGAGCGGTGGGACGATCACATCCAAGGTAATCGGCATCGACAAAGGAGAAGAGAGAACGATCACATATACAGCGGATAAGGGATACTATCTGCGTAGACTGCGTATAGACGGAAAGGAAGTAGACGTGAAGCGATACCCTACCTCGTATACCTTCCGTGATATCTCTTCAGACCATGTCATAAAGGCAGAATTCCTGCCAATACCGGAACTGCGGATCACGAAGCGGATCTATGGGGAGGAAATGTATCCAGCGTCGGGAGATCCGACCTTCCTCTTCCATATCGAAGGCACAGACTTCACCGGAGAGAGACAGGAATATACGGAGGTAATCCGATTCACAGCGTCTGACAAGAAAGCGTCCGGAGGCATAGAGAAAACGATCGTCCGGAAGGATATCCCTGCCGGTGAATATGAGATCAGCGAGATCCCGGTATCGAGATATCGTCTGGATAGTATCACGGATGTCATATCCGGCAAAGTAAGTGGCAGTAAGGTGACACTGGATACCGATGGACAGGATGCGAAGGCGACCTTCGTGAATCGCAGGAAGAGCTATCAGGATTACAGCGATAACGATCTGGTGGTCAATACGTTCCATAGATGAGGAAGCTTACCTGGCAAGCTGCCAGGCAGCTACGCCTACCGTCGATACATTGGAAGAGAGCGAAGATGTATAGATATCATCACGTGAGATATCGCAAATTCCTCGATGAGATAGGGATGGATATACCGGAACAGTGAGACAGCCCCTCACTGTTCCATCCCCTTCATATATTCAAGACGATGCCCGTACCATATCTATTGAATGCGACGGGACTTTTGGTGTAAGATATATGTAGCGGATATGAAAAAGCCCAAGCTATCCTTGTGATGTAAAAGAGGTGGTATGAGTGAAAACGGAAGGATTATCGAAGGCATTGGAGAAGGCCAGGGATAATTGCACACAGCTCGCTGATATGGGAGTAGAAAAAGAAATGCTGGAACCGTTTTGGCAGTTGATGAAAGAGTGTGAAGCGATCATCCGACATGAGGCCGATCATAAGAAAAAAATGATGAAGGGGATAAAAGAGGCACAAAAGAACGGCGTCCGCATAGGGCGTCCTGGGATCCCCTGCAGTGATAAGTTTCTGAAGCTGGCTGTCCTGCAATCCCAACATGCGATCACGGCAGTGGATGCGGCAGCGCAGCTCAACATAGGGAGATCGACCTTCTATAAACTGAAGAAGCTCTATCATAAAGAGATCGAGTGGAAGAAACAGGAAGGATGAGCGGTGACCCCGCGAAAGGAGAAAGAATGGAAGCTGATATCGTATTGAAAGAAGATGAGATCGAGAAGGCATTCGAAGCCGCAAGCAGTGATTTTCTATCGTATCTGGACAAGAGCATCGAGCGGCTGGAGGATGAGCAGGAGCTCACAGGGCAGTATAGAGAGGACATGATCGCAGGAAGAGAGGGCATGGTCATCCTGTTACCGATATTCCTCGATATGTTCCGGGCAGCACTGCATGAGCACGTAAAGACGAGAACGCCATTATTAGCTGTCGAACTCTATGAAGAAATGGACGGCGTGGATACGACCTGGGGGATCGGCCTCATGATAGCCGAAGAGCTGTGCAGGAGAGCCGGCGTCGAACATAAGAAGGTCTCACAGGACATGGAAGCGACAATCTTAGAATTTGAAAAGGTATTTACAGAATATTACAGTATGATGGGAAACGATCCCCAGGCGGACGCTGTGGCTTCTGACATCCCCGATGGTAGATATCAGGCTTGATGGGGATATCACTTCAACTGTATACATAAGAACGGACGCGATGTAACGAAGAGGTATGGCCGGATACACACGAGGTACGACATACGAAGACAGGCTGCTGGAATGGCAGCTTTTTCTCTTTCCTCTCCGGCTGCGCCCCTACATGGCAAGTTGCCATGTGAGCGATCTTCTATAAAAAGTGCAGCGGCACATGTGACGGCTTTCTACATGGCAAGTTGCCAGGCAGCTATGGAATACCGCTTCCGGCTCCTCCGTCAAGGACCGGGTCGTATCTTCCTGACGGAAGATCTCCACCCTGCCTGCAGCTCCTTGACTGCTCCACCTATAGCGGTGTGAAGAAAGTGTAAGGTAGCTACACTTACAGTCGATAGCGGCAGAACCGCACAGGAGGAACCTATGAAGCAGGAAATTATCTTAACAGAGGAAGGCATCAAAGAAGTATGCAAGGAAGCACGAACTCGGTTTTTAGGAAATATCGAGCATATCGTCGATCTCATGCCGGAAGAGGATGCGCATCAAAAGCGATTGAAAGAGACGGTCTGTCTTGCCGTAACAGGGATAAAGGAGCTGATGCCACGATATGAGGATGCATTCAAAAGCGCATTGATAGACTATGAAAATAAGATATATCCACTCATCTCGATCACATTGGAAGAACGAGGAGAGGTCTGGCTCCCATCCCTTGGGATATCAAAAGAATTTCTCGATAAGATGGGGACAGACATGACGGGATTTCTAGAATACATGAACGATGTATTAGTAGCGTTCGGCAATGCATTATATGGTATCCACAAAAGATTAGGCGATGCTTCAAAGCTGCAAGCACCCTTCGTAGACGCAGATAAGAAAAGATTCCAGGCATGATTCGATGAAACAGTGAGGAGAGACCCTCACTGTTTTGCACTTCGTACGCCGAAAGCTACAGGAGATATCCCCCTACCTGGCAAGTTGCCAGGTAGCTATGGAATACCTCCTACGGTTCCATCCGTCAAGGACCGGGTCGTATTTTCCTAATGGAAAATCTCCACCCTGCCTACAGCTCCTTGACTGCTCCACCTACGGCGGTATGAAGAAAGTGTAAGGTAACTGACTTACATAGAAAGAGCGGTAGCCCCGCAAGGAGAATGGTATGCAGAGAAATAAAAATGATGTAACAAGTAGATATGGTATCCAAATCGGAGATATATTCATTGCGAAATCCAACGATGACATTATCTGCTTCCAAGTAATGTCCGTATGCGATAGTTTGCATATCGTCGTGCAAGAAGTCTATCCGGAAATCATCGATATCGTACAACGCGACGAGATTACCAGATCATTCAAACTCGATAATAGTAGAAAACGGCTGTTGCCTTTAAAAAAATCTCGCTACATAAAGAACAACAGTCAAGGGATGAAAAAACTGACGGTATTGAAGGGCATCTACATCCCGGCTATCAAATATGATGGATACAATTATGCATATCTATATGAAGATACCTTCATCTGAATAAAAGAACAAGCTGCATGATACTCAGGGCAGCTTTTTTTGTAGCATTGTCACTTTCCTTTTTGGCTGCGCCTCTACATGGCAAGTTGCCATGTAGCTATGGAATACCGCTTCCGGCTCCATCAGTCAATGACCGGGTCGTATTTTCCTAACGGAAAATCTCCACCCTGCCTACGGCTCCTTGACTGCTCCACCTCCAGCGGTGTGAAGAAAGTGTAAGGTAGCTACACTTACAGTTGATAGCGGCAGAACCGCACAGGAGGAAATCATGTATTATTATGAAGTAGAATCACAATCAGTAGTTTTGAATGGTAAAGATGCTTATGTAGCATCCGAACGAGTCTTGCGTGAGTTTGACCTTTTGGTCATCGACAGTAAGGAGCACGGTTTCATTACTGTCTTCATCTCTCGGCAGCTCACAAATTTTGAAGCGATATCGCTCCCATTCGAAATCGGCACCTATCTCATGAAGATGGATATCGAAGGCTATCTGAGAAAGAAGAAGGCAGAGTCAAGCGCGGATATCATCCTGAGGAAAGTAGAGGTCAAAGTCAAAGAAATACAGAATCTAGAGAAGCTGAAGAAGTATGAAAGAGACCCTAAGGTCAAAGCATTGTTAGAAGAATATGAAGCTTTACAGAAGGAAGCACCTATCCAGACAGAAGCTGAGAAGAATGCATATGGTGGATTATCCGTACAGGATATCGACTGATCGGATGGAAACGGGAAAGGACATCCTTTCCCGATCTTTCATCTTCATATATATGTGCGCCCCTACCTGGCAAGTTGCCAGGTAGCTATGGAATACCACTTACGTTTCCTCAGTCAAGGATCGGGTCGTATCTTCCTTTCGGAAGATCTCCACCCTTCCTTACGGCTCCTTGACTGTTCCACCTCCAGCGGTGTGGAGAAAGTGTAAGGTACATATCCTTAAAAGAAGATAATAGATAAAAATACATTTACGGGAGGTAAACATGAATGAGCGTGTCGTATCGAACGGGATACATGACAAAAAAATGAAAAACATATTCATTTTAGGACAGCCAAGGACTGGTAAGAATACAATTGCTAAAAAATTGTTGTCATATGGTGCTTTTAGTATTTTAGCAATGGATGAAGTAAGACATGCGTTTTATGCATGTGGGATACAGGATGTATATGCAAAGGATAATAAGACCGAGGTAGCGGATGCATATTCCACAGCTTTTTCAGAGTTTATAAAAAGCTATATCCAGTCTTTTCGTTATAACAATCCGGATATCCCCCTGATCATCGAAGGAATGGAAATGACCGTACAGGAAGTGGCCAAAGAATTTCCAGAGGATATCATCGTAGTCTTGGGAATCGATACATCGGATACACAGGTATTCTTCGATCTGCTAAGGATGCAGGAACGCACGATCGGATATGCATGGACCAAACATATCACGGACGATGAACTGCATGAATGTATCGAACGTAGTATGCGATATTCTAAAGAAAACGAGAAAGCTGCAAGAAAACTGGGGATCGCATATTTTTCCTGCAATGGTCATCGGACAGAAGATTATGAAAGATCGATCATCGACTATATATTACGATCCATGTCTTCCGATGATATAAGGTCTTACCGTGAACATATGAATTTGATGGATCTATATCTTTTCTTAGATCTTACTGATCGTTTTGAAAACTATAACTATATTAAAAATATTTTGAAAATCGATTATTATCAGATCATCAAGGTAGGTCATCGTGATCTATTAGAGCTTCATGAGCTTCACCTTAGAGTCCCTATCTTATATCATGTCGATGACCTTAGCATATTTGAAAAACAAATATCCAAGCTTAGAGATTTGAGAAATACATCGAAAGATATCGTTATCGATATCTGTGGGAATATCGAAAACTTAGGAGGGATCACGAAATGAAACTGTTTATGATAAGTGGAAGGATAAAGGATATCAGGACAAGGATATCGGCAACCCAGCGAAGCTTTCTCAATATGCATATCTCTTCCAGTGACGGTGCGTCCTATGAAATATCGATATCCTATGAGCACGTATTCGATAACCGCCCTCTGGAGGTTGGCGATAGCGTGATGGCAAAAGGACAGATCATCTCCCATGAGAGTGAGGATGCATCCGGTGAGGTACATCTGTCCTATGAATTCATAGCAGAGCACATCACGAGGTATTAGCCTGCACTACCTGGCAACTTGCCAGGTAGTTCCCCCATGTGCCAGATAGTCGAAAGAGAGGATGTAAAAATATGAAATTACTCATTCTGATACAATCACTGTATATCATCTATTTATTATCACGGATCAAGCACTATAAACAAGAAATCGAAATGTACGAAAACTTACGTTCTATGTATGTCGAAATGATACGATGGATGAATGCTGAGCGTCTAGAAGATAAAAATAAGTATGATGACTCATCACGACTAAGGGAGAAAGACGTAAAAACTCCATGCAATGAGATAGCTTCAGATCTTGCAATATCATCAATTTCCTTTTGACTGCACCTCTACATGGCAAGTTGCCATGTAGCTATGGAATACCGCATCCGACTCCTCAGTCAAGGACCGGGTCGTATTTTCCTGACGGAAAATCTCCACCCTGCCTTGTGGCTCCCTGACTGCTCCACCTCCAGCGGTATGAAGAAAGTGTAAGGTACATATCCTTACGATCGTAAGCGGTGACCCCGCAAGGAGAAAAATATGAAAAATATAGTGAACACGATCATCGGAAGCAACAACATTATAATCAGAAACAGCACGGTATCCCACATCAAGAATGTCGAGACCCTTTCACAAGGTTGGAACTGGGTCGAATCCACAGAGGGCTCAGGCTTCTTACTATCACCTGAGAGAGATAGCGTTGTCGATTATGTCCTGATCATAGGGACAAATGATATCCGTTACCGTTTCCGTGATACAGAGTCATGGATGCTGTTCGTAGGGACGGAAACAGAATTCAAGGATTTCATCATAAAGAAAGTGAGAGATAGGATATGATCTCCATAAATGAAGATAGAAACAAGTTGATACATGATATACTGACACTGCAGCAGAAAGAACTCGAAGGCTGTGATAATCTCCGAGCACTCTATATATCCATGCTCAACCATCACGATCATCACAATGACCATAGCTGTACGGAAAAAGGTGTCAATATCCGTGTAGGAGATATCTGTTATATCGATTTCGGAAATGCATTCATCGAAGAGATAGGCTTCCAACATTTTGGGCTCATCCTGAGCCTATGTAAAAATAAAGCATATGTCGTGCCAATGAGCGGCAATGAGCTGGCTTATGCGCAAGCCTATAGTAAAGACACCCCAAATGGGAAAAAGCATCTGATGCGCCTGGAAAAGGTCGGTAGGATGAAGAAACGTTCTGTCTTATTCATAAACGATTCCAAATGGATAAATACCGCGAGGGTCATAGATGTAAAAGGACATCTGAAAAGAGACAGTCCGGTCTTTCAAGAAATCATGACCAGGGTCAAAGACATGATATCCTAGAGGAGCTATCCTCTAGGATATTTCATATACTACCGAGTAGTAGCTGATCAAGGAAAAAGATGCTGGATAGCTCTGCCGGCTCAAGAGTCGGCCAACTACATGGCAAGTTGCCATGTAGCTATAGAATACCGCACATGGTTCCTCAGTCAAGGATCGGGTCGTATCTTCCTGACGGAAGATCTCCACCCTGCCTATGGCTCCTTGACTGCTCCACCTTGTGCGGTGTGAAGAAAGTGTAAGGTAGTTATCAAAAAGGAAGGAGTGCTTTTGAAAGGGTTGAGGAAAACGCCTTACGAATGTATAATTTTCTTAGATGGTATACAATAAAGAGAGGAGTAAAGAAATGGAAGAGCAGACAGCACTTGCCAATACGCTGGATTAAAACGAAAAGAACAAACAGCAGGCATATGACAGTTATTGCAAGAATATGTTGAGCAATAAGTCGATATTAGCATATATCTTGAAGAACTGTATCAAAGAATTTCAAAATATCCCCTTAGAGGAGATACCAAGCTTCATAGAAAAACAGCCACGGATCGATGAAGTGATGGATGATCGGATCGTTGGAAAGAATGTAGAAGACGCGTCTATCCCCTCTGCAGTCATACGGTATGACATCCTGTTTGAGGCAACACTGCCAAATACAGGAAACACGAAGAAAGAAGAGATCGGTGTCATCATAAATCTTGAGGCACAGAATGAAACAGCGCGTCTGTCATATCCGTTATTGAGCAGAGCGATCTATTACTGCAGCAGGATCTTAGGAAAACAAAAGAACGCAGCGGATGGATTCCAGCATTCTAATTTCGGAGATATGAAAAAAGTATACTCGATATGGTTGTGTTTCCATCATCCAAAGGACATGGACAACGTAATCAACCGATACAGCATGCAGGAAAGCAGCATGATGAACGAGTATAGAGCACCGAAGGAAGATTATGATCTATTGGAAGCCATCATGGTCTACCCTGCCAAAGAATATGACTATGAGGATGACGAGCATGGATTCCTGGAATTGTTGAACCTGTTGTTCATAGCCAAGCTATCGGCAAAAGAGAAACGAAGAAATTAAAGAATGATTACCGCATAAACATGACGAAGGAAATCGAAGAGGAGGTCGAGATCATGTGTAACCTGAGCCAAGGTATCAAAGAAGAAGGCAGAATCGAAGGACTCGCTGAAGGTCGTGTTGAAGGACGTGCTGAAGGACGCGCCGAAGAAAAGCTAACAAGCACGATCATGCATGTCCAGGCCATGTTAGAGAGATTCCCAGATATGACAGCTACAGAGGCGATGGATATCCTCAAGGTAGAAGAAGAACTGCGAGCAAACGTCTTAGAGATATTGAAAAAGGCATAGCATACAAGCGATAAAGGCAGAGGCACGAGCTTCTGCTTTTATTATGCGATCTAGAGCACACTGAGGATATCTTCTATAACATGGCAGATTGCCAGGTATCTTTTAGAATCCGCCTGAAGCCATTAAGCAGCCTGCACACGTGCCGGCTTTCTACATGGCAAGTTGCCATGTAGCTATGGAATACCGCTTGCGGCTCCTCAGTCAAGGATCGGGTCGTATCTTCCTGACAGAAGATCTCCACCCTTCCTTACGGCTCCCTGACTGTTCCACCTCCAGCGGTGCGAAGAAAGTGTAAGGTAAACAGATCTTACCAAGAGAGCGGAAGGACCGCATAGGAGGAAATGTAAATGGAAAAGCAAGAAGTGATCTCGATCGAAGAGCTAAAACAAGGTTTCTGTTCAGAAACGATGAAACAAGGATTCTTATGGTCTGGTCATTCAAAGAATCAGTTAGACGATTATTTAAAAACACGTAAGGAACGTGATCTACTTTATCTTGTATACTCTTTAATGAATCGGTGTGATCTTTATTTTAAAAAAATGGTATGTACTTATGATATGTGGATCGTCAACACCCGTCTTTATGGTGAATCATCATTTTGCCTAGTTTATACCATCTATACCATGAACAATAATCATTTAGATAAAAAAGATTCTATAGTTGCTTACTTAGAACATGAAGATGATACTTATGTCCTTGATTTCAAGGAATATAAAATGACAGTTTGTGAGGAAAGAAAAAGACAGCGTGATCATGATATGGAAGTCGGAAGATTCATATTACAGTGCTATGTCGATCTACTGAACGATCTTTTACAGGAAGTGGAGATATGGGGATCACAAACAGCTTTAGAAACATAATCGTTGTATCCCTACCATATCATGCATCCGATCACGATATAGCACTGCATGATGATCTATGACAGCTACGCTTACAGAAGAAAGTGGTAACCCCGCAAAGGAGGACGGAATGAACTATCATAGGAACGATGAGGAAATGATGAGACAAGCAAAGGGCGATGAGCCGATAACGATCGACAAGCTGAATGACGAATTGGAAAGTCTGCTGGAGGAGCAGGCAGAAATGAGGAAGAGAAATGCATATTACATAAAAAACAAAACGATGATCGGATATGAAGGGCTGAGCGATGATGAGGCGAAAAAGTTAAAAGGCAGACCAGACAGTTACGGCTATTCAGAATTGGTATACTCCAGCCTTGATTTCGCTATCATCAGTGACAAGATAACCAATCTGAGAGTTCATATCAAACATCTGAAATGGACACAGTAGAACTGTGATTCCAAAAGAGAGCGAATCACCTGGCAAGTTGCCAGGTGATCAGATCCTCTATAAAAAGCAGCCGGCACATGAGCCGGCTTTCTACATGGCAAGTTGCCATGTAGCTATGGGATACCGCATCCGGCTCCTCAGTCAAGGAGCGGGTCGTATCTTCCTGACGGAAGATCTCCACCCTGCCTTACGGCTCCCTGACTGCTCCACCTTGTGCGGTGTGGAGAAAGTGTAAGGTAAACAGAGCTTACCAAGAGAGCGGAAAGACCGCATAGGAGGAAATTTAAATGGAAACTTTCAAAATCAACATGAACGAAGAATTGAATGGAGTCGAACTGACATTCTCACAGAAACCGGATATCGGAATCCTAACCACATTGAAGGATGCCGGCTTCCGCTGGCATCGGGTCAAAAAAATATGGTATGCGAAAAGATCAGAAACAACACTGCAGGTCATTGCCGAACTGAAAGAAGGTTCTTCCGGAACAATAATAGGTGATAAGCCAAAACCAACGGATGCAGGATCAGAAAAAGAAAATCTTGATGGTGTGAAGGTCGGTGATCTATACGTTGCTTCCTGGGGATATGAACAGACGAACCTTAGATTCTTCCAAGTCGTGAAGATATCAGCACATAATGCATGGTTCATCGAAGTCGCTCCGGAAATCAAAGAAGAAAGTGATAAAGCGTGGGATTCTCGGACAGTCTCCTTCAGGACAGACGGAGGAATGCTTGCGCCAATCCATAAGCCGACATTCATCAAAGACCAGTTGCATGGAGACCGGAAAAGCACGAAAAACGGAACTATCAAAATGACTGAGTATGCATATGCCCATAAATATAACGGAAGCGAATTATATGAGAGCTGGTATGCATGATCAGTTAGACTCCTGACATATTCACTTTCTTCATTATTCCATAGCTGCCGATGGCAATGCCGGCGGCGGCAGCGCCCATGTGATCCATACCGACAGGAGAAAGATAAATCGAATTCTATATAACCCGGCAAGCTGCCGGGTTATGAGTTCTCTCTGCATAAAGCAAAGCCGGCATATCTGCCGGCAGGCTACATGGCAAGTTGCCATGTAGGTATGGAATACCGCTTCTGCTTCCTCACTCAAGGACCGGGTTGTAATTTCCTAGCGGAAAATCTCCACCCTGCCTTATGGCTCCTTGACTGCTCCGCCTTCAGCGGTGTGAAGAAAGTGTAAGGCAGCTACCTTACATGAAGTGAGTGGTGACCCCACGAGGAGGAATAAAAGCATGACGAATAAAGAATTGAGTATGAAGATAAGAAAATCGCTGAAAGAAGCAGGATACACACAAAAAGATATAAAAGTCTCTGTCCGTTCATCCCGATATGACACAGCCGCAAAAATCACGATCCATAATCCTCATATCGATAGACATCGAATAGAAAAGATCTTACGCCCTGCATATGAAGAGATCGATAGAGATGACATTACCGGAGAGATCCTGCAGGGAGGTAACACGATGCTATTTATCGAATATGAATATGGAATCTTTGAAGAGGTAGCACGGGAATGGATGGCGACTGCGAAAGGACTCATGCAAAGCAAAACGGAGGTGACAAGAATTTTTGATGGTCTGTATCTGCTTGATCCAGGCCACTGCGGAGCGCTGGAGATCCGGCAACAGGATGAGAAGAGCAGTTGCACATATAAAGTGCATAGCATCTCTCATCTGTGTGAATTCCTCTACAAATTCGCAGAATTTAAAACGATCGCAATATGATAAAGCAAGAAAGAAAACAGAAAAGATATGTTTGAAATGAAGTCATCGGAAAGATGGCTTTTTTACTTTCTTCATGATTCCATAGCTGCCGCTGGCAGTGCCAGCGGCAGCAGCGCCGGTATGATCTACGCCGGCGGGAAAAAGAGAAAGACACTTCTCTATGACCTGGCAAGTTGCCAGGTCATAGATTCAAGAAGTGATATACAGGAATCGAAATGATGATAAGGAAGGTAAAAAGATGAGGAAGAACAATATGTATCAGGACTTCGATCATGGTAAAAAACACTTGAAGGAGTACCAGAGATGGCTGGCTCCCTCCCGGGAGCCGCCACTTCACTAAAAACAGCGTTTTTAGTGAAGCAGGATAAGGGATTTTGTCCGACAAAATCCGGCGGGACAAACGGTCAACGACCGTTTTCTAAAAACAAAAAAGATGGGAAAATGCTTTATTTATCAGCTATTTTCGTATTTTCAAATCGTAAAATTATTGTAGGACATCTGTCAGACATTTGTCGGACTTTGTAGGACGATTGTCCGACATGTAAAAACACGATAAATAAAGGAGTTTGGAAAAAACTGTAGGACATACGTCCTACGATAAAATAGGGTTGTCCTACAATCGTCCTACACATTTTTATAAGATCTTTTTCTTCATCAAATAGATACCTGGCAACTTGCCAGGTTATAAAATTGGAGGTAAGAAAGTGAAAGAAAGAAAATCATTCCGCTTTAGCTTGGATACATTTCAAAAGCTGGATACTTTACAAGAATTAGAAAAACAGCAAGCAGAAAAATTCAATATTACGCCTAAATCGATTACCGCAATAGTTGAAGATGCGATTGCAGAGTATTATGTTTTGAAGCTGGATAAAGATACCGGGACAGACTATCTCACCAGAATGAATCTGATGATTCAGGATGCTCTGAAACAACAAAACCACCAAAGAGATATGACCCTCAATCATATCCTCCGCTATGCCATGATGTCTTATGAAGCTGCTGTCACCATGCTCAAAAATTTCAGGCTCTCCGATGAGGAACGTCCAAAGGATTTTGAAGATGCCAAGAATCTCGTTCAAAATCTGGACAGTATCTTTGAAGACAGCATCTTTGAAAAAGTTGCGAAAGAGCTTGGCGAGGAGGTCGATTGATCTATGCTTCTCCTTGATGCTTTTGATAGATTGAGTGATCTGCTGGAAAAGGGATTCTCCTGTTATCGAAGGATGCGTGGTTCCGATCCGAACGGCTTCAATTATGACATGCTCGAGAATTCTCTGGACGTCACCAGACGAGCTTATATGGATTGCCTCGAAGTTCATTTCGATCACACCCTGTTGGAACGTATCGAACGACAGTGTCAGAAAAAAGGCCAACAGGTATTCAGTGCTGACTTCTTGAATGATCTCATGGAAGCCTATATGGAGGAACGATTTGCGAAGCAACGATATTTTTTCGATATGGATGGCGTCCTGTTCAAGTTCGATAACACTCTGACTACGCTTGAGCCACTATATGAGGAAGGCTACTTCAGGAACCTTCCTCCTCATCGTCTCGCTGTCCACTGCCTGCAGGAATTATTGACAGAAGCCCCTGATCAGATCTATATCCTATCTCACTATATCGACTCTCCCTTCGCTGAACGTGAGAAGCGAGAGGTATTGCAGGAACTCTTCCCCTCTCTGGATCCACACAACGTGATCCTGGTCCCTTACGGAGAAAACAAGACAGACCATGTTCCGCTAAGAGTCAAAGAGAATGATTTCCTCATAGATGACTATAACCAAAATCTTGTATGCTGGAGAGATGCCGGTGGATATGCGATCAAATTCGTGAATGATATAAACGACAGACACGGATCCTGGAAAGGAAGCAGAGTCGAATATGATGATCCTGAGCTCATCAATTCCTTGAACCATATATTTGAATACGCTGTCACAAGTGAAGATCTGGCAATGACTCTGGAGCCTTATATGCAACAGAAGCTGGAGGTGCTGCGTTCACATGCTGATATCGGTCTTTGATCACATGGCAACTTGCCAGGTAGGAGATATCCGACATGAGTAAGGCTCACGTCATCAGCAAATTCCGCTTCCTGGAATGTGGGAAAGCTCCACCGAAAGGCTCTCGATTCAAAGGTACGATCTCTACTGCATCACTATTGGATTGGTACGAGTATACCGGCAGAGAAAAAGCAGCGGACGATAAGAAGGAACACAGTATGCATGAAGGTGGACTCTTAGGCTATACGAGCCAGGATGATACGACGCGTACCTTCTCCAGCGATGGCTGGCTGACGAAAGACAAGATGCCGGGATTCAAGAAGAAGATAGCCAAGGCATTCCATAAAGACGGCGATATCTGTTGGGATACTGTCATCTCTCTCAAGGACTATCAGGACTCCTTCCAAAGCAATATGTATGATGTCAACGATTATGCTGCGATCGTCTCCAAATCCCTGCCCGGATATTTCAAAAGCATCGGTCTCGACCCGGACAACATGATCTGGTGGATGAACTATCACAACAATAAGAAGAATCCCCATATGCATATCGTGTTCATGGAAAAGGTCCATACCAGAACGCGTGGTAAGCTGGCGCAGAAATACCTGGACAAATATAAAAGCACCTGGTTGAAGGAATTAGGTCTCCGTCAGGAATTCACCAAGAGATACGAAAGAGCTCCAAAGGATGTCTTCAGGGAAAAGGATGCTTTACGTAAAACGCTGATCTCCGGGATCGACATGAGATTCCATGACCAGCTGCTCCATAGCTTCTACACGACGCTTCCGAAGAAAGGAAGACTCTCCTATAACTCCAAGAACATGAAGCCATACAGAAGACAGCTCAACCTGATCATCCGCTCCTTACTGCAGGATGAAGAGATACGACCGGCGTACGAAGAGTGGCTCGGTAAGGTCGAGATGCTGGATGATCTTCAGAACACGCTTGCGAACGAGAAGATCTCCCACTTCAAAAAAACAGAGCTGGACAAGCTCTATACCAGGATCGGGAATATGATCCTGGGACATGCGAAATATAAAGAGACGGAGCATAGACAAGAACATGAGCTATGGTTCTCAAAACAGAATATCCGTTATCAGGATGAACAGATATATCGTATCAAGCTCCAGGATCGTGCTGCTTGTATCGACCTGCCATCCGATGCAGCCCTGTTCCTGGATGAACGGGGCTTTTATCATGTCGAGATCGAACAAGACAAAAGCTACACGCTCCATCGGTATGCAAAAAATCTCGATGCCTGGAAAGATATCTCTGAAACAGATACATTGCAGATTGATAGAGACACCCTCTTCCGCTATATGCATGCGAAGGACATATCGTTATCCGAAGGTGAGCCTAAGATCTTTGTAGGTCAAGATAGCCGTATATCGCTCATGGATGGGACAGATGAGACCGCTGTGCCGCTTCTTACGGACGATCCAAAAGAGATACCTCCTGATCCACAAAAATCCTTGCACGCTCGATCAGAAGGTCCCCCTGCCCGTATGGGGATGAGGAAGAAATCGAAAGTGATCCATAAGCAAAAACTGAGTGCAGTCCTGAAAAAAGGCTCCAAGCGGATCCTACATCAGGACGCGCAGGAAAAAGAAAGAGATCTGGAAAGATTCATAAGAGAATATGAAGAACAACAGATCCGGAGTGAAGAAAGGGGAAAAGAATATATATGATACGAAAACTCATGATCTCTCTGCTCGGAATAGCTCTCGCAAGGATACTCTTCATCCTTGCGGCCATCAACCTGACCAATATGCTCGTATTCGACAGACTGGAGCCATCCTTCGATCTCAGTCTACTGGATCAGATCCCGCAGACAAGGGCGGTCATCGATATACTGACGGTACTCATCGCAGTCTTCATCCTTCTGGGGATGTTTTCGAAAAGTACCAAGAAGAAGCTGGACGATGACAAGAAGAATTTTACACATCTCTCCTCTATCCATGAAGCGAAGCGCAGTCTGACCAGAGTGCAATTTCATGAAGCAGATAAAGGAAAGTCAACCAAAGAAGATATACGATGGGTATTGAACGAAACATCCTTTCTGACGAAAGCCGATCGTATCCTGAACTATCCGAAGCTTCCTTATAATGCACTCCTGACATTCTTCCGGATCGATGACTGGCACAAGCTCAATACCGTAAGACATTGGGAGATAGATGGTAAGCCTGTCACACAGCGTGCCGGCCTCCCCATCTATATGCCGAGATTCCGGAAGCAGACGATCTTCGTCGATGCAAACGACAATCATTCTATTCTGATCGGTACGACGAATTCCGGTAAGACCTTCTCTGTCATCCTGCAGATGATCGAGCTCGTCTGTATGTCCGGTGAATGTGCCGTCATCAACGATCCCAAAGGAGAGCTCTACGAATATACGGCAAAGCAATTCGAAGAGGCCGGGTATGAGATCATCAAGCTGAATCTCGTCAATGCGAAGGCTTCCGATGCCTGGGCTCCCTTAGAACTGGCATGGGATACATGGAAGAAGGCCTATATGGATCATCAGGAGGCACTGAAGAAATGGAAAGCAGAAGAGACTACCTTCACACCTGCCGAGAAAGCAGAGTGGCTGGCCAGGATACCGGAGCCTGACTACTCTCAGGCGATCGAATTCCTCAAGGATCTTGCAAACAGTCTCACCTATGATCCGAATGTCAAGGATCCGTTCTGGAACGATTCCGCAAGGGACTGCATCATCGGGATGGCTGCTTTCCTGATGGAGGAAGCCGTCCGGAACGGAGATATGACAGATGGGATCATCAACTTCAAAGCGATCAAGCTGGGATTGAACTATGCAGATGTGAAGCTCACGAAGGAACAACAGAAGGCACTGCAGGTGCGCTCCGACAACATCCTGGGCGCAGTGTTGGAAAAATCAAGAAGGCTGGACGATACCAGTCATATGTATCTGATGGATTATTGTAATGCGCCGGAACAGACGCGGCAGAGCATCAAGAAGGTCCTTGCGACGAAGATCGATATCCTGACGATGAACGAACAGATCATGCGGATGACCTCCTATTCTGATTTCGATATGAAGGCTCTCGGACAGAAGAAGATGGTGATCTATCTGATCGTGCATGATGAGAAGAAGACCTACTATCCACTCGTCACGATCTTCCTAAAGCAGCTCTATGAGGTGATCATCAACGAAGCCAGAGGGAATAAAGGAAGACTCCCCATCCCTGTGAATGTCATATTGGATGAATTCGGTAACTGTCCTCCATTAAAGGATATCCAGAGCATGCTGACCGCATCCCGTTCCCGCGGTGTACGTTTCTCACTGGTCGTGCAGGATCTCTCTCAGCTAGGAGAAGTCTATGGAGACAAAGTAGCGACGACGATCCAGAACAACTGCTCCAATACCGTGTATATCTTAGGCTCTCAAATGGATACACTGAAAAGGTTCAGTGAGATGTGTGGTTCCAGACAGATATGGCTGCCATCGAAAAGCTGGTATGAGACGCGTCCTGTCATAAGCATCGATCGTCTACAAAAATTGAATCTTGGTGAAGTCGTCATCCACAGACAGAGGAAATCCCCTTTCATCGCAAGGATGATCCCTTATGACAGATGTAAGTTCTATAGAGGCAAGAATATGGATCCAAACGAAGAGAGATCACCAAAGCCGGCTGTCAGATGGATCGATATGAAGGCTCTATTATCGAATTATGGAGATGTTTTCTAACAACATGGTGATCTGCCATGTGTGTAATGACCATGAACACGATATTACCTGGCAACTTGCCAGGTAATGGAAAGGAGAAGAAAATGGAGGAAGAACAGATAAAGAGATTCGTACAAACGAATAGTGAGATATCATTGATGGATTTTTACAAAAGCTTGGAAAGACAGCAGCGAGAAGCCGGATATAGTATGCAAAAGACCAGTCTGATCTTTCCGCAGCGCCAGATCATCGAACTGGAAGGAAAGAGCTCCTGTAAGATATTCACTTCTTATTTCGAGAACTGTGAATTCATGAACCTGGAGCTAATGGATACGGCCGGATATGACCAAAGGATATTGGAGGGAAATATCTTCAAAGGCTGCACCTTCACGAACTGTAGAAACATCGCATCTATGAATGCATGTACGTTCATCGACTGTAATTTCAATGCCTGTGATCTCAGGCATACCTCATTCGTCCGCTGCAGGTTTGTAGATACGAGCGCAGGAGACTGCGATTTCCGGATGGCGAATTTCTCCCTCGCCGATCATGCAAAGCTGTATATCGCATATGAGACCTGCAAAGTAGAGGATACTCTGCTGCAGCCGCAGGTATCGGAAGAAGAGAGGAAGCAGACCGGCGATCCGATCAGAATGGATATCTTCCTCGATATGCTGGAGTGTTCCCTGAAACTGCTCCGTGATGCGATCCATCTCGACAGTGATGCGCAGATGACACTCGATCCGATCGCTCACGACCTGAATGCCTATATACAGATGACGCGAAAGGCGATGGAATCAGAAGGAATCCGGGAACGTGAGGAAACGGAGATATTGAACGATCTCGACGTGCATGAAGCATGGGCGAATCAGATCTGCCGCAAGACAGAGGAGATGCCTGTCATCGACTGGACGAAGAGCAATTACAGCAGGATGAACCTGAAGAACCGGAATCTGTCCGGTATCGACTTCACCGGTTCCCTCATGAAGAACTGTGACTTTACAGCCTGTAACCTCACCGGAGTCGATTTCACCGGCTGTAATCTCACCGGTGCCATATTTTTGAATGCGATCCTTGCGCAGAATACCTTCGATGGCGCAAAGCTGGAGGACATCAAGATCGATCAGAAGAACCTGCAGCTATTCGAAAATGCCGGCATCGCTGTGAATACGGACCAGACCGGCCCCATGAATATCTCTGTCAATCGCAGCGTCTTATCGAGGAAAGGAAATACGGCCGTCTGATGGAAGACAGATACCAACGCTATCAGAACACTGCCTTCACAAGCCAACAATGGTACATCATAAAAAAGGCGATCGATGAAGATATCGAAGTCAAGGATATCGCAGATCCAAGATTCAGCGTCGAACAGCTGACGCTACTCATAGACGCAAGGAGATCCGGTATCGACTTATCCGGATTGATAGATCCGGATATCAAGGAAGGACAGCTGAAGCAGATATTGGAAAAGATAGCGAATGAGATGGGACTCTATGATGAGCATTATGAAAAGGTCAGGAGGAAGTGGCTCCGGAACATCACCTGGATGCTTCTCATCGGCTCTGTCCTCACGATCATCGTTTCTCTGCTCTATGTCACGAAGGATGAATGGCTGAAATACTTTGAAGAACTGTACCTGTCCTTCGATCGTGAGACCGTACAACTTGAGGCAGGAGAACCGTTCGAGCCAGCCTCCTACATCCGTTCTTATGATCCCGAAGCAGTGATCACCTTTCCGAATCGTGATGAGATCGATACGAAAAAGCCCGGCACCTATTGGGCAGTCTACCATATCAGCAACGGCAAGAAGGAAAAGGATATGAAGCTGCTCGTGGAAGTGAAGGACACCAAATCACCGGTGATCAGCTTGAACAGATCCAGCATAACTGTGTCTGATCGTTCCGAGCTGAAGGCGGAGGAATATATAGATTCTGTCATCGATATCGTCGATGGCGATCTTCGCAGGAAGACGACGTTCGAAATGACAGAAGACCAGATCGTTTATAAAGTGAGCGACGCACATGGGAACGAAGCACGGAAGACCTTGGATATCCATATAGAAAAGCCAAAAAGTAATGAGACAGAGAGCGTTCCAAAGACAGAAGGACCACAACCAGACACTCCACAGCAACAGGAGCAGGGGGATTCACCAATAGAAAAAGATATACCTGTTACGGCACAGGGCAGATCGTTTCCTTTCATAGAAGGCAAGACCTTCGATCAGACGTATCAGGAATGTATGGCAGCCGGTAATGCAGCAGTAAGCGCAGGCCAGGCAAATACGGCATCCTGTACCGTCTATGATGACGAGAATGGAATCCATAAAGGATACGTTTTAAATTTTGACTGATGATACCTGGCAAGTTGCCAGGTATTTTTTTAGGAGGTAAGGACACATGAAAGAGATCATCAACATCAGTATTCCAAAATCACGCTTCAAACAGAAGATCAAACAGGCGAATGGTACGAAGTACAGCCATCGCGTCATCCTTCCGAAGGAAGCAGGAGCTTATAAATATCATGTACTATTGATCAGTGAGGACTTCGTACAAGAGGATATCGACAATATAGACAACAACGTCCTGCATTTTTATGCAGATCGAGAGATCCAGCTGTCGCAGCATCATCGGACGCCGAACGGAGAGGATGTCTATGAGAAGATCAGAGTCATGCCGAAGGAATTGTACAAAAGCTTCTATGGAGAATACAAAGACAACAGCAGGAAGAGATTCACGAATGAAGAAGTAGAATATCTGAAGAAGAACATATCCGTGATGGATTTCCTACAGGATCGTGCAGGCTTCAGCTTCCAAAGACAGGGACAACATTATTATCGCTGTGATCAGCATAGTTCTCTCGTCATCGATACGAGGAACAACGCTATGTTCTGGAACACCGAGCATATCAATGGATCCGCATTGGAATATTTGAGAAAGGCAGAAGGCAAGACGTTTCCAGAGGCGATGAATATCCTGATCGAATATCATAACGGACTTGCGCCTGACAAGAAGCAGTATATCGCACCGAAATATGAGCAGATAGAATTCAAGCTTCCGGATTCACAACAGAATATCTCGAAGATCTATGAGTATCTATGTGACAAGCGAAAGATCGACCGTGACCTCATCAAGCGATTCGTCGATGACGGTAAGATCTATCTGGATGAAAAAGGAAATTGCGTCTTCGCATGTGAGAACTACAAAGGAAAGGTAGATTCCGCCTTCGTACGTTCGACCTATTCAGGCTTTCGGGGAGATGTCGGTGGAGGAAATAAGTTTACCGGATTCTTCATCGAAATGGATCCAAAGGCTACGAAGCTTGTCCTGACAGAAGCCTATATCGATGGGTTGTCTTATATCACGGCCAAGAAGCAAGCCGGTGAGAAGATAGACTTCAATGTGCTCGCATGCGACAGCTGTAATGTCATGAATGAGACGTTCCGCGTAAATTATCTTACCCGCCCTGTCCTGAATCAAAATATCGATACCGTAGTACTTGCATCGGATAACGATAAAGCAGGCAGAGCTGCTGCGGAAGAGTTCAAAGCATTCGTCCGACCATTTCATAGGATACAGAATGTCATCGATGATCTTCCATCCCTTGGTTCTGACTGGAATAAGGACCTGCAGAAGATATATGAGAACCCGGAAGCAGTTCCGGAAAAAGCAATCATGTTGAAATAGCTCTTATTTCTCCTAAGATATTGACCCTTATACAAAGGATCTTCAGCATTATGGCGTCGGCCTGCTTATCGTGGAGCCGCACTGGTGGGAGTTCAAAAGCCTATCTATTGTGATTTACAAATCGAGACGAAGTTCATCTGAAGGTGCAGGATAGGTCATAGGAGAAATCTGGAAGCAGATATCCTGTCGGGTCTGACGGACGGTACGGATCGTTAGAGAATAGTGATGGCTTCATCATGATCTCGTAGTCATCCTATCAAACAACGTACGCATTTTTTAATAATCTAGAATTTATATACATATGGATATGTAATATACTTTTTTTTGTTCTCTACTCCTTTCGGAATATATCCCTACAGAGAGTCAGGTAGGTATATTCCGGCTTTTTATTTGTTGTTTCAAAATGATTGCAAAATATTTTTAATATGATAAAATAGCATAGGCATTGATATGCTACTGCCTAGGTATCGTACAATGCATAGCCATTTGGCAAAGTCCGGGTAAAACCGGATTTTTTATTGCTTATGACACAAAAATGTTCATAATATGTTTACAAATGTTCATATAAGCTATATAATGATTACGTTGCCGCTCATTGAAAAGAAAGGGATACCTAGGCAGTATTTCGCGGCACTTGACCACCTTAATGGTGGTCTTTTAATTAACCGTTATCAAACGTTTAATCTTTTATCAATAAGTATTATAATAAGCCTAAATAGGCATCTAATTCCTCCATATCATATATTGAGATGCGCAGATGTATCTCAATAACACGTAAGGAGGAAATATATATGTGTAACAGATGTGAATGTAATGATTATGACTTTTATGGCTTTAGCGATTATGATTTCGACAGATTCGACTGGAACAGAGGCTATAGTTGCTATAATGACTATGGCAGAAATGCATTGAATGAAGCGGAGCGAGTAGCTCGTTTTGCAATGCGTCGTGACTGTAGAGAAAATCGCTGCGCACGTCAATTTGTACGCTGCATGAGGAATGCTCGATGCGGATCTAATTGGTAACTAATTTATTATTAACTATTCGTTCACCCTCATTTAGCTTTTAACTGTGTATTTGCGATTTCATCAGTAAAATATGAGAATACTTGTAAATGAATTATCCTACTATTGACTCCTGCCATAAGGTGGGAGTCTTTTTATCTTGAACATAAAAGATAGCTGATGTGTAAATGCGAAAATCACACCCTATATAAAGATAGTTTTGTGCTCTCTGATCATTGGGAGCTTATACTATATAAAATTAACATAATCTGACAGAAAGGTGTGAATGAACGAAGCATGAAAAAGATCAATCTAGATAAAAATGTCTATGAAGCGTTGCTAGAACGTCTTCATTTTATCTTTCAGGAATTTGAAAATATCTATATCTCCTTTTCCGGAGAAAAGATAGTGGTCTTTTATTGATATCCTGTTGGATTTTAGAGACCAGTATTAAATAATAGGAGTTTTCATCAGGACTTTGAAGCACAGCACAATGCAACGACTGATTATAGAAGAGGCCTTTCGGATGCTGGAAAAGCGTTCGCATCTCGGACTTTACTGGGTCTGTCTCCCTGTGCAACACGCTCTGCCTTGAGCAGCTATGAAATGTACTGGTACCCATGGGA
Source organism: Erysipelotrichaceae bacterium 66202529 (assembly GCA_017161075.1). Lineage (NCBI taxonomy): Bacteria > Bacillati > Bacillota > Erysipelotrichia > Erysipelotrichales > Erysipelotrichaceae > Erysipelotrichaceae bacterium 66202529. The sequence continues at coordinate 2,027,684 of CP046174.1, read as the reverse complement.
TAATAAGAAGGAAGATATCTGGATCCGTCCAATGCCTCAGCACGATTATATCATCAACCTAGAACAAATATCATGACATCCTAACACTATAAGATGCATCAGGGGGTCTTACTAAGCAATTTTGCAGATGGTACCGGTTGTCTCATGAAAATAGGAAAACGATCTGCCGGTTGGGGATAAGGGCAGATTAATCCTTGCAGCGATACAGTGGTTTCATCAATAAGAAATATAGCTATAAGCAACGATGCTGGATCACGCAGCAAAGCCGCTTCACCGTTTCAGGACTATGCCAAAGAGGCACTCATCTTTACCGAGTCATCTGTCCTGAAATCTAGGTCAAGCTCATCGGATGTGTCAGAGGAGCGTATTTTACTGCTATATATGCTAAGACGAAGGCATTCGGATACCGTCATATAACATTTTCGAAGGGACATACATGCACAGTTCATACTGGCAACGTTGCCACCATAGTTGTGTCGCAACTATATCAAAAAATTTAACAATTCCATCTGATTTCGGCATACAGTCGGAGGTGGGCATGAAGCGAAGTTTGAGAGAAATCAAGAATGTGTTTATGTCTATCCTACGGGACATTAAGAAAGAGATAGACAGCGGCGAACAGCCGGGGGAAACTGTCATTGACACCATGTTTTAAAATACCCAGAACGCCGTACAGAAGCAGAAACAGGAATTACATACCGTTGATGATGTGACAGCGTTGATTACAGAGCAGATAGAAAAGGTCATGCTGCTGGAAAAGGAAACTAGCGAACAATTCCAGCAGTTTTTATGTTAGATTTCCGAATTGTTTCCGAAATATTCTCATTTTATTGCCAATTAAAAATGGTATTTCCGTTTTACGAAACGAGTGGAATTGTAGTCCATGGGCGGAGAATTGGAAAACTGATAGGTTTGCCAACGGCAAATCTGAAAGTTGAAATGGACACGGATTTGCCGGAGCCGGCTGTGTATATTCAAAGGTTTTTCTCAAAGAGAAAACGCTCTATGGAATCACGCATATAGGAGCGCGATCAACAGTTGACGATAGTCAAGAAATATCTTTTGAAACACATTTTGAATTTATTATAAGAAATATACGGACTCAAAATGAAAGTACAGTTGTTTTCCAAAATCCGGATTCCACAAAAATCCGACGAATTATCCTTTCTTATAGAGCAGATCAGAAAAGATTGTTTGATCGTACAGAAATACTGGGGAATAAAACAGCTTGCTTCCGATTTTTTATAGATATTAGGAAACACCAAGTAAAGCTATGCAACCATAAAATAATCTTGTCCGCTAAAGAATTTGATGTCCTGTATTTATCATATTCAAATCTAGATGTTGCATTTATGATAAAACAAATCTATGAAGTAGTCTGGCATGATTCGGCAAATGGTATTTATCATGCAGTAAAAAATACAGTTTTTTAAACAAGAAAACGGATTAAAGCATTTTCAGCGAATCATGATTATATAAAGACAATCGTTGGATATGGTTACAAATATAATGCGTAATAGCAAAGTCAGTCGAGTCAATCAGCACAAGATGAGCAGTGCATAAATGTGCTGCCGTTGACAGTCCTGCCCGCCTTTGCTGACAGGCGATCAAGGCAGGAAAGCCCTTAAAATGGTTTCCAACACATTTCAATTTTATAAGAAAAGTTTAAATTTTTTTCTGGATGCAAAAAACCCGCACAAAACCTGGTGTCTGTACGGGCTTAAAGCCATCTTATATTCAATGATTGAAAGGCAAACGATAAAAGAATCTACTGCTCCTCCTATTCGTTTCCCATCTTTCCTTCTTCACTTCAATGTTCATAAAATGATAATCTTTATCTCAGCTGTCAATTCATCCAGCCTGTTTATTTTCTATCTCGTCAGTATATATATCCTGCTGTTGTCTCTGCTCATCTTTCCACTGTTTTCGGATCGGATATGAATATTTATAAAATGTCGAGAGTGCCATTCCAATATTCATACAATATTCTCCCAGAGGGCGCTTGCTATCCAGACATGCCCTGATATTTACTTCAAAATCTTCCGGAATTTGTACACGTGGTCTACCGTATACACCATTTCCTTCCCGTTTCCTCTTTAGTGCATTCTGGATTCCTATTTTTTGACGCTCTTTTAGGCACTGATAATACCAGTCCATGAATTCTCTGCAGAACTGATATACCAGAACAGCATCTGCACTCTTATTCTCCTTGATAAAAACTACATCTTCCTGTGCATACTGTTTCAGTTTTTCCATGACATTATCCCCTAAGCATGTCATGGACAAAAGTTCCATTTTCCTACCTGCCATCGTTTTTTCTTCCCTCCTACTGCAATCTTTTCATTGCTTCTACGATGTTCATTCTCACAATCATTTCAAAAATTCTTTCAAACATGCTGTTAAAAAATAGAGCTGTTACAGGCGCATGATACTATCTTTGACTGTTTTACTGAGAGGTTTCATCAGCTGATACGAGTACCTTTTTGAAATTCCCTCATGCAAAGATCATGTATCTATTATGAAAGGGAAACACGATACCTTCTTCCAGTATCAAAATAACTGTATAGGGAATTGTTTATTTTGATACGAAGTGAAAGCATTGCATGAGACCTGATATAATATGGAAAACAACATGAGAGCTAACAGACGAACTGTATACCTCCCTTGTTGCTTTGTAAATAATCCTCGATTTCTTAAATGACTGGTACCATTTTTGTGACAAAAGATCAAGTATCGTTTTTTAAGTCGAAATATTATTTTATAGAATGCCATTTCTCATTTCTCGATATCAGGTCGCGTATTTCTCTTAAAAGAACTGCTTCCTCAGACGGCTCAACAGCTGCCGGTTCTGGAATGCTCTCTTCTTTCTTTCGGCAGAATTTGTTGATGATCCGGATGATCGTAAAAATCACCAGTGCAATCAGCAGAAAATTGATGATATTCTGGATGAATCTTCCGTAATAAATGGCTGCTTCCGCCATATCTCCTGATGCCGGAGTGATAACATAGCGCAAACTTGTAAAATCGATTCCTCCAAACAGGATGCCGATAGCAGGCATGACGATGTCATTCACAAGAGAGGTCACGATTGCAGTAAAAGCCCCTCCAATGATAACATCGACTGCTAAATCAATCATACTTCCACGAGAAATGAATTCCCGAAACTCGGTAAAAAATCCTTTTGTCTATTTCAAATCATTTTCCACCTTCCCTACAAAATATCTCGGCATAAATAACACGCTATGGGATTACTGTTGTTCTATTTTTTCTTTTAATGCCTTCCCTGGCTTAAATTTAGGTGAAAAGTGCCCCGGTATGATAGTTTTTTCTCCTGTTTGAGGATTTCGACTGCTTCTCTCACTGACAAATCGCGCCTCAAAAGTTCAAAATCCAGCAATCTGTATTTTTTCTCTTTGTGCCATCTTATCTCCAATGAGTTCGATAAACTGATCTATGATCCCCTTTGTAACTTCTGAAGAAATCCCCTGTTTATATGCGATTTCTCTAATAATTTCATTTTTATTCATAAATACTCCTCTTGACATTATAAAGTGTTTTTCCTATCGTTATCTTCTTTGGCTATGAAGTTTTGAATGAAAACAGCACAGCACCCTCTAAGAAGAGTACTGTGCTGAATCAAGTCGTTATGCTATACAATCGTTGTTTCTTTTACTGTTCCTCGTCAACTTTTCTGCGTTTTCTCGCAAAGAATAGTCCGGCAAGGGTCGCAATAGAGCCAATCGCTGCTGCTGTATGCACACCTAGATTTGTAAAGTCGCCAGTCTTTGGTCCAGAAGTTGTGACCTTCGTCACCTTGTTCGTCTGCGTATTCTGCTGATTGTTAACCGGAGTTACTGTACTTGCAGGTTTTTCCACTGTGACTTTCACGGTTACCGTTTCCTTGCTTCCATCAGGATATTGGATTTCTAATGTTCCCTCATATTCTCCAGGTTTATTTGGATCAATAGTTCCCTCTGGAGTGATATCTTTAATTTGGGTTCCTTCTGGAAGGTCATCAAGATTTGTTACATTATCTGTTAAATCAGGGTTTTCTCCCGGCTTTATGATTTCCGGTTTCGTCTCCGGATCGTATTTATCCGCATCTGTACGCGGATCTGTCACATTGACCTTTACTTCCACTTCTTCTGTTGTTCCATCCGGATAAGTTACTACAATGATGCCCGGTGTTTCCCCTGGCTTATCGGTGTTTACCGGTGTCTTCCATTCGTACTTCGTATCCTCTGGAAGGTCATCTTTATTTCTGATTCCATCCTCTGGATTTGGAGTTTCTCCCTTATTGACATTGACTTCCTGTCCCTCTGGAGTATATTTTTCTGCATCTGTCCGGTTGTCATTTACAATAACATCCACCGTGACCTGATCCGTAGAACCGTCTGGATATGTTACAACTACAGTTCCCGATGTCGTACCCGGTGTACTGGTATCTACTGGTGCAGTCCATCCATAGGTTGTATTTGCTGGCAAGTCTGCTTTGTTGGCAATACCATCTGCTGCATTTGGCTGACTTCCTTTGTCGACTGTGATTGCCTGTCCTGCCGGATCATATGCATCTGTTGCCAAGCCATAGTTGACCGTTACAATGACTGAATCGTTTGATCCATCTGCATAGGTCACTTTCACATTCACTGGCTGATTCTGTCCTGTCGTTGGAATCGCATCTACTGCCACGATCGACTGTATCTTCTCGGCTGGTGCATCTGTCGTTACGACACCTATGACTTCATCATTCGTAGCTGTCTGTCCATATGGTTTGTTTACAACTCCCCCCTGTGCTGTATACAGTTCTGTATTGGTCGCATTCTCATTTACAATAACGTCCACTGTTACCTGATCCGTAGAACCGTCTGGATACGTTACTACGATTGTTCCCGAGGTTGTTCCTGGTGTGCTGGTATCCACTGGTGCAGCCCATCCATAGGTTGTATTTGCTGGCAAGTCTGCTTTGTTGGCAATACCATCTGCTGCATTTGGCTGACTTCCTTTGTCGACTGTGATTGCCTGCCCTGCCGGATCATATGCATCTGTTGCCAAGCCATAGTTGACCGTTACAATGACTGTATCATTGGTTCCATCTACATAAGTCACTTTCACATTCACTGGCTGATTCTGTCCTGTCGTTGGAATCGCATCTACTGCCACGATTGACTGTATCTTCTCGGCTGGTGCATCTGTCGTTACGACACCTATGACTTCATCATTCGTAGCTGTCTGCCCATATGGTTTGTTTACAACTCCCCCCTGCGCCGTATACAGTTCTGTGTCAGTAGCCTGTGGTGTCGTGTCAACGACATTGACTGTAACTTCCACTTCTTCCTTGCTTCCATCTGGATAGGTTACTACAATCGTTCCTATGGTTTCTCCTGGTGTATCCGTGTCCACTGGTGTCTTCCAATCATACATTGTTCCTTCCGGAAGATCGTCTTTGTTCTTGATTCCGGCTTCTGCGCTTGGGTCTTCGCCTTTATTGACATCCACCTTCTGTCCTTCCGGAACATAGGCATCCTTTGCTTCCCCGTAAGCGATCGTTACGGTAGCATCTTCCTTGGTTCCGTCTGCGTAGGTTACTTCCACGGTCACGGTCTGGTCTGCACCATCTGCAGTTGGAGTAGGAATCTCACCTTTGATCGCTTTGGATTTCACTTTCTCTGCTGGTGCCGGAGCCTCTTGGCCATCCTTGGTTTCTGTGACTGTGACTTTGTCCAGAATGGCAGCCTCTTCCGCTTTCTTTCCGTAGTCCTGGTTCAGCGTACCACCCTTTACATTGTATTTGTCCGCATCTGGTGTAGTGAATGTAAATGGGTCTCCCATAATGGGATTGTCTGCATTTGGACTATATGCAACCAGAACAACCTCTGTACCATCTGGCACTACGTTTGCGTTAACATCCAAAGAGAAATTTCCGGCTACCAGATCCTTATATGGAATCTTGACTGTACCATATTCATCAGTGGTGTATGTTTTCGTATTTTTATCATAGCCTTGAAGCTTGACGATTACATTTCCAGCATTTTCATTTGTGATTTGGATCAGTCTTGCCGGGTCTGCTGGATCAGCAATCAATGTCTTTGGAACAGTTCCTTCGATCGTTGTCTTTTTAGTGGAATCGAATGTTGTCGTTGTAGTAGTTGGTTTTGATACTAGATAATCGGCAGCGTTGTTTGGTTCTGTCAGATCTATCATAAATTCCTGTCCATCAGGTACACCATCACCATCTGTATCTACCTTAGTAGTATCGGTACCAATCTTCCATTCAACAAAATCAAATAGACCATCTTTGTCCGTATCATTCGCATCCAGATAAGCATTTGCATACGAATTATTCAACTGCTTTGGAGCATCTCCATTATCATTTGTTGATATACCTTGTTTAGTGTTCAGATAGTCTGCTTCCATCCAGCTATCGAATAAGAAGGATTGTTGATTTTTCTTAATATATTCATTAGCTGCACGTGCAAAATCGGAAAGAGTTACGCTATCTTTTAGTTTATAGGAAATCGTATAGTTACGGCTTTGGCCAAGCGTTCCAAAAAAGATTCGGTCCATATTCTTTCTTGCTGCATCTAACTGCGCCTTTGTATCATTGCCGATGATGCTTAGTTCTGGAACCTGGCTTGTGTCCACTAAGCCTTGGTCGTTAATTGGAACCGTGAATTCTTCATGATTTTTGTTAATCTTTACGCCATCCAGATCAGAGCAATATATTTTAATATTATCTGTATCAATATATGGAAGCAACTCTGGTGCTATCTGTTCTTTCACATACACAACCCAGCTATAATCTGTCTGTAGGAAATTCTCAGCAGGTTTGAAGGTGTGTATAGAACGAATGGTCATATCATCAACATTAAATTTAATTCTTTGATTCGCTTTACCTTTTGTAAACTCTGATTCCTTTTCATTCTCATTCTTCTTATTATTCAGCAAGATATAACCATTAGAAATACTGTTCGAGGCTATAGCTCCTTTATTGGTCGTCAAAACGGAATTAAATCCAATTGGAGTATCTTGTAAATTAAGACTTTCCAATGTCTGTCCATTTTTCAGCGTGATTTTAACAGGCTGGTTACGTGATAAACCTATCAAAGCATAGTTAGGCAGCTTTGTAACTGGCAGAGACCACATTGCGCCATCGTTATGCTTTTCAAGACTTATATCAGCTAAAATAACTTTATCGATCTGTTTATAAAAGGTATTGTTGGTAAAACTCAAAAGATATTTCCCAGCATATTCGTTCGCAGGGTCTGTCTCCCATCCTGTGCTTCCACTAAACCAATATGTAAATGTCATAGATAAACTGTCGTCATCCTCAACTTTATTGAAAACAGTAGAGCTATAACGTAGGTTGGCATTGTTATCAATTCCGGTTGCCGTATAATGTGTTGTAGTATCCAGTCCTCTATTTTCCTGTGCATAGACGGTCCCCAAAGACGGCACCATCAACATGACGCCCAGTAATACAGAGCACACGCCAATACTCAATTTTCGTATCGCCCATCTTTGCTGTCTTTTTGCACAGGAAAGAAAACTCGGCTTATTTTTCTCCATAAACGATTTCTCCTTTCTTTTCGTTTCTTTCTAAAATAATTAGAACCAGTTTGGTACCCTCATATTTCCCTTCATTCCATTTCTAGAAGCTCCTGTATGCTTGTTGATAGCAGCATGTGATCCAGATACGACTGTATCTTTTCATAAAAATGACGGACCTGGCAAAAGGAACCGGCATCTCGACTGCAGTAGCGGTCTTTTTCAAGGCACCGGTTGATCTGCATGGTCGTCTCCATTGCTCGAATCACATCATAGATGGGGATGTCTCTTGGATGCTTTACGAGTCGAAAACCGCCATCGATACCAGTAACTGCTTCCAGGATCTGTGCTTCTTTCAAGATACTGGCAACTTTTAAAACATAGCCCTGTGGAATATGCAGCTGTTCCGATAATTCCTTTGACTGAACAAGCTGCCTTTTTTTCGCAAGATAGAGAACGATTCGTACTGCATAATCGGTCGATATTTTTAAATGCATACATCACCCCCTCCTTTTTTAATTCTGGATAAATCAGGTTTATAGTATGACTGTACCAGAATATGGACTTATCCTTTTCAAGAAACTGCATAACAATATCATCCATAGAAACCTTGACTAGTGCTGCTTTTTTAGATAACGAAGATCTTTTATATTCACGAATTGCAAACGGCACAGCAATTTATGCATTATCCACCTAAATCAGCACATGATGCTTTTTGATAAATATTAAATTCAGTATATAGTCACATTCTTATCTTTGCGCATGACCGAATATCCATTTCCTTTCTCACATAAGGGTACTATCCTGCTGGTTCATAAACAGAATATACGCATTTATAATAGAAGTCTATTGATATTCTATACTGTAATAAAATAAGATTGTTTTATACAAAGATGTGATGTTTTTATACATTATTCTTATTTGTTATATTTCTAAAATCTCCGTATTCATACGATCTTCTCTGTTGGCAATCAAAGATATTCGTAAGCGGAAGACGCTTCCATCCAGCTATGAAAGAAAAGAACTGTGAAAAGTGATGCTTTATCCGCACCATTTTTCACAGTTCTTTTTGTATGTTTTATCAGCTAAGGTCAATAGAGTTCTTTGTCCAGAAGAAAATTTTCATCAAAATCTCTTTGGGTTGTTCTATTCAAGAATTGCTTTGGTGTAATTCCCTCATATTTTTTAAAGGTCCTATAGAAATGCGAACTGTCAAAAAAACCTAAACGTTTTGAACATTCTGCAATCGGCATCCCCGTGGCTAAAAAAAACTTTGAAATGGCTATCTTTCGTTGATTGGCATATTCTGTGATGCTCATATGTACCTCTCTTTTAAAGTGCCGCCGTAACGCACTTTCTGAAAGAAAAAAATGCTTTGCCACATCAGATGTTTTATATGGTCCGTAAATCTTTAGGTTAATATACTGTATCACAGACAGTATGAAAGGTGAATAAGCACTGTTTGCCAGATTGTGCAGTTCTTTTGTGAAATGGATAATCGCACTATCCCTTACCGCCAGGACATCCACCAGTTTTTCTTTCTGTTCCAGTTTCTTTATGTAAAATTCTCGTAACCGGATCGTTTCCAGTACATCCTTTCCCATATGAAGAGCAAGGGAAGACAGTTTTTCCAGAATAACAATGGTATAGTTTTTTTCTGTGCGTACAGAATCATTATGCCAGGTGGGGATCACGCTGCATCCGATTTTGGCAACCCCCTGTTTCAAAGTATCCAGGTCTCCTTTTGCAACAAGTTCTAGTATTTTATTTTCATAATAGAAGGCATATTGCTCGGATTCAAAATCCTGAAAAAAAGGTCTCTTTAATGCCTGACTTTTTAATTCCAATTCATTCCGATAAACTTCTATATGAAGCCTTCTGGAATAAATTTCTTCCAGGTCGATATTTAAGATTGCCCCCAGCAGTATGACGAAATCACGAATATCCCCTAATGCGTAGATCGGTAGATTTTCATAGTAAGAAAACCACTCCTTCCCTGTGACAGAGGGCTGCGATTTCATTTTATCTCCTTCCACAAGTTTCTCGATTTCTTCCGACTCCAGATGATTTGTTAAAAACGGACCAAGCGTGATAATAACATCCTTATGCCGGACAAATATAAAGATTTCTTTCAGCCAGCCATACTCATACCAGATAAGATCTCTGCAGTCCGTGTTTTCAGAATGGATACGGGAGAAATCATAAGGGATCTCATACCGGTTCCCGGAACTGTACACTTTGAGCAGCTTGAAACAAAGATCATAGATATGCACAGGTATTTTCGTTGTCACATGGAGTGCTTTTATATTCTGCAATTCTTTTCCTGTAAGTTTCATCAAACTCAATCCTCCTCTATATTGGCGGTTTCTGTCATATGAGGTCAAATCCCGCAAATCACAATAAAAAGACGAAATTTACTTAAGTATAAAATAGCATAATTAAACGATAAAACACATTTAATTGATAAATAATATTAAAAACGCATCAATTATACAATTAAATTGGCCTTTTATACATTTATCAAATATTTTATTTAGAGATGCAGAATCTACAGAATCCTACCATACTTATACATGCCCTTTTCATCCATTTTGATGTACCGCTATAAAGAAAAAGAACGCAGTTTTGCCGATATTTCTTTTCAAATATATCATGATATGTTTTTTATGTATATTTGATTAAAACAGTAGTATAAAACAACCTTTTTTGTAAAAATACTGTCATAATATTGGATATTTTGGTTTTGTATCTTAGAATAGTCCTAATAGTAGTTTCTTTGACACATCATCAGGAAACAGGAAGACTTTTTATAACGGAAGGGGTGAGCTTGCATTCTGCTGTCTTACAGAAAGAACATGCAGTACATATTATGATAAAAAGATATCTGGATTTGAATGTATATGAAGCCTTATTGGAACGATTCCATTTTATTTTCCAGGAATTCGATTCCATTTATATTTCTTTTTCCGGTGGAAAAGACAGTGGACTGCTGCTGTATCTTCTGCTTGATTTTCGGGATTGGAACTATCCGGATAAAACGATTGGAGTATTCCATCAGGATTTTGAAGCCCAGTATTCAGCCACGACAAGATATGTAGAGGAAACCTTCCAGATGCTGGAAAAACGCCCTCATGTAGAATTGTATTGGATCTGCCTTCCTATGGCTACACGTACGGCACTGAGCAGCTATGAAATGTACTGGTACCCTTGGGATGATAAAAAGGCAGACAGCTGGGTACGTCCAATGCCGGAACATGATTATGTGTTCAATTTGACACATAATCCCATGACGACCTATCACTATAAGATGCACCAGGAAGACCTTGCAAGACAATTTGGCAGATGGTATCGCATATCCCATAACAATAAGAAAACGATCTGTCTTCTGGGAATTCGTGCCGATGAATCCTTACAGCGCTACAGCGGTTTTCTTAATAAGAAATACGGCTACAAAGGACAGTGCTGGATCACCCATCAGTTTAAAGATGTCTGGACTGCGTCCCCTCTGTATGACTGGTCGGTCAATGATATCTGGCATGCCTACTATCGCTTTGATTATCCATATAATGAATTATATGATTTATTTTACAAGGCCGGCCTGACGGTTTCCCAGATGCGCGTAGCCTCCCCTTTTCAAGACTATGCCAAGGATTCGCTGAATCTTTATCGGGTCATCGATCCCCAGATATGGACAAAGCTGCTCGGGCGTGTGCAGGGCGCAAATTTTACTTCTATCTATTCAAAAACAAGAGCTATGGGATACCGTAACATCACGCTTCCCGAGGGTCATACGTGGCAATCCTATACCAAATTTTTGCTGGCAACGCTGCCGAAACGCCTGCAGAAAAATTATGTCGATAAGTTTAATAAATCTCTAAAGTTCTGGCATACTGTTGGCGGCGGATTAGAGGAAGAGACCATTCAAGAGCTGATAGAACATGGATACCATATCAAGAGAAACGGCATATCCAACTATACGATATTTAAAAATTCACGCATTATTTTTCTGGATAAGATTCCAGATCATACAGATGATATCAAGTCTACAAAGGATATACCAAGCTGGAAACGGATGTGTTTCTGCATTTTAAAAAACGATCATATCTGCCGTTTCATGGGATTTGGTTTGACACGTGAACAGCAAAAAAAGTTAGATTACTTAAAAGATAAATATAGAACTGTGGAGGAACTAAACGATGACAAAAAGTCCCGTATATGACATACGAGCCGTACCTGTTGAAAAGATTCATCCCAATGATTACAACCCCAATGCAGTAGCACCACCGGAAATGAAACTTCTCTATGACAGTATCAAAGCAGACGGCTATACGATGCCGATTGTATGTTATTATGATAAACCAAACGATGAGTATATCATAGTGGATGGCTTTCATAGATACCGGATCATGAAAGAATATCCAGATATCTATAAGCGGGAACAGGGTCTATTGCCTGTTTCTGTGATCGATAAACCATTAGATCAGAGAATGGCGAGCACCATCCGTCATAACCGTGCAAGAGGTAGTCATGATGTAGATTTAATGAGCAATATCGTCAAAGAACTGCATGAATTCGGACGCTCAGATACATGGATCGCAAAACTTGGAATGGATCGAGATGAGATATTACGTTTGAAACAGATTACTGGGTTGGCTGCTTTATTCAAGGAAGTTGACTTTGGAGAATCCTGGGAACCGATAGAAGATCTTCCTTTTGAATCAGACAATATGGAGAAATAATTCCTGTAGGTATGTGAATATCTAAAAATAGTGTTATCAATATTCATATTGTTTCAAGCATTGTATAAAACGTGTTTTTAATGTAATAATCGGGCCAAATGCAATATAGTATACGGTAAACAGCGAGTTATAATTACAGGTGTAGAAATCAAAAGGAGTGAGCCAAATGTCAGACAAAGGATTTACAGACAAAGTAAAAGGTAAAGTAAAAAAAGCTGTTGGTGATGCAACAGGTGACAATTCTGCGTATTTATGCTTTTTGCAAAAGGTGTACTTTTTGATAGTTCAGGAATATAGCAAAAGATGTGTAAATAGTAAAAAGCGGGTAAGAATGTAGATACGAAACATACTTACAGGAGGAAAAATACTATGAACACATCTTTTATTTCGACAAAGCAGATCAAGGACCTTGTGAATGAACAAAAGTTTACATCAACACAGGACATTATGGAGTGCATGAAAGGCATGTTTGCGGATGTATTAGAACAGACCTTACAGGCTGAAATTGATCAGCATTTAGGCTATGATCGCGCTGAAAGAACGACATGTGAAGGCAAGAAAAACTATCGCAACGGATCTGTAAAACGCACAATGAAAACACAGTTAGGTGAAGTGGATGTGAATGTACCACGTGATCGTAACGGTGAATTTGAACCTCAGATTATTGGAAAATATCAGAGAAATGCCGATGGCATTGAGAAACGCATCCTTTCCTTGTATGCTACTGGAATGTCCACAAGAGATATCAGAGACCAGATCAAAGGACTGTACGATGTAGAGATTTCAGAAGGACTGGTAAGCAAGATCAGCGAGCGCATTCTGCCCGAAGTAACAGAATGGCAAAACAGACCCTTAGAAGCCTTCTATCCATTCATATTTATGGATGCGATCCATTATAAAATCAGAGAAGATCATCAGGTCGTGACTAAGGTTGCATACGTTGTTTTGGGCATCAATAACGAAGGAATGAAGGAAGTTTTAGGATTATGGGTAGGAGCCAGTGAATCTGCGAAATACTGGATGGGAGTGCTGAATGAGTTGAAAAGCAGAGGGGTTAAGGATGTTTCCTTATTCTGCGTAGATAGTCTTACAGGCTTCAGAGAAATTATAGGAGCTGTCTATCCAAAGGCACGTATTCAGCGTTGTATTATCCATCAAATTCGCAACAGCACACGCTTCGTGAGTTATAAGCATATCAAGGAGTTCATGAGAGATTTAAAAACTGTTTACCAAGCAAATACAGAGGAACAGGCACTGAATCAGTTAGCAATTTTCAAGGATAAATGGGGCAAGCAATATCCAACCGCAGTACGTAGCTGGGAAGAGAATTGGGATATACTAAGCACATACTATGATTATCCAGTTGAAATCCGCAAAATCATTTACACGACAAATGCGATTGAAGGATTGAACAGACAGTTCAGAAAAGTCACGAAAACAAAGACGGTTTTCCCAAATGATGACAGTTTGAGAAAGATGCTTTACTTGGCTATTCAGAACCTCAGCAGCAAATGGACACAGAGATGTCGAAACTGGGATATGATTCAAAATCAACTTGCCATTATGGAAGCAGTAGAAGCATAATGAGTAATGATAAAGGCATATAAAAATTAGATAATAGAAATCAAGCCTAAATTTCAGAAAATATCACTTCATTATCAGTAGATCACTTGTCTACGACAAAAAGATGGAATCTTCCATTTTTTTGAAAAATATGTATAATATAAATAGGCTATCTTTGAAAGATAGTGTTGTTATTGCACATACTGTAAATGATTTTAGCTAGTTTAGCGGTACATGCAACCTTGGCGGCTTATGAATTTAACGGGTTCAATTGCTGCCTTTTCTTTTGATAAAACTGATTGATGGGATTTACTTTCTTTAACCTTATATTACATGTGACCGCTAAATACAGTAGACATCGTAATTGCTTGTTTCCCTTCTTTGAGATAGATAAAATGATCACCATCCAGTTGTCCTGATTGACTGATATTTGGATCTAAGCCAAGATAAGCTATCAATGCTTCCCGTGTCTTAAATCACTTTATATCACCTATTTCTGCCAATATTCTAGATGCCAGGTTAGGACCGATTCCATCTATGCTTAAAATATGCTTAAAATATGCTTAAAATAAGATAATATTCATTTATCGTTTCCGCTATCTGAATTATTTTCCGTAGGGTTTTATCCGCATCGTTTCTGATCATCTCAACTTTCTCTAACAGGTCCTGTAATATCTTGACTTCAATATTATCATAATCGCATCCAGGGTATGTTTCATTCGCAAAAATCAAGCTTGAGTTTTTTTAGAATGGATACCTTCTTTTCGTTTTCTGGCAGATTCTAGCGGCGAAATGATATATTGTTTGATATCATTTTTTCAAGAAATCTTTGAAGTGGATGTGTGTATACACCTGTAGCTTCATAAACCACACAGACTTTCTCGCCAACTTTATCAGAAAGAATTTTAATATCTGTTTTTAAACGAGCGAATCCTTCAACATCATGGTTGATTTTATGTACTCCTCCAACTTTCTTATTATTCTTCTCAAAAAGAATATAGTGACTGTTTCCATTGGATACATCAATACTAATTATAGGTCCTTCCATCACTAGTTCCTCCTCACTAATATCATAGAGTTTACTTCCTGTATCTTGTTCCATATAGTTTCGTTGTACATACTGACTGAATCATAAACGATCGTCGTTTTAGATATAAGCTTATTCATAAACAAGAATAGGAAGAATGATGTTTTTTATTACTAACTCAAAGGTTTATAAAGCAAGCACGTCATTTCTTCTCTATCGACTTTATTCTGTTTGTATGCAACAAAAAGATAAAGCCAGGAATAATTATACACCCTGGCTTTCTATCATGAATATCAAATTTATAGTTGATTCTCTTTCCTACAGAAATTATTCTTTCTATTTCATATGGGTTATTCAATTCTATATTAAGCAGGTTGTTTTTCTTCCTGCTTTTATTATACGAAAAATCAGTATAACCCTTGATGAATTGGGCATACTGATAATACATAAACAAATGATGATTAGACAAGATTCGTCATCTACTATCTATACCTGTCGATTTTTACTTACACATAATTCTTCACATTCCTAATAGTTCAGTACAGATCATTGCTGTTTCAACAAGCGATATTTATTAAACATCATTATACTAAAAAGACCGTAATACGAGGATTGTTTTATCCAAATATTACGGTTCCTTTTTGAGATTCGAGACCGTTTGTTGAATCAGCAATCACCTATTCCTAGTTACAGCACCTCAGATCATTGATAAAGCGGGTATCACTTTTCATTTAAATTCATGAAAATCACCACGTTCAATCAAATCTGAAGGATTTAAAAGGAATATTCCTGCTCTGCAAGAATCACTTGCTGCATCTCTCCTTATTTCATAGTCTATCGATCTCTCAATGCTTTCTTTTTCTTCCATACCGCCAGGATAGCGATACATACTACACTCATTTCGAACAGAGAGGTATAGAAGCTTATATTGGTTCGATCTCCTGTTTCTACACTACCTGTATCTTTGTTCTGCTCATCCGTATCCGGTTTATTTATATCTGCTTTGAATTCTTTATCCTTTACGGTGATCGTTATCGTCTTCGTTGTGGACGCTCCTTCACTGTCTGTTACTTTATATGTAACTTCATATGTTCCGGCTTTTGTCATGTCTACTGTATTCTTGGCGATCTCGATCTTAGCAGTGAGGTCGCCATCTTCCTTGTCAGTAGCTGTCACATCCTTCTTTGGATCAAATGTGTCTCCTACTGTAAGTGTTTTATCTTCTGCCTGAATAGTCGGAACTTCATTCAATTTTTCCATTTTTGGATTGACAGTGACTGTGATCGTCTTCGTTGTGGACGCTCCTTCACTGTCTGTTACTTTATATGTAACTTCATATGTTCCGGCTTTTGTCATGTCTACTGTATTCTTGACGATCTCGATCTTAGCTGTAAGGTCGCCATCTTCCTTGTCAGTAGCTGCCACATCCTTCTTTGGATCAAATGTGTCTCCTACTATAAGTGTTTTATCTTCTGCGTTGATTTCAGGGACTTTGTTTAATGGCTCCATCCTTTTCTTCCATGTTGCTACATATGTCGTAGAAGCGCTCACAGTCTCACTGATTTCAGGTGTCCATCCGGTAAAGAGATATCCGGTTCTTTCCGGAGTCCCTTTGAAGGAAGGCGTTTCAGCTCCATAGACCAGATCAGTCGTAATCTGATTTTCAAACACTTCTTCATCCTCTACTCCATCTGTATATGTTACAGTATAACGCGTTTTGACACCTTGTCCTGCCGGAATAGGAAAATAAACTTTTTCCCCATCTGCCAGTGTGATATATGTTTTTCCATTGAGTGGATACCATTTTCCTTCATCGAAATCAATAGCATCTGCATTCAAGGTCACTTTATAAGTTAATCGATACGTATAATATTTTTTATTTCCCTCAGTGGATTCTTCTGCATTCTCAAGCTTCCATGTAAAACCTTCTTCATCTTGTACGATCGATTCGGGTAATCCACTTACTGAAACGAATGGCGCAGAACCATCGAATACAGATAATCCTTTACCGTCAAGACCGCTCGTGATCGTTTCTGTAATCGCCTTAAACGCATCCACCAGATCATCAGAATCATCTGCATCATAAGCATTCTTCATTTCACTGGCAATATTGTTTTTTAAATATGCAGAGACTGTTGGTCCTCCCTGATAGGTCATTTCACGACTCGCACCGTAACAGATCGTATAGACAGTTGATTTGCCTTTGAGTGTTTTTGCTTCAGCAGCAGTAGCGTCGTTGATCGTTTCACTTCCTTTATCTCCGTCACCACCTACATGATATCTGGTGTTGGAGATGGTTACATGTGTATAAAAGATACAATTGATATCAGAGGTACAGTTCTTCAAATAATAAGTTGGTGCACCATCTGTCAGTACGATCGTATTCTTGCTCTCAATATCCTGAATCGCAGTATCATCAAATAGTTGGCTAGCCTGTTTGATACCTGCGTGTAGATTTGTTCCGCCATCCGCATATAATTGATTTATAGCATTATCTGCAGACGCTTTCCCATCTGCAGATGAAACATCCGTCCAATTTAAGATAATATTCGTGTTAGTAGCAAAATTCACGATAGCGAGATAACGTCCACTATCCGGCTCATCTCCTGCATACTTTTTAACGAACTCCTTGGCTGTGTTCTTTGCATTTATCAATCGTTGATAATCTCCCATACTTCCTGATGTATCTATCACGAGGATCGTTGCAGATTTCTTCGTGAGCTTGCTTAGATTTTGTTCTGTTACGACTTCCAAAGTAATATCGTAAGTGTTGTCGTCGTTTTCACTTTTGACAGCTGTTTTGTTAACGGAATGGATACCTTCTGGTAATGCTTGATCCAATTCACCCTCAACCCAAGTATTAGACTCGTTATAATAGCCGTTTTTAACTGTATCAGCATCGTTCATTGCCATTAAATCAGTTGGCAAAAACGATAAGCATAGGATACATGTAAGAAAAATACTAAAAAGTTTACTCATTTTCAATTTTCGCATAATTTCCCTCCTTAAATTTATCAATAAGTAGACTTTTTGAAATAAGTTATAAAAATTATTTATGTATGCCGATATTCTTATTTAAAGATAAAAAAACACTGGTAAAATTTGTAAATTTGTTTTAATATAGATGAAGAGAGGAGGTGTCAAAAGGTCTACTTTATGACACTTTGCTTTTCATCCTATATTCTTTTAAGCGTCTATAAAAGGTTGCTTTACTTATTCCGCATACTTTTAACACCTCCTCTATCGGAAGTTTTTTCTTTTCCCATTCGGAAACGAGTTTTCCAAAATTATCTGGTAATGCTATTTCTGGTCTGCCAAATTTTATTCCTTTTTCTTTGGCAACGGCAATACCCTGAGCCTGTCTTTTCCTTATATTTTCACGCTCATTCTGTGCTACAAATGATAGTATCTGCAACACAAGGTCAGCAATGAAAGTTCCCATCAAATCTTTTCCATTTCGTGTGTCCAGTAAGGGCATATCGAGCACACATATATCGATTCCTTTCTCTTTAGTTAGAATTCTCCATTGTTCCTGTATATCCAGATAATTTCTGCCTAGACGGTCTATACTCAGAATATAAAGTAAATCGCCGTATTTTAATTTTTTAACAAGTCTTTTGTATTGCGGACGTTCAAAACTTTTTCCAGACTGTTTATCTATGAAAATATTACTAGGAACTACGTCTCTATGTGTTAACTCAACTATTTGTCGTTCCTCATTCTGATCTATACTTGAAACTCTTACATATCCATAACTTTGTGCCATACTTCTTGGTCCTCCTTTTTGATGTAGTAATATATGAAACACTAAAAATAAAAAAACACCTCACCATAAAAGTAAAGTGCTTCGTCAATAAATATTATATTGTTTACAAGGAAAGTTTTTTCAAAGGAAAAACAAAAGAAAAAAGCAAAATGTTCCATCAGAAAATAATTTACTTTTAGAAGACATTATAAAAAAGATGATTAAAAAGGTAAATCAGCAATATAAAATCAGATTTCTGTTTTTCAATTTCTTTCCTTTTTATTATACACAATCATAACGCCATTGCATCTCAGATATTCAAGCAGTTTTCGTGTTTTTTTCTTGTAATCGTAGGTTGCTAATTCATCAGCAATTTCGGCTTCAGCACACTTTTCATATCTTATTTAAGTTATTTGCTTTAAACATTCAGTTTCCATTATCATTGTATTCTCTCCTCAACTATCTAAAAACTCCATGTAATGGCCAAATAGACAAAGTGAAGTGTCATGATGAAATATATGTGTGATAAGAGCTCTCCAATTTTTCTTAAAAAGAGGAGCACGAATAAGCCTTTGTGTCATGACCTTCACAAGTGAAAGCAATTAACTGTATTCTAATGATATGCTAAAAAGAAGATGTGTTCTTAATCTCGCTCTCTTTCCGCAAACGCTGAAATATATAAACGGAGATTCCGACTATACCTTTGGGCAATACGGAAAAAAGAGCAAGAAAATAACCCACACATAACATGAAGAATATATGAGCTAAGATATTAAAATATTCAGTTATGGTAGTACATGGGGCACTGTTTAGTCGTTCTTGAGTTTTTGGTAAATTGCTTAAAACACTTCATACACAATCCCTCGTATAATAGCATATAACCATTACCTTCAAACAATGAATACAACCTAATTTTGAAAACTGATTATTTCTTTTTCCATCATTGGATAAGATATGATTTTATCAGAATCTAAATCTTCCTTAAACATATCCACACCTATAATTTGGTGTCCGTTATACGTTGTGTAATAATATATTCCATTATACAAGTCGCAGCAAGAAGAATAGATGGTATATTCATATTCACCTTCACTCACCTCGCAAAGTCCCTTTTGCTGCTCTACTGATCCAAGGATATGAAAGAACTGACTCAAATCATTTTCGTCGCTTGTTGCATTGGATCGAGTAAAGGCAACACGAACAAATCGAGACGGACTTGATAAATCTCCAGGCAATCCAAATGCACCAAATCCGCGTGAATACGGGGCAAGATTTAAATCCTTTGAAAATGTATTTTCTGGTTGCTTATTGGTCAAATACATGTAGTCATTCAACCTAGAAATCTGTTCTTTAAATGGTGGATTGTTGGTTAAAACATGTGTAGGATTATCATATATATGCATACCATCTTTCATACATTCTATAACAATGCTGTCTGTGTCATCGCTAATCATATAATGCAATTGTGCAGGTGGAAGTTTACTGTTGAAGGCGGTATTCACTACATTAGTATGTTCAAGTAATTCCTTGACTTCTTTAATATTCGCACATTGAGACAATACCCATGGAATAAACTCAAAGGATGTAATGTTATCCCTTCCATCTACATGAGCATTAAAATATGTATTTCCGACAAAATTTAATCCTGCCATTCCTACTCCTTTTTCGTTTATGGCATCGTAGTATAATGGATAATCTCCTACAATATATGCCATACCTATTATAGCATAATGTTTTCCTTGTTTATTAGTATGGCGAAACTTAAAATTATAATTTCTGGGCGAAACGGTAATTTTCTCCCCATAGGAAAATTCGTAGTCTAAATTTCTTCCAAAAAATTGTTTAAATCTCAGTGCTGTACACATTGTTGATTCCTCCTTACGCTTAAGCTTAACATATTGAATTAGTACTGCTTACCAGAACTTCAGGGTAGATGAAGTCTAATTGTCTTGGATGCAATAAAATAATAAAACCTCTTTAATATAATGTGATTTTGAAGCCCTAGATTCTTCTTTTCTCAATTCTCCTCAACGTCATTCTGCTTACCATAATCATGTATATCAGCCATACTGACTTATTCTCTTACCATTGAGCGTCTTCCTGAAACACCAGAGGTAATCTAGCTTATGGCTAAGAAGATATGATTAAAAGTAGAGAAAATGGCACAGTCCAGACGGAGCCTGCAATTGTGTCAAAAAATATTTGTGATTTGAATATAAAAATGAAGCAGTTAATATTTCCAAATAACACACCCTATTTTTAAAATATAATGAATTGCTTTTTAATTTTTTTTGTTGTTTCATAAGATAAATCTCCTTTTAGTTCTAATCTCAATTTAAAAGCTGATTTACTACTAACAGGAATTGTTCTCCATAAAAGTTTTAATAACCAAAGGTGTGGTGGCATTAGTATTTACAATATTGTCATTTATATTCAAAGGTAACCAATTACATAAATCAACACTTGAATGGGACAAATATTTTTTGAAAATAGAATCTACTTTCAAAAGTATCTAATTTACTATTTTTACCCTGTCTCAAAGATGATTTGCTTGACATTTTTTCTTAATATTTGTATTATGATGATGTATTCCTTAGAATACACCTACTGGTTAGTTCAATCAAAGCATCCTTGTAGATTCATACGTGGATGCTTTTTTTGTCCTAAAAAGCAAATAAAGGGCGGAGATATATGGAATATAATTTTTCTCTTCATATGTCAAAGAAAGGAACTTTGACATATGAGATAAAAATCATCCTCAGAAAGTGTGTGATATTCTCACACGAAGGAGGAAAAAACTATGAAAGTATTTGGCTATGCCAGAAGAAGTTCGTCAGAAAAAAGTAAATCGAACTACAGCATAGAATCACAAAAACGTGTATGCAATGAGCTTGCTGCAAGAGATAACAGGACGATTGAAAAATGGTATATTGATGAAGGATATTCCGGAACAACCTTAAAGCGTCCTCACATGCAGGAAATGTTGAAGGCCATAGCTGCAGCGAATCAAGAAATAATCATCTATGTCTGGTTAGCATCCAGATTATCCAGAGATGCGAATCATTGCAACTCTCTTCGTTATGTTTTTAGCAAGTACAATGTCACCGTCATCTCTGATAATAGAGATTGGGCTAGTTTAGAAGATATCGAATTACATCCGGATAAGACGATCGGTCCACGAATCATTACACTTTCCGATGAAACAGAAGTGCATCGTGATCGTAAGAGAACACGTATAGGTCTAACCACATCAGCTTACAAAGGTAATTACACAAAAGGAGGAAAGACGCCACCTACCGGATATCTATTTAAGAATAATCCAGGTGAGAATGCTAAAGGAAGAAAAGTAGAAATCGATATTGCATATGTCGAAACGATGCTATATATCCTAACTCAGATTCATGATTACAAAAGATCATTGGACTCACTGGCAATCGAATTAAATTCCAAACAGGCTTGTGGAGTACACTGGTCTTATACAAAAATCTACAGAGCAGTCACGGATCCTATCATATATGGAAGACTCTTGACATCGTATGTTGACATACGAGATCATTCTCCGGCATATTGTTCACAGAAATATTACGAAGAGATACAGAAAATATTGCATGGGAGAAGGAAAGAATATCATTACAAATATCTATTCAAAAATCTAATCAAATGTGAAGACTGTGATTGCTGGTGTAGTGAGATTCCTACGATCCACTATCCGCGCAACGGAAATAGAAAAGGAAGAAGAGTCTATAAATATTATTATTGTCCTAGTTGTAAAAAGAGGATCAACGAACAGATCCTT
This sequence comes from Erysipelotrichaceae bacterium 66202529, assembly GCA_017161075.1. Classification (NCBI taxonomy): domain Bacteria; kingdom Bacillati; phylum Bacillota; class Erysipelotrichia; order Erysipelotrichales; family Erysipelotrichaceae; species Erysipelotrichaceae bacterium 66202529. Next base: position 2,005,269 of record CP046174.1, on the reverse strand, counting down.
TTAAATAAAATAATCCATCATATCAATGAAATTCTGGATGAGACTACGAATTTTGAAGTTGTAGAAGGTATCTCCAGAAGGATAGGCAAAATAGGGAAACGATTAAAATTCCTTGACTTTGAATATGAAGAGGGTTACCTCGATGATGATTCTTATATCGCAGAGCGCAAGAAACTGCTATCTAAGAAAAGGAATCTAGATAAGGATATGAAAAGATTGAGAAATAAAGCAATAAAAAAATTCAATGAGTATACATATTTAGAACAAAAACAGATCATCAAAAGATCATTCCTTTGTATTCATTTAGATTTAAATACCAAGACCATCATCAAAATTGAAAAATTAGAGAAGTGAATAACAGAAGGCAGATGCAGATATTGCCATTTTAATTTTTTGAAAAAAAGGTTTACAATTCTATATATAGGGTATAAAATGTAGTTGACCAGAGGTGTCGAGGTCGAGGAGATAATATTTTGTTTTATCATCCGTTCTCCCTCCATGTTACTAATTAAGTCGATATCTATCGGCTTTTTTTATACTTTATATATCTCTGACCACCAGCTTGACCAACAAATGGATAGAAAACATAACTCTAAATGTCCGCAAACAGAAGCATAGCAGCAACGATTCAACAAGCAAACTACTGAATGAGCTCCCTTTTTGAGTCCGTACAGACAACAGGAAAAACTAATCACAAGTCAAATCATTCCCTGTACAAACACATACAGGCTCGATTTGAAAATATTTTGCATCCAATGGAAACAAAGCAAGCAGGCTCACACCTGCTTTTTGTTTTATACCTGCTATTTTCTTCTCATGTTGTCCTTTTGATAAATACGGTACGTAGAACGCCCGGAACGCTTGGCTTCATAAAGCGCGATATCCGCATTCTGATACAACTGCTGAAAGTCTGTTCCATCCTGCGGATAAAAGGCGATCCCCATACTGCAGGATACGGTCCCTCTATCCGGATACATTCTGTTTAGCTTCTCACAAAGTGCTGCGATTCTTGGCTGAACATCCCTTTGCGAGGATATCCCGTTCAGAAACAGCATAAATTCATCCCCGCCCAATCTGCCACTGAAATCATATGCTCGAAGGGATGACGTTAAAATGCGTGCTGTATCCCTAATAACCAGATCTCCAAACTGATGTCCGTATGTATCATTATGCTGTTTAAATTCATCAATATCCAGCAAAATAAAGGCATGGCGCACCACATAGTCTTTCGTCATCAGGCACTCATTAACCTTACGGATGAAGGTCTCCCTTTTCAGTAAACCTGTCATTTCGTCTGTTTCAGCCAGTTTTTGCAGACGCATGGTTTTCTGCTTTTCCCGATCGATATTCAACGTCATCATAAACATTTTTATATGCCCTGTATATGGATCTTCCACCATTCGTACACTGGCGCGTACCCAGTAAACAGCATGCTTACTGCATCTTCTGTATTCAATTTCTGTTTCATTTTGTTCGTCATAAAACAAGGTGAGCAGACGGTTTCTATCAAAAAAATGATAAAACATCTCACGATCTGCCGGATATACAAAATGCTCTGCGATATATAAAACGGTTTCTGTATACCCCTTCAGATTTTCCAGATATTCAGGTGGTGTATCCCCTGCCCCTTCGATTTGCTGATCCATGCTCAGGTCATATTCATAATACCCGATGGTCTTTCCCTCCTGAGCCTGAAAATACTGTTTCCATTTGGAATAGACAAGCTCCTTTTCCCGCTGCTCTGTTATATCCTCACACGAGATAATGGAGCGTTTGGGTTTTCCATAGGTATCATATATCAGCTGATAATTTGCTCGGTACCAGCGAAAGCTGCCATCCCTTCTTCGCTTTTTCACCTCGGAAACACCTTCCGGTACACCATGCATCATCGCTGTATAAAACCGTATAAATTCATCAACACTATTCTCATCAATAATATTAGCGGCAATAATGCTTTGCGGAACTCCATAAACTGTATGAGGAAGATTAAATTCCTCACTCACCTGTTTTGGAAGCGTAAGACGGCGCTCCTCAATATCGAAGGTATACAGCATTTTATCCGTTAACTGAAAAGCCATCCTGCTTTCCTCCATACTCATACGCAGCTCATCCTCCAGCTTCTTATGCACTGCGATATCCATAAGTACACATAGGATACTGTCAGCTCTTGCCGGATCATACGTACAGCGCACCAGCAGCCAGAGCGGCTTCTGTGAGCGGTGCACTCCCTGATACTCCAACTCAAAAAAGCGCTCCTTATGCTCAATATACGTCATAACCTTAGCGTGCACTTCTGAAAAGACAGGCTCCGGTAAAATATAGCTGATTGAATGAAATCCGATGTCGTTTGCTTCCTCACAGGTGTAGCCGTATATATAATAAAAAAACGGATTTGCATACAGCAGAGTAAATTCCTCATCCAGCGCTACCCGGCAGATTCCACAGGCAAGAGAATGAAACATAGCTTGATATTGTTCTAAATTCGGCATACTACCACTCCTTTATGGACAAATCAGTCGAATTATTCCTTTATTCTACCACTATGTGTAAACTTTTTCTATCCCTGATAACTACAGGCTTTCTATGCAGCTATCAAGCAATGTGATTCCTGACGAATTTTCACCTGTTATCTTAATTCATCCTGCGTATACATATGAACGTATGGAAGCTTAAGCTTTCACGTTCACATGGGAGATAATATCGTGAATAACGTGCTGGCTCGTATAACAAAGCAGCTATTTCCAAAGCAAAAAGTGCTGCAGGAAGTGTTAAATCTTCAACAGAATAGGAAAAGACGCAGCTTCATCCAATGTGGAATCCTTTGCGTCTCATCAGTCATACTGTTTATTTTTTTCCTGTATGGAAGTCTTAAAGAGAATATGAATAGATTTCCAATTATCGCAGCATGGTTTTGGCAGCTATGGCAAGCACCTTCGGATTTCTGTTATATGGGGTAACCGGACATATTTTCTTGTCGATTCCAAGCAGACCATAGACAGCCATACGGGCAGCACGTACAGAATATTCCTCTGTAAATACCATATCCTCCGGAATCTCCACAAATTGTGAAATCATAGCGAAGTTTGTAGATCCGCTTGGTATCACCATAGGACGATCACTCATCGCCCTTGGCTGGAACTGGGAATCAATATACGGCATCATGCAAGGAATCACATTAACAACAGACTCCATGATATCCTTTGTACTTTCTTCAAAATGCAAATGATGGATCAATTCCATCAGGATTTCTTCCCCGCTGCATTCCCGCATCGGCTTTTTCACATAATCGCCAATGGCATCCGTGTACAGACCATATCCCCAGAAAATCGTCGTATTAGCATCCTGTGCCTTGAAATGCGGCTGTGCAGCTACAACAATGGACATCAGCCAGCTGGAATCCTTAAAGGTCATCAATGCTCCGCTGCCTGGAATATTGCCAGAGAACTGCTCGATCATCTTCAGCATTTTTGATCCCTTCATCGTGACAGTAAAGCTTTCCCAGTTTGTTTCTTCCGGTTTGCCAAAGAATGGTGTCGGATCACCCAGTACCGGCTTCTTTTCCGCCACTCTGCGCCATAGCTGTGCAGACATCGCCTCCTGCGGCTGATACGGGGCAGGTGTTTTGAAATCACCAAGTGTTGCGCAATCGGTCATGCAGCCATTTGTCATGATACACAGATCATTTTCCTCCAGATGGATAACACGCTGTTTCCCGTTTTCAGTTATATGGATATCGGTAACAGTGACACTGTCCTCCTTAAAGTCAAGATCCTCCACTACCGCACGGATACTGAAGTCAACGCCGAAGCCCTCCAGGTATGCCTTGATTGGCAAAATGACAGATTCATATTGATTATATGGTGTTCTGGTAACTCCCTCCAGCGTTTCAATACGCGGGAATTCCAAAATCATACGATTCATATAACGACGGAATTCAAATGCACTTGACCACTTTTGAAATGCAAAGGTGGTTTGCCACATATACCAGAAATTCGTTGTAAAGAAATGCGGGCTATCCTTGAACCACTGTTCAATCGTAACATTATCCAGCTTTTCCTCCGGTGTCGCAAGCAGCTTTGTCATCAGCAGGCGGTCTGTGTTATTGAATTGCATACTGCGAACATCCTGAATCACGCCATAGCGGTCAACCAATCTTGCCTGTGCATGCGTTGGATGCAGATGATCAAAGTTCAGTATTTCCTCAGTTACGCTTTTTCCAGGCCAGTCAAGGGAAGGAATGGTAGAAAACAAATCCCAGAAATTCTCATAGGTTTCCTCATTCAGCATTCTGCCGCCACGGCATACAAAGCCGTTTTGCAGGGTACCCGCTCCATCATTGCTGCCACCCAGCACATTCATACCTTCCATGATATGGATGTTTTCTCCATGAAAGCCGCCGTCCTGAATGAGATAGGCTGCGGCGGATAAGGATGCCAAACCGCCTCCGATCAGGTAAGCCTGACGTTCTCCTTCCCTTCCATTGCTAACCATGCATTGTGCATTTTGTTCTCTTTTTTTCACCACACTGCGGACAGCCGCAGTTGCCGCAATACCGGCAGCCGCAGCTGCAGCACCGGCTGCAATTTTCTTCGTTTGTTTCTTCATATGATATCCTCCTATGTCTTTCTATTGGATATACGGGTATAAAATGCTTTTCCGTATATGCTATCTGGTTTCAGTATACTGCTTTTTATATTGTATGTATTTATACAGATTTCATACTTTGTCTGATTTTCAAACAAGAAAAAAGCGAAGGGCATTCCCCTCCGCTGTCAGATATTCAATTTTTTACGCATACGCTCTGAATTACCGGCATACATCAGGGCTGTTTCCTTATCGATGCGACCGGCCTCATACAGCTTCATCAGACTTTCATCCATGGTGATCATCCCCTGATCCTTTCCTGCAATCATAGAATTTTCCAGCTGATGAATTTTTCCTTCCCGAATCTGCGTCCGGATTGCAGGATTTACAATCATGATTTCAAAAACAGGCACAATACTGCCGTCTATCGTCGGCACCAGCTGCTCACTGATTACAGCATGAAGCGTCATAGACAGCTGTACACGAATCTGCTGCTGCTGTTCGCTTGGAAACACATCGATCATTCGGTCAATCGTGTTCGCTGCTCCCATCGTATGTAGTGTAGATAAAATCAGATGTCCTGTCTCTGCAGCGGTGACCGCGGTGTTGATCGTTTCCAAATCGCGCATCTCCCCGACCAGAATCACCTCCGGAGCCTCACGCAGTGCGGAACGAAGGGCATTTAGATAATCCTGTGTATCGTGGTAAACCTCACGCTGGGATACAATGCTTTTCTTATGCGCATGCAGGTATTCAATAGGATCTTCAATCGTAATGATATGTACATTGCGGCTTTCATTGATTTTATCAATGATGCAGGCAAGTGTCGTGGACTTTCCACAGCCGGCAGGCCCACTGACTAGAATCATACCCTTTTTCACAGAGGAAAGGGAGGTTATGACCTTTGGTATATTCAATTCCACAGGATCCGGCAATTCAAATCTGACCACGCGCAGTACAGCAGCCTGCGAGTTTCGCTGCAGATAAACGTTGCAGCGAAAGCGCCCGACATCCGGTATGGAAAAAGAGAAGTCATCATCCTTTTTATTCAGAAAGTCCTCATAGGAATTCTGAAGTGCATAGCGATAGATTTCCTGTATCAGCCGTGCGGTATCCTTTGGCATCAGCCGTGTTTCCTGCATGGAGTGTATCTCTCCGTTTATTTTAAACGCATATGGATGTCCTGCCACCAGAAATATATCGGAAGCATTCATAGCGATAGCTTCCTTCAGCATCTGTTCAATCGTTACCATCCGATGCATCTCCCTTCGTTATTGTTTTCCAAGCCCTTATCAGCAGGCTCTTATTCTGCTTTTGCAATCTTAGCTGCAGCTGCTGATCCTCCTGAACCGGTATGTTGACAAGCAGCTCTGCCTGGCTCCATTTCGTTTCCATGTGGTATTCCTCCAGCAGCTTTTCTACCTGTTCCAGCTTCAGAAGCTGCTCCAGACGCAAATCCGCATGCTGACGCATCTCATTCACGAGCAGCTGTGCCCCTGTATCACTTCTTGCATACGCCTCCTGATACAGCTTTTCCCGCTGTGCGATTTTCTCATTCTGCAATGCCCGCGTATAGGATAACACAGATAAGATCATCATGCATAAAACGACAAAAATCATAAAGATGCTGGAAGCACCCAGACCGATCTGTATTCCCCGTTTTTCATTTCTCACTTCTGATTCCCCCTTCCAGAAGGAAGGGCAGACGCACCAGCTCCCTGTCCTTGCGATATATACAAAGCTCACAAAGAGTCATTTGACCATCCTTTGATGGCTGCTTCTGTGCTACGACCACACGGTAATAGCCTGCCTTTTTCGCTACACTGTTCCCATCCTCATCCAGATACAGCGTTTCTTTCTGCAGCTGTTGCAGCACAGCCGTCTCGTTTCTTTGGGCAATCAGATTTTCACCATACTGCAAAGCATTTCTCGTATCTGCAGCTATATCGTTTTTATCCTTTGCCTTACCCAGTACAAACACACAGATTGCACTGGCAATCGTGAAGAAAAAGAGAACAAAAATGAGCTCCATCAGAAACGATACTGATTTGTTTGCATGACTTTCCCGCATAGCGTTTCCTCCTTACTCACTTTTTACCTCCACGACGATACTGCCTGCCTTCCCCTGCAAATCGTGCAGGCTGACATGCAGCAGGCTGTTTTGCATCACTGCCTCAAAATCACGAACATCGAACAAGGCAGTACCTGCACGAAGCATCGGCTCCACTTCCTCACTCATATACAGCTCACAGAGCTTTCCTTCATATGCATAGATATACGTTACTGTTTTTTCCTTATGATTACGCAGCTCAATGGCCGTAGTATTTTCCAGCTTTGTAACACGGATACCGCCATCCTCATCTGCACTTCTGATTTTTGCGCGCACATAGGCAAGTGGTGTATGCTGACGTTCTGTCTGCTCTCCCTGTGCTATGATTGAACGGTAACTGCCTGTCTGAAACAGCAGCACCAGAAATGCACAGATCACAAATACGGTAAACAGCGATAAAGAAAACAGAATATCAATAGAATGTCGTTTCCTCATGGCTGCTCACTCCTTGGATATACATCCATATCCGGCATGATATTGGCTCCGATATACTGATAACGAATCCGATAGGCTGATTCCTGTACATACAGACCGTAATGCTTTTTCAGATATTCTAATGACTGCGGGTATGCACCTTCAATGCTGTAGCACTCCAGTGCCGCCTTCTGGATTGCTTCCTTTGCCCGTTGTGTATCCTCCTTGCCAAGTCCCTGATCTGTGGATGTGAATCCATAGACCAGAATGGATAAAATCCCCAGAAACAGCAACAGCTGCAGACTCAGCATAATTCCTCTTCGCCTCATCATCCAAGAGATGACATAATGCTCATCAGCGGCAGCATTACAGAGAGCAATATGATTCCGACAATCACAGACAGAAGAATTACAATAACAGGTTCAATCGTATTCAGAAAGGTAGAGATACTCGTATCCACATCCTTCTCATATAAGGAGCTGACCTTTTGCATTACCTCATCACTTTTCCCGCTGTGAAATCCGGTAATGATCATGCTTGCATAAACTCCCTGGTACAAGGCGGTATCCTGCAAACACTGTACAAAGCTTTTCCCCTCCTGCATGCCGGTTTGACACGCATCGATTTTATGCTGTGTGGCTGCATCATCCACCACATCCTGCAGATAAGTAAGCGCCTCCTCCATTTCATATCCACTGGTAATGAATAAGGATAATGCATAGGTTATCTTTGCCATCACCATATTATGGTAAAGCCGTCTGGTTATGAATAGACGGGACAGCAACGGCGTTCCCGATGCTTTTCTGGAGGACAGCACCATAACGACGACAGTCAGCAGGAGAACGGTCAATACAATAAAGGACACCAGAGCAAACACCTGTCCAAAGCGCATCATAGAGGCTGCACTTCCCTGCAGAGGAACACCCATATTCATTAAAACCTTCTCAAATATCGGCAACACCTTCCACACGATAATACCGACAACCGCCCACATCATGAGCAGCAGAATGGAGGGATAGGTCAGTGCCTCCTTCAGGGACTGCTTCAAATCACTGTTTCGTTCATAATATAGAGCAAGCTCCTTCATTACACTGTCCAGATGGCCGCTGATTTCACCGATTTCCACCATTTTCTTTGCATAGGTGTCAAAATACGGTTCCCCCTTTAATGCAGCGTGAAAGGAACCGCACTGCGGAAGCTTTTCCAACAGCTTACTGCAGGCTTCCTTCATATGCGGATTTGCAGTATCCTCCGAAATGATTTCCAGCCCCTCCTCGATTGACATGCCTCCCGCAAGTATCATCGACATTTGCGTACAGAAATCAAACATCTCCTCTGAACGTAACGTTGAATGTGTCATAGCATTCCCTCCTCTTAATAGTAATACTTATCTTCGTATTCATCCTTGTAATCAATATCGCTGGATGCAAAGGTTGGATCCATACGGCTCCATTTCTTTTCCTGCAGGAGGATATCCGGAGTAATCCAGCCCTTTCCTTTTATATATACCTCGATCCAGGCATGGTATTCAATGGTTGTATTACCGGTTACCAGACGGGTCGGTATCTGCTGGCTGCGCAGCATGGCAGTAAGCAGCGCTGCATAATCAAAGCAGATTCCCTTTTTGCTTTCCAGTGTTTCATCGACAACGGGAAGCACATAAATATCCTCGACTTCCTTCGCCTTTTTTTCATCATAGCTCACATTATCGACAACATAATGATAGAGTGTTGCGATGCGTTTCAGTACAGTATCATCATCCTTGGTCAATGCAAAGGCTTTTTTTACAGCCGCCGAATGCTGATCATAGTTTACCGTCTGATTCGGATACAGAAACGGTATCTGTTCATTTTCCAGTTTAACATCCAGTGACAGCGTTAAGGTGATCGTATAGGTTTTTCCGGAACGGTTTTCCAGCACCTTTACGAGATACGTACCGCTGCCTAATTCAAAGGGAAAGGTTTCATATTCATTTTCTTTTGTAAAATCATATGCAAGATTTCCAACACCGTCCTTGGTTATCTGTAGCCGCATGCGCTTTTCGGGCTTTCGCAAAAGCTTTGCCTGCAGATATCCGCTGGACGTATTGCTGTAGTCGATCTGTACAAGGCCTGTTGTGTCCACTGCCACCTGGTCTCCCGGACTCTTTGGCAGATGAAGCTCAGACATTGTCGGACTCGGTGATGTTTCATATTCGCTTGGATAATTCTTTTCGTCTTTCATGCCTGAACAACCACTTAATAGTAACAGGGTCATCATCGCGCACAGAAAACGTCTGAAGTTCATAGACATACCTGCTTTCTCCTCATTTCGATAATTATAGCATTGTTTTCATCTGGTGAAAAGTTTTCTTGACAGATTCCTACAATCAAAACAAAAGAATACAAGCTGCAGCCCTATTTAACATTGCCAGGCGATTCTCTGCATATAAAGAGTTTAAAAACACGATTATATAGTATTATTAAAATTCATAGCATTTGCAATGTATCCTGCATATACATACGAGAGCTTTACATGCTTTTCCCTATATTTATATGTTTATATCCTAATCCATCTTATATCCTTTATCAATACCATAATCTTATCATGAAGCTGTTCCTGCGACAAATTCTAATCTTCTATATAAATACCTATTCCTCTTCTCCTTCAATTCATAGGATACAGGGAAAGGAGGCTGATCTATGGCAAAGGTTATTGTTTATGATGTATATACACAGGCACTGGAAACGTTTTTTCTGGAAGAAAACGATCCCATGCCTTATGTATATGACCGCACCATGCTAGTCAGAGAATTCAGAGGATCCTCGCGCTCCAGTGTTCTCTGGACAACGAATGCCGCAATGGAAGCATGGAATGCCACACGCAGAGCCTATGGAGCTCCGATACCATTCCGCTATGCATTCAAGCGTATCTGGGAAGGCGGACACGGAAAACAGTCACAGCATTATGCAGGTGTCTCCTTCGATGTGGGACAGGCGCTGACACAAACAGAGAGAAACAGAATTTGGAATACGGCAAATAATCTGGGTGTATGGGTCTATGTGGAACCTATTTATATGACACCGACCTGGGTACACTTTGACAAGCGGTATGGCACACCGGCATGCAGCGCAGGCTTTCCAGTACTGCGAAACGGCAGTCGCGGTGTTTACGTTTTGATTCTACAGGATGCATTGAATGCATTAGGGTACAGTACCCGTACACTGGACGGTGTGTTTGGCAATAATACCCGTAGTGCTCTAGTAGCTTATCAAAGAGAAAACGGACTCAGTGCGGATGGTGTAGCAGGATGTGGAACCTGGACGAGAATTGTGAATGAGGTAGTAGGAATCGGAAGAACCCCGACAGTTATTGATCCTTAAACAAAAACGTGAGTAGAAATTTACTCACGCTTTTGTACATAAGGCTTTATCATTCAATAATTGAAACATTAAATAAATCAATTGCTTTTCTTTGAATTTTTATTATTTATACAAAACCATATATAAACTATCTGAAAGAGATATTTCCTTCACCACTTAATCCAGATTACTTCCCTGTGAAGCAATAACTTTTTTATACCAGTAAAAGCTGTCTTTGCGGCTTCTTTCAAACGTTCCGTTTCCTTCCTCGTCACAATCAACATAAATAAACCCGTAACGTTTTTTTATCTCCCCTGTACTCGCAGAAACCAGATCAACACAGCCCCACATTGTATATCCCATCAGGTCTATACCATCAAGATTGATTGCATCATCCATAGACTTAATATTTTTGCGCAGATAATCAATGCGATAGGAATCATGTATACGTCCATCCGCATCTTTCTTATCATCCCATCCTAAACCGTTTTCTACGATCCACAATGGTTTATGATAACGGTCATACAAATTATTCAGGGCAATCCGCAGACAATGCGGATCGATCCCCCATCCCCATGCATTTGTTTCAATATATGGATTCTTCACACCTATGAGAAGGTTCCCCCCCTGAGATCCCTCAACATCCTTGTGTGTAGTGAATGCTTTTGAGCCATAGCATGAAAAACTGAGAAAATCTGCAGTATAGTTTTTTATCAGAACGAAATCATCCGGCTCTGTTTCCAATACAATACCCTTTCTTTCATATTCCTTTAATTTAAAAGCAGGATAGCTTCCGCCCACTTGCACATCAGCAAACCAATAGGTCGCATGCATCTTTTCTATTGCTAGCAGTTGATCCTCAGGATCACAGGTATATCCATAAATCAACTGGTAAGCAAGCATCTGTCCGACCATCATTTCCGCGTCTATTTCATGAGCGAGCTTTACTGCCTTTGCACTTGCGACAAATTGATTGTGTGCACCCTGTGCTTTTGCTTGTTCACTGGTATCAAGTAAACCTCCGCCATATAATCCACTCCACTGCATAACATTGATTTCATTAAAGGTAAGCCAATATTTTACCTTTCCCTTATAACGTTCAAATACAGTTTTTGCGTAGCGTTCGAAAAAGTCGATACATTTACGGTTCTTCCAACCGCCATATTGAATGGAGAGCTGCAGCGGTGTTTCATAATGTGATAGTGTAACAAGCGGCTCAATTCCATACTTTTTGCACTCATCAAATACATGATCATAAAACTGCAGCCCCTTTTCATTTGGAGCTTCCTCATCACCGTTAGGGAAAATTCTCGCCCAGTTCATACTCAACCGGAATGTTTTGAATCCCATTTCTCCCATATAGGCGATATCCTCTTTATAATGATGATAGAAATCGGTAGCGACATGACTTGGATAATTTTGTCCGTCAGCAATCACCGGAATAGCACCTTCTGGAAAATAGGTCTCACTCGTCAACCCGTTTCCTGTATATCCAGTTTCCTTCGTTACTGGATTTTCCCAGTAAATACGGCGCGGCTGGGTATGTGTACCGGATGTCACTACGTCTGCCACACTAAGACCTTTTCCATCCTCCAGGCATCCGCCTTCATATTGATTGGCTGCAGTTGCGCCACCCCATAAAAAATCTTTTGGAAAACTCATATTGTATTGCTCCTCTCATTTGTAATATTGTATTCTTAAACTTCATATGCTAACAGTAGGCAGTATCTATAACCATATTATTCTGATTATTAAAACAGCACGGTAATCAATTCATCGCCGTTATTGATATTCTTACTATCTGTCTCAATAACGTCTAATAAATCATTGCTGTTTGTAATGATAACCGGTGTATCTGTACTGAACCCCGCTTTCTGTATCGCATCAATATCGACATCCAACAGGAGCTGGCCTTTTTTCACTTTATCTCCCTGCTTCACATGAGAAATAAATCCCTTACCGTCAAGTTGTACGGTATCAAGTCCGATATGAATCAAAACCTCAACACCGCTGTCCCCGGTTATTCCAATAGCATGTAGAGTATGAAATAAGGTTGTTATTGTACCGTCAATTGGAGCAGTTACTCTACCATTTGCAGGCACGATACAGACACCTTTTCCAAGTGCACCCTGTGCAAACGCACTGTCCTTTACAGATGCAAGAGGCAAAACCTCTCCAGCTATTGGAGAAACAACAACATCCTTATCTGTTTTGAATTTAGAGAAAGCATTTGAGGGTTCCTCAATGACAGGACTCTCATCATTCCAGAAAAAGAAGGTCAGTACAAAGCCGATCACCATAGCTACTGCTATACATATAAAGGAAGCATACATACTGCTAGGATCACCTTCCGGAGAAATATAATTCAAAACACCGAAGAAGCCAAAGCCACCCGTAGTATACCGTTTCCCCTCTAATACCGCAAATATCAGACCACTTACACCTCCACCAATCATAGAGAACAGGAACGGTTTTCTCGCTGGTAAAGAGAAACCATAAATAGCAGGCTCTGTAACACCCATGAAACCGGAAACCACAGCAGATAATGCAAGGCTTTTTTTCTTTTTATCTTTCATCTTGATATACATTGCCGTCATAACTGCCGTCTGTGCAAAGGAGCAGCCAAAGGAAGGAGATAACAGCATATCAAAGCCGTTTGTCGTCAGATTGATTAGCAGCAACGGTGTGAATGCCCAATGCAATCCAAACATAACTAGAATCTGCCAGAAAAATCCGATTACGGCTCCGGAAATAATAGGAGAGAAGTTGTACATTGATGTTACTGCTTCAGATAAAATACTTGTTAATATAGAAACAACAGGCCCAATTACCATTAGACCGATTGGTAAGCTTATAATCAACACAAAGAAAGGCACAAATAATCCCTGCAACATTTCAGGAATAAATTTCTTTGCAAGCTTTTGCAGATATCCGGCAAATGCCGCAATGCAGACTACAGGAATCACTGTACTGGTATAATTACCAGCTACAAATGGAATTCCCAGAAAGTCAATATAGTAATCTCCCAGCATTGGAATAGTGCCCATAATGTCTCCAGCTGCTGCCAGAGTTGATTTCTGAATTGACGGATAACATAATGCTGCACCAATAATTATGCCAACGACTGGATTCAGCTTAAATTTCTTAGCTGCAGAGTACCCCAGCAGGACAGGCAGAAAGTAAAACACCGTATCTCCGATAGCATTTAAAACAGTATAAGTTCCACTATTGGAATAGGCTGTTCCCAACGCAAAGATCAGGATTGCATTGATACCTTTAATAACACCGGCTGCAGATAAAGGTCCCAGTATTGGCTGAAAGCATCCACTGATAATATCAATGAATCTGTTTAGAAAGCCCTTAGTTTCATCTGTATTCTCTGCTGGAGCATCACCATTGATTCCGGCCACCTCGCAGACATCCGCGTACACATTTGGAACATGATTTCCGATAACCACCTGATACTGTCCGGCAGAATGCATGATAGTAACAACACCATCCATGTTTTTAAGCACATCATCATTTGCTTTCGATTCATCCTTCAGCTTAAAACGTAAACGCGTAATACAGTGTGTTACTGAGTTGATGTTACTTTTGCCTCCGACATTCTTTATAATGTCTTTTGCTAATTGTTCATATTTTCCCATGTTTTTTCCTCCATTTTCTTATAAACATTGAATATGAAGGTTTGGCCAACTAAATGTCACCATCCGAATTTGAATATGAAATACTACAATGATTTTAACCTTTTTGTATACGCAATCCTCCTTTTCTTACTCTATAATCATCATCAATTTCTGATGAATAATTACCGTTCATTTTCATATACAACACGTGCAATGTGAATGGTCAGATATAACATTTCCTCATCACTCAGCACATAATCATACTGGTCTATCAGGTACTTCTTAATGGTTTCGACGCAGCCATACGCATTTTTGTATTTCGCCTTTATAACATCCAGCAAATCATCCTCATCATTTTCCTTATATGTCTTATTGGTAACCAGACGCTGTGCAAAAAATTTCAGATGCGTCACAAAACGATAATAGTATACAGATTCTTCGTTAAATTCAAATTTGAAATAATATTTCACGATATTGGATATTTCCTGCATAACCTTAGTAATTGTATACATATCCTCTATCCTATCCGGATTCTCCTCCATCTCAGAATTTACAAAATGAAGGGCGATAAATCCTGCTTCATCATCAGGAAGGCGTATCCCTGTCTGCTTTTGAATCATTTCCAATGCCTGTAGTCCGATACTGAATTCCTCTTTGTAAAAACGTTTGATATCCCAGAGTAATGCATTTTTTACTTCGATTCCTTCTTGATGTCTTGTAATAGACATAAAGATATGATCAGCCAGAGAAATATAAATAGAATCATTGATTTTCTTTCCAATATTCGTTTTAGCAAAGCTGATGATATCCTCAACAAGCAGCATGTAATCCAGAGGAATACTGGCGACAAGCTCCTGAAATTTATTATTCGTGTCTGGATTATGCATCGTGAAAACCTTATCCACTGCTTTCGGATCAATCTCATCCCCACACTTTTTTTTGAAAGCAAGTCCGCGCCCCATAACAACCTGCTCTTTGTCATTGCCGTCCAGTACAACAACAACATTGTTGTTTAGAATTTTATGTATCCTCATTCTGCATCCTCCCTTTCAGGTATATAAAAAACCTATCTACACACCAAATAACAAAGATATCTTCTTTTATTGGTTCTTGTAAATAGGTTTAGCTTGTATTTAAACAATCACTATCCGTTTGATTACAATTTCATCATACACTAACTATTTTTCTTTGTCAACGCTTTCATAGTTTTTTCACATTTTTCGATTATGACTAATTGCTAAAATAAATTTGCAGCATTGCTATATAAGGATGTACACAGCCTGTATGCTTCTTGATTTTCCACCACTATCTCACAACAAAAAAACAGCAGCCACATGAAATGACTACTGTATACTTTATATGCAATATTATAATGGCAAATCCTTCTTAGAAAATCGGACAGCACCATACGCATAGCAGGCAACCGCAATCCCTGCCAGAAGCAGCAGCTTCCATGCGAAGGTGAAATCCACACTGGCTGTGCCAATTGTTGCCAGTGAATCCACATCATATAAACCAACCAGTGTCAGCTTATTGAAAATACTCAATTCTTCTACTCCCATACCGGTATTGACCATATTCTGTGATCCAAACAGTCCAATCATGGATGCCAGAAAGAACCAAACCGCAAGACCGCCGCCAAATGCCATGGATTTTCTGCTCTGTGAAAACAGACAGCTTCCCATATAGCACAGCCCACACACTGCCTCTACCAGGACATACATACCGGCAAACAGTGCAATCATACCGGCGACATTAACCTCATCATAAAACATAAAGGAGGTTCCGATACGGGTCGCACATACAACCGAGAGCATTAAAAATGGAACGACGATCAGGAATACCATCTGCGTAATAGCAACTGCCGAACGCTTGGTCGGTGTTGACAGTACATAGGCCATGGAGCCTCTGTCCACCTGATCGGCAATCAGAGAATTTGCCAGAATGACAATCAGGATAAAAATCGGAAGCAGTCCCATCGCTGTATAATACATCTGGTTCATCATGGATGCCGGATCCATCTCACTCATCTTCTCCACCATATCGGAGGATACCCCCATCATATCCAATGTGATGTTCAGCATTCCGGAAGGCGTCAGCTCCTCCTTATCAAATACACCCTCAGACTGCTTCAAGGCATAGGCATACTCAAACTGCTTTACATATTTATCCATATGGATACCGGATTGTGACAGGCCTTTGATGGCTTCCTCAAAGCCCTTCGTGCTGAGCTTCATATCCGTTTGTTTACTCAGCATTTCAAAGGCGTTCTCATAGGCTGCTTTATTATCCCCCTTCACGAAATCAGCATAGGACAGCTCCTGCTTTGTCATAGTATCATAGGTCGCAAGTGCTCCCAGGTACGTATAAAAGCTTTCCTGATATTCTGTGACATCGACATCACTGCGTTCCGTTGTCATCATACTCATTGCATAATTCATTACATTGCCAAGCAATACCATCACCAGCAGGATGGCAAGACACAATCCCCAATTGGATTTGATGGTCTGCTTCATCAGCGGCTTGGAAAAAAATCGTGCCGTCTTTTTATTTGTTTCCATTACGTGCAAGTCCCTCCTTATATGTGCTCATAAACTGCTCCTGCAAAGAGCGTCGTATTTCCCGAAAATTCGTAACCTCCATACATTTCAGCGTATGGAACAGATCATCCAGCTGGGAAATATCACATTGCATTGTACAGCCCAGCGCATTTCTGCTTTCCGACTGAAAGCGCGGATCGTCAAGAAATCTCTTTTTATCACGTTCCTGCGCAAATTCCACTATAAAGTTCTTGATGGAGGGATGGCGCAAATCGTACAGAGATATGGTATCAATGATATGGCCATCCTTGATCATTGCCACCCTGTCGCATACTGCTTCGATTTCTTCGAATATATGACTGGACATGAATACAGTATGTCCCTTTTGCTTTTCTTCTCGTATCAGATCCAGAAACGCCTCACGCATCAGCGGATCAAGACCGGTTGTTGGCTCATCCAGCACAAGGATATCCTTTTCCCCCATCAGTGCCGCAACGATTGCTGTTTTCTGCTTCATTCCCTTAGACATTTTTTTCAGATTGGCGCTAGGATCCAGCTGCAGTAATTCAATAACGTGATTCATATAGGTAAAATCACGGACACCGAGATATCCTGCCTGAGTTTTTAAAAATTCCGTACCGGATTTCAATGCCGGAAACGCAATTTCTCCGGGTACATAGCTGACGTTGTTCATGATTTCCGCAGATTTCGTCCAGGAATCCAGATTCTCAACCATGGAATGCCCATGATCAGGCTTGATAAAGCCCATCATATTGCGAATGGTAGTTGTCTTTCCGGAGCCGTTGGTTCCGACAAAGCCGAAAACCTCACCTTTGTGCACTTCGATATTGATATCGAATATGCCGCGTCCCTTGCCGTAATCCTTTGTCAGAGAGGTTGTCTTTATAACAATATCCTGCATTACTTCACCCCCTCAAATACCTTATCCTCATGATAAAATTGCATGAAGTAATCCTCCAGCGAAAAAGGAAATTCTGTGAAATCCTTAATATGAAAATTTGAAATATCCGCCAGGAAGGAAGGTATGTCACGATTCTTCAGCTGAATTCTCGCACGCAGCTTATACTTGTTAATAGAGGTAAATTTATAATTATGCGTTGTAAATTCCCGCCACTGTGCTTCATCATCAAAGGAAACGCGATATATCTTGTCACTTTCTCTTTTCAATACCTCCGGATCAAATTCCGAAACGATTTTACCATCACGAATAATAGCAATTCTGTCACATAACGCATCAACCTCGTGAAAAATATGAGAGGATAAAAATATCGTTTTTCCCCGCTTTTTCTCATCAAGAATGTAGTCGATAAAAATTTCCTGCATGATGGGATCCAGGCCGGAGGTCGGCTCATCCAGAATCAGGATAGCAGGATCATGCAAAAAAGCCGTAACGACTGCAAGCTTTCGCCTTGTGCCAAGACTCATCTGCTTTAAGCCGATATGCGGATCCAATTCAAATTTTTTCAGAAGCTTCTGCAAATACGTATCATCCGATAATCCCCGCATCTGCATTTGCATTTTTAAAAACTGCGCTCCGCTCATACCTGTCGGAAAAGCGATTTCCCCAGGCAGATATCCAACCATGCGCTGAAGCTCCGCTGCATATTTCCAGCTGTTTCTACCATCAATCACAGTTGTTCCACTCTGTGGCTTCGAAAAGCCCATCAGATGACGGATGGTCGTGCTTTTTCCTGCGCCGTTGGGCCCGAGAAAGCCATAGCACTCCCCTTCATCCACATGAGCCGATACATCAAATACTCCTCTGCCATATCCATAGTCCTTCGTTAAATGACTGACTTCTATTACTGACATTGTATCACTCCTTTTTATACAACAATATGTTGTATGGCTTTATCATAAAGATTACCACCTGTTTCATCAAGTAACAGATTCTCATAATTTGTAGCTTGATGGATACGACAACACGTTGTATGATAGGATTATAAACACAATCCCTCCATTCATCAAGCAACAATATGGAACAGGATGTAGCATAATCGTGTGTGAGCGTAATTATAAAGTCAGATAAGGGGTAGATGCATGAAAAAACAACCAGAAGTAACTGCTGCGACAAGAAAGAATCTCATAGATGCCTTTTGGACATTATATAAGGAAAAAACGATAGATAAAATAACGATTGCCGAAATCACAAGGCTGTCTGGTAATAACCGGGTTACCTTTTATCATTATTTTAAAGATGTCTATGCTGTTCTAGAGCATATCGAGGATAATCTGATCAAAGATGTGTGCAGTGAGGTAAGGGCTGCCTTAAACGACCATGTATTTCAGGCTGATGCAAGGGAAATCAATTATCTTTATACTGTCAGTATGCCGATTTTCAAACGGCATGCAGAAAAAATATTCACACTGCTTGGAAAAAACGGAGATCCGAGATTCACAAATGAATTCAGAAGAACGATGCGAACCATGCTGATTCAATTCTGGAATCTTCCGCAGGAATTAGAACATCTGGATTATATGATTGAGTTCAGCTATTCTGCCATGATTGGTCTGATGGCCAAGTGGTATGAAAACGGAAATGATCTAACGGATGGTGAATTCTTTAAGCTGGCACAGGGGTTGGTCGCTAACGGTGTACTGGGATATCTGAATCAGGAGGTGCATGACGAAAAAAATAGTTAACTGCCTGTAAGTAAAGCTACTAGCTCCCATACCATCATATGTACATCTTTATCATTCATCATCCTTATATAAATACAGCATAAGTCAGCTAATGAATTCCTGCATAGTGTACAGCTGACTTTTTTACGATTTCAAAACACAGGAAAGCCGTTTATCATAGCTGTCTGTGTTTTTTAGCTGTTTTTGATACACTGCCTTTGTAAGCACATGTAAAGAAATAAGCTGCATGATTTCACACATTTAAAGCCTTACCTTAAAAGGGTTTCAAGGCAATGCTGGATTATGAGTTTTGGCTGTGCTCTGTACTCATTCGGTTATGCTGCAGATACTTCGCATACGCAAAAAAGCTAAACATGTTAAAGTGAATTTTCACCATATGGCTGTCTTTTTTCCAGACCGCATTCGGTTGGTTGTATTTCTTTTTGTTTAAGTGGTTCGTTTGTGTAAATACTAAGGTATGCATACACACAGAAAGGATGAGCATGTATGAATTTGGTTGAAATATTTCTTCGTGTTGTAATAACCATAGCAGTAATGCTGCTTATGGCACGTATAAACGGCCCAAAGCAAATTGCACAGATGAGCTTTTATGATTATGTTTCCGGAATCACTGTCGGCTCCATTGCAGCAACCATCAGTATAAACTCCAGTGTATCCTTTTTCGCTGGCTTATTCGCAATCATTCTGTTTCTTGGAACAAGTCTGCTATTAAATAAAGCTACGCAGGTCAATCTGACTGCAAACACCATATTGACAGGAAAGCCTATTTGTTTAATGGAACAGGGTACTATAAATGAAAAGGGTCTTCGTAAATCAAAGATGACTGTTTCCGAGCTGCTGAGTAATCTGCGCTATTGCGGATATTTTAATATCAATGATGTATATACAGTCTTACTGGAGCCTACCGGTAAATTATCCGTGCAGCCCAAGGAATACGCTAGGAATGTGCGAAAGGAGGATATGCATTCGGTAACCATTGAGCCTGTACAGGTTTATTCTGTAATACTGGATGGTGTAATCCTGCATGAGAATCTAAGCAAGCTGAAAAAGGATGAACGATGGCTTTATAGAGAGCTTGGAAAGCAGAATACCGATGCGTCGGAATTAGAAGATATCCTTCTTGCCGTCCTGGATGAACAAGAGAAGCTGACGGTGTATAAAAAGGAATGCTAGCGTAGCTATAGAGGATTTCAGGGAAGATTTTTCTCGTCATGATCCTGTGCATGAATACTCACACATAATGCTTTACAGTCCTTCCCAATTTCATTCTGAAAAGCTCTATTACCTTATTCTTTATAGCCCCTGATTATATATCCTATAAGGTTTTATTACCTTCACCTATACATTCAGATTGCATAAAAAAACGATACATTCTTTTCTGTAGATTGTATCGTTTCTAAATCCGTATATGCCGATTACCCCCATGAAGAAAGCTGCACCAATAGCTCTTATCATAAACAAGAGCATGGCCTTCTATCACAGATTATGCATAATACTGCAACCTTAGCACAGCAATCATTCCGCAGCTTTACCGGATGGCATATCGACTTTTGCGCCTATTACTATATTACCCTGTATGCAGGCTCCCTGTTCAACACTGATTGAGCCTGCTTCTATATCACCGATAATCTGTGATTCCGAGCTCAGTCGCATAACATCTGATGCGATAACATCACCATGGATACTGCCGCCGTTTTCCAATGAAGCTGTTATAATATTTCCTTCCACCTTGGTCTCCTGAGAGATTTTCAGAGTATTCTTACACTCAACATTCCCATTGATACTCGCCTTTACGACGACAGCTTCCTGACAGATAATATCACCCTCAACGCTGCCATATAATTGGATACTGCGGCTGCACTTGATATTTCCTTTGATACACCCATAAATAATGAGATCATCATCTGTATTCAAATCACCTACCAGCTCTGTATGCTCTCCTACCGTGGAGGCTTTCCATTCATTTTCATTTCCGTCATTCATTTTGTTTTCATCCATAATAGCTTCCGTCTCCCTCTTATTTGTAATATTGCCCAGCCATTTTTCTGCTTTTCGCTGTATTCCTATATCAGATTGATGAATTGATTCTGCATTGTTCAATTCCTCTGCGTGGACTTCGTTATCCTTCCGTTCCTTAATCTGCTGTTCATCAGACTCTGGTCGTTTTGATTCATATTCTTTTTTTTGACGCTGATACCAGTTCACGGACATTCCTCCTTATTTCTTTCTTTT
Organism: Erysipelotrichaceae bacterium 66202529; assembly: GCA_017161075.1. NCBI lineage: Bacteria > Bacillati > Bacillota > Erysipelotrichia > Erysipelotrichales > Erysipelotrichaceae > Erysipelotrichaceae bacterium 66202529. The sequence continues at coordinate 1,983,758 of CP046174.1, read as the reverse complement.
TCTATGACTCATGATACCATTAACCGGATTAAAAATAAATACAAAAAAGTGTGAAAAATGCCTTTTTTTAAGGCTTTTTTCGATATCGTTTTATATATCTTGTCCTTTATAGAATTCCGCTGTTTTTAAGGAAGAAAAACATCTTTACCATCATGTAGGATACCATGATTATTTTATAAATCGTATATTTTTAAAAACTGAAAAAATAAGTAATACTATTTTATGAGTTCTCTCAAAATTTATGATTAGATGTTGCATTCACAGACTACCTTGTATCATAAGGAACAATAGTTCGTACTTCCTCTGTTCAAAAAAGACAAATACTTTTTGCCGTACCAGAAGCTTGTATCAGAAGCTATTCTGCCTGCATTTTCAGAAGTATAAAATATCATTGCCTTTATTTAAGGAAGATGCAGGATACCTTATCACGATATATCAAATATAGCCGTCATTTATGTACACGTTATCAATCGACTGCTCACTGTATGCAGGCTCCTCCCTATAAAATCCCTGCCTTCCTCAATTCTGATAAAAACACGCAGCTCCCACAAAAAAACTGCAAAGAAAAGGACTTCAGACCATCTCCTGAAATCCTGTTTCTTCAATCCCTCATCCTGGCAATGAGTGTTTGCTTATTTTTTATTACTGACATAGACCTGAATACCGTTCTTGAGCGGTGTCAGAAAAAATCCTGTAATCACGCCAAGCAAAAACGCATTCATCAGATATACCGCCTTATGCTGCTTATTCATAAAAGCTCCTCCCATGCAATTATCTACACAATAGCATGATTTTCATGTATACGCAAGCACAACCGCAGCATGTATAAAAATCATTCGCTGCTTCATTTGATAAGGACCCTGTTCCTTTCCTTTGTATATACCTTAAATGCCATATACAGGCAAGTATATACAACCCTACCTCGTAAGATAAAGTGATTTCAAAAAGTCCCGGATAGATTTTCGATATATACAGCATATCGCTGATTTCCTGTTTCATACCGGTAGCGGCCTTTCAAAAGCTGCAGTTCATCTATTTTTTCAAAAAACGAATTTCACACTCCAGCTCATATCCGCTATGTGCCTTCACCGTCTCCTTCACCTGCTGGATCAGCTCCAGAAAATCCTGACTGCTTGCGGCATTTTGATTGATCAGAAAGCCTGCATGCTTTTCTGATACCTGTGCATCCCGGATATGATATCCCATCAACCCGGCATCACGGATCAAAGCAGAGGCATACGCTCCCTGCGGACGCTTAAAGGTGGAGCCTGCACTGTACGCATCAAGTGGCTGCTTTTCCCTTCTGCGGCGCATCAGCTCCTCCATGTGCTGTATGATCTCCGTTTGATTTTTCGGCTGTACCTCAAATACTGCCTCCAATATGATTCCCCCCTGCTCGCTAAAGCGGCTGTGGCGGTATCCCAGCTGCAGCTCAACTGCGCTGCTTGTATGAAGCGCTCCCTGCTCATCCATCCACACAGCCTCACACAGCACATCCCTGGTTTCTTTGCCATATGCCCCGGCATTCATATACACTGCCCCGCCTACACTGCCCGGAATTCCGCAGGCAAACTCCAGACCGCTTAACGCGTGAGCGGCACAAAAAGCACTCACAGCCTTTATAGCTGCACCACTTTGCGCACGCACATGCACTGCATCCTCCAGCACAATGCTGTGAAAATTCGATGATAGAACGATCACCATTCCATCAAAGCCTTCATCCATGGCAAGCACATTACTTCCATTTCCCAGCAGATACCAATCAATGCGATATTGCTTACATACCGCTATACACTGCTGAATCTGCAGGATACTGGAGGGCTCTGCAAGAATCTGTGCCTCCCCGCCTATGTGCAGAGTTGTATATTCCTTTAATGCTATATGTCTGTTTGCTTCAATTCCTACATCACAAAGAAATTGAAAGGCTGTTTCCAGCTTATCCATAATCATCATCCTCTCCCCTCTATTATATGTGGATTCTGATAATGTTAAATAGAAATGCCCGAAAATAAAAAGACTACGATTGTAGTCAGTCTACACGATGGATAGGGGTGCCCTGCAGATAGGCTTCTATATTCTCAGCCACCAGCCGCAACAGCCGCTGTCTGGTCTCCAAACCTCTCCAACCCATATGCGGTGTAACAATGACATTGGACATCGTATAAAGAGGATTTGTGGCATCCATTGGCTCATTCTCCTGAACATCCAAGCCGGCTCCGGCTATACCTCCCGCTTGCAGGGCTGCAATCAGTGCCTGCTCATCGATCAAAGCACCGCGGGCTGTATTGATTAGGAACGCTGATGACTTCATGAGAGCCAGCTTTTCTGCATCCAGCAGATGATGCGTAGACGCATTTAAGGGACAGTGCAAAGAGACATAATCACTTTCCCTCAGCAACTCCTCCAGAGAAACAAAGCTCACATTCTCCGTATCCCTGCGGGCTGTTCTCGTAGAAACCAGAATTTTCATTCCCAGTACGCTTGCAATCCGTATCACTTCCTGACCGATGCTTCCATAACCGATGATCCCGAGCGTTTTATCATTGACCTCCGTGTGATCCACCAGCATATGCTCTGTGAAATTACGGTAATCGTGTTTCTCCAGCATTTGCAGCTGCTTTCGCATAGAGCTGCTCAGATTCAGAAGCAGCATCATAGCAGTATGCGCCACCCGTTTTGTGGAATAAGCCGGCGTATTGCATACCATGATTCCCTTCTGGCGACAGGCCTCCAGATCAATATTGTTATAACCGGTTCCAGCTTCACAAATCAGCCGCACACTGTCAGGGAACTGTTCAAGCAGACTTCGCGGTAATGCAAGCTCCTTTGTGACAACGATTTCACAGCCCTGCACCCGTTCCAGAATTTCATCAGGCCCGCTTTCCTCATAGCATACAGGATTCCCCTGGATACAGCCTGTATCCAGCTTGTGATCGTAATTGATGCAGCCAATATTCAAAATACAAATTTTCCCTTTCATAAAGTATCCCTTTCCTTTCTCTTTTTTACCTCTGACAGGCACAGGTCTTTTTGCGGTAAGCGTTTGTGTTAACACACAAAGGATATCCGGTAAAAGCATCCCTGCAGCCGATAACACATAAATATTTCTGACAGTATTTTATCATATTTCCCCGTGATATCTGTTATTTTTCATAAATTTGTAGTATTCTTATGGTTAAGAGATTACGATTCACGACTTCTTAAGCACTGTAAAAAAGCGATAATGCCTTTAACACTACCGCATCTTCAATGTACGCCAGCTGTTGAATCGTTATCATAACATAAGAGGGATTGCCATGAAAAACTGGATGAAGCATATCGGAAAGTATACACTGCTGATACTTTTTGTTATATGTATGCTGTATTTCAATATCAAAGACCATACTGCAGATATATTGCAGATTTTGCAGCATTTACATCTGTTTGATATCCTCCTGCTCATAGGAATCAGTGCCTCGGTTTATGTCATTGGCGGCATCGGTATCCGTGTTTTATGCAGAAAAGTGAATCCTGATTATTCTGTGACGAGCGGGATATCCAATTCCTTTATTGCTGTATTCCTAATGAATGTCAGTGCCTCGGCCCTGGCAAAGACGGCACAGATGCTGCTGTTCAAGGTAAAAGGCATACAGTGGGAGCAGGGCTGCAGCATTCTTGTCATGGATCAGATTTTATATCAGCTCTCCTATATGGCACTGAGTGCCTGCGCAGTGCTTATCAGCTATGATCATCTGTTTTCCCTGTTTCCTGAAGAAAGCATACTGGCGCTTACCGGCTTTGTGATCAGCATCTTTCCTATCGCTGCAGTTGCCATGCTGTTTTTATGGCCAAGGGTTTTCACATGGCTGATTGCATTTGTCAGCGTTCTCATAGATACCATTCATCTGCCCTTACAAAAAGACAGCATTCAGCATGGCCTGCAGCACTTCAGTGATTCCCTGCAAACTGCAAATGATCTTTATAAGAAGGATTCCCGATTGCTTATGAAGGTGCATCTACTGAATACGGCGAAGCTGACGGTACGGCACTCTCTGCCGCTGCTGATTGCATTCTGTTTGAAGCTTGATATCCATCTGCAGGATATTCCTCTGTTTTTCTCGGCCTCCTTTTTTGTAGATCTGATCTTATCAGCGCTTCCGGTTTATGGTAAGCACGGGGTTGCCGAAACAACCTTCACCCTCGTATTCACACCGTTCGTCGGTGCAGCGGGAGCAGCCAGCATGATGCTTGTATGGAGAGTGGTTACCTTTTACACCAATACGATTCTTGGCGGTATCGTCATGATTCTCTCTCCTGATATCAGCCGCAGCAGTTTAAAGGCACTGAAGAAAACCACGTAAGTCCTCCTTTTATCTGTATAAGGCTGTATAAAGCATCGGCATGCGAAACGCTGTTTCCTGTGACACTCAATTATGGCAAAAACCGCTTTCTTCACGATCAATCTCTGCCCTATCTCATACAATGTCGGCAAGCAGCATACAAAAAGCCTCAAACGAAATCACAGAACGCTGTCTGCTTTTTCACCGGTTAAGCAAAATCACAAACGATAAAGCATTGCATACATAAAACGCCTGTACAAAACTATTGCGACAGGCGTTTTCTATGTATATGGTTTCACTGATACAGCAAAGCCTAGTTATTGATCATCAGCCGTATGATTTCATCATCTGTTTCCTTCATACCGTCTCTTGCCAACTGACCAACCCCCATGATGGTCTCCTCAATATCCCGGCATACAATCCCTTCTCCACGGTAAAACTGCTTACCCTTCTGATACATCATGCAGCCCATAATTCCGGCATCGACTGCAGTTGCAATTTTCGCTGCACAGGAAGGCTTGGCACCATCACAGATCATGCCGGAGGTAATCGCCAGCGCATTTACAATCGTGTGGCAGATATGCTCATAATCGCCTCCTAATAAATACGCAATGCCAGCTCCTGCTCCCGCACCGGCACTCACTGCACCGCAATAGGCAGACAGTCTGCCGATAAACTTTTTCTGATACAATGTGGATAAATTGGAAATCAGGAGGGCCCGAAACAGCTGCTCCTCACTGGAATGCAGCTCCTTTGCATATGCAATCACAGGCAGGGAACAGGTCATCCCCTGATTACCGCTCCCGCTGTTAATAATGACAGGCAGCTCACACCCGCTCATCCTTGCATCACTTCCTGCCGCAGCCAGTGCACGCGCACGAATCTGTACACGGTCTCCGTAGGTGGAAAGCAGTACGGAACCAATATTTGCCCCATAGGAATGTTCCAGCCCTTCCTTGGCAATGGCAGTATTACACGCAATCTGGCGTTCCAGTATAGCTCTGACATCCTTTATGTCAGCCATACTGGCAAATTCATATATTCCCTTCATGGAAAACTGTACAGCATCCGGCAGCTCCTGTGCATCCTCCTGTGCTTCTTCATCAAGAATGCATATGCCATCCTCTACAATGCGAACAATATGAGAATGCTCATTCTGAATACATACAAGAACAGAATGCCCCTTCCCGCTCACCTTTACACCAACCTGCAGGGCACAGCTGCACTGCTCATGATGGACATGAAATGCAGCCCGGTTCAAAAGCTCCTCCATTTCTTTGATCTGTTCCGTGCGGACGTGGGAAATTACCTCCAGTCCCAGATCAGGATCACCTGCAACGATACCGATTGCGGCTGCGCTTTGAATACCCTTGCGCCCTCCGGTATTCGGCACTGTGACACTTTTCACATTTTTGATAATGTTTCCGCTGGCATAAATATCAACCTGCTCCACTTCCCCCTGTAACCGTGCTGCCGCCTGTGCCGCCGCATACGCGATTGCGATCGGCTCTGTGCATCCCATCGCCGGAACAAGCTCTTTTTTCAGCAGATTGACATACGCTGTATATTGTGCATCGTGTCTTTCCATAATTTTTCTCCCTTTTCACGTTTCACGTTGACTTCTTGGTAAATGTATTATATCATCGTCATATAATTATGAAAATTTTATATATTTTATGAGATAGTTAAATTATCTTTATGGGAGGATTTATGGAACTGCGTACATTGCGAACATTTCAACGGGTGGCTCAGCTCAAGAGCTTCTCAAAGGCTGCCGCAGCATTGGGATATACACAGGCAGCCGTCACAATTCAGATTCAGCAGCTGGAAAAGGAGCTGCATACCAGATTGTTTGACCGATTTGGAAAATCCATTTCCCTTACGCAGCAGGGAGATATCTTCTATGCCTATGCGTGCCGTATTTTAGAGGAGAGTGAAAAAGCCAAGCTCGCTTTGCAGGAGGCACAGGAGTTAGCGGGACATTTACGAATCGGTATGACCGAATCCCTTTGCGCATCGTCCTTTCCCAAGCTGCTCCATGCGTTTCATAAAGCGTATCCGCGAATTACTATCAGCGTGGAAACCTCATCACCGGAGATTTTGCTGGATATGATGAATCATAACGAGCTGGATATCGTTTATTTTATTGACCGCCGTCAGTATCATCACGACTGGATCCGTGTTGTGGATGAACCGGAGGAAATTGTGTTTGTATGTCATCCGCAGCATCCTCTCACACAAAAAAAATCCATTCTATTAAAGGATATACTGCAGGAGGAGCTGATTCTTACGGAAAGCGCTGCCAGCTACCGCTATGAACTGGAGCAGTACGCCTTATCCATGAAGCAGCAGGTTCACCCGTATCTGGAAATCGGCAATACGGAATTTATCATAAGGGAGCTGCTGAGTGAACCGGAAATTTCGTTTCTTCCTGCCTTCTGTGTGCGGCCCTATGTGGAGCAGAAGCGTCTGTCCATCCTTCACCCAAAAGACTTCCAGCTTCATGTATACCGGCAGATCGTCTATCACAAAAGTAAATGGCTGACGCCGCATATGAATGCTTTTTTATCCTTTGCGGATACAGAGGGAAGAAGAAAGAAGGCGTAGGCTTTATATTCCCCTTACTATGCAGACTTTTCAAAGCAGGTGCGTATTTCAGATATATCGCTTTCTGAAAGCATATCACTGGAGCAGGCCTCCAACAGCAGCATTGCAAAACAAAGGAGCTGTTCCTTTACACTTCTTAAAAAGTGTTTGAAACAGCTCTTTTTTAGTTTTCAAAATATCTTGGGGACTTCCCTACCGGTATCACTATCTCATCTCCACTGCCTGCACACCGGTAATGATGCCGATGGAATATATCGTATCCACACTTGCTCTTCTTGTCAGAATATTGACCGGCTTACGCAAGCCCTGCAGGATCGGTCCAAACATGGTAAAGCCGCCAAGCTCCACTGCAATTTTATAACCGATATTCCCGGCATCAATATTAGGAAAAATCAAGGTATTCATCTTTCCAGCAATGCTGGAATCCGGTGCTTTCACCTTTGCGACAAGCGGGGATATGGCGGCATCTACCTGAATTTCTCCGTCAACTGCAAAATCCAGCGGCATGCGTTTCAGATGCTCAGCCACAACACGCACCTTGTCAACGCTTGCCCCGCTACCTGAGCCAAAGGTGGAATAGGATAAAATCCCTACCCTTGGTTCAATACCGAACTGCCGTGCTGTACGTGCGCACTGCAAGGTGATTTCCACAAGCTCCTGCACATTCGGATCCACATTCAATGTGCAGTCCCCCATGATATAATGAACATTCTCCTTCTCCAGCAAAACACAGCTGGATACCGTACGCTCTCCTTCCGCTGTCCGAATCAGCTGCAGGGCCGGCCGCATGGTTTGTGCGGTAGTCGCCACAACACCTCCAACCAGGCCGTCGATATAGCCAAGCTCCAGGTACATCGTCGAGAAGTAGTTAACATCCTGCAGCTTTTTTTCACATTCCTCCTGACTCCAGTCACCGCGGCGGATCATCAGCATACGCGCCACCATTTCATGCTTATTCGCAAAGCTCTCGATATCGGCTATTTCCACACCGCTAACATCCACGCCCATTTCCTTCGCATGCCAGAGAATCTCCTTTTTATGTCCAATCAGAACAGGTAATATAAACCCATTTTCCACATGCCGTATGGCTGCCTGTATCACATCGGGGTTGGCTCCCTCCGCAAATCCGATTCTGGGATGCTTTCCCAGCAGATGATGCTCCAGATTCTTCATATTATCATCACACTCAACTTTCCTCTGTAGCTATTCTACCACCTGTGGAATCGCTTTCAAATAAAAACTTTATGAATTTTTTCACAACACGAAATTAAGGATTTCTCTTGCAAGTAGCTGCCGTTGTGTCGTACAATGACCTTAACAAAAAAAAACAGAAAAGAGGTATGTTCATGAACGTGGTATTTCACATTGATGAAGAAAAGCGGTGGCCGCTTGTGCAGGGAAATGTTACGCATATGCTTGCATACTGTGAACAATCAGGTGAAGCATTTCACATCGAAATCGTTGTCAACGGCAGAGCTGTCCGCCAGCTGCGCAAGGAAGCAGCAGTCCAGCTGGAATACAGCGATATCTTTTGTGACTTTATGAAGCGCGGTGTCGTCATTGCCGCCTGCCGTAATGCGATGAAAGGGCAAAAGGTAGAGGAGCAGGAGCTGTTAGACGGTGTTGCCACCGTGGCAAGCGGCGTTGTTGAGCTGGCACTAAAACAGCAGGAGGGATATTCCTACATCAAACCATAATCCGGCACAGGTCGGATTTTTTTATTGAAAGAAATGGAATTTCGTACTATAATAAATACTATTCGTAAAAGGAGGATGCCTATGCTTAAAAAAACAGCAGCCTGGATCAGAGAGCATCCCTATTCTCTGTGTCTTCTGTATTTTATTCCCTATTTAATTTATTTTGAGCTTCTGGAAAACTTTGCGGTTCCCAGATTTATCATACACTGTCCGCTGGACGACTGGATTCCCTTTCATGAGGGCTTTGTAATTCCTTATTTTGCATGGTTCCCCATGCTTGCAGTATCCCTTGGCTATTTTCTGTTTCACTCGCGTAAGGATTTTCTGGACCTGTGCTTTATCATGTTCAGCGGTATGACCATCTGTCTCATAATCTATACCCTGCTTCCCAACGGCCTGCAGCTGCGTCCGGTTGTGGAGCATGACAACCTGCTTGCCAAAATCGCAAGCCTGCTGTATGCCATTGATACGCCGACCAATGTCTGTCCTTCCATTCATGTTTCCAGCACGGTTGCCATCATGATGATCGTACAGCGTTATCAAAATTTTCGCCATCCTGTACTGATCAAAGGCATTACGATATTCACCGGTATTGCCATCTGCCTGTCTACGGTCGTTTTAAAACAGCATTCTGTCATCGATGTAATTCTCGGACTTATTCTGACGCTGCTTTTATATCGTGTCTGCATGCAGACGGACTGGCTGAGATATATGCAAAGAATACCATATAAACGGCTTCTTTACCGCAACGCAAAAGATGCAGAGTAGCCTCACTCTGCATCTTTTTTCATACCCGTATATTATATTTGATATTGCATCTTTCTAGGTGATGCTGGCATCGTAAATGGACTGAATGGATTCCTTTAACAACGCCTCAAATTCCTCATCACTCTGCGTAACACTGAGCCCCTGTGACAGAGCACGGGAGAAGCTGGCAATCAATCCTGGGTTTCTTGCAAGACGCGCGTTTGCTTCATCTCTTGTATAGCCGCCGGATAATGCGACAACACGCAGTACATGCGGATCCTCCATCAGCTCACTGTAGAAACCGTCAACACTTGGAATACTCAGCTTAAACATGATGATTTCATCGTCCTGCAATAACGCCAGATGCTTTTTGATTTCCGCTTTTAACAGGATTTCACAATCTGCCTTATCCGCTGCATTGATATCCACCTCAGGCTCCAGAATCGGAACAAGACCTGTAGCACAAATTCTCTTACCGATTGCAAACTGCTGTTCTACGATTGCACGGATACCATCAGTATTGCTTTCCTTAATGATAGAACGCATTTTCGTACCGAAAATATGGCGTTCCTTTGCTCGTTCAAGCAGTTCATCAAGCTGTGGCATCGGCTTCATAAGCTGTACACCATGTTCCAACGGAGCCAGCCCCTTGTCAACCTTCAGAATAGGGAGAATCTCCTTCTGATTCCACAGATAATCTGCCGTATACTCCCCGTTCACCTTACGATCCATGGTGTTCTCAAACAGAATAGCTGCGAGTATATGCTCGCTTGTAAAGGAAGGGCACGTCATAATTCTGGTTCTCATTTCATGAACCAAATCAAACATTTCTTCATCGTTATGATACGCATCTTCTGCGATACCATACAGTCGAAGTGCTTTGGGTGTACTGCCTCCGCTCTGATCGAGTGCAGCAATAAACCCTTTGCCTGTGTGCATGCGAATACGTTTAGAATCCTTCATGATACTACCTCCTTCCATCTATTGTCATCATACCACTTTTTCAGGAGGAAGGATAGTAAAACATCCTGTATGCAAAGAACCCTTTCAAATACAAAGCAAAAAATTCCGCAAACAAACAGTGTGCAGCTGCTTTTGTGTAAATAATAAGCAGCTGCACACTCGTATGTGTCATAGTATGATCTTACCCTTTGTAATCGGCTGTATGAAGCAGTGCATTAGCATGTGCTATAAGCTCCTTTTTTGGAGGCTGCACATCATGTAATGCATAGGAATATCCCAGCTCCTTCCATTTGTAGGCACCCAGGGAATGATAAGGAAGAATTTCCACGCGTTTTACATTATGCAGCGTTTGAATAAAGGTATCCAGCTGTTTCAAATCCTCATCGCTGTCATTGATACCCGGCACCAGAACATGACGGATCCAGACCGGCTTGTTAATCTTAGACAGATACCTTGCCATATCCAAAATATTCTGATTGCTCTTTCCGGTCAGGGCAATATGCTTTTGTTCATCCAATACCTTGAGATCCAAAAGCAGAAGATCACTGACCTCCATCAGCTTCTGGAATTTCTCAAAGAATATATCCTCTGTGGTAAATGGATTTCCCGCGGTATCAATAACGGTATGGATGCCCTCTTTTTTAGCCTGTTGAAACAAATCCAGCAGAAAATCAATCTGCAGCAGCGGCTCTCCCCCGCTGACGGTAATCCCGCCGTTTTTCCCCCAGTAGCTGCGATAGCGCAGCGCTTTTTTCAGCAGCTGCTCGCTGTCTGTATCCGGTTCCCCGCATTTCCAGGTATCCGGATTATGACAATATTGACAGCGCAGCGCACAGCCCTTTAAAAATATGACAAAGCGTACACCCGGCCCGTCGACAGAGCCGAAGGTTTCAATCGAATGAACAGCACCCTTTACACTCATGCTTTTACCTCCCAAAAGTAGAAAGGTCTGTTTTTAAACAGACCTTATCAATTCATTACAGACTTGCATGGCAGGTTCTGGAAATAACATCCATCTGCTGCTCACGGGTCAGGTCAATAAATTTAACGGCATATCCAGAAACGCGGATCGTGAAATTCGCATATTCCTCTTTTTCCGGATGCTCCATGGCATCCTTCAATTTTTCAATACCGAACACATTAACATTCAGATGGTGAGCACCCTGGTCAAAATAACCATCCAGAACATTCACCAGATTATTTGCGCGTTCATCCTCATCATGTCCCAGTGCATCCGGGTTGATTGTCTGCGTATTGCTGATACCATCAAGCGCATATTCATACGGCAGCTTGGTTACGGAATTTAAAGATGCCAGCAGACCGTTCTGCTCTGCGCCATAGGAAGGATTCGCTCCCGGTGATAACGGCTCTCCGGCCTTACGTCCATCCGGAAGTGCTCCAGTTGCCTTACCGTATACAACGTTTGAGGTAATGGTGAGAATTGAGGTTGTCGGCTCAGAATCACGATAGGTGTGACGCTTTTCGATTTTTTCCATAAAGGTTTTTAACAGCCATACCGCAATATCATCCGCACGGTCATCATCATTTCCATAGCGAGGGAAATCCCCTTCGATTTCATAATCAATAACCAGTCCATCCTCATCACGAATTGTTTTTACCTTGGCATATTTGATTGCTGCTAAAGAATCCACGACATGGGAGAAGCCGGCAATACCGGTTGCGAAGGTTCTGCGCACATCGGTGTCGATCAGTGCCATCAAAGAGCTTTCGTAATAATATTTATCATGCATATACTGAATCAGGTTCAAAATGTTGACATACAGATCAGCCAGCCATTCCATCATGTTGTCATACTTGTGCATAACCTCATCGTAATCCAAATATTCACTTGTGATTGGACGATATTCCGGGCCAACCTGTGCCTTTGTCTTTTCGTCAATACCGCCGTTGATCGCATACAGCAGACATTTTGCAAGGTTTGCGCGTGCTCCGAAGAACTGCATTTCCTTACCGGTCTGGGTTGCACTTACACAGCAGCATACCGCATAGTCATCGCCCCATACCGGACGCATGACATCATCGTTTTCATACTGGACAGAGCTTGTCTCAATAGAGATACGTGCGGAATAGGTCTTGAAGTTTTCCGGTAGATGGGAGGAATACAGCACCGTCAGATTAGGTTCCGGTGCAGGCCCCATGTTTTCCAGTGTATGCAGGAAGCGGAAATCGGATTTAGTAACCATGTGACGTCCATCCATTCCAAGTCCTGCCAAATCCAGCGTAGCCCATACCGGGTCACCGGAGAACAGCTGGTTATAGGAAGGAATACGCGCGAATTTCACCATACGGAATTTCATAGTCATATGGTCAATCAGCTCCTGTGCTTCGCTTTCATTAAGAATGCCTGCTTCCAGATCACGTTCGATATAAATATCCAGGAAGGTGGAAACACGGCCGACACTCATAGCAGCACCGTTTTGTGTTTTAATGGCAGCCAGATAGCCGAAATACAGCCACTGTACCGCTTCCTTTGCATTGTGTGCAGGCCCGCTGATATCAAAGCCGTACAGGGCAGCCATCGCCTTCATACCCTTCAGTGCCTTGATCTGCTCTGCCAGCTCTTCCCGCTGACGGATGATGTCATCGCTCATGACACCACAGCCGCAGTTGGCTTTATCCTTTTGCTTCTGCTCAATCAGATAATCGATACCATACAGCGCAACACGGCGGTAATCACCGACGATTCGCCCGCGGCCATAGGTATCCGGAAGTCCGGTAACGATTTTATTACGTCTGGCAAGACGCATTTCCGGTGTATAGCAATCGAATACAGCATCGTTGTGTGTCTTGTGGTATTCATGGAAGATTTCATGCAGCTTTTCACTTGGCTCATAGCCGTATGTCGTACATGCTTCCTCACTCATTTTGATACCGCCGTATGGCATGAAAGCACGTTTCAGCGGCTTGTCTGTCTGCAGACCGACTACCGCTTCCAGATCCTTTAATTCATCCCTGATATAGCCCGGCCCATAGGAAGTCAAAGAGGAAACGATTTCTGTTTCCATATCAAGAACACCGTTTTTAGCGCGTTCTTCCTTCTGCAGCTTCTGCAGTTCTCCCCACAGCTTGTTTGTTGCTTCCGTAGGCTCTGCCAGAAAAGCCTCATCTCCATCGTATGGCTTGTAGTTGTTCTGAATAAAATCCCGAACATTGATTTCCTCTTTCCAGAGGCGGCCTGTAAAGCCTTCCCATTCTTTGCGTTCATTCATCATAAATCCTGCGTCCTCCTGTTTCATTCTGTTATGAAATGGTTTCGTAAGATAAATCATAGGACTGATTCATCCACAAGAAAAGAGCCGACAGTTGTCCCGAGCTCTTCTGCCCAGACGGTCGGCTCTTATCCATTATACTCCCTGTGGTCAATTCCACTTCCGTCAGTCATATAACTGCCTAAACTGTATCATTTTTTTTGCCGAACGTCAATAGGCATGCATTGAAAAAAAGCTTACAAAAAAGCAGACTGAGAGCTGCTGTACAAAGCAGAAACAGACAGTCTGTAATGAAGTCAGATCTTTGGCTGGTTGTAAGGTTATAAGGAAAACAAAGACACTGCAATCTCTTTGTTAGTTTTATCTAACTCCATATATAGAATACCACAATTTCCAGCTTCTGTCAATACAAACGATTATTTTTTGATCGAAGTGTCCTTCTTGCTTAGGAAGCAGCGATATAACGACTGCACTTCTGAATTCTGCCAGATAGCTCATAATACTGTATCCAGACCAAGCAACTTCTAACTTTGACTCTTCGCTTACAGTACGGAAGCAATCGTTCTGTGCAGGAAGCTCCCTGCAAGCGCGAAGAAAGAAAAAACGAAGAGAAGGCTGTGCTCTCTTCGTCCGTGCTTTACATATCAATACACCGTAAAGCCGCCATCGCTTGCCACGATGCTTCCGGTGATATGTCTTGCCTCATCACTGGCAAAGTACAGAATGGTCGCTGCCTGCTCCTCACTCGTCGCATTGCGATGCTGCAGCGTTTCTGTCTTACCGGCAATCATGGAATTTTTCATAAATTCCTGCGGATCCTTGCCCTGTGCCTTTAGCTCCGCAATCTTAGCATAAATTTTTTCTTTTGCTGCCTCTGTCAGCGGTGTATCCGTACCTGCCGGACAGACAGCATTACATGTGATGTTCCTATTGGCATAATCCATTGCTGTGGACTTTGTCAAACCAACAACACCGTGCTTGCTGGCAACATAAGCAGGGCCGGCTGGTGTCGCACGAATACCGGCTACGGAAGCTGTGTTCACAATACAGCCGCCGTTCTCATTTTGCATCATGTACTTTACTTCCTCGCGTATGCAGTAAAACATCGCTGTCAGGTTGGCATTTACCACACTGAACCAGTCATCATCAGTTAAATCCTCGATTTTCTTAGAATCACCGACAATCCCTGCATTGTTCACCGCAATATCCAAGCGCCCGTATACCTCCATGGTTTTTGCATACAGGGCAAGAATATCCTCTTTTTTAGTCACATCACAGCGAACAAACAATGCTGTTCCTCCATTGTCAGTAATCGTCTTTTCAATCGCTTTTCCGCGATTCTCATTTCTACCGGCGATAACCACTGCTGCACCCTCAGCGCCGGCTCTGATGCATACGGCCTTCCCAATTCCGGAAGTACCTCCTGTTACGACCATAACCTTGTCCTTGAAACGTTGTGTAAACATAGAAAGCTCCTTTCTGTTTTCTTGTCTTAATTATAGCGCTTTCAGTACGAAAAAGCCAGTATTCCCCCGTATTTCAGCGCTTTATAGACTTGCAGGTGAACAATGAAGTCAGTATCCGCTGCTTTATGGAAAACGAAAGTCTTTCGCTGTATAATTTCCTTCCTGCATCAGCAGACAGCACACCCGTATGAGTGCTCCTTATTTTCTATAAGCTATACCGCTATGGGGATGCAACGAATTGTGAACAGACATAGAAAAACAGGAAAGTACAGCTGCGATTGTCTGCACTCTCCTGTTTATTCATATTATTTTTCCAGCTCATTCATGGAAATCGTTGTAAAATTCAACGATTCCAGCACCTTCAATATTGCATTTGCCGTATCAAAGGAGGTAAAGCAGCTGATATTGTTTTCCGCGGATACCCGGCGGATCAGGAAGCCGTCATTGGTTGCCTCTTTGTTTCCGCTCGACATGGTATTGATTACATAATTCACCTTTCCCTTACGGATGACATCCAGCACATTCAGATCACCGCTTTGTGCGATCTTATTGACATTCTTTACGAACAGTCCGTTTTCCTGCAGGAAGCTGGCGGTACCGCTGGTCGCATAAATACCATATCCGATGGCAGAAAAACGCTTCGCTATCGTCAGGCCCTCTTCCTTATCATCATCCGCTATGGTCATCAATACATTCCCGTGATTCGGAATGCGGACACCGCTTGCCAGCAATGCCTTGTACAATGCCTTTTCCAGTGTCACATCACCGCCCAGCGCTTCTCCGGTGGACTTCATTTCTGGCCCCAGCACCGTATCCACACTGCGCAGCTTCGCAAAGGAGAATACCGGAGCCTTCACAAACACACGATCCGCAAATGGACGAATACCTTCCTCATAGCCCTGTTCCGCCAAAGTATCGCCCAGCACACAGCGCGTTGCGATATGACTCATCGGCACCCCTGTGATTTTGCTTAAAAACGGTACAGTACGGGAGCTTCGCGGATTGACCTCCAGCACATAGACCTGCTCAGTGTCAGCCTCTACAATAAACTGGATATTGTACAGACCGATAAAGTGAAAGCCTTTCCCGATGCGGATACCATAGTCAATAATGGTATCGCGTACCTTGTCGGAAATAGTTTGCGGCGGATAGACACTGATGGAATCTCCGGAATGGATACCGGCACGCTCGATATGCTCCATAATGCCCGGTATATATACCTGCTCCCCGTCACAGATCGCATCGATTTCCAATTCCTTGCCAACGATATATTTATCGACCAGAATCGGTGCATCGTGGCTGATTTCCTTTACTGCCGTTGCCATATAGATACGTAAGTCCTCATCGTTGTGTACGATTTCCATCGCACGTCCACCCAATACATAGGATGGGCGCACCAGTACCGGATATCCAATGCGATTCGCAATCTTTACAGCTTCCTCCACCTCAACGGCAGTCTGTCCGGTTGGCTGAGGAATATCCAGCTCATGCAGCATCGCTTCAAAGGCGTGACGATCCTCCGCACGGTCGATATTTTCCAGAGAGGTTCCCAGAATTTTGACACCGCGCTCTACCAGCTGATCAGCCAGGTTGATTGCCGTCTGACCGCCAAATTGCACCACAACGCCCAGCGGCTGCTCCAGATCGACAACATGCATGACATCCTCTATCGTCAGCGGCTCAAAGTAAAGCTTATCGGAAATGGAGAAATCCGTGGATACCGTTTCCGGATTGTTATTGATTACAATCGCCTCATAGCCGCACTCACGCAGGGTCATGACGCAGTGCACCGTCGCATAGTCAAACTCCACACCTTGTCCGATACGGATTGGGCCGGAGCCTAATACGATAATTTTCTTACGGTCACTGCGATAGGATTCATTCTCCTGCTCATAGGTGGAATAGAAATACGGTGTCGCACTTTCAAACTCCGCCGCACACGTATCGACCATTTTGTATACCGGTACAATGCCGTTTGCCTTACGCAGCTCATATACTGCACGCTCATCCATCCCCCACTTACGGGCGATGTAGGAATCCGCGAAGCCGTTTTCCTTGATATGACGTAAAACCTGCACATCCTGCGGATTCTTCATCATTTCCTGTTCCAGTGCAATGATATTTGCGAATTTATGCAGGAAGAAGAAGTCGATTTTGGTAATCTCATGAATGCGCTCTAGGGATTCCTTACGACGGATTAGCTCAGCGATACCAAACATACGCAGATCATCCTTCACTGCAATTTTCTCCCACAGTTCCTCTGTTGTACAGCCATCAATTTCCTTATTGTCAATATGATCGCATTTCATTTCCAGAGAGCGTACCGCCTTCAGAAAGCTTTCCTCAAAGGTTCGTCCGATGGACATAACCTCTCCGGTTGCCTTCATCTGGGTTCCCAAACGGCGATCAGCACGCTCGAATTTATCAAACGGGAAGCGTGCCAGCTTGGTAACGATGTAATCTAGAGAAGGCTCAAAGCAGGCATAGCTTGTTTTTGTGATCGGATTGATAATTTCATCCAGCGTCATACCGACCGCAATTTTCGCAGCCAGCTTGGCAATCGGATAGCCGGTCGCCTTACTTGCCAATGCAGAGGAACGCGATACACGCGGGTTCACCTCAATAATGTAATATTTGAAGCTGTTTGGATCCAGTGCCAGCTGGACATTGCAGCCGCCGCATATCTTCAATGCACGAATGATTTTCAGACTGGCATTGCGCAGCATCTGATGCTCACGGTCGGATAACGTCTGTACCGGTGCGACAACCATGGAATCTCCGGTATGAATACCGACCGGGTCGATATTTTCCATATTGCAGACGACAATGGCGTTATCATTGTAATCACGCATGACCTCATATTCAATTTCCTTAAAGCCGGCAATGCTGCGTTCAATCAGGCACTGGTGCACCGGTGACAGCTTTAACCCGTTGTCCGCAATGACACGCAGCTCCTCCTCATTATCCGCAAAGCCTCCTCCAGTTCCTCCCAGCGTATAGGCCGGGCGAACGACAACCGGATAGCCAATTTCATTCGCAAAGGAAATGGCCTCCTCTACGGTATGTACAATATCGCTTTCCGGTACAGGCTCCTTGATTTCATACATCAGATCACGGAAAAGCTCGCGATCCTCAGCCTTGTTGATCGCATCCAGGTCCGTACCCAGAATTTCCACCTCATACTCCTTTAGTATACCGGAATTGGCAAGCTCTACGACCAGATTTAACCCGGTCTGACCGCCCAGACTTCCCAGGATAGCATCCGGGCGCTCCTTGTATATGATACGACTCGCAAACTCCAGTGTCAGCGGTTCGATGTAAACGCGGTCTGCGATTGCTGTATCCGTCATAATCGTTGCCGGATTGGAGTTGATCAGAATGACCTCATAGCCCTCCTCACGCAGAGACTGGCATGCCTGGCTTCCTGCATAGTCAAATTCAGCGGCCTGTCCGATTACAATCGGTCCGGAACCGATCACGAGTATTTTCTTAATGTCCATACGCTTTGTCATATTATGCAGTCTCCTTTTCCATCAGTTCCATGAACGCATCAAACAGATAGTTCGCATCCTCCGGCCCCGGTGCAGCCTCCGGATGGTACTGCACACTGAAAACCGGATATTGCTTATGGCGGACACCCTCCACACTCTTATCGTTTAATGCCTGGTGTGTCATTTCCAGCTGTGTACCTGCCAGACTTTCCGCCTCGACAGCATAGCCGTGATTCTGAGAGGTGATTTCCACCTTTCCGGTTGCCAGATTTACAACCGGATGATTGCAGCCGCGGTGTCCGAATTTCAGCTTTACGGTATTTGCCCCACATGCCAGTGAAATCAACTGGTGTCCCAGACAGATGCCGAATATCACTACCTGTCCAATCAGCTCACGGATAACCTCGATTGCATCTCCCATATCCTTGGGATCCCCGGGACCGTTGCTCAGCATCACCCCATCCGGATGCAATGCCAGAATAGCCTTCGCGCTTGTATTGTAGGGAACAACGATCAAATCACAGCTTCTTGCGGACAGCTCACGAATGATGCCGTGCTTTGCCCCGAAGTCCATAAGTACGACCTTTTTCCCGCGGGATGGAATCGGGAACGGCTTCTGCGTAGATACTCTGGCAACCTGATCGTGGAGAAAATCCGTTTCCTTCAGCATCGCTACAGCTGCTTCCACATCCGCATCCTCCTCTGCCATAATGGCACGCATCGTTCCACTGCTGCGCAGCTTTCTGGTGATTGCGCGTGTATCCACATGGGAAATACCGGGAATATCCTTTAATTTCAGAAATTCATCCAGTGAAAGATCACAGCGGAAATTGCTTGGCTGTTCACAGTATTCCTTTACCACAAAGCCGAACACCGCTGGGTCCAGACTCTCAAAATCATCACGGTTGATGCCGTAATTGCCAATCATCGGGTAGGTCATCATGACGATCTGTCCGCAATATGATAAATCGGACAGTACCTCCTGATAGCCGCTCATTCCGGTATTGAACACCAGCTCACCTACCTGATAATGATCCGATCCAAAGCCATAGCCTTCATATACACTGCCGTCTTCCAATATCAGTAAACGTTTTTTCATATAGCTCCTCCTGTAAGTCCTTACAAATCCTGTTTCCACCAAAAGGGCATAGAATGCATGCACATCCTACGCCCCTTTGCGTTTGTTTCTTCTCTTATTTTTCCATCCAGGACTCATCCTTTGGATCCTGTTTCCAGGCCTTTAATTTTTCAAGGTCTGCATCCTTTATATACTCGTTTTCCAGCGCTACATCGATCAATACATCGTAATTGCTCAAGGTCTTAAATTCACACTGAATGCTGTTAAATAATTCGGTAGATGCCGGTAACAGATAGGTGAAGATTGCCACAACGCCCAGCACCTGAGCACCAGCCTCGCGCAGGGATTCAATAACATCCTTAACGGAGCCACCGGTAGAGATCAGATCCTCAACCACGACGACCTTTGCGCCCTTTTCAATTTTTCCTTCTATTTTATTTCCTTTGCCATGGCTCTTGTTGGAGCTGCGTACATAGCCAAACGGCTTATCCAGCTTATCCGCAACCATAGCTCCCCATGGAATCCCGGCAGTAGCCGTTCCGACGATTACCTCTGCATCGGCATATTCCTTTTTGATCAGCTCCACAAAGCCGTCTACGACCACACTGCGTTTTTCCGGAAAGGAAAGCACCAGACGGTTGTCACAGTAAATCGGTGACTTGATACCGCTCGCCCATGTAAACGGAGCGTTTGGCTGCAGGGATACCGCCTTGATATCCAGCAGGTTTTTCGCAATAGTTTTTTCGATTTGCATTTAGTTTCCCTCCATTGTCTGTTCAATTTCGTGATAGGTAGCCAGCGGGTCCGCACTCTTGGTGATACTGCGTCCCACAACGATGTAGTCACAGCCCTCCTCTTTGGCGAATGCCGGCGTCGCAACACGCTTCTGGTCATCCTTGGAATCATCGGATAAGCGAATACCCGGTGTTACCGTCAGAAAATCTGCACCGCATGCCTCATGAATTCCTCTTGCCTCATGCACAGAGCATACGACGCCATCCAGACCGCTTTCCTTTGCCAGCTTAGCATAGGAAATCACGACATCCTTTACCTCACCCGGAATCAGAAGCTCTTCATTCATCGCTTCCTGTGATGTACTGGTAAGCTGCGTCACGGCGATACACAGCGGACGCTTTCCGTTTACAGCACCCTCCGCAAGACCCTCCATAGCAGCCTTCATCATGGCACTACCTCCGGCCGCATGCAGATTGACGATATCGACATCCAGCTTTGCCAGATTTTTCATTCCGTTTTTCACGGTGTTTGGAATATCATGCAGCTTCAGATCCAGAAAGATCTTGTGACCGCGGCTCTTGATTTCGCGAATCATTTCAAATCCGAAGGCATAGGTCAGCTCCATTCCGACCTTTACATAAATCGGCTCCTCAAACTTGTCGAGGAAATTCATGACATCTTCTTTTCTGGAAAAATCCAGGGCAACGATTGTTCTGCTCATTAACGAAAGCTCCTTCCAACAGCCTCATGTAAACTGTTATTTCCATATTTCTTCAGGACTTTTGGCAAATCCTCTATTATTTTAACACAACACAGCGGATCAATAAAGTTCTGCATCCCAACTTCTACCGCACTTGCTCCGGCATACAAAAATTCCAGAACATCCTCAGCTCTGGTGATACCGCCAACACCGATGATCGGGATGCTGACAGCCTGTGCCACCTGATAGACCATGCGTATCGCAACTGGCTTGATGGCAGGGCCGCTCAGACCTCCGGTCACATTGGCGAGAATCGGCTTGGCGCTATGGTAATCCAAGCGCATGCCCATCATCGTATTGATGAGGACAAGACCATCCGCTCCCGCTTCCTCAACCGCTTTGGCAATCGCAACGATATCGGTAACATTAGGAGACAGCTTGACATAGACCGGTTTGGTTGCGGCCTCCTTCGCCATGTGGGTAACACGCGCTGCCAGTGCAGGATCTGTTCCCAGACCGATGCCGCCATGCTTGACATTGGGACAACTGATATTCAGCTCGTATGCCTTAACGACATCGCTGCTATTCAGCTTTTCGATGACCTCGACGTATTCTTCCTCACTGGCGCCTGCGACATTGGCGATGATTTCCGTATCAAACTGTGCCAGCCATGGCAGCTCACGTTCCATAATAACATCCACACCCGGATTTTGCAGGCCGATGGCATTCAGCATACCGCTCGGTGTTTCCGCCACGCGCGGTGTCGGGTTACCAAAGCGGTTATGCGGGGTTGCACTCTTGATTGCAATCCCTCCCAAAAGGCTTAAATCATACAGCTCGGCAAACTCACGGCCGAAGCCGAAGCAGCCGCTGGCCGGGATGATTGGATTCTTTAAATGAAGTCCGGGCAATTCTACATGCAGATCCATCAGTATTCCACCTTTCCGATTGGGAAAACAGGCCCTTCCTTACAGATGCGGTGGTACATGTTTTCTTCCTTCTTATCCTTTGCCACGCATGCCATACACGCTCCGATGCCGCAGGCCATACGGCTTTCAAAGGACATATAGCCGCGGGTATAGCTTGCTTCTACTGCCTTCAGCATGGGTCTTGGGCCGCAGCTGTACGTAAAGTCACAGGTGATCTCATGTTCCTTAATTGCATCCATCACCGTTCCCCTTGTACCGTAGCTGCCATCCATCGTCGCTATGAAGACCCTGCAGCCAAGGCGCTGAAATTCATTTTCATAAAATACACTTTCCTGATCATTAAAGCCCAGTACCACATTTACCTCAGCCTGAATGCCTCGATACTGCTTAGCCAGCTCATAGAGCGGTGGTACGCCTACGCCTCCGCCAATGAGCAGGACTTCCTTTTCCTCCTCATGAATCGGATAGCTGCTGCCAAGAGGGCCGAAGATATCAAGGATTCCCTGGGTACGCAGCCGTGTCAGCGCTTCTGTGCCATCGCCCACCACCTTATAAATGATGACAAAGCGTGTGGTATCCTCAATGGAACAGATGCTGATGGGGCGGCGCAGCATAAAGCCCTCCACCTGTATATTCACAAACTGTCCCGGCTTCATATCCCTTGCAAGGGATGCCTGGATTTCCATTCTCCAGGTATCCTTTGCTATTTTTTTATTGCTTAAAACAAGTCCTTTTTCTTCCTGCATCTTACCCCTCCAGTTCATTCATAGATATCGTTGTAAAGGTCTGTGATTCCAGCACGCGCAGGATTGCATTTGCCGTATCCAGCGATGTGAAGCAGCTGATATTGTTCTCAGCGGCAGCACGGCGGATTTCAAACCCATCCCTGCTGACCTCACTGGATATGCTCATCGTATTCACTACATAATTGACACGCCCCTTACGGATCACATCAATGACGTTGTTGTCGGTTTCTTCCTTTACCTTATCCACGGTTTTTACATAGATGCCGTTTTCACACAAATACTGTGCCGTTCCCTTTGTCGCATAGATGCCATAGCCGATGGCAGAGAAGCGCTTCGCAATCTTCAGCCCCTCCTGCTTGTCATCATCCGCAACAGTGATCAGCACATTGCCGTGCAGCGGAATTTTCACACCGCTTGCCAGCAGCGCCTTGTATAAGGCTTTTTCCAGCGTCACATCCCCGCCGAGTGCTTCTCCGGTGGATTTCATCTCCGGACCTAAGGTCGTATCGACACTTCTCAGCTTCGCAAAGGAGAATACCGGTGCCTTGACAAAGACACGCTCCCCTTCCGGATGCACACCTTCCTCATAGCCCTGTTCCGCTAAAGAATCACCAAGGACACAGCGTGTTGCCACATAGGACATCGGCACATTGGTCACCTTGCTTAAGAATGGAACGGTACGGGAGCTTCGCGGATTGACCTCCAGCACATAGACGCGCTCCTCACCACTTTGCTTATCCGTTTCAACGATAAACTGAATGTTGTACAGACCGATGAAGTGGAAGCCTTTTCC
This sequence comes from Erysipelotrichaceae bacterium 66202529, assembly GCA_017161075.1. Taxonomy (NCBI): domain Bacteria; kingdom Bacillati; phylum Bacillota; class Erysipelotrichia; order Erysipelotrichales; family Erysipelotrichaceae; species Erysipelotrichaceae bacterium 66202529. Next base: position 1,960,257 of record CP046174.1, on the reverse strand, counting down.
AATACGGATGGCATAATCGGTAATTGTATCCTTGACCTTCTGACTTGCCGTTGGAGCAGGATAAACGCTGATGGAGTCACCGGAATGCACGCCCGCACGTTCGATATGCTCCATGATACCAGGAATGTACACATGCTCTCCATCACAGATCGCATCGACCTCCATTTCCTTACCGATGATATATTTATCAACCAGAATCGGTGCATCGTGGCTGATTTCCTTTACTGCCGTTGCCATATAGACACGCAGATCGTCATCGTTGTGTACGATTTCCATCGCACGTCCGCCCAGTACATAGGATGGACGCACCAGTACTGGATATCCGATACGGTTGGCGATGCTCACCGCTTCCTCTACCTCGACTGCAGTTTCCCCCTGCGGCTGCGGGATGTTCAGCTTATGCAGCATTTCCTCAAATTCATGGCGATCCTCTGCACGGTCGATGTTTTCCAGAGAGGTTCCCAGGATTTTAACACCGCGCTCCACCAGCTGATCAGCCAGATTGATGGCCGTCTGTCCACCAAACTGCACCACAACGCCCAGCGGCTGCTCCAGATCGATGACATGCATGACATCCTCGATCGTCAGCGGTTCAAAGTACAGCTTATCGGAAATAGAATAATCTGTTGACACGGTTTCCGGGTTGTTGTTAATAACGATTGCCTCATAGCCGCGTTCACGAATCGTTTTCACACAATGTACTGTCGCATAGTCAAATTCCACACCCTGACCGATACGGATCGGCCCGGATCCTAAAACGATAATTTTGCGGTTGTCACTGCGTACGGACTCATTTTCATGCTCATAGGTGGAATACAGATACGGCGTATGAGAAATATATTCTCCCGCACAGGTATCCACGTTTTTATATACCGGAACGATTGCGTTCTGTTTTCTTGTATTATAAATATCCGCTTCCTCAACACCCCAGCTTCTCGCAATCCAGGAGTCCGCAAAGCCCATTTTCTTGGAAGCCTTCAACACATCCAGATTCATCGGATGCGCTTTGATCTGTGCCTCCTGCTCCACGATATTCTTGAAACGGTTCAGGAAATAGCGATCCATTTTCGTCACATCGAAGATCTTTTCGATATCCGCTCCCTTTCGCAGCAGAGCGGTAATGACATAAATGCGCTCATCATCACACTGAGCAAGCTTCTTCCACAGGGCTTCCTCGCTCATTTCATTGATTTCCTTCTGTTCCAGATGATCCGTCTTCATTTCCAGAGAACGGATTGCCTTTAAAATTGCCTCATCAAAGGTACGCCCGATGGACATAACCTCTCCGGTCGCCTTCATCTGGGTTCCCAGCGTGCGATCTGCCTTCGGGAATTTATCAAAGGCAAAGCGCGGGAATTTCGCAACAACATAGTCAATGCATGGCTCCACACAGGCATAGCTCGTCGTGGTAACCGGATTGATGATTTCATCCAGCGTCAGACCAACAGCAACCTTGGCTGCCAGCTTGGCAATCGGATATCCGGTGGCCTTGGAGGCAAGTGCTGAGGAACGGGATACGCGTGGATTTACCTCGATAACATAGTAGTTAAAGCTGTTAGGATCCAGCGCCAGCTGCACATTGCAGCCGCCGCAGATTTTCAATGCACGTATGATTTTTAATGCAGATGCACGCATGATGCCGCATTCCCGATCGGTTAGCGTCTGCGTAGGCGCCACAACAATGGAGTCTCCGGTATGGATACCAACCGGATCGACATTTTCCATATTGCAGACAACAATGGCATTATCCGCATTGTCACGCATAACCTCATATTCGATTTCCTTATAGCCGGCAATGCTTTGTTCGATCAGACACTGGTGTACCGGTGAAATCTTCAAGCCGTTATCACAAATGGTACGCAGCTCCTCCTCACTGTGGGCAAAGCCTCCCCCGGTTCCTCCCAGGGTGAATGCAGGACGGACAACAACCGGATAGCCGTTGCTTTCGGCAAAGGCCACAGCCTCCTCAATGGTATGTACGATCACACTTTCCGGAACCGGTTCTCCGATTTCATACATCAGCTCACGGAATTTATCACGATCCTCCGCTTTTTCAATCGCATCCAGCGCTGTTCCCAGAATTTCTACCTGATATTCGTCCAGAATTCCGCTTTCTGCCAGCTCGACAACCAGATTTAACCCGGTCTGTCCGCCCAGACTTCCCAGAATCGCATCCGGACGCTCCTTATAAATGACACGGCTCGCAAATTCCAGTGTCAGCGGTTCAATGTAGACACGATCCGCAATCACCGTATCGGTCATGATGGTGGCAGGGTTGGAGTTGATCAGAATAACCTCATAGCCCTCCTCACGCAGTGCCGTACATGCCTGACAGCCGGCATAGTCAAATTCCGCAGCCTGTCCAATGACGATCGGCCCGGAGCCAATCACCATAATTTTCTTAATATCGCTTCTTTTTGGCATTTTACTCAGCACTCCTTTCTTTCATCACCTTGCAGAAATCATCAAATATATAAGTACAGTCGTCTGCACCCGGTGCTGCCTCCGGTTCAAAGGAATAGGAAAACAGCGGATAGGTTTCATGTGTAAAGCCCTCAATAGAACCGTCATTCAATGCCGTATAGGTCGTAATCAGTCCGGTTCCCTCCAGGGAATCCGGCGCTACCTCATAGCCGTGGTTCTGTGCAGTAAATTCAATTTTATTTTTCTTCAGATTGCGAACCGGAGAGGAATTTCCATGATGTCCAACCTTCATTTTCACAACCGTTGCCCCGCAGGCTGCCGCAATCACCTCATGTCCCAGACCGATTCCAAGCATTGGGACACTGCCAAGCAGCTCACGGCAGGTGGCTACTGTTTCCGGAATGTCCTGTGGTGCACCCGGGCCGCCGCTTAACACGATCCCGTCCGGATGAATGGCCAGAATATCCGCAGCACTCATATTATAAGGAACGACGATCAGATCACAGCCACGCATATTAAACTCCCGGATAACTGCGAATTTGGTGCCGATATCCACCATGACGACCTTCTGTCCGCGGGATGGAATCGGAAACGGCTTCACTGTGGAAACAGCCTGTACGCCATCACTTGGCAGCTCGCTTTCCTTCAGCATCGCTACGATTGCATCCACGTCTGCATCCGCATCTGCCATAATTGCCTTACAGGTACCGTGATCTCTGATTTTTCTTGTAATTTCGCGTGTATCAATATCCGCAATACCCGGAATCCCCTTCAGCTTCATGAAAGCATCCAGTGTCATATCACTGCGGAAATTGCTTGGTGTTTCACAGTATTCCTTTACCACAAAGCCAAACATCTTCGGAGAGATGCTTTCAAAATCATCGCGGTTAATACCGCAGTTTCCCATTGCCGGATAGGTCATCATAACGATTTGTCCGTAATAGGACAGATCGGAAATAATCTCCTGATAGCCGCTCATTCCCGTCTGGAAGATCAGCTCTCCCATCTGATATGTATCACCACCAAAGGCGATACCCTCATAAACACTGCCGTCTTCAAGAATCAATAGTCGCTTTTTCATTTCAGCAAGCCCTCCCTGTTATCATATACGCAAATTCCATCCACAAATGTCTTAACAACAAAGCCCTTGCAGGCAACACCGTCAAACGGCGTATTTTTACCCATGGAATAGAATTCCTGTTTGTCTATCTTTTTCACACTGTCCAAATCCACCAGGATAAAGTCTGCGGTATAGCCTTCCTTCAGCTTTCCCTTACGCTCCATACGGAAACGCTTTGTGGCTGCCTCACTCATCCAGGTTACCAGCTGTTCCAGCGTGAAGATTTTCTCCTGCGCAACAAAGCGGGTATACAGCAGTGGAAATGCCGTTTCCAGAGCTACGATCCCAAACGGTGCCTGCTCCATACCTCTGTTTTTTTCTTCCTCGCTGTGCGGTGCATGGTCGTTCGCAATCATATCGATGGTACCATCCAGCAGTCCCTGAATCAATGCCTGACGGTCTTCCTCCCTGCGCAGCGGCGGATTCATTTTATGATTGGGATTCTCAACTGCCGTTTCGTTTAACAGCAGATGGTGTGCTGTTACCTCGCCGCTCACATCTAAGCCTTCCGCCTTGGCCTTTCGCAGTGCCTCCACGCTTTCCTGTGCACTCATATGGCATACGTGATAGCGGCAGCCGGTTTCTGCGGCCAGCTTCAGATCACGCTGTAGCTGTACATATTCACAGGCGCTTGGAATGCCGGTAAGTCCCAGCTCCTTGCTGCGGCTTCCCTCATGCATGCATGCCTTCGGCAGACGGTAACGCATGTCCTCAGTATGAGCAACGATGATACCGTCAACCTCGCGGCATTTACGCATCGCACACTGCATCATGTCCGCCGTTGCCACACCAACACCGTCATCGCTGAATGCTTGGATTCCCATAGCACTCAGTCCCTCCATATCACTCAGCTCCTTACTGGCTTCCGCCTTTGTGATACAGGCATAGGGAAGAACATGTACCAGTGCGTCCTGTTTGATTTTTTCCAGATAGGCACGCATGGTTTCGGTATTATCCGGATAGGGAATGACATTGGGCATAGCCATTATCGTCGTAAAGCCGCCATGTGCTGCGGCCGCTGTACCGCTTTTGATCGTTTCCTTATGTGCGTAGCCTGGCTCACGTAAATGTGCATGGACATCAATCAGCCCGGGAAGCAGTACCTTATGCTCTGCCGCAATGACCTCCTCTGCCAGTGCGGGATCAATATGCTTCGCGATTTTGATAATCTGTGTTTCGTCAAAGAGAACATCCATTGCCTCTGTGGCATTCCCCTTTGTGATGATTTGTGCCTGCTGTATCAGCTTCATATGCGCACCTCTTTCCTTTTGTTTTATGTAGCACTAGCGATCAAAGGTATAGCCGAGTGCGCGTTTGATCACTGCCTTACGCACGAGTACACCATTGCTCATCTGCTTGAATATGCGGCTGTTTGGCGCTTCCACCAGATCACTGTCGATTTCCACTCCGCGATTGACCGGAGCCGGATGCATGATGATCGCATGCGGCTTCATCATCGCTGCACGCGCTTTGGTCAAACCGTAGCGCTTCAGATATTCAGCCTTGCTCATGGCCATGGTTTCCTGATGACGCTCATGCTGTATTCGAAGCATCATGACCGCATCTGCCCACTGTACCGCTTCATCCACGCTTTTATAGTACGCGTCCCGGGCAACCCATTTATCCGGGCCGGAGAATGCAATTTCACCGCCGAGCAGCTCAAGTGCTTCCCGCAGGCTGTTTGCGACACGGGAATGTACAATATCTCCAATGACAGCCACCTTAATACCCTGAAACGTGCCAAATTCCTGATACAATGTAAGCAGATCTAACAGACACTGTGTCGGATGATTCCCGCAGCCATCCCCTGCATTCAGAATTGGAATGGTGATATTTTCAAGCTCCTTGAAATATTCATCCGTACGATGCCGTATGACGACTGCATCATATCCAATGCTTTCAAAGGTTTTAACGGTGTCATACAGGGTCTCCCCTTTTTCCACGCTGCTTCCTTGAGCACTGAAATTCTCAACGCAAGCTCCCAGCTGATGCTCAGCACTCGCAAAGGAAAAATGCGTCCGGGTGCTTGGCTCAAAAAAAAGATTAGCAATCAGCGTCTTACGCGGAAATTGCCAATCTGACTGGGAACTGGAAAAAACAGCAGCATCCTCGAGAATATGAAAAATCTCTTCACTCGTTAAATCGCAGATTCTCAGTAAACTGTTCGTATTCATATGCTCTCCTCCTGCCGGTCCTACAAAAAAAGATCCGTTTTGATACACAAAAGGACCCTTTCTATACACTTCAGGTTTGCTGATTGCCTTCATAACCTCTCTGGATTATCTTAAAGGACCTTTTATCACTCAATATTTTACCATATATCTGTCGTATTGCAAGATTTTTTTACATGACTTATCATGCAGGAAAAGGCTGCCGTTACTATTCACCGATAAAAGATAGCATTTAGGAAAAGCGTTATGAAATGCGCCTTAGAGAAGTCACATTATCTTAAAGCTAAAAATCACCTATATAGAATAGATATCAGATGAATCAAAAGAGCATGATTGCCTGCTTTTATTTATACTATACTGTATTCCCTGATAAAATCTGCATATCTTGAGGCTCTGTTTCATAAACATCTCGTATAAAAACTGCACAAAAAAACTGTTTTCGTTCACATAAAACAGTTTTTTTGTGGCTTTATATGTATTATTTGTTGCCCGTAAGCTGATCCTTTAGTTCCTGCAAGGTATCACAGGTGAATAACAAATTGAATACAAGGTCGAGCTGTTCTGTTGTTAAAGAACATAACCATGTTGAGCAGTCTTCATGATATTTCTTTACCATTTGTCTATTCAACAGCATTCTTTCACCCTCTTTTTGCCCCTGTTCAATTCCATGCTCAACGCCATCCTTGAAACTATCCAAAATGGCATTTTTTTCGCGCTGTTCCTGTATCTGCGTTGCCATCGCTATCGACCAGAGGTCTTCTGCGTCATGAAATTTCTTGTACTTTTCCATTACCTTCTTCACCAGCCTTTCCTCTGTTTTTAGTATACCATCTTTATCATTATTTTTAAACAAATAACACAATTGTTCAAAGTCATTCAGCTTCTCAAATCCTTTGCGCTTAACGATTGCATCTATCTCCGGCAGATAGATGTAAATTCGCTTCATTAAACTGCGCTTACTTTCTACTTCTCCTTCCGCATTTCTCATCTGATAGGCATCAATTAACTTCTTCGTGTGTTCTGCATAGGAATCAAGAAAGATTATTTGATAAACAGGGAGAAGATCATAATACCTATCTCCGCTATCGAGCTGATTCGATAACATTCTGGCTCCGTACAGTTCAAAGCGTTTTAACTCTGATTGCTTTGAATAGGTAGTCTGCATCTCGATGCCGTATTCTCTTCCTTCGCAGTCCTTCACACGGATGTCCAATACCATTTTTTCTTTTTGAGTATAGCAGGATCCAGATTAGGATTTAATACGGTACTCTCCTTAGGATGGATTCCTGTCACTCGTTCAATAATGGTGTTACGGATAAACGCAGCATCTTCATCCTCTGTGCCAAGAGCGAACTTAAAAAAAATATCGTTATCATATTTCAGTCGTTCCTGCACCTCTACCTTCATATCTTTATTCTCTGTTACATCTTTTGTAAGCATATTCTTCACATCCTTTCGTATACAGTCTTATGCTTTACACTACTACATACGTAAGGAAAATGTAAAATTCCTAAAAAATTAGAAAAATTCTTTATATATTTCATAATATGCCGCCTTACCAAAGCCGGAAAATGGAAGGTATGGTAAAATACCCTTCTCTTCGATATCACCTACACAAAAGCCATAATAGAATTAGCAATGCTGAAAGTTCGCTCAGTTCTCATATAAGCTGTATGCTTATCCCTCATTGGAAACCGAGCGCTTTTATAGAAAAGGTTCTGAATTTATTTCCTTTTTTAATAAGGTTGGCTTGTATGAAAAAGGAATGACACAGAATTTGAACAATGGTATACTGGAAACAGAGAGGTGTGTATTATGGCATTCTGGTTATTTATGCTCATTATGAATCTTTTGATTCCTGCGACGATGATTATGTTTGGTTATATATTTCAGAAGCATCCGCCAAAGGATATAAACGGAATTTACGGCTATCGCACAGCACTTTCAATGAAAAATGAGGATACCTGGAAAACAGCGCATCTGGTATGCGGCAAGGTCTGGTTCTCCTGGGGATTTATCAATACGGGAATCGCCCTGATTGGAATGTCTTTTCTATATGGAAAAGATGATACCGCCTGCGGAATTTATGGCGGCCTTCTCTGCATGATTGAGTGTGTGATCCTGTTACTGGCTCTGCTTCCGGTAGAGCGGACAATGCATAAAATGTTTCATAAAGACGGCACACGCAAAATCTGATTGCCAAATATCAAGGATGAGGGAGCCTCGTGCTGGTTATCCTGTATATGCAAAAAAAGCCTTTCTATAACAGAAATGCTTTTTTTAGCAGAAAAGCCATCATACAGCCCGTTTAAACCTTTCTTGTTTAATATCAAAATGATTAAAACGTATTTGTACAGTAAGCGGCTTTATTGCGTTGTATTAGCTCCTGCAGCCGTTTTGGTTATGCTTGAGGCTGTAAACAGCAATATGTGCAGGCTGCCTTATTTACACGAAACTTTCCTGCTGTGTTTCCTCAGGCATACAGCAGTCCCTAGAAAGATACAGCGTAACAGCTGTCCCCTTACCGGGCTTGCTCTGGATTTCCATTCTGCCTTTGCACAGCAGCCGGCAGCGTTCCTCTACGTTTCGGATGCCGATATGCTCCTTTCCTATAGTGTTCAATCTAGCAGTATCAAAGCCAGCGCCATCATCACACACCTGAATCATAATTTCAGTGCTCAGCCTTCGTACACGAAGAAGCACAGTACCTCCGCTTTCCTTTTTCAGAATTCCGTGACATACCGCATTTTCTACAAGCGGCTGTAACAGCAGGGAGGGAATCAGAAACGCATCCGTTTCGATATCATAAACGACTGTAATCAAATGCTCAAACCGCAGCTTTTGCAAGGAAAGATACAACTCAATATGACGTTTCTCCTGTGAAAATGGAATCTTTTCCTCATGGACGAGTGCATTGACATTTTCACGCAAATAGCTTGCCATAACATGAATGCCAAGCTGGGCTTTTTTTGGATCAGCTTCACAAAACTGGGAAATGGCAGTCAGCGAATTGCATAGGAAATGCGGCTGGATAACGGCCAGCATATTATGAAGCTGGCTGTTTAAAAGCGCCAGCTCCTTCTCCTGCATCCTATTTGCTATTTGTGCCTGAATATTCAAATACACAATCAGAGTGGAAACCGTGGTTGCGATATACAGCAGTGCTATTCCATACAAATAAATCTGAATCGCCATAGCGATAATGGGCAAGACAATTTGCATGGAAAGAGAGAAAAATTCGATTTTTGTCATATACTTTCGATAGCATAAAAGAAACCATCCGTTTGCCAGCATGCACAAAATCGCCAGCACCTGGGATAGCCAGAAAAAATCCCCCCGGTGATACCAGTTGTCTGCATCTATAAAATAATACATTCCATTGAATAAAGAAACTATTACAAGCAAAACAGCAGCAGTGACAAGAAGGAAGATCATGCTCAATAGCCGACTGGATATCGTTGCTTTCTTTTTCAGATAGGTATACAGGTAGCAGGAGTACAGAAGCATCAGTACATAGCCAAGTGTAAACACAAAAAAATTAGCCAGTGGGACAATGACACGGGAGCAGCTATCCAGTTGTCCCTTAAAGCCCCATGCGGCTGCATCGCTCAACAGCAAAAAACAGTTGCAGACCAGAATGGCAAGGAACAGCGTGTGACAGCGATCCTTTTCCGTATTTCGGATAATCAGTAGGCTGCAGGCAATCACAAGGGAAAGCAATGCTCCGAAAAGCTCCAGTGATAAGTTGATCAACCGAATCATCTGCATATGCATACCTCCTTACAGGCTTCAGCTATATATCCCTTACGCAGTGGATGCCGGTTATATCCATAGCATTTGATACTACCTATTCTTATATAAGAAGTATAATAAGAAGCAATATGATAAAATCTTAAAGCATATGTTTCCACAGGCTGTTATATCTTTTTGCATACTAGCGACGTACACGCAATTCCTTGCTTTTATATAAGGCAGTGTCAGCTTCTTTTAAAAGCTGTGTGAAATCCCCGCCCTTATCGTGTGTTATAGCATACCCGCAGGATAGAGATAAAACAGAGCCGGTATGTGATGCGGCGTGCGGTATTTTTTTATCAAGAACACGGGCTTTGACCAGCTGCAGGATTCTCTTTACTTCATCCTCACACTGATTTAGAAAAATGATAGAAAATTCATCACCGCCATAACGGTAAGCCCGAATATGACCGCTTTTTTCTATACTTCGCAAAACATTACCCACCTCAATGAGTGCCTGATCCCCCATCTGATGACCGTACATATCATTATATTCCTTAAAATAATCGATATCGAGCATGGCGATGGCAACTATATCCGCCTGCATAAGTATGGGATTTGTCATTGCATTGTTAAAGCAGCGGCGGTTTGAAATCTGTGTAAGATCATCCTGGCTCATCAGTTTTTCCAGCAGCTGATTTTCCTTTTCCAAATCCACCTGTACAGCCTTGCTGCGGTACAGCTCCATTTTTGCTGATAACCCGGCACTATAATCATCCGTTTCCATATCTTCAATCGCCAAAATGATTTTATAAAAATCCCGGTAAGCCTTCCGCTGTTCTTCCTTACTGCAAAATTTTTCATTATATTTGACAATCAGCTTTTGCAGCTCTTTCTTTGATTTCAGATCATCATCCTTATTGATATCAGCCAATATTTCCAGACAGCTTTGCGCATAGCTGCATTCATCCCTATCAAGAAACAAATCACAGATATTCGTTATAATCTGATGCACGAGCAGGCGGTTCTCCACCCTTTTCTGTAAGTCCAGCATACCATCTGCCAGACGGTAACACGATGTGTCCTTTTTCAAATAGCCTACCAGAAATTTACAATATTCATATAACAGCTCCATGCCCTCCACAAATTCCTTTTGGTCTATGGATTGGAAACAGGCAAGATAGCGCTGTACATCCTTCAGCCTTTGCAGCTTGAATGAACAATTACATAAATTTGTTAAGGATACGGCTTTGGAATATGCCGTATTCTTTTTCCCTGCACGAAGCAGGTCATAGCTCCTCTGATAATAGTTAATTGCTTCAATGTAATTATGCTTTAAATCAAAGCAGGTCGCTATATTGTTATAGGCTGTTGCCATCAAAATAACATCATCGAGCTTGACAGCGGTATCAAGACATTTCAAATAATAATCCAGGGCTGTTATTTCATCATAAATAGAATTACAGAGCATGCCATAGAAATTATAAATTCGTACGAGAAGCTCATCATAATGCATGGCCTCACTCAGTAATTTTGCATGGGAAAGATAAGCGATGCATTCCTTGTTATGTCTAATAGCAAGATAATAATCAGCTAAAAAGGTATATGAAAATGCAAGTGCAGAATGATCATTTTTCAGCTTTGCTTTTTCTGTGAGTGTAAAGCATAATTCCTGTTCCTTCTCCAGATTTATCATACGTACGCGCAGGATTTCATCCTGAAGCTGCTGTACGCTCCACGCATTGTATTTGTAATCCGCCATACCTTGCACCTCTGCTTATTTATTATCTATATTATTACACTGACGCTGTTATCTGACAAGCTATTTATCTGCAATTTTACATATACGCATATAGTTTAAAAAACGGCTTTTCCTTCACCGTTTACGCATTCCACGATTTTTGAACACTTCCTATCTATACCTGCATATGTATTTACAAAAGTTTGATACAAATAAATACAAATAGCAGATAGCTTCTCCATAAGGCAGCTAAGAGGCCTGTTCCATATGCTGCTGCAGTAGCATGCCGGTCATTCGTTCACTTACCGTAAGAAATTGCTCCAGCCGTCGCTGTACACTGCGATCCCTCACGAGCAGAAGATGCAGAATTTCCTGCCGCTGCAGCGCATCCTGAAAATCAAAAAGAATCTGGCAGGCGCCGTGATAGCCCTTTAACGCCGCTGCATCATACAGCTTTGTACGGCAGGCCACTGCCATAAACATCAGAGAAGCATCGAGACAATGCTGCATGCTTTCACATACATCATTTAACAATTTCTTTGCCCTGGGACTTCTCAGATATGGATTGCGCTGAAATACAGACAAGGCATCCATCTGCTGCAGACATCCCTTCAGCTCCAGCACATAAAGCCGCAGCAGCTGTGCCTGCTTTTCAGCTGTTTCCATGCTGCAGCATCCTTTTCAGTATATTTTCGACAATTGTAGCATTGCGGTATTGCAGAAGATATTTCTTCTCCAGTGTCGTATCTCTGCTTTGAAAGCGCAGCGTAACACTGGGAATCTCATGCTCAATATCAATCCTCATATGAATCCGGATATGTGCACGCAGCTGTTCCCTGCCATCAATGGTAAGTGTATCCTTTTGAATTGTAATGTGAAAATTACGGTCACGTTCTTCCCATAAGCGCAGCTGCTCAACAATCTCAGGAAACAGAAGCACCTCGCATTGCAGAAAAGGATATGAGGAAAAGCGCTCCTTCATTATGCGAAACAGCTTTTCCCGCTGTTTTCTTGCGACCTCCTGCTGCTTGGCAAGCTTACGCTCCACAATCCCGCAAACAGCCTCTGTATCCGGCTTTCGCTTCATGGACGCCTGATGAATCAGCATCAGATCTCGTGCATCCGTCAGTGCATTATGCTCCACCGTTCCCTCAATGAGATACGCCGTTTTTAAATCATCCAGAGAGAGCGTAGACGAAACAATGACCTGCTGATAGATCACCTGTGCGGATATCTGCTTTTGTAAATCAATCATATTCTGAAACAGAGTCGGATCACAATGATACCGTTCACATTCCTGCAGCAGTGTTCTTCGATCATCCGGTCCAAAGCTATATACCTTAAAATCATCCCCATGAAATGGCTGCAGCCATTTCATAAATGCAGCCAATACCGCAGGAAAGCTCTCAGCCGCGCGGATATCACGATCGCGTAAATGTGTCATTTTCCGTACAACGCTTGTTAAACGGTGAAAATTCTGCGGACAGACCAGAGAATAAAAGGTTTCCTCATGCTCCTCCCATTTTAAAACAGCTCCCAGAGATACGACCATCTGACAATGCCTTCCATTTATTTTCACTGCATCAAATTCCGTATCCATATATATATGCACCATATTTCAATACCTCGTTCGTTTCTAGTATGAACAGCCTGTGCCAGATGCTATGCAATCTGGAAAATATAAAATTTCAGATAAGCGGTCTCCGGAACATTCCACAAAATAGGATGATCACAGCACTGCTGTCTGGCCTCCACCTGGCGCAGCTCCACCCCTGCTACAGCTGCTGATTCATGCAGCATGCTCTTAAACAAGCCCTCATTCATAAAATGTGAGCATGAGCAGGTTGCCAGATAACCGCCTCTTGGCAGCAGCTTCATAGCTGCCGTATTGATTTGACGATAGCCCTTAACCGCATGGGATATGGTTTCTCTGGATTTGGTAAAAGCCGGGGGATCCAAAATAATCATATCGTAGATACGCGGCTGCTTTTTCAGCTCCTTTAACAGCTCAAATACATCGGCGGTTTCAAAGGACATGCGCTCTTCTAAATGATTCCGTTTCGCATGCTCCTGTGCCATGTCAATAGCCGTCTGTGAAATATCCACGGCATGCACATGTTTGGCGCCTCCCCTTGCGGCATTCAGCGCAAAGCTGCCTGTATGGGTAAAGCAATCCAGGACATGCTTTCCCTTTGCGATGCGTGCGATTGCTGCCCGGTTATATTTCTGATCCAGAAAAAAGCCTGTTTTCTGACCATTTTCCACATCTACATCATAACGGATACCGTTTTCCAAAATCGAAGTCACACAGCTGTTGGGATGCTCTGGCAAGGTGGAATGCGTATACCATCCCTTATATTCCGCAAGTCCCTCCAACTTTCGAATCGCCACATCGTTTCGTTCATAAATGCCTCGTATATCTACGCCGTAATCCTCCTTCAGTATGCCTACCAGCATCGGCAACAGCAAATCCTTACGCTGCTCAATGCCATAGGAGAGAATCTGTACGACGAGCAGATCATGAAAGCGGTCGACGGTCAAGCCTGGAAAATGATCCGCTTCTCCAAATATCAGCCGGCAGGAATCAAAATCCTCCTCCATGACTGTTGCACGATAGCTGATTGCATGCTGCAGACGACGGTAAAAGAAATCCGCATCAAAATTGTCATTGGCATTGCGGGAAATCAGACGGATGCGGATACGGGATGAAGCATTGTAAAATCCGCTTCCCTGATAACTGCCCTTTTCTGAAAACACATCCACAATGTCTCCGTTTTGTATATCACGCTCCTGAGCCAAAACTTCCCCTTCATATACCCAAGGATGTCCGCTCTGCAGTTTTTTTGTTCCTTTTTTGGTTATGGTAACCTGTTTCCATTCACGTATTGTTTTCATATGTATATCTTCCATTTCCTATGATTCCACTATCTCTGCACAAATGCGCATTCCTCGCAAATTCATATGGACATATTATAGCAAACGCATGATGAATACGCAAACAAAGAACGCCATGCACAGCCTGTACATGACGCACGAGAAAGGATAACGGCACACAGTACACAATCCATATGATGTCCATGCCATCCCTGCAGGAACGCCACAGGCTGCACTGCACCTTACTCATTTTGCAAAGTTACGACAATCAGCTGAGGATGGTTATTGATACGCTGCGGGGCACGGCTGTTTCCCAGACCGCGGGATACGATCATGGTACAGCCCTGCTGCTCATAGGCACCGTCGGTATAGGAGGGCAGGATTCCCTGATCCGGCGCATACAATCCTCCAAGCCCGGGCACCACGATCTGGCCGCCATGCGCATGTCCGCAGAAGGCAAGACTTACCTGCTCCTGTGCATAGGCCGCAAAATATTCCGGACGATGGGACAGAAGGATGGAAAACGGGGTTTCCACACTCTGCATGAGATTATGCAGATTCTGCAGGAAGCGCTCCGACTCATAGGGATAAAATTTTTTATCCTTCAGCCCGACAAGCGAAATCGTCTGTGCATTGCGTGACAGCTCCAGCTTACTGTTTTCCAACACCTGCACTCCCTGATCCAGCAAAAGCTGTTTCAAATAGGGATATACGCTGGATACGGCTTCATGATTTCCCGGCACATAATAGACAGGCGCAAGCTTCACTGCCTGTTCAATCAGCTGCTGCACTGGCTTCAGATGCTCCTTGGTCGTGCGGCAGCGGTCAATCAGATCACCTGTAATAACGATTCCATCCGCCGCACTCATACGAAGCTGCCGTATCAGCTTTTTCTGACGAAAGCCAAACCGTGCGGCATGCAAATCGGATATATGCAGGATACGGTAGCCTGCAAAGGAAGCAGGCAGCAGGGCATTGCGTACTGTCACATGACATACATCCAGACAGTGGTTTTCATAATGGGAAAGCCACGCAGCCCCCAGCGCTGCTCCTGCTGCGGCTGTTGCACATCGTTTTTTATTCATATCATTCCCTCCTTGCCTGATTTACGGTATAATACGTATGGTGATAAATATGACAAAGCAGATAGCCTTCATCGGCTCCAGTGTTGCCGATGTAATTATAAAGCTCCCCCATCTTCCAAAACATCAGGAGGATATCAATATCGGGACACAGACGCTTTCACTGGGCGGGTGTGCCTTTAATGCGGCCTGGATGTGCCGCCTGCTCCATACCGAACCGCTTTTGTTTTCTCCAATCGGAACCGGTATTTACGGAGACTTTGTCCGCAAACAGTATAAAAAGCACGGCATCACGATTCTGCTGGAAGCAGAAGAAGAAAACGGCTGCTGTTACTGTCTGGTAGAGCCAAACGGAGAACGCACCTTCCTCAGCTATCATGGTGCGGAATACCGGTTCCAAAAGGAATGGTTTTCCCTGCTGGATTCCTATGATATCACGACCGTTTATGTATGCGGTCTGGAGCTGGAGGAGCCCAGTGGCATCCATATTCTAAACTACCTGTGTACCCATAAAGGCCTGCGCATATATTTCGCACCAGGCCCGCGCTTTGCGAAGCTTTTAACCACACATATAGACACGCTTTTTTCCCTGCACTGTATTTTGCATTTAAACGAGGAGGAAGCCTGCACCTTCACCGGGTGTCAAACTGCTGCACAGGCAGCGAAGGCTTTGTACGACCGCACGCAGAACACCGTTATCATCACACTCGGAGCAAACGGCTGTCTTTGGTACGACGGGGCACACTGCACACACATTCCATCACAACGCGCTGCGGTCGTATGCGATACGATAGGTGCAGGCGATGCCCATATCGGCAGCATCATCGCTTTGCGCAATCTGGGCTATTCCTGGCCGGATACATTGCAGCTCGCCAACCGCATTGCTTCCCATATCGTTACCCTTCCTGGAGCACTCATGACACAAGAGGAGCTTGCTTCCCTATCCCTCTTCTGAAACGCTGCTTAGCTTTCCAGTCGTGGAATCCATCATAAATCCATAAATACGGACATCCTCTGGTATCAGCGGATGTTTTTTCAACAGCTCTACACTTTTTTGTACGCTGACGACGCCATCATCGAAGCCCTCCAGCCAGCGTTCAAAATCAATTCCGCAATAACGCAGAGAGGCAATGGCACTCTCTGGAATACCGCGCTTACGCATATCCTGCAGCAGTGCCTCACTATCCATGTGCTGAACACCGCAATCTGTATGTCCAATGACCAGAATTTCCTCAACACCCAGCTCATAAACAGCAATCAAAAGACTTCGCACCACGCTGCCAAAAGGGTGTGTGATAACTCCACCGGCATTCTTAATAATCTTAGCATCGCCGTTGCGGATTCCCAGCGCTGCCGGCAGCAGTTCAATCAGCCGGGTATCCATACATGTCACGATTGCCATACGGCGGTCGGGATATTTGCTTGTCTGGTATGGCTCATAACGCTTATTCTCAACAAATTCCGTATTGTATTTCAGAAGTTCTTCAATCATATAGCTTCTCCTTTTTTTCATGTGGAGAAATTATACCATGAAATCGTCGAGGAATTGTGTGAGACTGTGTTTTCTAAAAAACCAGACAAGCCAGGAGAACAAGGACAGTACTGCAGCAATAAAAAGGATGGCAAAGGTATAGCTCTCCTGCTGCTTTACGACCGGTTCCAGATGCAGGGTCAGCACATAGTCACGATTATAGTTATAAGGAGTGATGGCAAAGGTGACATCCTCTCGCAGGCGGTATCTCGTTTCATCCTCATCCAAATGCAGCCGGTACGCTCCAATGGACAAATCTTTTAATTCCACCGTTTTCTTATCGCTTTTTATATTGCGCAGCTTTTTTTCCTGTGCATCCAGCAGCTGCATGGTTACATTTGGTATCACTTCATCGTTTTCTGTACGAATGCGCAGCTTCACTGTCCCCCGCATTCGTTTATTCACCACCTTCCAGCTTTGCTTTTCCTTTTGTGTTCCATCGTATACAAAGCTGATCCGCTTCTTAGTTTTCTGATAGCCGTAGTCAGCCTCTGTCTGAATCAGCTGGTATTCTCCATATGCAAGATCGTGCAATATAATATTTCCCGCTTTATCACTGATGAGCTCCTGCTTCAGCTCCCCATAGCTGTATAGCTGAAACTGTGCGCCCTGTAAAGGTCTGCCAGTATCATCCTGTACCTGGACAACGCCCTGCACGGCTTCTTCCTTCCCCTGCAGAGGCACCAGGAAAGCCGACATACATAACCCACATAGGATACATTCTCGGATCATCCGCTTCACCTCACTCTATCCTATGTGTGTATGCATTCCTTTAGCCCGTATTTCCTTCGACAAAAACTGCAAGGTATACAAAAAAAGCAGCACGATTTCTCATGCCGCCCTTATAATGCTTATGCAGGAAACGATATTGTCATTTCTGTCAATCGGTTTGTACTGCGCTTTTATCCAGCATTGCTTGCAGTAATGCCAGCACCTCTCGATTTGTTTTTTCTCTTGCTTCAACGATCTCATAAATCGCCCTAGTGCGCAGCTCACAAGTATGCTCATCCAGATCCTGCGGTATTTTCTCAATGGCAGAAAATGCTTCCTGCAGATGCTCCTTCTGATGTAAAATCTGATCGATACGATTCAATACTTCTTCCTTCTGTATAGTCTCCATCATCCAGTCCTCCAATTTTTCCGGCAGTGGCCGCAGACAGATTTTGGATGCTGTCAAAAACTGCGCCCTGCCTTTTTTTACCAGTCCTCTTGCACGGCGTTCATAAGTGTTATGCATGAAAACACCGCATGCATCAACGACCTCTATTCTTTTCATAGTTATTTTCCTTTGTACCTTCGTCTTTTTGTGATGGGTGTCTCCCCCTGTACAGCTTAACCATACGGCAAATGCTTTGATAATGCAAGCTTTTTCTTCCCTGGATGTCTAGAAATGCTTCCTGAGCAGGGCTTCTGCTTGAAAATCACTGCAAAAAGCACATTGCGGATGAGGAAAGCAGCCTCGCATATGATCTTTGCAAGCGATAGCTTCACCTGTTTTACATCTGCATTTTTTGCATAGACAATGCATTCAAAAATACGTTTATCCTGTATACGAATGAATTTTTCCATACGAAAATAATTCAGGGCACTTACACTGTATAACAGAAATATGACAACAGCTGTCATACGATATCACAAACCCGAAAATTTAGCTTATCGTGAAAAAAAACGCAGAGCATTCCTTGCGTTTCTCACACAGGAATGGAGATATGCTGTATTTATAAAATGAAAAAGAAGGAAGCTTTGTAGAGCGTTCCTTCCTTGTTCATCCTGTCTGCTTGTACCGTAAGGGAGGAAATTGCCTTCCTTACGCATACGGTTTTGGTCATTATTTAAAATATTTCTTTACCAGCTCATCCATCTTTCCATTATCCTTCATGGTCTGAATAGCTGTATTGAATTCGTCCTTCAGCTTGTTATCTTTTTGAAAAATCATAGCATTTCCAGCCAGCTCAGCTCCTGCTTCAAATTTATAAAAGGTTAAATCGCTGTTGTCGGCAGCCAGCTCCTCAGCAACTGCTTTTTCAACTACCATGGCATCAATAACACCCTTTTTCATTTCCAGAACCATATCGGAATATGCTTTTCTCTTATCCAGCTTCAGCTTATATTCATCCTGTAAGGAATTCAGAATAGACTCCTGAATCGTACCCATCTGCGTACCGATTTTCTTTCCCTTGATATCTTCTGTTTTTTTCATGCCGCTGTCCTTCATCGTCAGCACGTAGTTCTGTGCATCCTCACCTGCGTAGTATACCTCAGAGAAATCCACCTGCTCTGCACGTTCCTCCGTATAGGTGATTCCCGCAATACCGATATCTGCCTTGCCCTGCTTAACAGAAGGAACGATACCGTCAAAATCAACATCCTCCCATTTTACTGTATAGCCGGCCAGTTTAGCCGCCTCATTCATCACATCAATATCAAAACCGTACAGATTTCCCTTTTCATCCACCATTTCGTATGGCTTGTAGCCGGAATTCGTATACACCGTCAGTTCCTTTTTCTCGGTATTGCCGCCTTCCTTGTTTCCATCATCCTTGCTGCCGCAGCCCGCAAGTCCTGCCATCATAACGACAGCCATCATCCCAGTAATAAGCTTTTTCATTTTCTATTTCCTCTCTTTCCTTTACTATATCATTTTTGACAGAAATTCCTTCGCACGCGCCGTTTTCGGCTCCTCGAAGAAGTCTGCTGCCTTACTGCATTCTTCAATGTTGCCCTTATCCATATAGATTACATAATCTGCCACCTTCTTGGCAAAGTTCATCTCATGCGTAACAACAATCATGGTAATACCCGTATGATTCAAATCCTGCAAAACCTTCAGCACCTCTCCGGTCATTTCCGGATCCAGCGCACTGGTCGGTTCATCGAACAGGAGAACATCCGGCTCCATCGCCAATGCCCTTGCAATGGCACAGCGCTGCTTTTCTCCACCGGAGAGCTGATGCGGATATGCATCGATACGATGCCCCAGCCCCACCTTTTCCAACAGCTGTATCCCTTTTTGCCTTGCTTCCTCTACCGGCATTTTTTTTACCTTACGAAGGGCATAGGTCACATTATCAATCGCCTTCATGTGATCAAACAGGTTGAAGTTCTGAAACACCATTCCGATTTTCTCACGTACGCTGGCTAAATCCGTTTTCGGATCATTGATCTTTGTATCATTATAATAGATATCACCACTAGTCGGCACCTCCAGCATATTCAGACAACGAATCAGCGTAGACTTCCCACCGCCGCTGCTTCCGATAATGGCATAGGTCTTTCCATCCTCAAAGGTGAAATTGACATCGAACAGAACCTTTACACTGTCACCATAATTTTTATATAAATGCTCAATCCTAATCATATTTCAGCTTCCTTTCTATCATTTTACCAATCAGAGATAAAATCTTATTCATAATATAGTAAACAAGGAACACAATCAGCAGCGGTTCAAAATCCGCATAGGTCTGATTCTTGACCGCATAGAACCAGTACATCATATCATGCAGTCCCAATACGGAAACGATGGATGTTTCCTTTGTCAGCGTGATAAATTCATTGATCACCGCCGGCAGCACATTGCGAAACGCCTGGGGAATGATGATGTCCTTTGCGATGTCTGTTCCCGAAACACCAAGTGCCTTAGCTGCCTCAATCTGCCCCTTGTCAATACCATCGATACCCGCACGCATAATTTCAGACATATACGCTCCGGAGTTCAAGGAGAACACCAGGATTGCCGCCACCCAGTTGTTGATATTTAAGCCGATCAGACCAGGAATACCGAAATAGATCACAAACATCTGTACATAGACCGGCGTTCCACGAAACAGATCGATATATGCCGCAACGATGGCATTGAACACCTTGTTCATCCTTCTCAGAAATACGGTTGCCAGTCCAATCAGCGTTCCAAAGAATGCTGATGCCAGAGACAAATATAGAATGACCGGCACACCGCTTAGAAGCAGCTGCCAGAACCTTTGAATAATCGTTATATTAAAACTCATAAAATCTCCTTCCTCTCTATAAAAATAAAATCGTCCTTCAAAAATAAAGGACGATTGCTCGCGGTACCACCTTACTTCCGCTCGTTATATATAAACGAACGACGCTTTCCCTGTAACGTCAGGTCATACGGAACTGCCTCATGCATATCTGCGTTCGACAATTCAACTCCCAGACACGTTCCATTTCTCATCACTCTCCTGCTTTCACCGTTATGCAGGCTCTCTTTGCAGTGCTTGAAATGTACTACTTCTGTTCTCAGTTGTTGTTAATATAGTATTATTATACACGGAAGCGAACAGATTGCAACACTTTTCTGTAAATTTCCTGAAAAATATTTCAAACACTTGTTTCAAAGTATTTTCAACAGAAATATGATGAAAGATATGTTTGCTGGGCGAGTATATAGGGCCTTTTCCCGAATCCCCATATACTGTAGGGAAAGGAGATGTAATAACATGATTTCAAAAGCGGCATTAAAACCGGGAAATATCGGAATTGGCGTAAATAAACAACAGGCATATTTGAATATGATGCAGGAAAAGGGATTTATCACAACCAGAAACCTGCAGGATGGTGTATACGGAACAAGAACAGAACAGGCTGTTCGGGAATGGCAGAAATATGCAAATCTTCCAATTGATGGTGAAATCGGCAATGATACTTGGGATTCCATCGTGAATAAGCTGCGTGATTTGCAGATTACCACCAATATTCCTGTCGCAAGCAATACCTTTTATCTCAGCTCCGGAGCACAGGGCATTTCCGTATTTAAAATGCAGGAATATCTAAATGAGATCGCTGCATCCAACAAATGTCTGCGTCCGATCCCGGTGGATGGCATGTATGGCTCAAGAACGACAACGATGGTACAGCAGTTCCAGTATTTATATGACCTCAATATCGACGGTGTGATCGGAAAGGCTACCTGGGATGCTATCGTAAATGAACGAAACAAGCTGTAAATAAAAAAAAACGGAAGGGATATCTGATTCCTTCCATTTTCTACATAGTTCCTTCTAACTGATACAGGGATGTTTTCTATCCGCGCATTTCCATGCACCGATTCCAGTAAAAAAAACGCATACAGATAATTCCTCTATATACGTATGATCAATATGTTGATCAGGAAAAGCGGATGGGACGGTCAAATTCCAGAACAGTCTCCTCAACATATTTCTCTATGGCATTCAGCTGATTTTTCTGAAAGATATCCGGCATTCTGCGCTTCTGCAGCAGATACGTCAGCATTCCCAGCATCAAAGCCTCCAGAGCCGCAATCACGATATAGATTTTAAGAACAAGCACCAGAACCAGAAAAACGATCAGAAACAGAACACCTACAATCAGCAGCAGACGGCGGTTAATGCCCCTGTAGGTATCCTCCAGAAAATCCGTATACCGCTCAATGAAGGAATCCATGTCAGCATCACAGGAGAAACCCTGTATATCGAGGAAGCGTGGACGTTTTTTTCTGGGATTTTGTATACATTCCCGTATAGAACGCATGCGCATAGCACAATAGCGCGCCGCATTCTTATTCTCCTGCTCCTCATAGCTGATTCCCTTCATATACATGAGCTTCATATAGGCAGCATCATCCAGGTCTTCCTTGTGCAGCCGGATCAGCCTGTTCAGCCGTGTCTGCAGTTCAACACCCTGATGCTGAGACAGAATAAGAAAATCCTGCCATACTGCCTCCAGCTCCTCATCAAAGAGCGTTCCGCTCATTATTTCATCCATAGTTTGTACTCCTTTTATATCGCTGTCGTGGCAGGAAACCGCTTCTCTGCCATGGTTAGCGCTTTTCACAGGCTGGCAGATCAGATGGCAGCTTCATAACAGCCTCCTGCACAATCCCCTGCCTTGCGCATAGTTTATACACGTATGCTATAAACCTTTTCCCTATTATATCATATCTGCCATAAATTGCTGCAGGAAATATCCAGTCCTGGCGAAGTTTATGCGGATGCCTTATCTTCCTGCAGCTCGCTGGTACGTACCCGTTCGATATGCAGAGCAAGATATCCGATTTCTGTTTCCGGAACATCCTTTTGATAAACCTTTCGCAGCTCCTCACAGATTTTCTGTGCGGTGTGATACGCATATGGAAACTGTTTGGATACATAATCACCGACATCGATCTGCAGCTCTTCATTCCCCTGCAGACGCAGCATCAGAAATTTCATATGATTCATGAGACGTGTATAGGACATGGAATTGGTATTGATCGTGATGTTGTAATCCCGCTCCACCTCCTCAATGCTGTCACGTATTATGACCGCGGTCTGCATAGCCTCTGAGACCTTATCCTCACCTCTGGCAGAATGGACATGCAGTGTGATATAGCCAACCTCTCCTTCATTAATGGTATAGCCGCACATTTCCTCAATGATCGCCTTCCCCTGTAAAGCAACCTCATATTCCTCTTTATAAAGCAATGCGATTTCACTGGCAAAGGGATTGGATATATCCATATCCGCCTTCATACGCTCGATGGAAAAAGCAATGTGATCCGCAAGCGGCAGCAATATATTCTTATCCACCTCATGAAACCGTATTTGCGCCAGCTTTAAAATTTTCCCGGCAACCTCAATAAACAACGGATTTACGCCCTGAATGATTTCCATTGCATCCCCATGATCATTGGTTTCCGTAAAGCGATACACCTCCACGCCTGCTCCACATGCTATAGAATCGCCGTTCTTTTTTCCAAACCCGATGCCTTTGCCAAGAAAAATCATGGAGGTGCCGGTCTCATCCTGCACCAGCACACTGTTATTGTTTAATGCCTTCATAACCGTATACATGAAAAACCCCCTTCCTGAACCTAAAGCTATAAGCCCTCACCAGTAGTATGGCGAGAGAGATAATCCTCCAAATCAGATTTTATGATTGTGACGCGCGGGCCGTATATAATCTGCAGACCGCGGCTTTTCTTATAAATCCCGGCTGCTCCGCTAGCTTTGAGCAGAATATCATCCGTAAGTGCTGTATCCTTCATCGTTACATGAAGCCGTGTTGCGCAGCAATCCAGACCGATGATATTATCCTTTCCGCCAAGTCCTGCACAAATCAGCGAGGACAGCGCATCCGATGAATTCACGGTTTTTTCTGCTTTCTTATCCGCATCCTTTTTCTCTGCCATATCCTTTTTCGTGAACAGCTTCACTTCTTCACTTTCCAATTCCCTTCCCGGTGTTTTATAATCAAATTTTATGATCAGATAATGAAACAGCAGATAGTAGACGGCAAAATAAAATATACCGACAATAACGATCATGATCCAGTTGGTTTTGGCATTTCCCTGTAAAACACCGAACAATACCATATCGATCAAGCCGCCGGAAAAGGTCAGTCCAACACCGACTTTCAGAATATGCATCAGCATGAAAGCAAGGCCTGCCAGAAGGCAGTGCAGGACATAGAGCAATGGTGCTGCGAATAGAAAGGTATATTCCAGCGGCTCTGTTATACCTGTCAGCATACTGGTCAATGCAGCAGATAACAGAAGGCCGCCAACAATTTTTTGTTTTTCAGGACGGGCACAGCGATACATAGCAAGCGCAGCACCCGGCAGTCCGAAAATCATCAGGGGAAATTTCCCTGCCATGAAGCGTGTCGCCTCCACACTGAAGCTTACTGTGTTTGGATCTGCAAGCTGGGCAAAAAATATATTCTGCGCTCCCTGCACGCTGACACCGGCAACCTCCATAGTTCCTCCCACTGCCGTCTGCCAGAATGGCAGATAGAACACGTGATGAAGACCAAACGGAATCAACGAGCGTTCGATAACCCCATAAAGAAATGTACCATAATAACCGGAGCTGCGGACAAGCTCTCCCAGCGCATAGATTCCCCCCTGAACCATTGGCCATATGTAAAACATCAGAATACCGACAAGCAAGTACACGATAGAACAGATGATAGGGACAAAGCGTGTCCCGCCAAAAAAGCTCAGAATCCGCGGCAGACGTATTTTGTAAAAACGATTGTGCAGAGCCGCAGTCCCTAATCCGACAATCACTCCGCCAAACATCCCCATCTGCAACGAAGTGATGCCTACAACCGATGTCACCGAACCCTGCGGCAGTCTTTGTGCCATGCCACTGATATCAAGCATGGTGCCAATGGAGGTATGCATGATAAAAAAGCTGATTGCTGCTGCAAGCACAGCAACTTCTTTTTCCTTTTTTGCCATTCCAAGGGCAACGCCCATGGCAAAGATCAGCGGCAGATTTGTAAATATGCTGTTGCCGGCATTGCTCATCACCTTTAAGACCGCATGTAAAAATGTACCCTCGCCTAAAAGCCACTGCAACCCATAAGCCGCTATCATATTGGAATTACTTAACGATTCCCCGATTCCCAGCAACAGCCCGGCAACCGGTAAAATGGCGATTGGCAGCATAAAGCTTCTCCCCACCCGCTGCAGCACATTGAGTATACGATCCTTCATATAACCTGTATGAACACATAAGAACGCGTTCATACACTCCTTTCCTTGTTAGATAAACCATATATAATATGGTAACAATTTCAAGGGATATTGTAAAGAAAAATCAAATTCTGATTTCCTGTAAAGCCTGTATATGTGTTACCAAATTTATGCGTCCTACACGGAAAAAGGGCAACAACATATTTGTTGAACCCCTTTTCTATAGCTATCGCATATTGTTAACAGGAAGCATGATCCCCCTTCTTTTTACGAAATATGTGTGTTACATTCCGTTTCATTACATCGAAGAAGCTTAGCGAGCGTACGATACGCTCCTCCTCCACATAGACTCTCACTGCCCGCAGCAGAGCCTTGTTGTTTCGTGAGGAGAAGGATAAGGTACCGCTGCTTTTCGTCATAATGGCAAAGCGTGAAATTCTGCGGCCCTTAAATAGTACAGAGGCAACAACCCGATCCACTTCCTCCCAGGGAATCTGAATATGATCCTTCACGTTTCGTTCATTGTAGAACTCAAACGCTCTATCTCCAACCATGATGCTTCCATAGCTGGTTAAGCCCAGATAGGATACCCCCTTGATTGTGTAATCCACCTTTGTATTTCTTGATTGTACCATAACGCTTTTCCTCCCTTGCTTGTCTGCTTCCAACCATATGCGTGTATATTTGTTACATCACGCCGCCAAGACGTGCCAGAATACCTACGATAAACAATGCGACGATGATAACGATCGGAGATACCTTTTTCCTTAACAGCCAGCAGCACAGCAGCGTTAACAGCAGAGCTGCCAGACCCGGAATCAGCTGATCCAGATTCTGCTGCAGAGTCGTTACCTTTTCCATATGCAAGCCGGTACTGCCTAGGGCATCATACTGTGTAATGGCTTCACGCACACCGTCAATTCCACTAGACAGGCTTCCCCATTCAATGTAAGCACCCTTTGCTTGTGTAACCGTAGATACAACCGGTGTAAAGGATATGCTTACCCAGCGCTGAACAAGAGAACCGATGATAAACATACCCAGGATAGAGGCTCCGCTTGTAATTTTTCCTAGCAGACCGCCGGATAAATCCTGTACGATGGAGGTTCCCACCTTATAGCCGAATTCCTGTGTATACCAGATAAATGCCCAGCGGATCACATTCCATGCCACAAAGAACAGCAACGGCCCAATGATATTGCCGGATAATGCTAAGGATGCTCCCAGTGCCCCCAGAATTGGACGCAGGGTAAACCAGAACACGGGATCACCGACACCGGCCAGCGGCCCCATCATACCGACCTTAACACCCTGTATAGCAGCATCATCCACTGCGATTCCGTTGGCACGCTCTTCCTCAAGCGCCAGCGTAACACCCATAACAGGTGCCGATACATATGGATGTGTATTATAGAATTCCATATGACGCTTCAACGCGGCAATCTGGTCTTCCTTATTCGGATACAGCTTTTTAATAGCCGGGATAATAGAATAGCACCAGCCGCCATTTTGCATACGCTCATAATTCCAGGAACCCTGAAGGAACTGATGACGCCATGCAACTGACAAACGATCTTTTTTAGATAATGTAATTTTTTCCATGTTTTCTTCCTCCTTCAAGATTAGTAGTCATTTAAGATATCACCAAGCGGATCTCCGGTGTTACTGCTTCCACCACCGTCTTGTGAACCATGCTCCTTCAGGCTCAGATACACCAGAGCGATAACAACACCGATGACACCAAGTGCAATCAGTGTCAGCTGATTCAAGGCAGCCAATACAAAGCCTAAAGCGAAGAACGGCCAGGTTTCTTTTGTAGCCATCATATTGATAACCATTGCATAACCTACAGCAGCTACCATGCCTCCACCAACAGCCATACCACCGGACAGCCAGTCCGGCATCTGATTCAATACACCGGTTACAACACTTGGCGATACAACACATAAAGCAGCAGCAGGAATCGCGATACGAACACCCTGCAGCAGGATAGCAAGCACCTGCCAGATTTCCATAGAGCGGATATTTCCCTTTTCAGCAGCGGCATCCATAAAGTGAACCATCGGAATTGCAATGGTACGGCAGATCATTGTTAAGAACAGCCCTGCAACAGACAGCGGTACAGCAACAGCAATGGATGTGGAAATAGCGGTATTTACATCGGTTGCGCCTCCCTGTAATCCCAGTACCATGATGATTGCGGATGCGACAGAGGCAAGTGCAGCATCGGGAGCAATCGCTGCTCCGACGTTTGCCCAGCCCAGGGCCATCATCTGCAGGGAGCCTCCTAATATGATGCCTTCCTTCATATGTCCGCTGACAATACCGATCAGCGTACAGGCTACCAGTGGCTGATGGAACTGAAATTCATCCAATACACCTTCCATACCAGCCAGCAGAGCAACAAGAACGATTAGTAAAATTGTTATAATTGACATTATGCTTTCCTCCTGTTCATCAAGCCAGTTCTGCTTTGGCTTTCTTTATAATATCTTCCATATTCTCTTTGGAATCATTCGGTACCTTGCGTACATCAAAACGGATTCCCTTCGCCTTTAGCTTTTCAAAGGTTTTTACATCCTCTTTTCCTAAAGACAATACCTTGCTTACAGCAATTTTCCCTACGGAATGTGCCATAGAGCCGATATTCAGCTCCTTTACATCAACGCCGCCCTCAATGGCACGCAGTGCATCCTGCGGTGTTTCAAACAGCAGCATTGCTTTTGTATCTCCAAAGCGCGGATCCTTTGCGACCTGGATCATTTTATCAACCGGAACGACATTTGCCTTTACTCCCGGAGGAGCCGCCTGTTCAATCAGATTTTTACGCAGCGCATCCTTTGCCACACCATCGGACACAACGATGATACGCGTCGGCTTTACCGTCTTTGTCCATGCGGTGGCAACCTGTCCATGCAAGAGTCTGGAATCAATACGTGCCAGCACGTATTCGATATGTCCATCGCCAAGAATCGTACCCTCCGGTATCGCTCCCTGCTGCTTTGGCGCTTCAGCTACAGGCTGTTCTTCGACAGGCTCCAGCTGTTCAGGTAACAGCCTGACGCCTTCCTTTGCCACACGGAATATGTGTGCAGCAATTTCATGTGCTGTTTCCATAGACATTCTTGAAGCAAATGCTTCAATTAGCATCGGCAGATTCAAGCCTGTTACAACAGCCCACTGCGCTTCATGTCCATGGAACAATCCGCTTGTCTGATTGAATGGTGTCCCGCCCCAAAGATCTACAAGAAATAAAACCTGTTCAGGATTTTCAAATGTAGTGAGTGCTTCTTCCATTTTTGCCCGGATATCATCAGGCCCTTCGCTAGGCTGCAGTGTAACTGCTTTTACATCCTGCTGTACTCCGAAAATCATTTCACCGGACTGCAGGATGCCTTTCGCGAAGTCACCGTGACTTGCCAGAATAATTCCTACCATTTTTTCTCCTACCTTTCTGTTTGAATCGTTCGTAATGCAAAAAAACAGGCATAACTTTTCAAAAGGATAGACCTCGCCCTATGGCAAGTCTTCTTTTCGAATAGTTAATGCCTGTCATTTATAACAGTAACACACCACGAATATTCATTTTTTACAGGGATATGATATCATTGAAATCGCTTACTGTCAAATCTTTTTCACAAAATTATACGATGTGTCTGATTTCCATATGTAAAGTTTTTTTCATAACATTATACTATGTGATGGTTTTGTTTGTAATTATTCAAAAAAACGGCAAATAATACAAAGTGTTTTATGTAATCATATTGAGTGGAAAAGGTCATAAAACAAATACAGCCAGTCTTTACCCAAGACACTTTTCCTAATGCACTTCCTAAATGCTGTTATCAATGAAAATTACTATACAGTATCCAAAGAAGGTACGATTTACAGTCCTTTGAAAAATAGAGAGGTATCAGCATATGAAAGAAAATATTGCAATATGACAGCTACAGGGGCTTGTAAGCTAATCCTTGATATAAATCACATAGATATAAGTGAGAGTAATCTAAACAAGATACAATATACAGCACTTCCTCTAATAGGGACATCGTACAGCAGACCGTTATGAAATCAGGCAATATGTAGTATTCCTTTCTGATTGATGGTATCAATGTATTCAGTCTGACATTGCTTTTTTGCGTGCTGTCCTTATGCTCCCTGCATCCTCGTAGCTTTATTTCTTCTGATAGCGGATTAAAATTTTTCAGGGTAGTTACAAAGAAGCAAGAGCTGTGATTTTGTATGTGCAAAAAGCTGTGAAGCCGCCTCCTGCAATGTGGTCATCATCCCGCTTCACAGCGTTCCTTCGAAAAAGCAAAAACGCTCTCCTTTCAGAGAACGTCTCTTTTCTAAATGTTTTGCTTTTCTCCCTGCTTGTATGCTTCATACAGCCCGTGTCCGTGTGTGCAGCTTTTGGAACAGCCACTGCATCCTCCGCTGCAGGAATCATCCTTGCGAATAGAGCGTACAGCGAACACGATGAGTACAAGCAGAAGCAGCGATATGATAAGTGTAGCCATGATGGCTCAACTCCTTTCCTTACAGCCTATGCGTTGGCATTTGCTTTCACCGAGGCAACCTGTCGTTTAGATTCCGGACGAAACAGCAGGACAAGCAGCACCAGCAGAACAAGCAGTGCAATCACTGTACCAATCGTGAAGACTCCAGTTGTGAAGAAGGTCGCGAACTGGAAAATCATGAAGGCAACCGCATAAGCAAAGATACACTGGTATGCAACTGCGAAAATCGTCCATTTTGCATTGTTCATTTCCCGCTTGATTGCTCCAATCGCCGCAAAGCAGGGCGCACACAGCAGATTGAATACAAGGAAGGAATACGCAGCAGCTACGGTAAAGCCTGCGGCCAGTGTTCCCCAAATCTGGGCACCATCCTCTGCCACTTCACCAAATCCATACAGAATCCCAAAGGTCGCAACAACATTTTCCTTTGCGACCAGACCCGTAATTGCCGCAACGGATGCCTGCCATTCTCCCCAGCCAAGCGGCGCAAACAGCGGTGCAATGGCAGAGCCCAGATTTGCAAGAAAGCTTTCATTCAGCTGGCTTTCCTCCAGCATAGTGAAGCTGCCATCTACCAT
This sequence comes from Erysipelotrichaceae bacterium 66202529, assembly GCA_017161075.1. NCBI lineage: Bacteria > Bacillati > Bacillota > Erysipelotrichia > Erysipelotrichales > Erysipelotrichaceae > Erysipelotrichaceae bacterium 66202529. Next base: position 1,930,044 of record CP046174.1, on the reverse strand, counting down.
GCCGAAATTAGAGGTAAACCAGATAAAAATCGTAGACAGCAGGATAATGCTTCCCGCCTTCTTGATAAAGCTCCATCCTCTTTCCCACATACTGCGAAGAACGTTCAATGCTTTGGGAATATGATATGCAGGAAGCTCCATAACAAAGGGAGAAGGATCTCCTGCGAACAGGCGTGTTTTCTTTAACATGATACCGGAACAGATGACCGCCGCAATACCGACAAAATATGCACTTGGTGCGACCCAGCTTGCTCCCTGAAATAACGCCCCGGCAATCAGAGCGATGATGGGAAGCTTAGCACTGCATGGAATAAAGGTTGTCGTCATAATCGTCATACGGCGATCCTTTTCACTTTCAATCGTACGGCTTGCCATAATGCCCGGCACACCGCATCCGGTACCGATCAGCATCGGGATAAAGGATTTTCCGGATAAGCCAAATTTACGAAAGACACGATCCATGATGAAGGCGATGCGTGCCATATAGCCGCAATCCTCCAGAATAGCCAGAAACAGAAAGAGCACAAGCATTTGCGGAACAAAGCCAAGAACTGCTCCTATCCCAGCAATGATACCATCGACAATCAAAGAAACCAGCCACCCTGCGGTTCCAATGCCTTCCAGAAAGGAAGTCACGGCAGGAGGAATGATATCTCCAAACAGCACATCATTTGTCCAGTCGGTAACATACGTACCAACCGTTGTTACCGATACGTAGTATACAAGATACATGACAACTGCAAAAATCGGCAGTGCCAGCCAGCGATTGGTTACGATATGATCAATACGGTCAGATATACGCATGCCGCTATGTCTTTTCACATATGTTTGCTTGATGATGCCGGCAAGGTATGCATAACGTTCATTTGTGATAATGCTTTCTGCATCATCGTCATAAGCAGCCTCCAGCTCCTTACGCAGTTTTGCTACAACCGCATTGTCCTGACCATTCAGCGGTGCTGCCGTCAGGACTTTTTCATCAGCCTCCAAATACTTTACGGCATACCAGAAGGTGCTTGCACCCTTTTCCTGAATCGATGGAAGCTCAGCAATCCGTGTCAGGGCATCCTTCAACATCCCGCTGTATATATTGACATATGGAACAGCCTCATCTTTCAGCATACCTACCGCTTTTTCAATCAACTCATCCAGCCCGCGGTTCTTCAATGCGGAGACCTCAATTACCGGAATATGCAGCAGCCTTGATAATTGTCCGGTATCAATTTCTGTAGTTTCCTGCTGAATCAAATCCATCATATTCAATGCTGCAATCACCGGAATCCCTGTCTCCTGCAGCTGTGTTGTCAGATACAGATTGCGTTCCAGGTTGGTCGCATCTATAATATTGATAATCAGATCGGGCCGCTCCTCAATCAGATAATTCCTTGCCACAACTTCATCCAGAGAATATGGAGACAAGGAATAAATTCCTGGAAGATCTGTAAGAATGATATCCTTATGTCCCTTCAGCTTTCCTTCCTTTTTTTCCACTGTGACACCCGGCCAGTTTCCAACATACTGATTACTGCCTGTCAATGCGTTAAACATCGTTGTTTTACCACAGTTTGGGTTTCCAGCCAATGCAATTCTTCTCATAAGTTCCCTCCTTTGTTAGTTTACACTAACTCAATTCTTAAAAAAAATATATCCTATTCCACTTCAATCAGTGCTGCATCTGCCTTACGGATGCTTAGTTCATAGCCGCGCACAGTTAACTCGATGGGATCTCCCAGCGGCGCAACCTTGCGTACATAAATTTCCGTATTTTTTGTCAGTCCCATATCCATCAGCTTTTTCTTGACGGATCCGGTAGAATTCAGCTTACGGATCGTCACACTGTTTCCGGGTTTTACTTCTTTTAATATCATACGTTTCCCTCCTATTTCACATGAATGCGGTTGGACAGACTTCGATCCAATGCAATGCGTGTATCCTTCACATGGATGATGACATTCCCGCTCAGCTCGTTCACTACACTTACATCAGCGCCTTCTACAAAGCCCAGGGATGCAAGCTGACTGCGAACCTCGTCTTTGCCGTTTACCTTTGCAATTTGAAAGTTTTTTCCAACCGGTGCACTTGTCAGTACCATATGTCAGCCTCCTTTGTTAGTTTATACTAACCTTTTGTATCCAAATATTAGCACAGGCTAACACCCATTGTCAACAATTATTTCCATGTATGCCCTTTCAGTTTTTCCTTTGTCAAGAAATATGCCTGAAAAGAGAACACCAAACGTGTAAAACAGCTATTATGCATTAAAAATCACGCAAGCAAGGATATATCGCCAGACAGCTTTGCTGTATGGATTGATAAGCAGCTCCTTTCAAAAACATTACTGTGCCCTCCTACCGTCTTTTCAGCATCACAAGATTATAAATACGCCGGACGCAGCTAAAAGGACAGATGTGACTGTATGAGGCAATCACACAATGATGAAAAATACTAGCCATTTGTTTTCTATTCGAGGTTTAGAAGTATACTGAAAAAGCTGCTTTATCATTGCCTTTATATTTTCGCACTTCGCAAACAAAGATTTATTATGTATGCTTTAAAATCTTTTCTGAAACATTCCAATACTATAATTATATCACATTTCTATAGTTGGATATAGCCTTATAATTTAGAGGCATATGTATTACACTTTACTTAGATATTAAGCTAGCTGGCGATATCAAAAGGAGGAAACAGTATGCAACCTACATTAACTGACAAACCATCATATTCAGGAGTTTCCTATTCATTCGGCAATCAGACAAAGAGCAGCGATGTAAATTTCATAGATATAGGGTGTAAACCATACGATATCCAGATTTTAAAGCCGTTCCCCTTAAATTATGTATATGGAAACAGAATATAATAGTATAAAGTTTGATTTTGAAAATAAAACTTTTCAAATTTTAAATGGAACAAAGGGCACTTTTTCTCTAAATCATATTGAAAGATGTGCAGTGTTAAATGAAAAAGCAAATAAAAAAGGGAAACAGGAACCATTCTTAGCTCTTATGCCTGAAAAAGGCTTGCCAACCGGAATACTGTCAACACCCTATTTATTTGTCGGAATTAGAATCATTATGAAAGATGGCTCTAAACTAGCTGTATATATTTCAGAAAACAAAACACAGGTCGGTACAGAGCAATATGAGAAGGATAGAGAAAAAGCAAAGGAAATCGTATATCTATTAAATAAGAAATAATTAAAAAAAGGATGTCATTCTCCTGTTTACAAGGTCTGACATCCTTTTCATAGTTTCTGAAGGCTTCTATTCCTCTTCCTGAACGGCAAAAAACTGATTGGTCGCTGCTGCGATTTCCGTAGCCAGATCACGCTGCTGGAAATTTTCTTTTCCACTGTCGCATAACGGGCACAGATAATCGTCCGCTTCTTTTGTGAAATCTTCACCGTCATAGGTATATCCACAAATACTGCACATCCATGTCATATCATATGTCCTCACTTTCTCTGTGCTTTATTATACACAAGAACGTTCATTATGTCATTTATTTTGCCAGCTTAGATTGCAGAAAAGCCCTGTTTCAGATCCTCCAGTATATCATCAATATGCTCTGTGCCAATAGAAAGGCGAATTGTTTGCGGTGTGATTCCGACAGCCGCAAGCTCTTTTTCGCTCATCTGGGAATGTGTGGTTGAGGCTGGATGAATGACTAATGATTTTACATCAGCGACATTTGCGAGCAGAGAGAAAACCGTCAGCGATTCGGTAAAGGTCTTTGCCTGTTCCTCACTTCCGTTCAATTCAAAGGTAAAGATAGAGGCACCGCCATTTGGATAATAGGATTCATACAATTCCTTTTCTCTGCCCTGTGCGAGTGATGGATGATGTATACGGCCTACCATAGGCTGCTTCTTAAGAAATTCAACGACCTTTACTACATTTTCCACATGCCGCTCAACGCGCAGGGAAAGGGTTTCCAGCCCCTGCAGAAGTAAAAAGGAATTAAACGGAGACAGGCATGCCCCCTGATCACGCATCAGTGTGGTGCGAATTTTCATGATATAGGCGATGTTGCCGCATGCCTGTGCAAAGACGATGCCATGATAGGACGGATTCGGCTTGGATAGGCCTGGAAATTTTTCATTCTGTGACCAGTCAAAATGACCGCCGTCTACAATGACACCCCCCATTACCGTTCCATGCCCGCCAATAAACTTGGTTGCGGAATGGACAACGATATCTGCCCCATGCTCTAGCGGACGAAACAGAAACGGAGTCGCAAAGGTATTATCCACGATCACCGGTATGCCATGACGGTGAGCAATGGCAGAAACAGCCTCCAGGTCAATGATATCCGCATTCGGATTCCCCAGAGCTTCCAGATATACAGCCTTCGTATTTTCCTGAATCGCTGCTTCAAAATTATTGGGATTGTGTCCATCCACAAAGGTTGTTGTGATCCCGCTGTCCCTTAATGTATTAGCAAACAGATTATAGGTTCCTCCATACACCGTGGAGGAGGATACAATATGGTCTCCACATGCTGCGATATTACGGATTGCATAATCAATTGCCGCAGAACCGGAAGCGGTAGCCAAGGCTGCTGCGCCCTGTTCCAAAGCTGCCATACGCTGCTCAAATACATCCGATGTCGGATTCATCAGACGACTGTAGATATTGCCCCCCCTCTTGTAAGGCAAAACGCTGGGCAGCCTGCCGGGAATCCTTAAAAACATAGGAGGTTGTGGCATAAATCGGCACAGCTCTGGCATCGGTAGTGGGGTCTGCCTGTTCCTGTCCGGCATGCAGCTGCAGGGTTTCAAACTTATATGCTTTCTCTTTCATTTAGGTTCCTCTCTTTCAAACCCTATTAAATCAGTAGGTTTAGTGAGATTATACGGGTGTTTTGCCTTATTGTCAATATACTTTCATACATTTTTGAAAATAATTATCATACGATTGTAAATAATTTCATACAAAATAAGCGCACGTTTAACAGCATACCGCCCCATACGAATCCGGCACCGATCTGTCCGACTGCCAGCAGCTTGGAGAAAAATACAACAGAACGAATTGCATAGTGTAAAGTGACATGCAATCACCTGCAAAGCAGCATACAGATTGTCTTTTTACAGGTTAGCGTATTTCGCAAAGGAAAAGGAAAGCGCCCGTTTATCCTCTGTGGATAGAAGACTGCTTTCCTTTGCTTGATTTAGGATAGTACCTGTCGCAAGGTAATATCGTATCTGGCATTATGTGTAATGTGGCGATTGTTTACATCACTTTCTGATCTTTTCATTTAACTGCCTTATGGTCATACCGTGTATAGGATAGCACCATCCAGCTGCTTTCCAGTATTGGCACATATGAAATATCCCAGTCCAACTATACTACCTGCATTCTTTTTATTCCGTGCGAAGTGCTGTCACCGGATCCTCCAGTGCTGCTTTCTTAGATGGAATCAGACCACCGAGCAGCGTCAGAATCACACTCAAAACGATTAGGATGATACCGCCGGCAATCGGCAGTGCCGCACTCACCTCTACATTGCCTGCAAGATGATGTATCAGCATATTTCCCGGAATGAGCAGCAGTAGGGTAATGATAATACCCAGAAGTCCTGCCAGCAACCCGATGATAAACGTCTCGGCATTGAATACCTGAGAGATATTTTTCTTGGAAGCACCGATCGCGCGCAGGATTCCGATTTCCTTCTTACGCTCCAGTACGCTGATATACGTGATAACACCAATCATGATGGAGGATACGACTAGGGAGATTGCCACAAAGGCAATCAGCACATAGCTGATAACGTTAATGATATCTGTAACAGACGACATCAGTGTTCCAACATAATCGGTGTAGGAAATAACCTTATCCTCATCCACCTTTTTCATATCAGCGTTGTAGCCGTCCAAAACGTCAATCACCTTCTGCTTGCTTTCAAAATCCTTTGGATAAATACTGATACCACCTGGCTTATCCAGATCGGCATATCCCAGATTTTTCAGATTTCCGTCATAGGAGGAAACCTCACTCGTCATTAACGACATCATCAGCTCGGATAATTCTTCTTCATTCATATTCATTTTGATTGCCTTTGCGAATGCACTGGCATCAATCTGTATAGCATCCTGCATATTGGCCGCAAACTTACTCATCTGGCCTTGCAGCTGTCTGCCAAGCTCCTGCTGCAGCTGCTTCGTAAAGGATGATGCGTACTGTGTCATCATCGCTTCCATCTGCTTTTGCAGCTGTGTCTGAAACTGCTGTGTCAGTCCGCTTTCCTGCAGAACATTCATCAGCTCTCCCTGAATGAGCTGCTGTGCAGGCTGTGTCTGTACATAGGCAATCATGTATTCATTCATTTTGGTTGGATCCAGCAATGCATTGTTCATGAGATATTTCTGGAAATCCGTTTGCAGTGTGGCGGCCAGTTTCTGCAGCTGTTCTTCTGAAATCGTAACCTTCATCCCGGCTAGAACAGATTGGAAATCAAGCTGTGGGAGCTGTGACATATCCAATTTGATATTGCTTAAATCAAGCTGTGACATATCCATATTCAGCTTGCTCTGATCAAAAGAGAATGCCTGCTTCAGCATATCCGCATCAACTGTGAATAAAGAATTCATATCAAATTTACTGTGTTCTTTGTCTGTAAAGGACTTTCCGGTAAACACATCCGTATTAGGCTTTGCAAGCTGCTTTTTTACAATATCGCTGTCCTTCGCCTGATTGATCACGTGCATGGTCAAATCAGCTGGATAGGCAATACCCGCCTTCAGCATTGTTGCAGTTGCGGACTCTACCGGCTGAACAACACCGACGATTCGAATATCCTCTCCGTTGTTGACCAGCTTTTTCATATAGCTCTTATCGTCTGTCTTATCCTTATAAACATTATATTTCTCATCGTATTGATAATAATCCTTTGCATTTACAAGCTTAAACTGCTTACCGACAATTTCATCATAGGAATAGGAACGGCTTTCATCGGGAACCTTGACCTTTTCATCCTTCGAAAACTGTTCCACCATCTGATCCAGCTCCTTATAATCACGCAAACCCAGTGTATACAGCATAAAATCATTGATATTTCCGTTTTTTGTTAAAACAAGCACACATTCCTTGTAGCCTTTTGGCCATCTTCCCGCTTTGATATCATATTGATTTTCATACAGCTTCGCATTGCTTGGCATCTGGTAGAAGACATCTGTACTCATCATGGCGGACATCATGCTGTTGGTGTTGCTGGAGGAGCCAAATCCCAGCGAGGAAAAAGACGTATCCGGATGTACCTGACGGATCGTACCCGCATCCGTACGGTAAATCTGCGGTGCTACGGTGTACGTATATTCTATGGAATTTGTATTGCTTTCAATATCCGTCTTTCCACTGTCCAGATAGTGCTTTAAGGAGGTCAGATCGTTGGATCCGATCTTGGAGAACATATTGGTGATCATCTGAGATACATGAATCTTTGTCTCATCCTTCTCCCCCTGCTTCTGATTGGGGTTTCCATCCGTCATCATGGAGGTGATATCAAACCCTGTGCTTTGTATTTGCAGCGGATATTCCGATAAAGTATCCTCCTCTATGGATTGGATGTACTGATTGACTCCGTTGGATAGGGAGAGAATCAGCGCTATTCCTATAATACCAATAGAGCCCGCAAAGGAGGTCAGGATCGTTCGTGCCTTTTTCGTACGCAGATTATTAAAGCTCAAAAGCAAGGAGGTTGTAAAGGACATGGAAGATTTTCCCATATTTTCATGCTTTGGCTGTTCCAGCTCCTCCTCCCTCACCTCGTAGGGATCAGAATCACTGCGGATACGACCGTCACGCAGCTCCACGATACGTGTCGCATAGTCCTGTGCCAGCTCCGGATTGTGTGTTACCATGACGACAAGGCGATCCTTGGCAACCTCCTTCAACAGGTTCATGACCTGTACACTCGTATCGCTGTCCAGTGCACCTGTAGGCTCATCCGCCAACAGGATATCCGGATCATTCACCAAAGCACGGGCGATGGCAACACGCTGCATCTGTCCCCCGGACATCTGGTTTGGCTTTTTATGTCCTTGTTCTCCCAGACCTACCTCTTCCAGCGCCTGTTTAGCCTTCTGTCTTCGCTCTGCTTTCGATATACCGGAAATCGTTAAAGCAAGCTCAACATTTGCCAGAATCGTCTGATGCGGAATCAGATTATAGCTTTGGAATACAAAGCCGATCGTATGATTACGATAGGAATCCCAGTCTCTGTCCCTGTATTTTTTCGTCGATATCCCGTTGATAATCAAATCACCCTCATCATAACGGTCGAGCCCTCCGATGATATTTAAAAGCGTTGTCTTTCCGGAACCACTCGGCCCCAGTATGGCCACAAATTCATTGTCCCGCAAATTCAGACTCACACCGTCAAGTGCCTTCTGTATTAAACTGCCTGTCTTATACTGCTTGTGTATATTTTTTATCTGAAGCATACTACGAATCTTCCTTTCTGTCTGTTTTCTTTAATCGCCTAACATCCATCAGTATATAAAATAACCGGCACCGACATTCCCCTGGACTAGGTGTCTGCCCGATTGTTCTGTGGTACCCAATAAATACATTCTGTATGGATAAGAGGCTGCTCTATCTCAATCCTTACTGCTATCTGTTCAACAGCATTGTTTATTCTTCATGCAGCCGGGCGAGCTCCTTTCGGTATTGTTCCAGATATAAGCCTGCCTGATTCAAAAACACCCGGATGATTTCCGTATCGTGCTCACTGTAGTCCGATATAATTTCACTGATACCCTCATACATCTTTTTACGCAGCACACACTGTTCCCGATTCACCTGTTCCCCCTGCGGTGTCAGCTCCAGATAGATATCCTTGGCATTTGTTTTGCTTTTTATCTTGCGTATTAGATGCTTTTTCTCCAGCTTGGCAGCCATCTGTGAAACTGCCCCCTTGGTAATTCCCAGCACCTCTCCGATTTCCGACATTTTTATGCCCTTATGAGATGCAATGGCATCCATAAAAAATAAGCCTGCGGAATTTGTTGTAATATTCCCCTGAAAGGTAATCGGGGTGATTCTGATCTGGTTCATTTTACAAGAAATGCTGTAAAATTCATCCATAAACGCATTGATATCTTCTCTTTTCATATACATTTCCTCTTTAGATTTTAGTTTAACGCTAAACTATTGCCGTGTCAAGGAAACTTAGCGGGAAGCTGCTGTTTATAACAAAACTGTTATTATACATGGCTTGAAACCAATCAGAAAAATGAAGATAACACCTGTTTCCTGCTGCTTTCTTACTGCATTGTAAAAATCGTAAAGGATTAGGCATATCGTATATAAACACTCTTTGATCAGGTAGAGGAGGATCAGAGTATTCATGATCTATACCGCATCGAATACCTGCGGCAGCATATCGCACAGGTAAAGGAATGTATTCTTGACGGCGTGTCTGTTCTTGGTTATCTAAGCTGGGGGCCGATCGATATTGTATCCTCCTCCAGTGCGGAAATGAGCAAGCGCTATGGATATATTTATGTAGATTTGAATGACTGGGGAGAAGGCAGCGGCAAACGTTTAAAAAAGGATTCCTTCTTCTGGTACGCACGTGTCATAGAGACCAACGGGGATGCTTTATAGCGTGTACAGCAGGCAGATACTGCAGCAGAAATGTCTGCTGTATGAAGCATGATGTATGGACATATGGTTTCCTTATGAAAAAAAATCAGTATGCATGAAATTTACATACTGATTTTTTAAGTGTTTCATGAATTGGAGCAGTACAGTACCTTATCGAAGAAAAACTGATGATTTACGATTTAACGGATGCTTTCCAGCTATTTTCCTGTGCTTACAGAAAACAGGAATATAGCTGCGTTTGAATAAAGCTACAGGATAGCAGTGTCCTGCTTTCATATAATCTGTCCAACAGCAGGGCTTCGCTGGACAGATCATGTACGCATTTACCTCTCAGCATACGGCGGCATAGCTTTGTGTGAATTCCTCTACGCCTGCTTTTAACCGTCGCAGACCTTCCAGCAGCTGCTCTTTGGAACATGCAATATTCATGCGGATAAAGTCCTCTCCGGCTGTTCCGTAAGCCGATCCTTTGGATACCAGAAGTCCCTGCTCTGCACGCAGATAGTCACAGAGCGTATCGACAAAGGGATGCAGAATCGTGCAGTCGATCCACAGCAGATAGGTTGCTTCCGCTTCAACAGGATGTAGCTGCGGTATATGCTTTTCCAGAAAATGCTGTGCTGTCTTTCGATTCGCCCAGAGGTATCTTCGCAGGCTCTCCAGCCATTCCTCACCCTCCTGAAACGCTGCTGTAACAGCCTCACAGGCGAACACATTCGGCTCCGCCACCTCATCGTTGTTCAGTCCTCTCCAAACCTTATGACGGAGTGCTTCATTTGCGATGACAACACAGGCTGCCTGCAGCCCAGCAAGATTGAATGCCTTACTTGCGGATAAGCAGGTGATGCTGTTTTCCCGACACGCCTCATTTACTGAGGCAAACGGTATATAAGCCTTCCCCGGTACGCATAGATCACAGTGAATCTCATCACTGACAACCGTCACATGATGTTTGACACACAACGCATTGATTTTTGCTAGCTCCTCCCTGCTCCAGAGCTTGCCGATTGGATTATGCGGATTACATATAATCATCAGGGTTGTTTGTAAAGCCGCGAGCTTTTGTTTTAAATCGGCATAGTCGATATGATAATCGCCGTTTTCATACACCAAATTACTGGTGATCACCTTACGTCCATTGTTGCGGATGGAATTGTAAAATATGTTATATACAGGGGCCAGTATCAGCACCTGCTCAGCCGGTGCTGTCAGTCTTCTGATAATGGAAGAAACTGCCGGAACCACTCCGCTGCTGAACAGCATCCATTCCCTTTGCATATCAAAGCCGTACCGTCTGCTCCACCAGCTTTGGTATGCCATATAATACGTTTCCGGTATATCACTGTAGCCATAGATTCCAAAAGCCGCCTTTTTCTGTACAGCCTCGCGTATACAGGGAGCCGTTTGGAAATCCATATCGGCCACCCACATTGCCAGCTCACCCTCCTTTACGTTCCATTTCAAAGAATTTGTGTTTCGCCGGTCAATCAGCCGGTCAAACTCATACTTCATGCCACCAGCTCCCGTACACTGATCTGGGTTCTGGAGGGATCCACATATTCCTCTTCGAAAATAATCTGCTTGATTTCCTCTGCCCGTATAATCCCCTCATATGGATTCGTAATACTGTCCACGGAAGAAACGATATCCGCTTTCACGCTGGAGTATTCAAAGGCCAGTGTCGTATTTAACAGCTTACAATTTTCAAGAATAACATTGTCCATATAGCACATCCCCTGCAGACTGTCGATTGTACAATTCACAAAACGGATATTTTTAGAATTCCAGCCCAGATATTCGCCAACGATTAAAGAGTCATATACCGTGACATTTTCACAGTTCCAAAAGGCATCCTTGGATAACAGCTTAGCGTTGCGGATTTCCATGCTTTTAGCTCCGTCAAATGCGTAATTTCCGGATAATGTAAAATCGCAGATACGAATATTTTCAGAGTTCATCGCAAAATAATTCCCATTGGCACTCATATGCTTTATTGTGATATCCTTACAGCTCCACAGGGTTTCTTCCGCATTGGGAAGCTGTACATTCACTAGCGTAACTCCCTCACATCTGCGAAAGGTCTTCGGTGCCTGGATAAAGCAGTCCTGCATGGTTATATTTTTCGTATACCAGATACCGGAGCGTGCGGTATCCAGCAGGGTTGTATGCTCACAGAAAATATCCTTACTGTACCATAACGGATACTTCCATTTGAATATGCTGTTTGTCAGCCTGATGTTTCTGCTTTCCTTTAACGGCGATTCACCATCGGCAAACGTACAATCCCATATCTCCTGATCCTGTGCATGAAATAACGCTCGTTCTCCTGTTAAATATTGTTGTTTGATTTGTTTCATCATGATTCCTCCTGATCCTATACCATTTTTCCCATTTCATAGGCTGTCTGCAAATGGGAAGAAAGCTTCAATACCGCATGCTCCTGTTCAACACCGGTTCCGTAGACAACTCCCTGCAGACTTGCCTTTTCAAAACAATCGATCCATCCGCACATACCCTTTACCACGTTATCCATAGCAGCTTTTTCCCGCTCTGCGGCTGTTGTGATGAGATAGACGGTACGAAATGCATATTCCAGTGGAAACAGCGGATTGGTACGATCCAACAGGGTTTTCAGTTGTCCGCACATTTCATAGAAATATACAGGTGTTGCAAAAACGATAACATCGGCGGCAGACATCTTCGCTATGATTTCATCTGCATCATCCTTTATCACACAATGTCCGCTCCTGCTTTTCTGACACGCCAGACAGCCGTTACAAAAATGCAACGCCTTATCCCGCAGGGTAAGCTTTTCTACGAGATGTCCATTTTCTCTGGCTCCTTTTATAAATGCATCTGCCAACAGCTCAGAATTACTTCCTGTTCGCAAGCTGGCAGATATCACAAGCACATGTTTTCGAATGATTCTTCGCCTCTTTTCTATATCTACAGTATAAATGGCAATATCTAAAATGTTAAATACCTATATCACATACGTAATCATAACCAAAAGGCATTGTTTAAGCTGCAGATAGTTGTCACTTTTCTAATTTTATATCTCACATCTGTTTACCTTCCACTTTATCACCCTACAGACAATATCCGCTTGCTTTTCAGCTTTCCTGCGCTGATTGTCTATGCTACAATGATGACAAGGAAACAAAAGGAGATGGTATCATGGAGCTCAGAGTACTGCAATACTTTCTTGCAATCGCACGGGAGCAAAGTATTTCAGGTGCGGCAGATTATCTGCATATTTCACAGCCCACCCTGTCCAGACAAATCAAAGACATGGAGGAGGAGTTAGGAAAGCAGCTATTTATACGCGGCAGCCGGAAAATTACATTAACAGAGGAAGGAATGATCCTGCGTAAGCGCGCCGAGGAAATTCTTGGTCTGGTCAAAAAAACAGAGGATGAGATTGCATTAAGCGCTGATATCAGCGAGGGTGATATCTATATTGGAGCTGGAGAAACGCACGCAGTACAATATCTGGCGCAGGGCGCCAGGCAACTGCAGGCAAGCTATCCGAATATTCGCTTTCATATTGCAAGCGGTGATACTACGGATGTATTGGAGGAGCTGGATAAGGGCTTGCTTGACTTCGGCTTATTGTTTGGCTTCGTAGATACGTCTAAATATGAGCATCTGGAATTTCCTGTTAAAGATACGTATGGCATTCTTATGAGAAAGGACAGTACATTAGCAAAAAAAGACATAATTACAGCAGAGGATTTATGGGATCAGCCACTGATCTGTAACCGAAACGCTACCAGACATGAGAATGAAATTTTCAAATGGCTGAAAAAGGGACATACAGAAATACAGCTGACGGCTACCTATAATCTTCTGTATAATGCAGCAATTCTGGTAGAAGCCGGTATTGGCTATGCATTCGCTCTGGATAAGATTGCCAATGTTTCACCAGATTCCCCACTCTGCTTTAAGCCACTGTATCCCTGTCTGGAAGCCCGCATGTATCTGATATGGAAAAAATACTGCGGAAAAATATCTGATAACTATGCAGTCCCTGTTATCCGCTGAATAAGATGGATGCATCCGCATATACAATACAGCTTTCATGAGGTAGCTGAAAAAAGAGATTTCAAAGAATGACGGTATGCAGGAAGTACCCTCATGCTAGAAATCTCTTTTTTTCATGAAATACATGGATGCCGCCTGCTTTTCATTGCAGCTGCTTCCTTTTTTATTGATAAGAACAGGTTATTTGTTTACTGATTGCTACCAGAGCCCTTGCAAATCCTGTAGGTTTTTCCTAATTCTCATTCAGAGACTCTTTTTGTCATGTTTCAGCTTTCGCATCACAGCCGCACATTTCAAACAGCAGATAGTCTATGCAGCTGACACTTTTCTCACGGATGTGAATTTCAGATAACAGCAATGCCCGTTGTGCCTTTAGGATGCGCTTTCTCTCACAAATAGAAGCCTCACCCGATTCCTCCAGCTTCAAATAGCCAGTGATTCCTGGCAGATCCAACCCGATTTTACGCAAGGACAGCACGTGACTCAGCTTCTGAATATCACCGTTTTGAAAATCCCGTTCCCCATTTCTACAGCCTACATCATCAAATATGCCGGCCTGTTCCATAGCCGCAAGCTCCTCCAATGCCACTCCATAGGTACTGCTTACCTCTTTTCGATTCATAGCTTCCTCCTAAACTGCAAAATAATGCAGATATATATGATATACCTACATTTTAGATTCTGTTCATCCTATTGTCTAATACTCCTTTTCTATCTTTCCATATGCTTGAAAAGCATGCTTCAGACAGGTGATAAAGGCAGCGGCAGCCGGTGAAAATAACTGGTGCTTTTTCCATACAAGAACACAGCCGGTTTCCAACGAAGGTGAAAGCGGCCGGAAGCAAATCGGATTTTCAGGATATTCTGCAATCAGATGCTGCAGGGTTATCAGATAGCCCAGTCCATCCTCTACCATCATGGCAGCATTGTTTACCAGATTGATGGACGCAACCTCCTGCACACTTTCATACACATCCTGAAACCAGTTTTCTATTTCATTATGTACCTGTGGACGCTTCGATGCGATGATGGTCTTTCCTCTTAAATCTTCAGCAGTGATAACCGCCTTTTCTGCCAGTGGGTCAGCTTTGGGTAACACAACACCCCAGCAATCCTTATCGGGTAAGCGGAGAAACTCATAATCACTGATATCCACCGGCTCCAGCAGCAGACCGATATCCAGCAGTCCACTATTGATACGCTCCTTAATATCATCCGCATGCGCACTGAAAAGCTCGAATGTAACTGCCGGATACTGCTCATGAAACTGCTTTATAATACGGCTGAGTTCATGAAACTGGCGTGTTTCTCCACTTCCAATAAAAATCCTTCCCGCCACATGCTCATTGCTTTCCTTCATTTCCTGTTCTGTTTTGGCTGCCAGTGCAACCAACTCCTCTGCTCGTTTTTTAAGAAGCATTCCCTCACTCGTCAGGGCGATTTTCCCCTTACCGCGAACAAACAGCGTTTTACCAAATTCATCCTCCAGCTGCATCAGTTGTCTGGACAGGGTGGGCTGTGTAATGTGCAGTGCTTCGGCTGCCCTTGTAATATTCTGTTCCCTGGCAACCATCAGAAAATATTGCAACACTCTTAGCTCCATAATATCTCCTTTCCAGCAGCATTCCTAGCTATACCGCTACTGTATTACTTGCTTTTCCTTTGAAAAAAGTAAAAGGCACTGGCATCAGGGAATGCAATCCTGATGCTGTTCATCTTTATAGGCATCCTTTTCTGTATCGTATCCACATAGTATAAAAGCGTGGTGTTTTTACAGAGGCTGATGCAGGGATTTCCTCATTTTCTTAGCTTTTCCTATATGCTTTCTATCCTATTATACAGCATAAGCTGCAGCCCCGGTGTACCATTTTGTATAGAAGAACTGATCATCACCAGCTCTTTTAATCATTATACATTCCACTTTGATACGATTGCAACAATAGAAAAGCAGCAGTCTGATCCCAGTCCTTTTATTACTGCGTTGTGGATACTTCTTCTATGATCTGTATAGCATTCAGTGTTCTTGGAAAGCCGATATACGGCTGACATTGTGTGATTGCCTCAATCAGTGTGGCTCTTGTATTTCCTGCCTGCAGATTGGCTTTGGCATGTGCACGTAATTGATTTTCACATCCGCCCAGTGATGCAATCGTACAAAATGTCAAAAGCTCACGCTGCCTCATATCCAACCCCTTTCTTGTATAGAAATCACCAAAGCAATGCGCGGATAAATACCTTTGCATATGCTTGAGATCAATCGCAGCAGCATCATGTCCCCCCTGTATTGCATCCTGAGAAAAAACAGAGCATTGTGCATCAAAGCCCTTTTGAAAACGGGTTTCCTCTGTCACCGTGCTTCCTATCTCAGGTTCCTCAGGATTCGTCAGCTCCTGCAAAGACTGATGAACATAGTTCAATGCCTGATGTGCCTTCAGCAGCCCTGCATAGGGAATAATCTGATAGATTACTTCCAGGATGAGCTGTGGTGCGGTACCGGTTTCCAGCAATGCTTTCACATGATCCGTGATCAGCTCCTCAGCGTTATTTGCGGCCATAACAGCGAGGGTGATATATTCCCGCATCGTAAAATCCAGGGTACCGTGGCCATATACATCCGCAAAAAGATGCGGCTTCATAATTTGCTGCATTTCCGGATCCTCCTGCAAAAAGGATACCTTAGGAAAATGTGCCTTTTCCATTTGTTTTGCTTTCTCTATTCTGTTCATGTTATCACCTCTGTTTTCATTGTAAGTTTCTACGCATGGAATGTCCAATACCCTGTCAGAATCGTACAGCATGCTTAAAAGGCATGCATGTAAGAAAAAGCTGTAAAGAATGTATGCCGTTTATGTATTGTTTATTCACAATCTATCATAACCTTACAAGATTCATAAACATATTAAAAAGATTGTCTATGTACTAAATATTGTTCAGTAACTGGAAACACATTATAGAATAGAGATATCCTAATGGAACCATAGAATTATACTCCTAAATAAAATGCCCCAACTAGGGGCAATTTTTACATTCGTCTTTTATATCCCGTACACGAATTAACGGATCATATTTGAATGCTGGTCTTTTGTATCCCGCAAGCCAGCTAGCGGATAATATTTGAACATTGCTGTTCATTTAATAGTATCCGGAAATAGATAAATATTCATCTATTTCTTACAACTATATTTAAACGAATTTTGATATTTAAGTCAAGAGTGATAATTTTTTTTGATCTTCCTTTACGGGCAAATACAGTCGAGCTTCATTTATATTATCGTGAATGGAATACGCTTTAAGAGCGGTGCAATAGAGAAAAGTAGAGTAATTCATGATGATTTACTCTACTCTTATTCTTATTAACCGTCTTCAGGGTTTAGAAAACCTCAATGTCTTTATTTGAGATTTACAAGCTTCCCCAGCTTATTTTAGAAACCCTTAATATTGTATACTATAAGTATTGCGTAGTATCTTTGAGTATCTACTCAACACCAATTTTATAACACTTTCCCTCTAGTTCACTGAAATGCAAATAATGCGATAAACAGGCTATTTTTTGTATATACGCGTTCACTCTAGTTGACTGATTTTGAGAGTATCAAATGGTTTTAAGCTCTAAATAAGCTCCCAAAGATGAAAAAAACTTTTTAATTCACACTACAAATATAAAGATATTTTTCACCTATCAATTTTTATCATTTTTTTAGTAGAAATATCAATAAAGAATCACCAAAACAGTTTGTAATTTCTATTCTACACATATACTATATTTTTTAATCAGAAGCTTCACTTTCTGTTTCTTCAGATTTGTTTTTTTCTTCTCTTAATTTTATTGATTTTTCATTTACCCCTGTAATTACCTTATTTATTAAATCAATTGTATAATTAAATAATCTTATAGTATCTGCCGTTTCTTCACTTTCTCCTTCAATTTTCTCAAGAGGTTGTAAATAATCATTATCTATATTGTAATCTAGTAAATCATATATATTTTGTGCATTAACAGTTTTTATATTTTTATCAATAATTATTTGGTGATCATTATTACTAATTTTAATATTCTTATCATTTGTTATTTCTATTTTAATTGTTACTTTATTTATCATATCTTTTCCACCTTCTCCTAATCACTTCTACTCCCCCATCCAAAATATTTGCTACCTCATTCAAAATATTAATTTCCTTATCCATATATTCAAGTGAGCCATAAGCTATTTTGAGATTGTTGTCCACATCATTCTTTAAAATTATAA